>CAZWRN010000001.1:0-182814 GCA_964636275.1 uncultured Gammaproteobacteria bacterium
GTTCCGAGGGTTCAAATCCCTCCCCCTCCGCTTTATAATATTCTTCTTCGACTAAGCGTATTTAATGCGAATTTCAGCGCATGGAGAAGTACTAATAATTAATGTAAGCAGAGCATTCTTTTTGGTTTGCAAAAAGTAATTCTCGCCTTCGCTCGAATAAGAATTATTTCCACAAGAAACAGCAAGTGTTTTCTCTTTTCTCTAATTAATACTTGTTTTTATTTATTCTAAGAACTAACATCTAGATATGGCCCTCAACTTTTTAGCAATTTTCCTGGCAGTAGCGGCTCAATTTGCGGTTGGGTTTATCTGGTATGGACCACTTTTTGGCAAGATCTGGGGTCAGATTCATGGCTTTGATAAGCTGTCAAAAGAGACCCAACAAAAGATGATGAAAGAGATGGGGCCATTTTATGGCCTTCAACTTTTAGTCACCGTCATCACCACTATTGTTCTGGCAATCTTTATTACCAATCTGCCTGAATGGAATCCCTATGCAATGGCAGCCTTTTTCTGGGGAGGCTTTGTAGTCCCCGCTCAAGCAAGCTCAGTCTTTTTTAGTAATACGCCAAAACAATGGATGGGTCAAAAGATTGCTATTCAGGCGGGGGCCGCATTTTTATGCTATGAATCCGCTGCCGCTATCCTCTCATTAATGAGTTAGTTCTTTGCAAACTAGCCATTTTTATCCTATAATCTTTGCCATGGAAAATCGTTCATTGTTTAGAAATGCTGTGGATTTTTACCGAACAGCACCTTTTGCTGAAACTGTTTTTTTAATAAATGTTGTTCTAGCATATACTTATTCCGACTTTATTGTTACCTCAGGTTTTTATAGTATCAATGCACTTACTAGTATTTATTTAGCTACAGAGAGATTTTCCGCCCGTTACCGATTGGAAGAAACACTTCAAAAGTACGGATTTGATGAACGACTTTTTGCTCCTGGTCTTAATGAATGGTGTACAAGACAAACTGATTATGTGGCCGCTGATAGACAGGGTTATGGAGAGGAGTATCTTCAGTTTGTTAACAAAAATCGAAGAAATCTGCCTGGTAGTGCTTTACCGATGATCCCCCATTTTTAATTATCTGGCTATTGTAATAGCCCAGACTTTTTGGACACCGGCTTTTTTTAATACCAGGCAGCATTCCTGCAGAGTCGATCCGGTGGTCCAGACGTCGTCGATCAGTAAAATATTAGGTTGTAGGTGGTAGTTTGTAGGTTGTAGTGAAAAAGCTTTATGGATGTTTTGGTGTCTTTGTTCGGCGTCAAAGTGAGTCTGCGAGGTGGTATTTTTAGTTCTTTTTAGAACTTCGACATAGGGGATCTGCAAAGCGGCTGCTAACTTTTTTCCAATAAGAGCTGATTGATTGAATCCCCGCCAATTTTGTCTTTTCCAGTGTAAAGGGACAGGCACTACAATCCAACCTTCCCCTCTATCTTGTCTGATCTCTTCTAGGAAAAGTGGAAATGTATCTGACAGATGCCGGATCATTTGATCCATAAGAATATCCGCCTGCTCTGTAATCCATTTATATTTTAGTTTTTGGATCGAGGTTCGAAGTACTCCTTCAAAGGCACCCAAACTCCACAAGCCATCGAGTCCATAGTCGGACTGACAATAGGAGTGGGTTTCCCCTCCAAAAGCTGGCCTTTTGCATTGAGGACAGATGAGGTCTTTTTGAGGGATCTGCTCGCTGCATTTCAGGCACAAATAACTCCCCTCTTTCTGACAACCAACACAGTATTTAGGAAAAATGAGGTCTAACAAAGCATTAAATAGCATATTTTTGCACAAAAAAAGCCCTAGGCAGAGTTTACCTAAGGCTACTTTGGTGGAGACGGCCGAGTGTGACCCGGCGTCTGAAACAATTCAATAAAAACGTCTACAAGCTTATCCGGCATATGTTTAGATAAAGGTTGTAACCATACCGGCTGGAAAACCTTTATCTGATTGAATAGTCTTTAATCATTTCACATCAACCAACAGCGAAATGATTGCATCCTGACTGGGTGGGCCTTAGAACTTCCATCAGGAAGAGAAGATTTCTAAAGCAACGCTTACGCTACTGCGTAGTTTGGGGTTACGAATGGATTGAGTCCACCCATAACTTTGGAAGCCAAAGCTTCTGCGTCACGAACAAGTTTAGACTTGCCGTTTAGATTTTGAAACCATAGTTTACGAGGTTAAGGTTTCCTACTCGGCTTGCAATTTTTAAAGAGCTGGTCCGTCGAATCTATACGTCCCCAAGATGTATATAATACCACATTTGAGGCTAAAAAGCAAAAAAATGTTATTGATTTTTTGCAGAATTAGGATAAAATACTCTTACTTATGTCTTCACCCGATCAAATGCCGATTGAGCCATATTCAGTAGATTTACATGTTTCTGATATTGACTCATTGAGTACAATCGCTCGCGAGCGTGGCACATCAATGAATAGAGCTTTGAGAGGGGCTATTGCAACTGATGGGGAGCTTCGCAGAATAATCAAATCAGGGAGAGAATTGTATGTCACTTATGATGGAAGAAGTTTTCAACAACTGGATTTAGCTGAAAATATCCAACCTTCCCTTTCACAACGTCTTAGAGAGATTGGAAAAGGAGTTCAACGGTTTTTTAGATCTGCAGCAATTAGGTAAGCTAATGCCCCAAGATAATCAGCATTGGGCTGTTTACCTTGAGGCTTGTGGGGAAAGAGCAATATCTTAACTATTACTCCCTCCCATTTTGCCAGCTTCGCTGGCTTCTTGTGATCCTTCTTCAAACTGACCGGAATTATCCCGACCACTTTGTTCACTACCTTGCTGGGTAGCCTGACCGCCTTTCATACCGGAATTTCCTCCATTGTGACTTGCTTGTCCGCCTTCACTCTGGATGTCATGTTTGGTCTGGTCATCCATTTTATCTGAACCCAAACCGCGATTTGATGTGTCTGCCATTTGTATCTCACCTCCTTTACGAATTAATTAATCAAGAAACAATCTTCAAGTTACTCCAAATTGGTTTGTATCTTGGAATTTGTATCTTGTATCTTTCTTATTAAACTAAAACGGATCAAGAAATGGTTAAGATCAAAGCATGAGGCCGGTAAGAAATTTTGATAGGTTGTAATGTACAAAACGTAGATATATATTCAAGATATGTATAGCCCTGACTTTATTAGGATTTCTCAGGCTTATATTGAAGCTAGTTTGAAAAATTTACATTATCGAGGGTTACGACCAGTTCCTACTAGGGATTTAACTCAAGAAATCGCCCAGATTTATACCCAAGGCGAAAGAATGATACCTTGGAATTATTTCTGGCCTGGTTTAAGAAGGATGGTTCGTTCTGGTGAAGTTGAATCCATATGGGATGGTGATCGCACACCAAAGGGGCGAAAACGGTTTAAATATCAGCTTCCAGATACTCCGGATAGACGTTAGGGTTAGTATTTAATCTCCTGTTCAATCCGTCGTTGTTCATCCCGGGCTTTAATACTTCGCCGTTTGTCGAACTGTTTCTTTGATTGGGCTAGCCCCAATTCGATTTTGAACATATTTCTGGTCTGATAAATACTTACAGGAACTAACGTCATCGATGATTTAGAAGTTTTCATTATAAGCTCTTCGATTTGCTTGCGGTGTAACAAAAGTTTACGATCACGTTTGGGATTATATCCTTCCGGTACTCCGCCTTTGTAGGGAGGAATAAACATATTTTTGAGAAATACTTCTCCACCCTGAATCCTGGCAAATGAATCGGAAAAGTCAGCTCTGCCATCGCGAATCGATTTCACCTCAGAACCCGACAACACTATCCCCACCTCCATGGTTTCAAGAATGTTGTAATTAAAATAAGCTTTACGGTTTTGGATCTTCATGCCTAGATTATATCAGAGTTGAAGCTAGAAAATTGGAGAAGTTAAGTTAGTAATTTAGGCTATATGGTGTGGATGCCAGATTAAATCAAACTAAGATCGAGGGTCGGGAATTAATCGCCAAAGTCCGCGTTCTGCAATTTGCTCGTGATGCTCCATAACTCGTCTTCGCATGTTCATAAATGTATGACCGTCTGAGGTTGCTCGAGTAACATGATCTCTCAAATATTTTATGGAATGACCGTTATCAGCATAACCTCTTCTTGAATGTGTGTATGTGGCCAATGTAATAGCCTGTAACTCCTCTAATGATAATTCGCTTACTCGGGGTAATGGTGGGTCTGATTGGGGATCTGTCAAACCCAATATTATGGCATTTTCTGAAAAACGAGATACCAACAACTCTCTAAAGGAGGCTACCCTTTTTTCTAGCCGAGAATAGGAAGCAGGAACGCTAAGTCCTGTTGGTGATATTTCGTATGTAGTCTGAAAAACATGGTCTGGCAATCTCATATGTTTTATTGATAAATCTTCTTTCAATCGATTGGATCCGGGGCTTTTTCTATACGTACATCAGCACAAGCATCCTGATATACCAGTAACATGGTTTTAGTTCTTTGAGTCAATTCCTGGCCAAAAGGTGTTCCTTCAGCTATCTCTCTCATTCTTTGCTTTGCATCATAACGTGGGCCTCCAAAAACTACTTCAACCGCTGACTGAGAAGCCGAAAATTGTCGGGCTAATGAGACTTCTTTTATCTCTTCAGGTGTTAACTCTTCTGCCAGTGGAAGTTGCTCTTGAGGTCTGGTCACGACAAGCCCTAATTCTAGAGCTGCTCGAGGGAAACGAGATGTTACAAACTCACCAAATGTTGCCAGTTGCTGTTGCTCTCTTGAATACGAAAAGGGACGATTTAGCTGGGTTGGTGTAATTGAGAACGTAATATCTTTTGCAAAATCTCTCATATCGGCATTTGGCATATGCTGTTTATGCCATATTCACTATTTTAATTCAAGCTGATAAATCTTATTTCCTTCCAGCAGATACATTTTTTTATTTTCATTGTCCACCACTAAGTCATCAGCTGTGGAAAATTTTTCACCAGTGTATTGCTTCAAATACTGACCATTTTTAGTTAAAACCACCACCCGAGAATTTTCTGAGTCCAGTAAATACAGCTCATCCCCATCTTCATCAGCAAAGAGGCTTTTTAAAGGCTTAATATTTTCATCTAGTCCACCGACTGAAAAACTATCCTGAACACCTCCGGTCAGACGCAAGATCTCTGGTCCTTCTTTTAAAACCCAGACAGAATAATCTATTTTCATCTGAATTGCCCCGCCAAAATTTATCTGTGCATCATCTGCCAGATAAGTAAACTTTTGTGAATAACCAGTTGTTGTAGGAACATATTTCCAGATCTGGCCTTTGACAGTATCGAGTAAATAGACATTTCCGGCAAAGCCGACGATATCTTTGATATATCCCCATTCGGGGTCTGGCTGGGCGACAGTCGTGATCTTTTGGTTTTGAGTATCGATTGCCAAAACACCTTTATCTTCAGAGTAAACAAAGGCGTTGTCTCCATTGAGTGAATAGGCTCTCCCCGATCCTAGTTGGGTACTACCCGCTAAGATATTGTTGGTTTTTTTCTTTAAGTCTACTTCTACTAAGGTTTTGGTTTTATCATCCATCATCAGCACCTTTGACACTGAATAAGACATTCGGGTTGGTTTAAAGTCTGATTTGATCAGATCAAGAGATAAAAAGACCGGCCAATCGGTGATCGGATAAATCCGCATAATAAACTCTCGTCCATTTTCGATCTCTTGTTTGATTTTTTCAGCTTCCTGATTGCCAGGACTGCGAGACAGCACTCCGGTGATAGTGACTCTAGCGTCACTGAGACTTTGTTGAGCTTTATCCGGTTCACTATCTTTCAAAGACTGCGCTTCGGCAAATTTTGATTTGGCATAATTGATATCCTGAGTGATAATCCGATTTGCAGCCGCTTTATTTTGAAGATATCGATAAAATCCAAAAACGCTACCAGAAATGATCAGTAAGATCACCAGCATTCCAATAAAACTACGTTTGGAACGGGGTTTTAAGATCCTGACTAGCGGTTTAAGCGAGGGCATTTTTAAAGATGGCCTCGGTGGGAAGAAACTTTTCGCAGCTGGCGCTTCTGAATCATTATTTTTGGATGCGTCTTTGGAGGCGATTTCGGGATCTCTGTTTTCTACCAATATCACTGCGATCGGTTCTGGCTGACCAGACTGCGAAAGAAGTACATTGGTATCCTCTTCCAACTCTTCAGTGCTGGAGGATAGCAAATGGCCGATCTGGTCCTCATTCCAATTGACTTGCTGCATATCTGTCCGGCCTGAGATCAATAATATTTTGTCGTTTGGTTTTAGATGCCCAGAAACTATCTCTTCAAAGGGAGAGTGCTCAGTCAGGTTGAGTCTCTTTTCTTTGCGCTGGATATACGCCTGATGAGTACCACTGGAAAGTAAATATAATACATTATCCTTCCAGGCAACCAACAAAATCTGAAGATTTTGAACTCCCATAAGATGTTCTTTCAGCTGTGGTAGAAGCTGGGTCAATCGGCTGGGGACTGAACCTTCCAAGCCAAAAAAATGCTCCTCAATAAAAGGAGATGCCTGACGTATCCTGGTAAAACAATCATCTCCCGCACCGGAGATAATAACACCCAAAAAAACATGATCAGTCTGATCATGTGGAATGACTTTGGGAAACAAAAAAGCCTGCGATGATAAAAAGTCGGTATTGCCGCCGATAGCTTTGGAGTAGTTAACCATAATACTACTTTAGAAAAAGGCAATAAAATAAATCAATACAATTAATGCCAAAATACTATAACCTATTGATAAAGCCCTTAGTAAAGGCCCTCCCTCAGTGATAATGGTTGTGGTCATCAGATTGATCTGACGCATAACTATTAATGTAAAAATAAAATGCAGTACAGCAAAAACGATAAAACCAATTTTGAAAAACGGCGCAAAGTTGGTAAAAAGTAAATTGAGCAGTGAAGTATTATCCGGAATCATGGATTATCCTCCTCTTTTTTGGCTGAATCGATCAGGTCTTGAATCGTATCTGCTACAAAGTCGGGCCTCGGTACCTGGATAAAATCAACGGCCTGGTGAGTAGCTGCTGTCTCAATATTGACATCTCCGTAGTTAAACAACGATCCGAAAACTCCTGATATTTTACTTTTGACAGATTCAATATCTGTTAAATTGATTTCAGTGATTTTACGATATAAAAGTGAGTCGAAATCCACATCTACTATGTGTTGGTTGGTAACGATATAAATATTAAAATACCAGTGAACAAACTGCTCTACTACATATCCTAAAATCAGTAAATAGTAGACTATAACTGCTCCGATAAATAAATCATTTGGAATATTGGTAAAAAAGCCAAGTCTGAATGTAACATCGAGTTGAATAAATATTACTGGGGCGATCAGTGCAGCCAAACTTCCGACAATCCAAGGGAAGTTAACAATTGGATGTTGTCTCAAAAAAAGTATTAACTTTTCATTTGCCTCCTGCTCGGCAAAGCTGATTTGAGTTGGTCTTTCAAAAAGAGCCGGAAAGAAAAGGAATTTCATGAGCTGATCATAGCATAATATAGTTAGTAGTAAGTAGGTTGTAGTTAGTAGACGAGAATCAAATGGTGGCTACTTTGTTTCAATATTGTACAAAGGAGATTTGATTGAAATATAGCCTGGTGCCCGCAGATTGAAGATGGTTTTAAAATCTGCACCTGGAATAGTTATAGTTCCTTTGTTGGTGGCAAAGCGGACCTCTGCGGTATTTCCGTTGTTTGAATAAACAACGGAAGCTGTAGTGACTGTCGTCACCGCGCCACCTTTTTCATTGGCTTTACTTCTCATTTCATCATAAGTAAACGGGTTGCCAGGCCAGCAAGAGGTATCCACCGGCGAAATTCTGTCTTGGCTATCCCCTGATTTATAAACGATGTAGGAGTTTAAAATATCCGACATTTGTTCGTTGTTTAGCCAGGGATGACTTTTACCACAGCTGGAACCGTTGCGATCTTTATACCAACCTTTATAAAACCAAGGTGAATTGGCCATCTTTTCATAAGCGTCAGCTGTCCAACAATCTTTTGAACCGCATTTGGTATCCCATCCGGAATTATTACCATATCCACCGGTTGTGGAGGAATACTGTGCGTTTGGTCCGCCTTCCAGAACCCAACCTTTAGTAGCTCTCACGGCCTCAGTCCAACGATCATTTCTGCCGGGAGCGGGTTTGAATACCTGGCATGATTCGGTGGCACAGATTGATCCTCCCCTTCTCACTGCGTAAGTCCGTGCTGCCACTGCCTGAGCTTTGAGAGCTTCCATCGGGAAGGAAGCTGGCATTTCGTATATACCCATCAAATACTCTTCCTCAAAGTTTTTTGAACCATGCCCGTCTACATTAATAGTAGCCGGAACACTGTAGCCTTTGTTTAGACTGGACTGGGGATAATAAGCCTTTAAAATATCTTCTGCGTTTTGACCCGCGTCTGCCCGACCTTTAGCCCCGTACTGACTCATACCGTTGCGGTGGGTATAGGCACCAAAAGAAAAAGCGGCAAATGCTGGCCGAAAACCGGGATCAAAAGTGGGCCGTGAATTTGGATCATCCGATAAAGGAACATCTCCCACAGAGGTAACAAAATTTCCCGACTTAGCGGCTATAATGGCTTGTTGCTTGGCATTTAGTTCAGCGATTTTACCTGAGAGTTCGGCTTGGTAGTCTTTAGCTTTTTTGACTTCTCCGGCGACAAAAGTGGCCGATTGATCGACCTGGGCCTGTAAAGAGGCCATAGTTTTTTTATCTTGCTCCAGTTTTTCTTTTTGAACCACTAGGTTGGTAATCTCCGTTGTGATATCACCAATCACCCTTTGATCTTCCTTGGTGGCTGCTGTCCTATATGACAACTCTCTAAAAATAGCGCTTGCGTCCTGAGACGAGAAGATGACTGTGATGGGCGAAGCCAAAAATGAACGAATGTAATAAGAACGGACTCTGGTCTCCAAAAGGATCTGCTGCTCGGCTATTTTTTGAGCTCTGATATCCAAATCTATCTCTTTTTGTTTAATCTTTTGAGCTAAAAAATTTAAGCTATTTTGAATCTGTGTTAGTTGTGTCTTGAGAGTTGTCAGCTGGCCTTCGAGTGGCTTGGTGGCATCAACCGACTGTTGCTTGGCTTTATTTAGCTCATCTATCTGTTTCTGAAGATCTTCGATCTCATCGGCATAAATAGTAGGTGGTATATAGTATATAGAAGCTAGCAAGACTAAAAGCGATACTAAACCGACTATAAACCATTTACCATTTACCTTAAACAAGTTTTGTATTTTATCCATAAGTAGGCTCAGAGGTCTCACAATTTTATCATACTAACTTAAGTTATCTTTACTGTCGCCGACTGGGGTGGGCATTTCAGCAGCCAATTTGTTATCAGCTGGTACCGTGGCCTGGACAGATATCTTACTCTCTTCATCAGTCTGCTTTTGTTCTACCTGTAAAACTTCATTAAGTACCCTTTTGGCAGCCTCCAGCTTGGCTTTCAAATATGAAATAATCTCAGTTTTAGAAAAACCACCCAAAAGCAAGAAGGGCAATACTTTTGAAACTTTTTCCATCCCTTGCTGAACTACCTGAGGATCACCCGAAAGCAGCATATCAATAATGGTTGGAATTTGAGCAACCTCTTGTTTGAGCCATTGTCCCCTGCTTTGAGGTTGACCATTTATATCTTTAGGAACTTCGACCTGGCGGTAGTTTTCTACCCAGGTGTTTTGAACATCTTGATAATCATCAACATTTACCTGTTGGACTTTATTGAGCTCTGGGAGCAAAACTGACCCGGGAACTGGATGTGCAGCGGAGGAAACTGAGATAGCTAAAGGGGTTCCTTTTGCGGCTTCCGCTACGATCTGTTGTCTGGCTGGACTGTCTGTAGTTGTCAGATTTTTAATCTGCTGTTCAATTTGTTCGGCTTCCCGCTTCATACTATCATCTTGGTTGTTGCTGATAATTGCGGCTTCGTACTTGGCGATCTCTTTTAATGTGGGGACTGACAATTTAGCAGATGAAAGTAATGACGCGATTGTTTGATTACCTGAATCGGCTATCAAACGGCTCCCTGAGGAGACAGATTGTCCGGCCAAATTGGCGATAATCGGGTTATTTAAGGGAGATTCCTCTTCTTCTTCACGACCGCCGTCAGATGGGACACCAGAGGGTTTACTGTTGTCTGCATTGGGATCTACTTCAGCAGACATATGCATCGAAGCCTCAGCATGCTGAGTTTGACTGCGTGAGACTAGTGTGTCGGCTTCATCCTGTTTCTTTTCAGTAGCCAATGTTTCTGTCAGAACAGTTTTGGCCGCCTCAAGTTTGGCTTTAAGGTAGGATACGATCTCTGCTTTTGAAAATCCTCCCAGTAGTAAGAATGGCAAAACCTGTGAAACTTTTTGCATCCCTTGCTGCTGTATCTGAGGATCACCTGAAAGCAGCATATCAATAATTGTTGGGATCTGGGCTACTTCAGCTTTCAGCCATTGTGAACGAGTTTGAGGTTGGCCGCCCGGTCCCTCAGGAGCCTCAAGATTGCGATAATTTTCTTCCCAGGTCTTTTTAACTTCCTCATAATCATCTAGGTTGACCTGCTGAACATCATTATTTTCTGGGATTGGAACAGACCCAGCCGGAGCTACAGCTGAAGCCATCGATTTGGCTACAGCATTACCTTTGTGAGACTCCTGAACAATCCGTTCCCTGACTCTAGTAAAGTGACTGCTTTCAGCAGGTGAGGTTAGCTTACTAGTTCCAGCCAGTCGGGCCAACATTTCATTCATCCGACTCACTTCAGCACTTGTCTGGCCTGATTTATTTTTAGACATCATGGCGGCTTCGTATTTTGCGATATCCTGCATGGTTGGGATAGACAAATCCGTCGCAGATAAGAGTTCAGCTGTAACTTGACCAGTTTCTAGATTTGGGATCTTCAGAGGCTGACTAGAGATCAGCTGTCCAAAGTTTTGATAGGCATCGGTGGAGGCTTGCTGAGCCATCTGATTGATACCGGCAGCTATTGATGAGGTCTGTGACTGAATGGCTGACTGCTGGTTTTCGGCTTCTTGCTGAGCCATCATCAGATTTTGCTGCATCTCTGCCACAGGTGTATGTTTAAACCTGGTCATTGGCAGAGATTTAGCCAGACCGGCAGCGCCTGGTGGCGGACTGACCGGGCCATTAGGACCAACTGGTGGACGATTGATAAATGGTCCCCATGGGGCATTTGGTCTATTAAACAGACTCATCACACTCTGCCCTACTCCCTGGTTGCAACACATATCCAAAAATATTTTCAACAAAAGCCATGGCATGATGATGACCATCCACAGCATGATTAGTGCCACTAAATAGAGTAAAAAGGTCTCGGTAAAATTGATATTTTGATTTCCGGCCAGAGGGAATTTACCTGGCCCTCCCAACAAAATATTTATGGCAGTCGGATACTCTAAGATTTTCGGATCAGGATTGGAGTAAGCCTTTGTTAAATCCATAAATAAAGGGATACCTGTCTCTCCCCTTGGACCAAAGCGCCAAATTTCTACCAACCCACGTAAAAAGATCATAAATAACGGCGCGTACAACACCCAGCGGAAAAATTCACCAATCCAGATTTTAGCGGTGTTACGAATTGGCTTGACAAATAGCAGCAGTGGGAAGATCGGTGAAACTAAAATAAAGAACCATAAGATGATCTTTCTGACGATCAAAATAATAAACATAGTGTAATAGGTCGCGGCAGTGACTTTTATCAAAATTAATGAAGTAATGGCGGATTCATCAAAACGCAGACCTGGTTTGCGATACCCCCAGAAATCTTCATAATCAAATGAAATATTAAGCAGATCGACTGTCTGAATAACCCGTGTTTTATTGGGATCTTCGGTATCTGTCACATTGATGAAAAAGCTTTGAATAATGTCCGTAAAATCATAAATTGTTTTAACCATCGAAAAAGAAAACCACACCAGCAAAGCGATAAATATAAATCGGATTAAAAATCTCTTAACTGTCAGTGAACGTCCTCTGGTGATCATCAGCAAAAAGCCGGCAACCAAAACAAAAAGTAGTAGGACAGCAAAGACCACATTTCGAATAAATACCCATAAATTGTCAAAAGGCGTGGTCTGTCCAGACTGGATATTTGACCAGCCATAATTTTGTAATAGCCAATTAAGTACTTCCCTTGATCTGGCGGCTAGTTTTCCTGTAAACGTCACCTCGGCATCACACTGCCAACCAGAGGTCTCGTTGTACCACATGATGGCATGTGCCGATAGGCTGGCCTCGTCTAACGGCTTAGCATTTGTTAGATCTGGCTCACAGGTAGGAAATGATGACTGAAAGGTGGTGGTAGTAGTTGGGGCGCTTCCTGCATACGCTAGCGGAGTTAAGAAGACTGACTGAACAACCATCAGCAGAGCAAATATTAAACTGTTTGCAACAATTTTTTTTATCATGGGCAGTGTGGTACCTGTTTTCAGTATAGATTTAACTGAATCCCGGTAATTTCAAAACATTTAAAATGACAATCTGATATACAGCATACCCAGAAATAGCTAAAACAACACCGATAATGGCGTATGTGATATAGCTTTTCCCTTTGGCGACCGCATCAGGATTACCCTGGGATGTCAGGATCAGATAGCCGCCGTAGACAATAAAAAGCAACGCCACGGCCCCAATAAACATCAGTCCGATGGTATAAACAGTTTGAGCAAACCCCGTTGGTGAACAAGGAATAGCTCCTAAATCAGTAATAATCGCTTGATCTGGTCCGCACATATTTTTAAATTTCTAAGTCCTAATTTCTAATTCCTAAATAATCTTCAAATAAAAAATCCGAAAGTTTTAACCTTGGATTTTTGAATTTGTTTAGAAATTAGAAATTCGATATTAGAATTTATACTCATTTTATATCTTGGCTCCTGTCACTCTGGATATCAGGTTGATGATGACAAACGCCAGAAGGACTATTACAAGCCCAACAAAGGTAAAGGTCAGTGACCTTTTGGCACTGGCAACTTTAATAGGATCTCCCCCAGATGTAAGAAGCCTGATTCCTGAGATTATAATCAATACCACTGCTACCAGCGCAGCCAAAAGTAGTCCGGCACTCACTACATTGCGTAAAAAGTAAGGCAGACAGCCGATATTTCCAATAATCTGGCTTGAACATTCGCTATCTGTCGGTAAAGAGGCAACACCGGCAGACCCTGTACCAATTGTTGTCACAGTGGCAGGCAGATAGCTAATGCGGGTAGTCAAAGCTCCCCTTTTGAAAGGTACCATATATTCACAGTACCATAATAATAAAGTAGATTAAAGGATAAAAATCCGAAATCCGAAGCACTAATTTCGAGATAAAATCCGAAATTCAAAGCATTAAATCCAAAACAGTTTTGAATTTAAAATTTTTTCATATTCGAATTTGTTTAGAATTTAGGATTTCGGATTTAGAATTTAATTTTTATGGAGCATTTGGATCTAAGGTAGGCAGGCCATTGTTTAATGGATTCTGAACACCAAGGATTCTAAAGACTACTTGTAAGATGAAGAATGCCGAAATCACAACAACTAAACCAATTACTGCGGCGACGATATGTCTTCTGGCAGATTCTACAGCTACTTTATCACCCCGTGAAGTGATCCATTTGATACCACCATACATCAGATAACCAATAGCGAGAGCTCCAGCAATATAAAGTAATAGACTAAAACCCAGCTGCGGGATTTTAGTTGGATCAATATCAGGGTTTAATGTACCTGGAGGCGGACTGTAGGTAGAATTGGAAACAGCCAGCGTGAGAGTAGCACTATACAGGTAAGCACCAACAGCAGATGAAGTTGTTAAAAACTTTTTGAGCATTAACAATATGACACCATATAGCTGTCCCCTCTGTCAATACCCACTAGGATAAATTCGAAATTCGAAGCACGAAATTCTAGATAAATCCCAAATTCAAAGCACAAAATTCAAAACGGTTTTGAATTTCATATTTTGGTGCTTGTTTCGAATTTTGAATTTAGGATTTAGAATCTCCATCTAGTTTAACGCATATCCTCAAGAATTTTCTGTTAAACTAAATGGCATGGGTCCATATGTCACCATGGTTGTAGCTATTTTTATTATAGTTATGGCAGTTATGACTATACCAAGCCAGGAAATAAGTTGTATCTGGCCATCGCTGTCTGTGCAAAACAGATGCGATGGATTTTCTAGTCCTACCGCCGACGGGGCAGCAAGCCAGGACAATTCCGGTTTTTGCCGCGAGCCTGAAGCTAATGAGATCATCACCTTTCAAGCTCCCAGAGATGAGGCGACCAAATGTCCCAATGGCCCAGGCGGGTCATACAAATCAGGCGGTGATTTTAGAAACAATTTTACTCAAACTACAACTTACAAATTGGTTCGTAAAAGAGTGCCTTTGAATAAAGAATTTTTTACTAAAAGTGATGGGAGTGAACACTCTACAAAAGCATTGGATGCGGGAATCAATACCAGTCTGGATCCGACAAAGTATGAACTTTATTTTCCACAAATTTCAGGTGAAGTCAAAATAAACGGTGATTCCCCCTACAGCCGGACCAGAGATTGCGGCGATCGGTCATATCAAAGTCAGGGGCTGGTCTATTTTATTGACTATGGTATGGCCTTTGGTTTGATTTTGGAAAATGGACAACCAATTGATGTCGGTGGATATTATTTGACCGACGTATTTAAGGATACTGAAAGAGAAGATATCCCTCAGGCAGCTTTTGACCTTTGTTCCAACTCACTTTCGGCATCAACCCCTCCAGCCTCCCGATCGGCTCAACAAATCTATATCCCACAGCAGCAGGATTCTACATCCAATGCCCAGTTGCAGATGAGTTATTTTTTGTTTTCAAATGGCACAATGGGTAACTCTGCTTCACCCCAGTTTGCGGCTGTCAACGGCTGGGTGGATACCTGTAAACCAGCTATCTATCTTTATCCCCCCCAGAAACAGTTAGTTAACGTTAAAGTGTCACCCACTGGATTTTTAACCTATACTGATCCCATCTACGATTTGAAAGACGGCTGGACAGTCGATGCATATCCGGATGGAAAGATTTACGATTCAAGATTTACGATTTACTACAAACCTTTCCCCTATCTTTATTATGAATCTAAAATATACGATCAGTCTATTGAAAAGCCAACTAAAGGCTGGGTAGTGCAGTCGTCAGTCATCAGTACTCAGTCGTCAGACTGGTTTGCGCCTCTGGAAAAACATTTTAATGATGTCCTGCCAAAGTTGGGATTAAATGCTGTTCAGACTAAAGATTTTATTGAATACTGGAAGAAAGCCTTACCATATTCACCGTACTACTTTGTGGGAGTAGTTGATCCAGCCAATGTCGATCAGATTGAAAGACTAGAGATCACCCCCAAACCAGACTATATCAACCGAGTCAGAATCTACTTTGAAAGACTAGACTCACCAAAAGTAGTAAAAACCCCTGAGCTATCAGCCATCAGCCATCAGCTTTCAGCCGAAAGCGGACAGCCGAAAGCGGACAGCCGATTTACCGTTGTTGAATGGGGTGGAATGGTGAAAAATGATCCAAATCATCCGTTTACCTGCTCACAATGAGTTAATCATCAAGATACAAACAATAATCAATTATTCAAAGATTAATAACCAGCAGTTTAAGAATTGAAAGTTTAGATTTTAAAATTATTTGGATACTTGGATCTTGTTTCTTGATTAATTATCTAAGCGTAGCAGAGGATGTAGCATTAAAAATAGTTGCGGGATTTAATAAGTCATTACCACTCCCCCCTAGCACAGTCACAATCACTCTAACTATAAAGAAGGCACCAATGGCAATCACCAAGCCCATTATGGCAAAGGTTAGTTTCTTTTTAGCTGAGGCAACTTTTTCTGGATCACCTGATGAGGTAATCCACTGAATGCCTCCCCACATCAACATAAAAATAGCCAATGCAGTGGCGATATAAAGTAGCCAGGAAACTCCAGTTTGAAACAAAGCAGCACCCGATGTAGAAAAATCACCCCCTAAAGTTGAAGGGATTCCAGAGGGACTGGCCAGTTTTTGAGCGGGTTGTCCAGAAGCACCAGGGATATTTAAAGCAAGTTCTTTCATGAAATTATAAAGTATAAATTATAAGCGAAGCTTTCATGCTCCGCATATAAAGTATAAAACTGAATAGCTTATTTTGTAATTTATAATTTATCCTTTTGACTTTCTAGGTTGTTCCTCCAGCTGCTGCTGTTTGGCTATTGTCTCCGCCGGTACCAGCATTGACCATCTCTTCTGGTGCTTGTCCAGTCCCCTGGGCATTTTCAGTCACATTTTCCAACCAATCAGGCAGCGCTTTAGCCTCACCGGCTCCAGCAGGAGGTGGTGTCTGAGGGGTATTAGGATCGACCGGAGTAGGATTTACCACCGGCGGGGCTTCATCAATAGGTATATTGTTGGGAACAGACGCATTCAGATCGGTAACCGATGCAGCTGGCTGGGCGGTGGCACTATTTGGATCGACAGGAGCTGTTGGGTCAACTGGCGGTGTCCCCGGAGCAGTCTGGGTATTTTGACCTCCTTGTTTGGTAAAGGTAAAAGCATCTTTACTGTTATCATAATCAATTAAAATAGTATCCCCTTTGCCAGCTGATCGCTGAATCAAATATATTGCGATCGGGTTTTCAATCGATCTTTGAATCAGTCTTCTTAAAGGTCGGGCTCCATAAGCCGGATCATACCCCTCTTTAGCCAACTGTCTCAAAGCAGCTTCAGAGATCTGCAGATCGATCCCCTGCTCTTTCAGCATCTTTTTGGTAGCATCAATACCCAGTCTGGCTATCTGCATCATATTGTCCTGTGACAAAGGCTCAAAGATGACTACTTCATCAAAACGGTTGATCAGCTCAGGTCGGAAATGTTTGGTCAGCTCCCCCATAACTATTGAAGACAACTCTTTGAAAACTTTATTCTTCTTTTGGACTTCAGGATCGTTTTCATCTTCGCCAGCTACTGCTCCGGCTACGATGGAGTTGGCGGGACCACCGGTTGGGGCAGCAACTACCGGAGGTGTTGTATTCTGTCCAGGTACGCCTGGCTGGGTTGGTGCAGCAGGGACTCCGGGGACAGTTACAGCGACTGCCGGCTGAGGACTGTTTGAATCTACCGGTGCAACCGTTTGGGCTGGAGTATTTGGACTCACTTGAGGGGTAGCCGGGGTTTGTTGAGGTGGGTTTGGATCAGCTGAAGCAGCTTCTGGAGCGGGAGTTGCAGCAGGAGCACCTGGAGTAGCTTGAGCAGCCAGCTCGGAAATTGAACCAGGAACAGCATTCAACTCAGCCAGCTTCTGCTGGATCAGCTGTGAACCAATATTTGATGTTGCAATAATAACTGTATTTTTAAATGAGATCGTATTCCCTTTGTTGTCAGTCAACCGACCATCTTCGAGTAACTGAAGCAAAATATTAAAAACATCTGGATGGGCTTTTTCAATCTCGTCCAAAAGGACGATAGAATACGGTTTATTGCGGACCGCTTCGGTCAGCTGTCCCCCCTCTTCATAACCTACATACCCTGGAGGGGCACCGACCAGCTTGGCAACTTCATGCTTTTCCATGTATTCAGACATATCCAGCCGGATCATGGCATCTTTTTTGCCAAACATGATCTCAGCCAGCACTTTAGCCAGCTCGGTCTTACCAGTTCCGGTCGGCCCCAGGAATATAAATGAGGCTATTGGTCTTGAGGCTGAGGCGAGTCCTATTCGTCCTCGTCGGATAGCTTCGGCTACAGCGGTGACGGCTCTTTCATGGTTGATAAAGCTTTTATGGATGATATCTTCCATATGTAACAGTTTCTCTGATTCTTTCTCGGTTAATTTGGTGATGGGGATACCTGTCCAGCGTGAAACGACTTTTTCAATATCAGTCGGCTCCACCACAGGAACACCTGCCTGGTTGGTTTTAACTTCAGTCTTCTTGTAGGCCTGATCAGTGCTTACCGGAGAGCCACTTTGTTCATTTTCAGGACTTTGGCCTGTTGTAGAAACATTATTACCTGCTGGATTATTAGGATCAGATGTTGAGGATTCTACTGCCTGATCTGGTCCTACTGTCGGATCGTTGGCAGGATTGGGTGTTGTGGTCCCCACAGTCACTCCTCCGGCATGGGCCAATTTGACCTCAGCTGCGGCTTCATCCATCAGATCGATGGCTTTATCTGGTAGAAAACGTTCTCCAACATACCGTTTTGAAAGGTGAACAGCTGCTTTGATCGCCTCATCTGAATACGCCACTCCATGGTATTTTTCATATTTTGGCTTTAGCACCTCAATCATTTTGACTGCGACTTCTTCGGTCGGTTCGTCACAAATAATCGGCTGGAAACGTCTTTCAAATGCCCGGTCTTTTTCAAAATTTTTGCGATATTCACTGGTTGTGGTGGCACCTATGATCTGAATCTGTCCTCGGGACAAATATGGTTTGACGATATTGGATGCATCAAGCGCCCCATCGGTTGATCCCGCACCCAAAATAGTGTGGATCTCATCAATAAATAAGATAATTTGCCCCTGAGAGGCCATTACTTCTTTAATAACCCCTTGCAGCCTTTCTTCAAACTCACCCCGATGTGAAGCTCCGGCGATCAAAGATGAGATATCCAGCTGAATGATCCTTTTCCGGGCCAAGTCTGGGGTGACTTTCCCATCAGCCATCATCTGAGCCAGACCTTCCACCAAAGCTGTTTTACCTACACCAGCCTCACCAATAATAACGGGGTTATTTTTTGTTCGCCTCAGCAGGATATGCACCATCCGCTCGACCTCTTTATCGCGTCCGGTAACTGGATCCAGCAGACCTTTGCGGGCTTTTTCGGTCAGATCAACACCATATTCTTCAATGACTGATTTTTTACCGGTTTTAAATTCAGTTGATTTGGAAAGCTTTTCTTCAATCTTGGCTTTCTCAACCCCCTCTTTTTTCAAAGGTTCAGTGATAGCGGTTTGTTTGGAGAAAAATACTAATAAAATATCCTCCGGGCTCAGATACTGCACTTCTCTTTTTTTGGCGTTGGTAAATGCTTCTTCCAGGATCTGCTTGGTCTGTTCACCTAGTGTCGGCTCCCCCGCAAAAGTCCCTTGCTTTTCCTGTGCCTGGACGTCTCGTGATAGTTTGGCAACATCAACTTTAAAGTCCTGCAGCAGTTTAAAAATATCCCGATCTGAGATTAAAGCTAGAAAGAGCTGTTCAGGCTCAATAAAAGATTGTTTGATTTTTTTAGTTTCTTCATAGGCGTGTACCAGGACCTGTGAAGCCCGAGGATCCATATGAGACAGGGCGGCTTTTTCCTGTTCTTTGACCGGATCAACTGAAGAGCTGACTACAGAAGAGTCCTGTTTGGCCTGACTAATAGCCGATCCCATATCTGCTGCCTGAGGCATTCCGGAGTTAGAATTTGTCTGGTCAGCGGAAGGATTTGTTTGGCTACCTGCAGAATTTTGATCAGCTGGCTGATTTTGTGATGGTTGAGCATTAGGATCAGCCGGAGGCTGATTTCCTTGCCCGTCGGAGCCGTTTGGCGCAGTAGGGTCAGTATGCTGAAACAGTTGGGTCAGTATGGACATAGGCAGTAAACAGCTTTTAGCTCCGAGCTGTTAGCTTTTAGTAAGATTGACCGTACTAGAAGCCGGAAGCTATAACCTAAAAGCTCTTAATACATTATGCAATAGTGTTTTGGAAAATTCTAGTAGTATTAAGTGATAAGTACAGTAGTACAGAAGAGATAAGATTAAATCTGAAATAGGAATTTGTTTTTTACTTTTTGCTTGTGCCTTTATCCCTTCTGTACTTCTTACTTCCTTGAACCACCACTGCATTTGCGCTAATCTGAAAGAGTGTTACAAATTATTTTTCTTTTTATAGTTAGTATTTTTTACTTGTTTCATCCTGCTCCAGCTTTTGCTGCTGATTGTGGACAGGTTTTTTTAGAACCGGCAAGTACTATTGCAGGCGATTATTCGGGAAAAATAACAATCTCTACAGCCCAAGATTGTTTTGGTGCCGAAGCAGAATACACCATAATTGCTGCTCCCAAATCGACCGATGACACTATAAATCTTTTTGGTGATTCCCTCTATGCTGAGCAGGGAATAGTCAAAAATAAGATAAAACCAGATAGCTCGGATCCTAAAAAAATCATCTCAGCAGAATTTAATTTTAATAGTCGAACTATACCCAAAGATGACACATGGATTATTAAAGTCTGTTTGGCCACCAATTCTGTCAATCGAAATTGTACAGCTAAAAAACCAGAAAATACCCTCTTAAGAGCCTCTTTTCAAGTAACTGCTAACAATAAATCCGTTCTTACAAATCCCAGTGGGACTAGTTCTCCCTCAATCGATTTAACCAATCTTCCGACAATTAATATTGAAAAGCAGCAATGTACTTTTCAGTATGGATCAGCCGAACCAATTTTAATATATGTTCAAAACACAGTCCCAGGTAAATTTTACAATTGGGAATCTGGAGATAGCTCCGGGACTCTGAATGCTGGTGATGAAGGAGCAATTTATTTTACTATTCCAAATCCAGATGAACCAAATTCACGAATAAAAACCAGTGGTCCAGGCGAAACTCGTTTTTGTATCGATCAGTTAGAATATAATATGCGAAGGGTCGCAGATAAAAACTGTGTCACCCTAAGTTTTACCCCGACTGCGCCTGAGGAATCAAAAAAAGCATGTGATCCTGTCACTCGGGGTCCTAAAAATGAAAAATGCGGGGCTGATAAAGTAGCATATTGTGCCAAGCAATCTGGCACCACAATTTGTCCCACCCCCGATAGCTGCGTTTGTTCTAAAGGAGAATGTGTGGCTAAAACAAGACCTGCTGGTCAGATAGGTACCCAATATGGTTGTAAAGAGAGAGAGATTAAAACAGCTTTGGGCTGTATTCCGATCGATGCAAATCCTTTGATTGCAGGTTTAATGAAATATGTGGTCGGTTTATCTGGTGGTATAGCACTATTAATGATGATTTTTGGTTCTTTTCAAATGGTTACTTCTGCTGGGAATGCAGAATCTGTTAAAAAAGGTCGTGATCAGTTTGTATCCGCGGTGATAGGACTGCTTTTTGTGATTTTTTCAGTTTTGTTAATGCAGATCATCGGCGTTGATATTCTTGGTTTACCTGGATTTAGTTAAAACTTTACTTTGACTGGTAAGAGTCTTAAGCTAGATATTGTATGCGACAACTTGCCCTTAATCTCCCCCAATATGGAAAAGTGCCAGAAACTGGACTGCAGATCGGAAATGGAAATGCCATTCAATCCGATACTCTTGGAGCATTAATTAGTGGTTTTTTAAATCTGACTTTTTATATAGCGATATTTCTAGTTTTTATCTGGTTTGTCTGGGGAGCATTTGAATACATACTGGGTGAAGGTAAAAAAGAAAGTATCTTTCAGGCAAGAGAGAAGATGAAATGGGCACTAATTGGTTTTGTTATTTTGGTTGCGATGTTTCTGATATCCATGTGGGCACGTACTATTTTTCCATTTATTGATGTCTTTTATAGCACAACCACAGCACCTAGCCTGGAGGGTATACAAGGTCCAAACTGTGAGCCGGGAAAGCCTTGTTGAGCGCAGATGAAGTATATATTTTTAATTATTTTAATGTTGGCTGTAGTAATTTTCCCAATGCCTGTTCAGGCCGTGGAGCTTAGTTCTATTTATGCATTCGGTAAAATAAAAAGTTTGGGAGAGTTGATTAGTTATATCGTAGATCCTGCTTTTTGGCTGGCAGGGATGCTGGTTTCATTTTTCTTTTTTTATGCAGCTATAGAAATGATTTACTCGCATGGTGATAAAAATATCATTGCTGCTGCCAGAGATAAGATGATTCATGCTATGATAGGTTTATTACTTTTGATCGGTTCATTTGTAATCATCAAGTATCTGCCCAATGCGCTTGGACTGGGCCCGCTAGATATATTTAACTTTTGAATATGAAACTTGCACAAACGGTTGGAGATTTAGGAAAAATCACCCCTCCCGATGTTGTTAATAAAATGAATGCTGGTGACCCAACAGGGGCTACTGGAGTCAATACCCTCTTAAGTACTGTAGTGAGTCTTTTTTTTGTATTTGCTGGGATAGTATTTGTAATTATGGTGGTTTGGGGTGCGGTAGATTTTATTATCTCTTTTGGCGAAAAGGACGCAATTGGAAAAGCACGGCAAAAAATCACTTGGGCTATTATTGGAGTCATAATATTATCACTGGTCTTTGTTTTACTTCGGATTGTTGAGAGGCTGACAGGATTAACATTTATTATTAGCTAATATGAAATTATTGATACTAATTGTTTTGACTCTGACCATTTTTGCCCAGCTGGCTTTGCCTGTCCATTCGGCCGCCCAGATTGGAATCAAACAACCTACTACTGGTGGAGGAATTCAGGTAGGAAAAAACGATGCTGACACTCTCTTATCCACAGTGATTCGAAATATAATCACCTTTGTTTTTACTTTTGCCAGTGTTGCTTTAGTACTCGTCTTTATGTGGGGATCTGTTGACTGGATTATTTCTGGGGGTGACAAAGACAAAGTGAGTGCTGCTAGAAAAAAGATCACTGCAGCTATCACGGGCTTTATCATTTTGTCGCTTAGTTTCTTCTTTATAAGTGTGATTGGTGTGATGTTTGGGATAAATCCATTTCAAGGACTTAAAATCCCCTTTCTTGGGGAAGCTGCAACCATTGGTAATCCGCAACGTCCGACAGGGGGTAATGTCCAATGAAACAAAAAAAGATTATTTTACCCTTTTTATTAGCTCTTCTTATATTTAATCCACTTTCAGCCCAAGCTTTTGATATAACTGTTCCAAATACAATAACCCAACCTGTAACAAACTCTCAGGCAGCCAGCCAAGGAGTTGGCTCAATGATCAGCAACGTAATCACATTAATTTTTTCTTTCTCCGGGGTGGCAGTAGTTTTGTATTTTTTATGGGGAGCCTTTGACTGGATTATGTCTGGAGGTGATAAAGAAAAAGTTGGAAATGCGAGGAAAAAGATGACTACTGCCATAATCGGTTTACTTTTACTCTCACTTACTTTCGCAATTATGGGTATCATCAGCCAACTCACATCAGTGAATATATTGGGAGATCTGACACTTCCCCGATTTGGAGCAAACAACTAGGATGATGAAAATAATAACCATTTTTTTAGCTCTGTCATTATTTATATTCCCGGTATCTGCCTGGGCGCAAACAAACTCTAAACAAAATAATGCAGGAAGCACCTTTAGAATAAACCAACCGACAGGTTATGGTGTCCAAATTGACGGGACAGCTGACAATATTATTGGCGTTTTGGTCAAAAATGCCATAATTCTGATTTTTTCTTTTTCAGCTTTAGGAGTTATTGCCTATTTTTTATGGGGAGCTTTTGACTGGATTGTTTCTGGTGGAGATAAAGAAAAAATTAACTCAGCCAGAAAAAAAATGACTCATGCTTTGTTTGGTTTAGCTATTCTTTCATTGTCGTTTGTGATTATTACTGTTGCTGGAGAGATTGTAGGTTTTAATCCGTTGAAAGAGCTATTATTCCCAGCACTTGGTGATCAATCCTCAACCGTGACTCCTTAAACTAAGTAATATAACGCCATTTTTTTGCTTTCTAGAGTATCTTATAGTATAATATAGGCATGTTTAATTCTAGTTTAAATTGCCTAAAAACCTCTCTAACCGGTCTAATTTTGTCCGGAGTTATATTTAGTGTTTTCGCTTATCCAATCCAGATATCGGCGGATAGTATTACATGGGAACCGGGATACGAAAGTACTTTTGAGAGTGGCTCAACCCCTACCCCAGCCAACCCCCAAGGTCAAAACTGGATATTTAATCCTATCCGCCAGGTTGGACAAAATACTCAGTTTGGAGGCTATGATCCAATTCGAACTGTCGGCAACAACTCAACATTTAATACATATGAGCCGATCAGAACTGTTGGCAATAACTCCACTTTCAATACTTATGAACCGATTCGGACTGTAGGACAGACCACCACTTTTGGCAGTTACGAACCAATTCGTGCTGTGGGACAAAATACTCAATTTGGAACCTACGACCCTATTAGACGGGTTGGTCAGGCGACTCGATTTGGGTCCTATGATCCTATTAGACAAGTAGGTCAAAATACCTCATTTGGCGCTTACGATCCAATCCGCCAGGTTGGACAGAATACTCAGTTTGGAAATTATGATCCTATCCGCCAGGTTGGACAAAATACTCAGTTTGGAAATTATGATCCGATCAGAACTGTCGGACAATCAACCAGTTTTTCAAGCTATGACCCCATCCGCCGTGTAGGTCAAAATACCTCATTTGGCGCTTACGATCCAATCCGCCAGGTTGGACAGAATACTCAGTTTGGAAATTATGATCCGATCAAAACTGTGGGACAAAATAACGCAGCGCCGGCTTACAACCCGATTGTGATACCAAATCTGGAAAACAATCCATATCGATACAATGCTATTCAGGTGCCAAATACTGGTAACTCGGGTGTGACGTACAATCAACCGGTGGTTCCAGCTGCTGGAAGCAATAACCCGGCTTACAACCAACCATTAATTCCACCTACTGGAAATAGTTCTACGACTTATAATCAGCCGGTCGTCCCCACAGCTTCGACACAGCCCCAGGTAATTGTGGTTGATCCTTCAACATATAGTAGTATTCGTGAACTACCTAAAACAGGCCTTCGCTAATCTCGAGGTATTGACAAGGTTGTTTCTTCATGATTATGATTAATTCAATCATGAAAAAGCTTTCTGCCGCTTTTGCTTCTGTCGCTGGATATTTCACATTAGCTTCTTCTGCTTTGGCACTTCAAGTAAACACACCAACTAATATGGGTATTGATCCAAAGACAGCTCCTAGTACTATTTTGACAAGCGCTTTAACTATCGTTTATATCGTTGCAGCACTGCTTGTTCTCTATTTTTTGATCATGGGAGCTTTTAAATGGATCACCTCTGGTGGTGACAAAGATGCTATCGGAAAAGCTCGCGGCGCTATCATAAATGCTTTGATTGGTCTGGCTATATTAGCTTTGGCTGTAGTGATAGTCATAGTTGTTGGAAAGATCTTGAATATTAATATTTTGGGCAACTTCACTATCCCCAACCTGATGGGTACTGCAACCGACATTTAATGTCGGTAAATTCTAAGCACTAAATCCTAAACTCGAGATAAATCTAATACATAAATTCTAAATACAAAACTATTTTTGAAATTGTTATTTTGATATTTGAATTTGTCTAGAATTTAGGATTTCGATATTAGAGTTTATTATGTTACTCTTATTACATGAGTCCTACTCCTTCGATAAACTTAGGTCCTGAACCGGCAGGAATTGCCCAACTTGAGCAGCTTTTCTCCCGCATAGTTTATTTATCTGCTGGGATAGCATTTATGGCACTCACAGTAATGTTGGTATATGCAGCAATCAGATTTCTTACCTCTGGTGGAGACAAGAAAACGATCCAATCAACCTGGGCTGTTATCACTTGGGCATTTCTAGGAATTTTTTTCATGGGTCTAGCCTGGGCTATTCTTCTTTTAGTAAAAAGCTTTACCGGTGTGGATGTTCTAAATTTTAGACTTGCATTCCCCCAGACTTAAGTTGAAAAAGATAACTCAGTAAGTTACTCTATTCTTAATGCCTTTTATATCCCGAAAATTCTTTTTCAATTTTAAATCTAAAGTATGCCTGATATTTACATTGGGTCTTTTTATTTTTGGTAGCTGTGCGACCCCAGCGCTAGCTCAAAATAGCCCCGCATCAACTCAATCTACGCAACAAGTTTTAAATTCACTTTTAAACTCATTTGCCGGCTGTATGATTATCGGACAAAGCCTGATTGAAACAGAAGAGTGTCCTACCCAGTCAGGCTCTCAAAGCTCTAACCATCCAAATAGCGGGATGGGGCTGGTCGGTAAGGCTATTTCATTGACCTACAATCCTCCTCTTTCCACTCAGGCCTATCTGGCAGACGTTAAAGAGAGTTTGGGCTTTGCCAAACCGGCTTATGCCCAATCTGTGACAGGCACAGGTGAGAGTGTAATTGCTCCTGTTAAAAAACTCTGGCAGATAACACGAAATTTCTCTTATCTGATTTTTACCTTGATATTTGTAGGTATAGGCGTGATGATCATGCTGCGGCGAAAACTAAATCCGCAAACAGTACTAAGTGTTCAAAGCGCTTTGCCAGGGCTGGTGATAGGGCTGATATTGATCACATTTAGCTATCTGATTGCCGCTTTGATAGTTGATTTGTCTTTCTTACTAATTCCGCTTGTCGCAAGTGTTTTTGAGCAGGCTGGAGGGAATATTTTCAAGGAAAATGGTCAGACTTTGCAGGATTTCGCTCTAAATTCGACAGTCTTCTCTTTTTTTAAACCGGTTTTTTGGAATCATCCAAACTGGCCATTGGATCTTGATCTTTTGAAAGGAACCCCTCCGGGGTCTGTTACTAGAGAGCAGTTTTCAATCCCCAACTTAATCCCATATCTTATCCAATTGGCTATTGATGCTGTTCTGGGTCTGGGTAATTTATTGATAATGGTAATCGTTGTCATCGGATTGTTTTTTCAGATGATTCGTTTACTATGGATAATTTTGAGATCCTATATCTCTATTTTAGTTTTTACTGTTTTGGGACCATTATTGATTTTAATGTCCACAATACCAGGTCGTGGAAAATCAGTCGAATTTTGGTGGAGAAATCTACTAGGAAACGCTTTAATCTTTCCGGCTATATTTGCAGCCTTCTTTTTTGGGGGGATGATCTTGTCGGATACTGGTGTGGATCAAAACGCTTTTAACCAGACATTGCCGCTATTTGCCGGTATACCTGTTTATCTGTTAAAATATGTTATAGGATTTGCCATTATATTGGGCGTTCCTGCGGTACCACAAATGGTTAAAGAAACAATCGGAGTCAAGGATATTAAAGGAATCCCAGAAGCCGCCATGGCTGGCTTTGGTGCGGGAGTTGGACCAATGCAACAGGGTTTAAAACAAGCCTACAAACCATTTGAAACAGAAAGACAAGCATTTAGAGAAGCAAAAATGCGTTCGATGTTCCCATCCGACAAAACAACTTTTGATACCATGATGGCAAGTAAATCTTCACGGCCTCGCTGGTACACTCGTTGGTTTAATAAATAGAATACTGAGTGCTTCAACCTTTTACAAATGCCTGCATTGTAGCCGCTAGCTGCTTTAAAACGCCTTCCAAAAATCCGCTAAAAAGACCTCTTTTATTGGTTTTCTCATACAGATCCCTCATAAATTGATATAAATCATTACCCAAATACTCCCTATTTAGTCGTTCGGACTCATGGTGAGCTACCATATGTGATAATGTCAATTTTCTGTTTAATAATTCTAGTTGATTCCAATTTAGATTATTGAAATCATATTTCTCAGAATGCTTAGTCCGGAATTCAAAAATTCCTCTGGCGAGAGAACCTATAAATTCGTTCAACTCGTTTGCGCCATGGTGGTCATCAAACTCAGTTAAAGCTAATGAAGCTTTGAAAAACTCTCCCAAGGTTTTTATAATCTGGTCTGGTGTTTCCATAGCATGAAAATCATAGAGTAGTCTTGGCCCAGATTTATCAAACATGCCCTGGACTTTTTCCATGGCATTCCAGCGGCCGGTATTATATTTGATTCGATTGAAAAAACGGTCCCATTCTTCGGCCAGCTGAGCATTTGTTCCCAACTGGAAAAACTGCTGAATTGTAACTGTATTTACATAGCCATATTTTCTTAGCTCCTTAAAGCGACCTGGATTTAACTCACCGTCATTCCAATAATCAGCTGGCTTATGATGAAGCTTTTTCTTGTCTCGCGCTCCTCTTCCACCAATTGATGCATTAAAATCGATCAAATGGGCGTATCTCTCATAGATCATTCGCTGATGATCTGCCCAGGCTTTGGCTAATTCACCACTTCTTTCCCTGGCCAATTTCTGAGCAATCTTTTTTCTTTTCTTCACTTCGGGTGTGTCATTTGGTGACTCGGGCATCATATCTTGAGCCAAATGGAGTGTGATTTTGTTTCCTGAAAACATTTTTTTGCTACCAGTTTCAGGGTCAATTTCTCTTGTGTCATCGTCATACCATTCAAAAACCGGATCAAAAACAACAGCATCTCCGGCGACGTTTTCATAGCCGAATTGCTCAATTCCTCCTTTTAATTCTTCTGGTATTGCTACGCCTTTTTTCCACTTTAGACCATCAAAATCAGCTGACTGACCAGAAGCATGATGGATCTTTTCGGCAATCACAAAGGCTCGATTGAGATGTCCAAAGACCTGTTCAATATCCTCAAGGTGAATATTACTTAGTGTATCAGGATCTAAATTTTCAACTTCAGCGCTCTTGAGATTGCGCTCCAGTACGAATTTGGCCTTTTTTGCCTCATGCACTTTCTCTAATTCAGGCTTTATTTCCTCTCTTAGTGCTGGTGTTAATTCATTTCTTAACTCGGCAATTCTCTCCTGCCGCTCTTCATCGGTGTAAGCCGGTTTCCCTTCCAGATTTCTGCGAGCATTTTCCTCGTTGATTTTACTTGCTGTTCTAGCTGGTAAAGCTTCTTCTACTTTTTCCTTTAGTTCAATGGGGAACTGATCTGCAATTTCCCTTGTATAGGCAAAATATTCTGAAATAGTTTTCGTTACTATTTTTTTACCTGAAGCATCCATTAATAATTTTGCTTTTTCAGGATTTCCTTCCTCTCCTTCTTGTTTTATTCTATTTATTGCACGATGAGCTGAATGATACTTATCAAGTGCATCACTGGTAATCATATAATTCATTCCATGAATCATTAATCCTCTATATTTTGTTCTTGCAGCTTCTACTTTTTTCTTTGCTTCATTTATATCAATTGACTGGTAGTACTTTTTGAGAGCTTGATCATATTGATATTCCTGAAAAACACCTTCATCAGAGTAGAATTTAGTTTTATCGGGAAAGTCGGTCAATCCCGCAATCTTAAATACATCCGTCATCCCTAAGAAATCTTTTGGTTTTTTATCTTCTCCAACTCCAAAATCATCCCACATTTGATCGATCAGTTTGATTTTTTGTCTGAGTGTCCAGGTATCTTCTTTTTCTTTATTAGTTAAATTTGCTCCATCAACAATTTTATTTACCAGATTCTGATCTTTTATACCTTCATCTTTGACCCGGTAATAATGGCCTCTGGCTCTTGATGGGGTATCTGCATCATCATTCCAACCTTCAAGTAAATCTGATGCCTGCTGGACACCGGCCTCTCTCATTAATGCTTTTAAATGTCGTCCACGGATATTGGTAATACCACTACCCCATTGTTCACATTTCAAATATTTTGCTGCAAACGCCACATTGTGAGTGATCTGCCGAGCCTCAATCCAGTTGGAGATCTCAGATCGAAAAGATTCATACTGGGGCTCAGCAAAGACCACGTTTATATATTGCAACATCTCACCAACACCTGGAGCCTCACCAGCCTCATCAATGTCAAGAGTTGCTAAAATATTATTTACACGTTGTCTCAATTTACCAAATTGGCGATTTTGTTTATAGTATTCAAGCTCCTGATAAATATTGTAAAAAGATTGTTCTCTTCCCTCATTGGCCACTGACTCTCTATACGCATCTACTTCAGCTTGGGGAAACCCTTTTGCGGCATTTTGATCACGATCCCATTGTTTTTTTTCCTCTTCTCCCCGCATCGGATCAGGCGGAGTTTCTGGAGTTACATTGTCCTCAGGTCGGTGATGTCCAGAGGTTTCTGCTGATTCATCTGTATCCTCTGCGCCCCCTGCTACTCTAAAAATAGGTTTGCCTGATCTGGTAAAAAGTGTTCCTGGTGGATAATCGGCTGGATTGGGTTTTTCAGTATTTTTAGGATTTTCTGCACTGCTACGTTTTTGCCCGGTTGCCCATCCTTCGGTTCCTGGCCAAATAGGACGGCCCTTTTCAGTAAATTTTGTTCCTGGTGGATAAGGTGACTTTTTTTCAAAATCAGAAGGCTTACTCCCTGAAGGAGCACTTTCGGGTCCTGTTCCTGGTGGTGTACCATCGGCCATATTTTTGTCAAAGGCCATAAAAGGCTACCCGTTTGTCAGTACTCTAGTACCTATCCATCTTTTTTATTAGTTTAACTAAAGAAGGAAACGACTAGTGAGAGTATTATATACCCTATAGCCTATTAAAGCAACTTTCTGACTCCATCGTAACGTGCTTATAAAAAATAGTCAAACTTCAAATACCTAATTGGGTCAGACGTATGATACTCTTATATATATGACCGGACCGGAGACTGCAGAACGCAATCACAATCGAGATATCCTCATGATGCAGATCCGCAATCCAGCTACACGGGAGACCCTCAAAAGGGAGATACCAGCGGATTCAAGGGTGGATTATTCTGGAGGAGGATCTAGGAATGAAACTCTCAGTGCGCTGGCTACTTTAGCGCGAGTTGAAAAAGGTGATATATATAAATATATTTTGGGAATAGCCACAGTAGCTGAGTCCCCTGATCAGCTGGCTAATGCATTTGGAGCTATTAGAGCTTTGGCCGATTGGAAAAATAGCGGGAAAGATCGAGCTGGTACGATAGCAGCAGCCCAAAAAGATTTTCTATCCCGTTCTTCACCACCTATGCATATCACTGATGAGGCAAAAGATCTAATAAGAATTTTTAAGTCTGCTTGGGACCAATCTCGAGGTGATGAACGCTTTGCAATACGAAGTATTCGAAGCACACTTATGAGTCGCCAAGGTGAAGCTCAAAGAAATTACGAAAATCATTTTGCCGAAGCTTATTTAGCTAGTATTATGGATGATTCATTACCCGAAGGGCTTCGGCAAGCCGTGTTGAATAGTGGGTATATGTTTGACTTGGGATCCCCTCCTTATTTAAATGAAAATGAACGTCGATTTGATACTAGAGCCAGTTTTTGGACCCAAGCCAAGCCAGCCTGGGTTTTCCCAGAGATTTTTGGATCGGGGACACGTCCGGAAGATCGTTTAGATCCAAAAGATGCAGAAATTGTCAATTTAAAAAAAGAGATAGATAGGCTTCGTCGACGTCCACCAGCAGCCGATCCAGCACAAGAAGCGCGATTCCGAGCTACAGAAAGAGAAAATACGACTCTAAAAGGACAGCGGGATCGTTTGACTAAAGAAAATAATGATTTAATAAATATGAATAATCAGCTTAGAACTAAAATTGCTGAACTAGAACGTCTTCGCGGAGCTGCCCCCTCACCCGATGCTTCTCGAAGAATAAGTGAGCTAATGATGCAGGTGCAGCAACTAGAAGCAGATAAAAAATCACTCCAAGAATCTAATCGTCAAAAGGACACTGACTTAAGACGCGAAAGGGATGCAAGAGCCGCGGCAGAAAGAGAAGCCGCCAGAGCCAGAGCCGACCGTCGGTCAGGCAGACCCTCTCCATTTGAAGTTTTAGGGATAACTGACCGTTTGGCCTGGGATCGAGCTGACATGGCTGGGAAGAGACGGATTTTAGACCTTGCTAGTCGGCCACTACGTATGAAGTATCATACCGATATGCATGTAGAAGCAGCGAAAAATCCTGTAATTAAGGAGTTATTGGATCGTGAGCTGGTAAAAATAAACTTAGCAGTGGAAGAGCTGGAGAAACAGGCGGGTCTAAGAAAATAGCTTTGACATTTGTTTTTGAATGTGACAACAATTGATTTATGCATCAGACAATTCATCAATACAGAGAGCAGATCCTGCAAAAAACATATGACGTCATGACCCAGGCTGTTGAAAATGGGACACTCCAAGAAGAAGACATCTCACCAATGGCAGATTTTATTTTAGAGAGAGTTGATAAACTCACCACATATGATCAGGTAATCGGTTTTTTTCATTTACTAGCTTTGAAATGGCCTATCTTCTCCTCTTTATCTGTCGAAACAGAGGGTAAGCTGCAGGAAAAAGTTGAATCTCATGTAAGAGATAGTATGTTATCATTGATAAAGGAAGGAAAGGTTGACGAAGCTGTCCAAATAGGACAGGCTTTGCATAAATAAATGGCGATTGATTCAAGAGAAGCTGGTGCAGCATTTGCAGCCGGAGCTCAACCAGAATTAACAAAAACAAAGCGAGCGGGTACTTTTCGTTCCCGTGATTTTGAAGACCGTTCTCGTAGACTTGCTCAAAAAGATGCAGTAGGGGCTCGTGAGGCTTGGAGGAGGGAAACAGATAATAAAATAAAAAAGGACGCTCGAATACAAGCTGTAGATTCAAATATTGGCTTTGATGCTAAACGTGATGCGGGAGGTAAAAGAGAATCTACTGGCGATGCTCGTCTCGATAACCAGATTCAAAGAACTGAACAATTGTTTGATATTGCTCAAAATATTTCAGAAATGGGCGATTTTTCCAAAATTGAAGCAGAATTTGACCGCCTCGGACTGACTGATATAGTAATCAAACAATATGACAAAATCCCCCAGCTCAAACCAATTGCCGATATTTTAAAAGATACTAATACGGCTACTCGGCTTCCCGATGCTCAAAGAAAAGAATTGATTCGTCATCTAGTTGCTGACCACGATTTTGCTAAACATATGATGGATCGGCTTAAACCACTGATGAAGGAAGGTGTTGTACCTGACTATAATTTACCTGAGATGAGAAAAAAACTGGCTGAGCTTCAAAAAGAGATGACCGATTTAAATCTAAAAGAAGAGCAGTATCTAGCTCAGAAAAGTGTGTATGTGACAGGAATTACGGATCTCTCTGGGGATCCCAACCGAAATATTGAAATTAAAAGAGCTCAAGATTTTATAGATAAGGCCAAGAAAGGCAATGATACTGTCTTCAATAAAGTTGATAAGTATATTGATCTCAGAAATAAACGGGCATATTTTGAACATATGAAGTTAAAAGCTACCACCCCTGCTGAAAAAAACGAATGGCAAAGCAAATATGATGCTCTAACTACTGATTTTACTAACCTTGATGCTGACCCCCAAATTGTTGCCTCTCGGGGAGCTACTCCTACTGGAATAGCCGATACGATTAAAAACTATATTATTTCCAGAGATACTATTGATCTAACCGAAGGTTCTGAATGGACAGATCCGACTGGAAGAAAAGCTACTGAAACAGCCCGACTCACTACGGAAATCGCGGCTCAAAATACAAAGATTACTGACGCTCAAACAAAGAGAACTCAGGATGAAAATGAATATGTTATAAAAGTTAGGGACGCAATTGGGGAGTCAGCCTACGACACTTTAATCGGTCGAATGGATGCTAACATGGCTTATATTCAAAAAGAAATTAAGGAATCTGCTGGAGGAGAAATGGGGAAACAATTAAATCGTATCCTTACCAGAGAGGGCCTGTTTGGAGAAACAGCAGATAGAGGAAAAATCCAAAGTTATTTTAATACTCTGATAGAGTCTGGTGAGGAGGCTGCTATCGATCGGATGAACCTTGATCCTGAATTTCAGGAAGAAGTTCTAAATAATCCTGATCTAAAAGCCAAATTTAATGAAACTATTTTATATAATGCGATGAAGTATGGGGGTTTGCGTCGAGAAAATTTAGACCGAATTATGAATCTTCCCTGGGGGGAAAAGGCTATTAATGATGCACTTAGACGAAATAGTGAGCTGGTTAAATTTGAAGAACAAATGAAACAAGCTGGTTTTATGAAAGGCGGAATGGTTGAGTGGTTGAGAAGCGGTAAAAATAAAAACTTAATTGCAGCAGTTATCACAGCTCTTTTAACGGGTGTCGGTGCTGCCACAGTGGTTGGTCTGGCTTCCATTCCTGCTGCAGGACTGGCTGGTGTGGCGGCTGTGGGTGGAGGAATGATAGGCGGAATGGGGGCAAATAGACTTGGTGAAGCTGCTTAAATTTATTCCGGATAACATCTAATACAATATCCACACTCCCCAAAATCACTTCCTCCACAATCATCACATTTTGTTTTTTTAGTACGTGATCTGCTCATTCTATCAACTCCCCAGCCTCCACCACTAAACTGTGTGAAATTGCGGAGAGAATCGGTGATCCTTTGTGTGACTCCTTCTACCCTACCGGAGCCACTACCTTTACCCCATGTTCCACAGAAAGCGCCAGTGTTGGCTTTCATAGCAGCCAGGGCTTTCAGATCGACCTGATTTTCCTCGACTATATCGGCTGAATCTATCCTATGTTGATCTGACTTTTTAAGCATTCTTTCTAGCTTGATATTTTCGATAGTATTTTGGGTTTCTTGGATATATTTATCTTTGATGTGATCCTGGATCCAATCAGTGGAAATACCTTTTTCAAGCAGATTTACTACCCAATGCGCCACAATGGTCGAAGCTTCATCTTCTAGCCTTTGGCGCAAAGTCGGATCTTGAACAGCTAGGAACGTTTTCTGATCGATGCCAAACATAGTGCTGCTACCGTCAACCTCAGCTTTAACTTTAAACATCCTCTGATAAATCTCATTGTGCGTTAGTGTCCCTTCTTTCATGATACTGGTTCGCATCACTCGGTCGACATCGACGGTCTGAGCAGTTGAATGTTTGCCAAGTCCAGCAAAGAACTCTTGGCCCTGTAGTTCACGCATGAACTTTTGATACGCCTCAGTGCTCATATCATTTTTGTATGAGTGCATCACCATTTTGCGAATACCCGCCACCTCAGTAATCTCTCCAACATAGAGATAGCCATATTCACCGTTGTATTTATGTATCATCTCCCCTTCTGATTCTTTGGCTATTGGACTGCCCCAGACCAACGTATGGGTTTTGGAGGCATTAAAGAATTTGTCAAAATTGGTAAATAGATACTCATTTTGAGTCATGGAGGCCAGGTCATTTTCTCTTCGCCATCCAGTCAGCGCTTCGGTGACGCTCCGACCAATATAAGCATGCTCAGGGCTGACCATTTTACGGCTGGTGACTCTTTGGCCAGTCGCCTCATCGACGGATTCTTCTTGATGTAGCAGATAGGTGTTTTGGGTTGGCGTAATCTGCATCCGAGCTCGAGATTCTAGATCAAAAAAGGTTTTCCCACCCTGAGATAAAGCGGAGATATTTTCCTGCATCAGGGCTACACCATCTTTTTTGATAGCTTCAAAGGTATAGCGTTTAGCTAATTCTTGGTTACCACCGGATTTTTGGAGATGTTCCTGGTAAAGCTGAAGATACAAAGAGACATCACATACGAGTAGTTCACCATCACGTTGCTTCAAGGCTTTGCTGACAGACTCCATGCCAAGAGGAGAATTTATGGTGATGGATCCCCGCCTGCGCGAGGATGCGGGATATAATGAACGACTTTCTGTTCTTTTATCTAATAATGCTGGCATACTAGTACCTAGCTTCGGAGCAAATAGAAGAAAGTTCTCTTTGACCCGAAGATATTGCCGCCCTTAAAAAAGGACTCGGGAACCAGGCAGTCCGGCTTGAAAAGAGCTTTTAGTTTTCAGCTTCGAGCTTCTAGTGGTTTTTACTAAAAGCTGAAAGCTGATCGCTGGAAGCTTTCTCTTACGGTTGCGGTACAGCTGCAGAGTCTCACTGCATTCCCCTGGATTAGGTTGGTCTGATCCAACCCGTTCCCTCAAGAATATGGATTACCAACTTAGTACTTTTAGTAGACTGAGTCAATACTTGTTTTGAAGTGGATACAGATTAATGGTTTTGGAAGCCGGTATGGTAGTTGGATGTATGTTTTAGGTTGACCTACTACTAAAACATTTAACCATACTGGCTTCTACACCTTACAACTTATGACAAACGCTTGATTCACTTTGAGCGGGTGGACAGTGGATTTTTCACGGGGTATAAAGAATGAAGCCTAGTTACTATAAGGACCTGCTCGCTTATTGGTGAGGAATATTATACCAACCGCTCGCAGAACCTTGTTTTTTAAAATCCTTGATTTAAAACTAGGGGAGATTTTAAAAAATGGAACCTGTCTTTCAAGCCCATCCTATACCGCAAAATGTGACCAACTTTGAATTTCATTTGGTGGGAGATATGACCATCAAGCAGTTTGGGTATCTGGCTTTGGGACTAGTAATCGCTTTTGTGACGTTTATCGGACTTGCTTCTTCTTTTCCCTTTATAGCCTATCCTATTATAGTTATTTCAGCAGCAACTGGGGCGGCTTTTGCTTTTATTCCGATTCAAGAAAGGCCTTTAGATCATTGGGTAGGTGCATTTTTTAAGGCGATCTTTCATCCCACCAAACTGACCTATCAGTCAAAAATTTTAAAAAAAGAGGATCCTTTTTTTTCGAGAAGATTGTCGCTTTATATCCAAAACAAACACCGAAATCAGGCAGCTAAGTCACTTAGCACCCTGGCTTTAAAGCCAGTGAGCCAAAACCCTTCCGCCCCACCTTCGAATATGCCTTTATCAAGCACCAGAAAGCCTTCAATGGCTGATCGTCTTTTGTCCGGAGTTCAAACTACAGCTCAGGCACAGCCTGCTTCCCAGCCTGCAGCGCCTGTTTCACTGGGGACAGTTCCGGCAAGCCCGGTGGTAAAAGAACCACCCAAGCCAACAGATCTGAAGAAAACGGTTGACCTAGCAAAAGACGCCCAAGAAACTCAGAGTAAAATTTTAAAAATAGAAAAGCAGCTGGAACAGATCAAAGCAACCGTTGCTCAACCAGGAATTGATGCCAAAATATATATCGATCAGTTTCAATCGCTGCTGGGAGATTTGCAAAAACTAAATGAACACGCTTCTGGTACCGCCCATGATTTGGCGATCCTGGCCAACTCCCCTGCTGCTGCAGCCCCCTCAGCTACACCGCCAGCCACAAATACTAGCGAGCCTAAGCCTCAAGTAAGTCCTCAACCAGCTCCCCCAAAAACAGTTCCTTCGGTCACTTTGACAACGTTTCCCAATGTAGTAAATGGAGTCGTGACTGACAGCCAGGGCAACTATGTTGAAGGAGCTATTGTGGTTGCACATGACAAACAAGGATTACCAGTCCGGGCTTTGCGAAGCAACAAACTGGGACAGTTTGTTGCAGCTACCCCCTTATCCAATGGTATCTATACTATTGTGGTTGAAAAAGACTCGATGGTCTTTGACAAAGTAGCAGTTGAACTAAAAAATGAAATCCTCCCTCCAATTTTGGTAGCCGCCCGTAAACAACTGCCCGGAGGTACAGCCTAAATGAGTGCAACGCAAGATTTTTTACCAGTAGAAGACATCCGCGATGATGTAGTGGTGATGAAAGATGGCTCAATGGCGATCGTACTACAAACATCAGCCGTCAATTTTGATCTACTTTCTGAAACAGAGCAGTTAGCAATTATTGGATCATTTGCAGCTCTTTTAAATTCCCTCTCTTTTTCAATCCAAATAGTAATCCGCTCAAAAAGACTCGACATATCCAACTACATTCATCTGCTGAAGGATGCCGAGGCTTTGCAAAAAAATCCGCTATTACAAGCGATGATGCAACATTACCGGCAATTTGTCACCAATATTATTCGAAATAACGAGGTGCTGGATAAACAGTTTTTTGTGGTCATATCAGTTTCTTATTTAGAACTTGGGGTGGTGAAAGATGTGAATAAAAACTTTGAGAAAGGATTAACCCTACTCTCTCCCAGACGGGATCATATCATGCGTCAGTTGGGGAGGATTGGTCTTAAAACAACCCAGCTGAATACTGATAAACTGATAGCGCTTTTTTATGACTATTACAACGATACTTTTAAATCCAGTTTCAAATCAGCTGGGGCTTCATCAAAAACAACGGCTCCATCGCCAACACCACCTGCAGTTGCCCCCCAGCCAGTCAAACCGTCCCAGACACCAACAATCACGCAAATGGCGCCAGCTCCCCAGCCCGCACCAGTACAACCAGTATCTCAGCCAATAACCAATCCGGCTCCACAGACACAGCCTAAACCAGCGGGAGTCCCTCTCAATCGCAATGTGCCATTTGCTGTGGAGGAGTTGGGAGCCTAAAGAATAAACCAATAAACAAATAACCCAATGTCAAATTCCCAATTATTGAGAATTTGTTTATTTGAATATTGGATTATTTGTATATTTATAGTATGAACTTACCTTTTAGCAGTAATAAAAAAAGTTATGCGTCAAATATTAAAGGGACTGCGGCTGAAGCACCGAAAGATCCTAGTGTGAATGGACAAACTTTTAGTTTAGATGACGCCATTGCTCCCAAAGAGATCGAAATTGATTTTAGTTATCTACGAATGGATGACAAATACTACCGATCTTTTTTCGTCTCAGGTTATCCCCGCTATGTTGAACCAAACTGGCTTGAGCCGCTGATTAGTTTTGAACACTCACTAACTCTATCGATGTTTATTTATCCATCATCCAGTAAGAATATTTTGGATGATCTGAAAAGAAAGATCGCCGAGATGGAGGCTACTATTCAGACAGATATGGAGCGTGGCCGAGCAATAGATCCGGCTGTTCAGGTTGCTTTGGATGATGCTAAATCACTCCAAGAACAGTTGGTTAAAGGGGCCGAAAGGTTTTTCCGGCTAGGACTTTATGTCACAGTCCCCTCTTCCAATCTTGAAGAGTTAAACAATATTTCCAAACTTGTTGAATCAACATTGGGATCTTTATCTATTCAACCTCGGGTGATGACCCTTCAGATGGCTGAAGCTTTTAACGCCACAATGCCGATCGATCGGGATATTTTAAAGCTCAATCACAACATGGACACAACATCCCTAGCGACAACTTTCCCGTTTACAACTTCAGAGCTGACTTCAGAAACGGGTATTATTTATGGCATCAATGAACACAATGGCTCTTTGATTATTTTTGACCGTTTTTCATTGGAAAATGCTAATTCGGTGATTTTTGCTAAGTCCGGATCTGGTAAGTCCTACTTTGTCAAACTCGAGGCTTTACGCTATATGATGTTTGGTTCGCAGGTGATTGTGATTGATCCTGAACATGAATATTTAAAGCTCTGTCAGGCTGTGGGAGGGCAATATATAGATTTTTCATCAGAGTCTCCGGTCAAGATAAATCCCTTTGATCTATCCAATGTCACAGAAGAGGGAGAAAATGAGCTGGGAAGAAAGATTCTGACACTTACCGGATTTTTAAAACTCGTCTTGGGCCAGTTGGACGCTTCTCAGCAGGCAATTTTAGACCGGGCTTTGATTACAACGTATCGCCTCAAAGGAATAACCCAGGACCCAAAAACACAACATTTACCGCCACCATTAATGGAAGATCTCTATAAAGTACTGGTGGGTATGGAAGACAAAAGTGCCCAGGAGCTGGCTTATCGCCTAGAACGATTTATTAAAGGATCATTAGCTGGTATTTTTAGTGCTCCCTCTAATATTAACTTGAACAATCAGCTGATTGTTTTTTCGGTTCGTGATTTGGCAGATCAGTTGAGGCCTCTGGCGATGTATCTGATATTGGATTATATCTGGACCAAGATCAGACGAGAGATCTCCAAAAGATTGCTGATCGTAGATGAGGCCTGGTACATGATGCAAAATGAGGATTCAGCTGAATTTTTGGTAGGTATAGCCAAAAGAGCCCGCAAATATTATTTAGGAGTTACTACAATTACCCAGGATGTGGAAGACTTTTTAGGAACAGATCGTGGAAAGGCGATTATATCCAACTCTTCGATTCAGATATTACTTAAACAAGCTCCGGCCTCTATTGGAAAAGTAGCTGAAACTTTTAATTTATCTGATGGGGAAAAATTGTTGTTGCTCTCAGCTGGAGTAGGACAAGGACTCTTCTTTGCCGGACAAACCCATGTCGCGATGAGTGTAGTTGCTTCTCCAGAAGAACATCGACTGATCACCACCAATCCGTCTGAAGTGTTTAAGAAATAAGAAGAGACGATAGATGATCGAAGATAGGGGTAGAAGGTAGATGATAGCAGGTAGATACTTTTAGTAACTTTTCCATTTATCTCTTAAATTTACAATCTTTCCTCCCACTAACTCATATCGCTTAATTAGTTCGCTACATTTCTCTTGATCTAGATACTTCAAATCTTTTGCTATATTTAAATGTACTTCCATCTCATTACAGGATCCCAATGCTCTATCTAGTGATACCTTGAATTCTTTCTCAAAGCGTCTTTTCGCCCATCCTTCAGCAATATTTGCAGGAGGAGACTTAGTACATCTTCTCATTTGAGAAGCCAGATCATTCTTTTCAAAAGATGGAAGCAATACACACAACTTCATTACTTCGATAGCCAACTCATAACATTCTTTATATACATCTAAATCCTTGAAGCTCTGAATCATATCTGCGGATTCTATAAGTTCTATTCTCTATTTTCAATCCTCCACCACTATTTTCTATCTTCAATACTCTATTTTCTTTAAGTTGTCTCTCCTCCATCTTTTCAGCTAAACTAGAGGCATGGCTGCCCGCGATTCTGCTTCACTGTCTCGCAACGATTATTTGGCACTTTTCTATGCTTTGCAGGAGCTGCGCTCAGAGCCTAGCCAGCTCAGAATTTTAAAATCTCACATCTCGAGCGGCCGTTTTTACAATCAACCTTTGCCAAATATGATCCGACATATGCAAATACTTTTGCAGAGTAAGGATCCTAATCGGAAATTTCCGCAAACTCTCCGGAAAGAGGATGTGCCTGAATACTTTGAATCGCTTTTACGCGAGGTTAATAGCCATACTGAACATGATTTTTATGGAAATATTGAACGTGGCATCAAGCAAAATATTTGGGAAAATATTCCGAGTCCGATAGCTGCACCAGTTCAAACTCCCCAGATGACAGATGTCCCAGCAGCGACTGAATCACCCACGCCATCCGAGCCAGAAGAGGCCGTGCCAGAGCCGGAAAAAAAGTCTGAGCCGATAAAGCGTTTTAAGGCTGGCGGGACTCATTCTGAACCGATAAAAAAAGATGAGGGGCATAAAGATCAGCCACAGGCAAAAACTACCCCCAAAAAAAATATCTACCAGAGAGTAAAATCTTTTTTTACAACATCATCAACCCCTCAGCCTTCAACTTCGAGTGCTCCCTCAACAACGGCTACTAATAATACTCGGATTGTTGTGGCTAAAGCCAGACAAACAGTTGGACAGGTACTCAGCAATCCGGTAAAAGATCTTGGCAGTCAGATCGTGAGACAGATCATCCGTCATCCTTTACTAAAAAAACGGGTAGTAACTGCTGGGATAGGGGCGATCGGCGGATATTATTTTGGCGGGGCACCGGGAGCAGGGGTTGGAGCTGTCCTGGGAGGGTTGTTAGGGCCAAATATCTCCACAACCATAGGTGATGTTCTGACTGGAGGAAGAAGTAGCTCTTCCCTTTCGACGGGTACTCCAACAGCGCCAGATGATACATCAGGTGACGCACCTTCAGGTGGTGGGGGAGGGAGTAACTTTTTCCGCAACCGAGCTTTAAATACTGCGCGTAATTTAGCCAATCAGGCGGCTCGACGAGCCATCATTGCCGGTGGGCGAACTTTTTTAGCCGCCAACGCCTGGTGGATTATTTTGGTGATAGTTGTGGGGATTTTGCTACTGGTGGCGCTGTTGTTGATGCTCTGCATTCTCCCCTGGTCCGGCTGCAGTACCGGTGGATTAAATGGTGATGTAAAAAAGAATTTTTCTATTCAAAAATCAGCCCCTCAGGCTGTTGATAATGGATCTCCAATTGAATATAAAATTGAAGTTATTAATAAAGGAAATCAAAATGCCTCAGTCACCGTTGTAGATAATCTCCCTGATGGAACTATTTATCAAACTGGAAATAACGATCCGGCTACTGACCAAAATACTTCAAAAAAAATTCAATGGACAATTAATGACCTAGGTCCTGGACAGAAGAAAGATCTGACTTTCACCGTAGTTCCTCAAATCCCTGATACATGGATAGTTAATCAGACATCTGCAAATATTAAGTTGCTTGGAAATTCAAGTAGCGGTAATGTCAATATTCCGGGAAATATCCCCCCTACCGCAAACAATTGCAATGGTACCTATCCTCTTAAAAATCCATTAGGTAACTTTGGTGATCCAAAGTGTGATTTTAATAAAGATGCCCTATACCAAATACTTCAGCAATTGGATCCTACAAACGCTACCTACTGGTTTACTAAAGTTGCTCGATGTGAAAGTAACTATTCTCCGAATGCCTATGCAGATCCAATTGCTGTAGGAACACCCGATCCTATAGGGGCCTGGGGGCTTTTCCAAATGGGACGGGGTAAGAATGGCGAATTTGACCATGGAGATGTTATCTGGCAACTTCAAACAAGTAATGCAGTGAATTATAACAACAATATTTCTAAGCTTGGGTTAGCCTGGCGATATTGGCAGTGCGCCAATGACAGATGGTAAAGTAAAAGTTATGAAAATTGAAAATATTTTTGCAAATAAAAAAATAGCCTTAGTTATTGTTGTTTTGCTTGTTTTACTTTTAATAGCGTTTTTATTGCGACTTATATTCTCTTCCCCTAAATCATCCATCCCACCAGTTATTGATGTCCCAAAAGCTTCATTTTCTCCATCGCCAAGAATAGTCGGCCAGCCTTTTCCATCTGTAATTTCATCTACCCCATCAGCTCAAATCAAATCACTTGTATATAAACCGGGGGAGTTGACTAAAGATTATGAACGAATCAGTTCTCACCCACCCCTTTCTTCAGCAGATCAAACAGTTAAAACGAACCTCTTAAGGCCCTTGAATTCCCAGTCGGGGGTTGTAGCAAGTACCAATCAATTTAGAATCGAGTACGTCAAAAGTCCTGATTTGTTTATGATTGAAGTAAGAAGCATCAACCCCAATATTGGAAAAAATGCCGCTGAACAATATTTAAAGGATCAGGGACTTAGTACTTCAGGGGTTTGTAATCTGCCGGTACTATTTTATCTCAGTCAGCAAGTTCAAGATGATTTAATTTCAAAAGGACAGACTTTCAATCCAATACCGACAGGATGTTAAAATGCAAAAAAATATAAAAATAATATTATTTATACTTAGTGTTTTCTTTGTCAGCCAACTCCGACCGGTTCAAGCTCAGGAACCAGTAGATTTTCCCACAATCATACCCAAAGTGTCCTGTCCGGTGATCGGTGGTTCTATACTAACCCCTTCATTTCAAGCTGATCCAGTCAAAGGGCATTGTGGAAGTGATTATGGATATTCCTGCACTTGCGGAAATTCAGGTCGTAGAGCTAAAGCTATAGATATTCCCACCACTCCAGATACAGATGTTGTTCTGCCAAAAATCGAGGGTGAAGACATTACATGGACACTAATTGAAACTCTTTGTGCCGGATCAGGTTTATATCCCAACTGCAGTGATAGTAATGGCGGAACAGGCGGGATGATAACATTTGTAGGTATTAATCCCTCTAGACCTAACGACAAATGGTATATTCAGTTTCTTCATCTCAAAGTATCAACAATTTTGGTAGAAAAAGGAGGTTCGTATTCACCAGGAACTGTAGTTGGAAAAACCGATATATCAGCCCATGTCCACACTACTATAGGTAAAAACCTGAACGTAAGTGGTGACAATATTTCAGGTGCTGCAGACTGTGATGCCAATTGGCTACCTTCTGACTTTATTTGTGACCCCTCCAAACAACCAACAACTATCCCTGAAGCCAAACCGGTTGGGGCTGCAGCTGGTGAAATAAAAAGTAATTATGCATGTACCAAAGTTGGAACTCCCAAAGAAGATATGCCTGCGATCTGCAAAAACCAGGCACTTCCTCAATTTGGAGAAGCAGGCAATTTTACCTATTACTGCCAGGGGGATGACCGTTGGCAAAAATTTGCCTGTAGCGTTGGAAAGGTTGGCTGTGGTGCTACATCAGCCGCCATGATTACTACCTATTTTGGACAAACTCTTACTCCGGCTGATGTGTTTGGTGATTTTTTAAATTCTGGCGCATTAACATGTGGAGACGGGATCTATCCAGACAGAGTGTTAAACTGGTTTAGGAATAATGGCTATGAAGTGGGGCCGAGCGTAGTCGCTGGAGGCACTCTAGATGCTGTCGCTGCTAAAAATTATATTGACAAGGGATATCTGATCTTGGGATCCTCGCATAATTTTAGAGGACAGAGTGGCGCGACATTTAGCCATGTGTTTGTTGTTCAAAATGTGGACCCACAGACCGATACTTTTATCATGCGTGATCCGGAAAATTGCGCTTATGGGCCGGGAACAGAGCTGGCTCAAAATAATGTTCAACCGATCAAAAGCGATAAGATTCCAAGCTGGGCATATGCCTATCCGATTAAAAAAGGAGGTAATTAGTAACTATGAATAGATTTCAAATGTTTCTCATGATATTTATAATTATCTTAGCCTTTATCGTTTTTATTAGCTTTATCTTTTTCTCTAATGCTCCATTCCCTTCTGAGCCTACACCAATCCCTTCAGCGTCAACAACACCAGTCCAAAGAGTTATTGATGATAAAAGTGTGGAGCTTCATCCAAATAACGGTGTCTATCAGACAATCTCCTCGGCAGCAGCGGAACAGATTGACCAGGATACTAAAATTGGCCAGTTAATAAAAAAATTACCACATCGATCGGAGAATTTTTCGCTTGTATATGATATAGACACTAATTCTTTTATTGCTGAACTTTCTCCCACCAGAAGAGCTCAGGCAAATAGAGAACTAGATCAATTTTTGGAAGAAAACGGTATAATGGATAGAGATTGGTTATATAATTTAAGCATTAAACAACAAACCTACTAAGTTTATGAGTACTAAAGCTAAAATCATTGCAGTTATCGTCGCTATCGGAGCAATCTTGATTGCCGTATTTCAGTTTGGTCTGGGTGGGCCAGCGACTGAAAGAGGATCGGAGGTCTCCCAAACTGATTCTCCAGTCGTCGTATCTACCAATCCTCCAACAATGAAAGAGAAGAAAACCGTAGTTGTGCTCCCAACTCAGCCAATTGAGATCACTTTCAATCAACCATTAGAAAATGTACCAGAAACACGAATTACCATTGAACCAAAAGCTGATTACAAAGTTGAATTGTCAGGAGATAAAAAAACTATCAAAATAATCCCTGTAACCCCCTATTCTTTGGGGCAAGGTTACTCGCTTTTTATCAAAGCTGATACCAAATTTGACGGTAAAAAGACTTTAGGTTCAGATGTGGATTTTCATTTTGCAACCATTAGTTATAACGGAGTTTAAATTTGTATTTCTCCATGCGCGTAAAGCTGCTTAGTCAAAAAAGATTGTTTTATTATTCTTGTTCGAGCGAAGTCGAGAACTTCATTTTAATCTAACTTAAGCGGATTGGCATAATCACATATTCCAGTCCTTCGATGCCTTCTGGTTTGATTAAAGCCGCAGAGAGATTTCCGGAAAATTCAATCCTGACTTTTTCGGAATTTACTGAAGACAAAGCATCTGTCAGGTATTTAGCATTAAAGGCGATCTGGATCGGGTTTTGCCCCGTCTGAGCCTCTATTTCAGTCTCTTGCTCCCCTACTTCTCTGGCCTGAGAAGAGATTTTTATTTTTCCTTCCAAAGTCTCCATTTTGATAACATTCGCTTCTGTTTTAGCAAAAACCGATGCCAACTTGACGGCTTTTAATAAATCTGTTCGATCGATATGGGTGATATTTTGAAATTCAGTCGGAACTATTTTTTCCCAGGATGGAAAATTACCCTCAATCAGCCGAGAAGAAGCCTGTGTATCCCCTACTTTAAAAATAATCTGGTTGTCACTGGTTCCAATCTCAACCAGTCCTGATTCCGACTTTTCAATATCTTCGCTAATCAGCCTGACAACTTCTTCTAGGGTTCTTCTGGGTATCAGAGATCTAAATGGTTGATCAGTTTCACTCTCGAGGCTCATTTTTTTGTGAGCCAGCCGAAAACCATCAGTTGCAACCAACTCTAAGGTATGTTTGGTAATCTCGGTTAATATTCCAGTTAAAACAGGTCTGCCGTCATCAGCTGCAGCAGCAAAGGCGATCTGAGGGACAGAATCTTTTAGTACCGCAGCTTGAACAGAGGCGGCTTTTTCTCCGGCCAATGGTATAGCTGGAAACTCGGCAGACGAGATACCATTTAAAGTGACATTAAAGTTTTTAGCTGAAATTCGAAGTTGTTCGCCGCCGGATTCGAGAGTTAGTTCTAAGCCACTTAAAGACGAGATGATCTCTTGAAATGTTTTAGCTGGTACTGTTAGATCCCCTTCTTCTTCCACGCTTGCATTAATCGATTTAACAACACCAATTTCCAGATTGGTAGCAGATAAAACTAATTTATTTCCCTGAGCCTGTAACAGGATATTGGCCAAAACAGGTAAAGTGGTACGAATTCCGACTGATCTTGAAACAGCTTGTAGTGGACCATTTAAATCTGATTGTTGAATTTTTAATCGCATAATGGAATAAACCAATAACCCAATAGACAAATAAACCAATTCTTGAATTAAGAATTCGCTGTTTTTGGATAATTGTTTAAAGTGTTTTTTGGTAATTTTTCAACCGCTTTAAGAACTTCAACAACGAATTCAAAAATTCTTTCATATATATCGTGTTTATATTCATTATTCGCCATTTGTTTATTGGGTTATTTGTATATTTGTTTATTCAGTAAATGGCAGATTTACTTAAGACCTTTAACAACTCTTTCAACTTCGTCTTCGGTGACCTTAATCAAGCGAAAATAAACTCGCTGATGCTCTATGAGGGTTTTAATATGTTTTTCCTCTGGTGTCAAGGCAGCACTTGTTCCCGACTTCACTTCGATGAAATCAATTCTTTCCCCATTTTTGACTCCAACAAAATCAATTGGCCATCCTAAAGGAATAATTCGGTCATAATCATAACGAAGTTCAGCATACGTTAAAAGTTCAGCCATCTTGCCCTTTTGTGGATTGATCGATCCCTGAATGGTCTGAAGTACCCTAACTGGCAGATTATTTACCTGTTGATAAAGGTCAATAAAATCCTGTGGGATATCTGTACGTGGTTTGGCTTGGAGTCTGCCAATTAAATAAGCGATGATTAATCCTAAAATAATAAACCCGATAGTAACCCAGTTAAATTCCATGATTAAGAATAATCCAATAACCCGATAAACCAATGCCCAATTTCCAATTATTGGAGTCTGGTTTATTTGGAGATTTGTTTATTAGGCTATTATACAGTATTGAGTTATCCCGAGAGTTATCAACAAGGCTGGTGAATATAAACTTTATTATTTATATACAGTAATGGTATTTATAGGGGGTGTGAATAAGTATATAACTTAGTATTTTAGCTTCACTTTTCGGATAATTTTGGTGTTGAAAAGCGGTGGATAATTGTGGATAACTTGGTGGATAAGTTGGGGATAAATTGTTGATAAGTAGTTCATCCGGCTAAATTTTGCTTTATTTCCATTACAACTCTTTGGATTTCTCTGTCTCTTGAGATAGCTGACTTGATCTTATCCACACCGTGCATAACTGTTGTATGGTCTCTACCACCCAAAACCTGGCCAATTTTTTCAAAAGGCATATTACATTCAGTTTGCATCAGGTACATGGCTATTTGGCGAGGCATGACGAGCTCTTTTTGTCTTCTGGGGCCGGTAATATCTGCCATTTTGAGATTGAAATAATCGTTTACTGTCGACAACAGTTTTTTATGGTCAACCTTCTGGTTTTGATTTAGCTGTGGTCCCCCCAAGTATCTTGAAACAAATTCAATAGTCGGTTCTTGATTCATCAGCTTACTAGTTTCTAATATTTGTATCAGCTTTCCTTCTAGTTCCCGAGTGTTGGATTGAATTGATTCAGCAATTAAGGTTAGGCTTTCTTCAGGTAGTGTTTGTCCTTTCTCTACTAGCTTAGCTTTTAAGATGGCTACTCTGGTTTCAAAATCAGGGAGTTGGAGATCGACCATAAGACCACCTTGAAATCGAGATCTTAAACGGTCTTCGAGTTTGGTTAGTTCATTTGGTGGACGATCAGATGTAAGGACTATTTGGGCGTTTTTGGTGTGAAGTTCATTAAAAGTATGGAAAAATTCTTCCTGGAATGAATCTTTGCCGGCGATAAATTGAATATCGTCAACTAAAAGACAGTCACAGTCTCGATATTTTTGACGAAAAGCGGTTGTACCTTTTCTTTGAATTGATTCAACGAAATCGTTTAAAAATCTTTCTGATGAGACAAACACCAGTTTGGCTCGAGGGTTTTTTTCTAATATAGCGTTGCCAATGGCATGCATGAGATGGGTCTTCCCTACTCCAGATGGTCCATACATAAAGAATGGATTATATGATTGGCCTGGATTTTGAATAATTGCTTGGGCTGCAGCGAAAGCTAAATTGTTGGTCGGTCCGACAACAAAATTTTGAATAGTGTATTTTTTATTCAAGGCGGTAGTTGGTTTTGGTGCCCCAGGCATTTCTATAGTAAAGAGGTCGTCATCTTCTTCTGTTTGGATGATATTTTTTTTATTGTCTAAAGACGGGTCGATAGTGTAGGAGATTGTCAGCGTGTCGCCTATGACAGCCTGGATTGATTCGTTGAGTACCGGGCCATAACGCAATAATTGTTGCCCTTTGACAAAAGCTGACGGAACGGCTAAAACGATCTCGTTGTTTTCGATCTTGCGAGCTTCGGTTTTACCAAACCAGGTTCTAAAATTGTGGGCATCCAGTTTTTGTTTGAGCTGAGCTTGGATTTTTTGCCAGGTTGCTTGAGGGTCCATGAGGCCAATACTAGTGGATAAGTTGTCCACAGAAAAGGGAGAGAAACTAGCAAGAAGTGTATCAGTAGATAATTTACAATTTTCAATTTACAACTTACAGTTTTCAAATAAATTTAAATTCTTAGAATTTGTAAATTGTAATTTGATTACTAAATTGACAAATAGAAATTGAAAATTCTTCACTCTTGGTTTTTAGCTTCAACTAGGTTATAATGTACGCATGTCAACCAAAAGAACCTATCAGCCAAAGAAACTTAAAAGAGTCAGAAAACACGGTTTTCGTGCTCGTATGAGTACCGATTCAGGTAAAAAAGTCTTAGCTCGTCGTAGAGCAGTTGGACGCGCTAGTTTGAGTATCTAACTATTTCATGCTTCCTAAACATCAAAGGCTCAATTTAAAAACTGATTTTTCCCGAGTTATCAAAGGCAGACGAATTGAAACTCCTCACTTTATCATTTACACCAAACCAACCGCAGAAGAAATTATCCGGATTGGTATAAGTATCCGGACTAAAAATTTTGGCAAAGCTCACAATCGCAATCGGGCTCGGAGATTGACTTCAACAGCTATTCAAACTATTTATGAAGTGATACCTCAAAAGCAGGATTTGATTATTATGCCAAAATCTGGTCTACTAGAGACTACGGTAGATGTTTTAGCAGAGGAGTTGAAGCATGTCTTGGCTGGCGGTTAAATTAATTGAGTTTTACCAGTTGTTTTTATCCTTTGATACCGGTATATTGCGTTTTCTGGCTCCGGGAGGGGCATGTAAATATCCGATTCGGTGTTCTGAATATACTAAACAGCAGATCATACGGTACGGCGTATTTAAAGGGATTTACTTGGGAGGGTTAAGAATACTTTCATGCAGATAATAACATCACTTTTTGACACTATCTTTTTTGGCCCGATTGTTAATGTGTTGGTGCTTTTGGTGCGTGGCCTGGAAGGAATGGGCGTTCCAGGTGCTTTAGGAATTGCCATAATTGTCGTAACTATTTTAATTCGGATTTTGGTTTGGCCACTGATGGCAACTCAGCTGAAATCGGCCAAAAAATTGGCAGATTTAAAGCCACACATGGATGAGTTAAAGAAGAAACATAAAGATGACAAACAGGCTTTGGCTAAAGCCCAGATGGATCTTTATAAAGAACATGGTGTAAATCCGGCTGGAGGCTGTCTCCCCCTTTTGATTCAAATTCCGCCAATGATTGCTATCTACCAGGTCATCTATGCTTTCTTTGATGGAGATCATGGCCTCAACCGCATAAATGGGGTTTTATACAACCAGGACTGGGCTTTAAGCCAGGTCCCAAATTTGAATTTCTTTGGAATGAATCTGGCGGATAAGCCTTCAGATTTTGCTCGAGTTGGTCTGATTATTTTGATTGTTCCCCTCATAACTGCCGCTTTGCAATTGGTTCAATCACGTATGATGACCCCCAAGGCGGTTCCTGTAAATAAGAAAGACTCAAAGAAAGAAAAGCAGGAAAAAGAATCAATGGAGGATGCTATGGCTTCGATGCAGGGGCAGATGATGTTTATCATGCCTTTAATGATGGGATATATTTCTTATACCTTCCCCATAGGTTTGGCATTGTATTTAAACACCCTGACTATCGTTGGGATCTGGCAACAATATCTGATCTCTGGTTGGGGCGGTCTGGAAGACTGGGTCAAAAAACTTTTTCCGAACTCTAAATAACTCTTTATAATTAACAGTTGCTAATTTGTGCCTAATCTAATATACTTGCGTTCATAAGGACTTGTTCGTTTTTTGGAAAGAGTATTTTACCAAAAATCTCACAAAACCTTTCCTTTTAAAATCTGCCGATTTTAAGAGGAGAAAGATTTTAAAACGTGGAAGAAAAAGTTTCCGAATTACTTGAAAATATTTTAGGTTTACTGGGTCTTGAAGGATCTTTTGAAGTGGAAGAAAAAGAGGATTCGATCTTTGTATCTATCGATACCAACGAACCAGGTAAACTGATTGGTAAAATGGGTGAAACTCTGGCTGCTTTACAGTTGATTCTCAATTTAGCATTATCCCGATCGGTTGGGATGGAAAACTCCAAGAGAGTGGTTGTCGATGTGTCTGATTGGAGAAAAAGTAAAGAAGAGGATTTAGCTCACAAAGCACGAGGTTGGGCTGAGCAGGTTTTAGAAACCAAAGAGCCGATGGAATTACAGCCGATGCCAGCCTGGCAACGACGAATTGTTCATATGACTATTGAACAAACTGCTGGTGTAAAATCTGAAAGTGCTGGTGAAGGTGCGGAACGTCATTTGATCATCTCCCCTGAATGAAGATCTTAAATCGGTTGAAGGCATTCTCGCCTGCTTCCCTTGAAAGATGGTTTTTTTCTTTATCAATTATTCTACTTCCTTCCCAACTAGGTAAACATTTTTGGCCCGATTGGAGCTACGTATTTTCATTAAAAATTGATTATTTGGCTATAACCATCTATTTTTGGGATATACTGGTGGTTTTTTTGTGGATTTTGTATTTGACAAGACCAAGATTAAACTTAAAGGCGGCTAGTTTATCTGGTATTTTTTTATTTACAGCCAGTATATCGATGTTTTTTTCAGACAATTGGCAAGTCGGATTTTCCAGATTGATCAATTGGATACCGGCTGGGTTGTTTGGTATATATATTGCTTCTATTTCGAGTGCAGAATTAATTAAAAATTTACAGAAATGGCTACCTGTAAGTGTTGTTCTGTCTGCACTGATAGCTTTTTTGCAGGTCATAACTGGTGCTGATGTCGGGTTGTGGATACTGGGAGAAAGAAATTTTTCGTTGAATACAACCAACATAGCCACTTTTAACTGGTATGGCGAGGTTTTTTTACGGCCATATGCTACATTTGCTCACCCCAATGTTTTTGCAGCCTACATGTTGCTATCAGGAATGATTTTGGTGTTTTTATCCGGGATTAAAACCTCATTGCAAAAAATTTATCAGCTGTTGGTTGCGGCCTCAGTACTAGTAAGTTTTTCTCGAGCCTCTGTAGCTATTTATATCTCTTTAGTTTTGTTCCTGCTACGAAAACAGCTACTCATTCTAACAATGCTTTTTTTGCTTTTCTCACCATTTTTGTTTATTAGATTTGATTCAGCATTTAATTTTGATAGATTGTCACTCATTCGACGCGAGGAACTGGCAGAAACTGCAATTGTAATATTTACTAAAAATCCCTTATTTGGAGTGGGTTTGAACAACTTTATACCTGAGGCGATGTCTTCTGCTTTTATATCCGGGACCAATCGCTTTTTGCAGCCTGTACACAATATATTTCTACTTGTACTGGTAGAATCAGGATTAATTGGTCTGATTGGATTTTTGTTGTTTTTATTTGGGCCGATATTGCTGCATAAACCTTCAAATTTATTAACTAAATCGCAAGGGGTCGGTTTATTGCTGATTATTATATTTTTGGGGATGGTTGACCACTATTTTTTAACTTTACCTCAAGGGCAGCGCGTTCTTTTTTTAGTTTGGGGTCTGTTATTGGCGAGAAAATGAGTAATCTGATAATTTGTTACAATTACTGGCATGGAAACTATAAAAAAAATAATCCATCAGGTGAGTTGGCAAATGGGATCAAAGATTTTAACAGCCGCTTCCACCATCGCTACACTGTCATTCGTTACCAGATCATTTGGTGAGACTGGTACTGGAGTATACACTCTGGCTTTGACATACCTTGCCTTTTTTTACTTAGCAGCGGATCTTGGTTTGAACGGGTTTTATTTAAGTAGTTATCGTGATGATCCTCTATTACCCAATAAATTGTTTAATTTCCGGCTGATTTGGAGCTTTTTATTAATACTGATTGCGTTAGGGCTACTCCCTTTTTTGCCTTTTTCAACCACCCCGTTTATCTTGACGGTAATTATTGGTGCTACAAGTATACTCTTTAACGGTTTTTACAATTCAGCCAACTTTGTTTTCCAGCATGAGTTGGCTTATTCTAAATCCTCAATTGCTTTAGCCGCGGGATCATTGATGAGTCTGGCTGTTGCAGTGGTATTTTATACTCTCCAAATGCCTGTTTATATATTCGTACTGGCGCCTCTTGCGGGGTGGATGTTAACTGCTTTTTTGTGCTGGATATTTGTTAAGCGTTATTATCAGATTAAGCTTGCGAAAATAGATTTAATGTTTCCGGTTGAGACTTTAAAAATAGCCTGGCCCGTAGCCGCTACTTTGGTCATCAACACACTTTATTTTCGGATAGATGCTTTTATACTTTCATCAACCCAGTCCTTTGCAGTTACTGGAGCTTACAATTTAGCCTATGCTGTTTTTCAAAATTTATTGGTTATCCCAGCTTTTATAATGAATGGGTACTACCCTCTTATGCTGAGGTCCTTGAGGGAAAATACGTATCAGTTTTACCTTCATCTTAATAATGCAGTTTTTATAATGCTTGGTTTAGGGATTGTCGGGGCGGTTGGTTTATTTGTTTTCTCGGATATTTTTATTGACCTTTTGACTGGCGGTGGATTTAAAGATTCAGTTGTGACACTGCATATTTTAGCTACTTCACTCCCCGCTTTCTTTTTATCAGCTCTTTTGATGTGGGTATTGATGGCAAAAAAGATGTATAGACAGTTATTAGCAGTTTATTTGACAGCTTTGCTTTTTAACTTTAGTGCAAATTGGTATTTAATCCCTCTTTATTCGTATCAGGCGGCGGCTTGGGTGACAGTTGGTGGTGAATATTTAATTTTAGTGTTACAGCTTTTTACGCTTTATCGGCATAGAAGTTAGAAATTTATCAACTAAATTTTTCTATCTTCAAAACAGATCGCCAATCTTCTATCATCTACATTCAAGATATGGATTTAATTATTTATACAGATGGTGCATCTCGGGGTAATCCAGGTGATGCATCATACGGATATATTATTTATGCCAGAGGGGGAGAAATTCTTCGACAAGAAGGAAAAGTGCTAGGTGTGACTACCAATAATGTGGCGGAGTATACAGCGGTTTTAGCAGCGTATCAGTATATCTTAAACAAATGGGGAAATGAAAATTCTTTAAAAATTGAGTTACGAGCTGATTCCCGGCTTGTAATAGAGCAGCTTGCGGGAAGATTTAAAATCAAAAGCCCACATCTAATTGAAATATTTAAACAAATTAAACAAATTGAATCTAAGTTAGGACTAATTCACTATAAACATGTTCCCAGGGCGGAAAATTTTATAGCAGATAGATTGGCAAATCAGGCTCTTGACGCACAACTAACATGAGAGAATCACGTTTATATCTGCAGTTTATTAGGGATTTTGGCCTACTGTTTGTTTTGTTTGGTCTTATTGGTTTAATAATTGCTTTTTATCTACTTAAACAACAACCTACAGTTTATGTCAGTGAAAGAATGTATGAATTTGATTACTCAGTGGAAAATGCCGCTACTGTTGAAAAACAATCTGAAGAAGTCGTAACAATCCTTAGATCACCTCAGTTAAAAGAAGAGCTACGGTTGTCTTCTTCAGATATAGCGATATACAAACCAGGTCCGTTTTCCATTGCTCTTCAAACAAAAGATCCTAATGCTGAAAAATCGATGAGCAATTTAGTTGTTTTATCCGGTTATCTGACGGGAAAATACCAAGTAAACCAGGTTGGAAAAGAAATTTTTTTTGTTGAGCCCAAGCCCTACTTTAAGTATTTTATCGCTGGAATAGTACTTGCAGAATTGGTGGCCTTACTCTTTTCACTGACAATATCCTATTTTAAACGGTACTAAACATTCCTCCTCGGCTGGTAATTCTTCACGTTTGGGGCTACAATTTATATGTGGAAGAAGCTGCCGATTCGAGAATCCTCAATAAGCGTATTTTAGTTTCGCGAAACCATCCAGTAGCTTTTGTCGTGGGAGTTTCTGGGTTCATTGGATCTCATTTAGCCGAGAAATTGCTTGATAAAGGAATTCAAGTGATTGGAGTAGACAATCTCTCTTCGGGAAACAAAGGCAACCTAATAGATTGTGTGAAAAATGGTAATTTTCACTTTCTAAATGAAGACATCGCTGATAATCAGACAGTAAAAAAATTATTAAACCTTATCTTGCCGCGGATTGATTACGCTTTTTTCGTTGCAGAAAATGGGAAAACAAGTTCAGTATATTCCCACGGATTGGTAAATTTTTTACATTTCCTTAAAGAGGCCCGAGATCGGATTGCTGAAGATAAAGATACGGCGATGTCAGAGGAAAAGCCAAAGATATTGATGGCTTCATCTACTGATTTATATGACTCTAAGCTCGCTCGGAATAAACGGGATTTAAAAGAAGCTGAGGTCAAATTTGCTAAATTTGTCCGATATTACAAAATGAATGCCCGGGTGGTGCGACTTTCCCCAGTCTTTGGACCACGGATGCATTTTCGAGAAAGTGATTCAGTAGTGAGGCTACTTCAAGTGGCTTTAAATGGTGATTTACAAAAAGAACAAGTAGATAATGACTTTAGCACCAGATCAATTTTTATAAATGATGCTGTATCTTTGCTTATAAAAGCGATGTTTTCTGGAGGGACTTCTCATAAAATTTATGACGGTTCCCTACTCCAGCCCGTCAAGATTGCTGAAATAAAACAGATATTGCTCGATCCCCTTTGGCACGAAGAACGAAATTTTAAACCAACTGAACTCCCCCCTTGGCCAACACCAAATCTTGAAAAAACCATGACTGAATTAAGCTGGAAGCCTAAGACACCGATTGTTGAGGCTTTAAAAGAAACAATTGTTTATTTTAAACATCATAGTGAGGAAGTGCCTGAGAGTTCATATAGTAAATTCCAAGAAGAAGGGAAAAAGTGGTCTTTTTCCAATCCGGAAATATTTGGACCAGATAAGTCCATGGAAAAGAAAGAACCTAGTCGAAGTTTATATTCATCTGAGGAGGATGATAAGATCCGATCGGTTAAATGGGAGAAATTCAAACAAGGGGTCGGAATGTTAATCTTGACAAGTATTTTAGTGATGGGTTTGATTTATCCATTTGGATCGTTGGCGGTGGGTGGAGTCATGATGAAAAACAATGTAGCCAATACACAAAAAGCCTTGGAAGAAGGAGATTTTGATAAAGCTAAATCTGAAATAGGTATGGTAAGAAAAACCATCGGTGATACAAATGAGATGTTAAATTCAGTAGTAATACTGAAAAAGATTGGATTTTTAAATCAGCCTTTATCTGTCGCAGATGAAGGGGTGATGGTAATAAAAGAGGGGGTTGAGGGGATTGAACACGCTATTGTAGGGAGTGAGGCTCTGTTTCAGACAACTAAAATTATCTCTGGTGAGGATCGTTCGGATCCAAAGCCAAATTATGAAAAAGCTCAGACTGAGTTGGTGGCGGCTAGTGAGAAGATTTCTAAAGTAAACGCTAAGCTAAAAGATGAAAACTTTTTAAATAGCTTTCCGGAGGTGATAAAAGATCGTCTGGTCGATTTGCAAGGTAGAATCGGGCTTTATCAGAAATTAGTTGACCAGGCACGAGTTGCGGCGATCTTATTGCCGGAAATTACTGCGGTAGAGGGTAAAAAGTCGTATTTAGTATTGCTGCAAAACAATCTTGAGCTGCGCCCGGCGGGAGGATTTATTGGTTCTTATGGTAAATTTGATTTTGAGGCTGGAAGGCTGACTGGTATAAAAGTGGATGATATTTATGCCCTGGATGGTCAATTGAAGGATGTGATCGAGCCACCAGCTGAGATTAAAACTCATTTAAATGTTGATAGGTGGTATTTGAGGGATTCTAATTATGACCCGGATTTTCCGACATCTGCCAAGCAGGCGAGCTTTTTTTACAAAAAAGAGGGTGGGGATCTAATTAATGGTGTGGTTGCGCTAGATCTGACCGCATCAGGTAAACTGCTAAACGCGGTGGGCGGACTTGATTTACCGGAATATGGAGAGAGTGTGGATGGGGACAATTTATTTGAACGGGCTATCTCTCATGCTGAGGTTGGTTTTTTCCCAGGATCACAAGCCAAAAAAAATTATTTAGTGTCTCTACAAACCCAGCTCTTTAATAAAGTATTCTATCTATCAAAACAAAATTGGCCGGCTATCATTCAGGCTCTGGGATCTTCCCTTGAACAAAAACATATGATGGTATATATGGAAGATCCCCGGCTTTTTTCCTATATTGCCTCTCAGAATTGGGCAGGTGTGATGCCACGCGGTGGGGTAAAAGTAGCTGGGGAGACGAGTGACTTTCTAGCAGTTAATGAAGCCAACTTGTCGGCTAATAAATCAAACTATTATTTGAAGCGTTCTTTGAATCTGGAGACCGATATAGGTAAAGATGGGGGAGTGAAACACACTTTGCGGATCTCGTATAACAATACCTCTCCATCTAGTGTCTTTCCGGCTGGTACATATAAAAATTTCTTTAGAGTTTATATGCCTTTGGGAGCCAAGATAAACAAAGCAACAATAGGGGAGAGTGATATCACTTCCCAGATGGTAGCTTTTTCTGATTATGGTCGTTCTGGATATTCTACATTCTTTGAAGTAGCTCCTCAGGAGACTAAAAATCTGGTGATTGAATACACACTGGCTGACCCACTGGCATTTAAGAATGGGGTAGTGAATTATCGTCTGGATGTACTAAAGCAAGCTGGAGTAATTGCTGATCCATTTAACTGGACTTTGAACTATCCGATTAACTACGAAATATCGGATCTGACCGAAGAGTCTTCATCTCAGACCCAACAACTTAAAATTTCTAGCGATTTATTGGAAGACAGATCATTCCAATTAAAAGTTAAACAGAAGTAAAAATTTCTAATTACTCTAATTTCTAATTTCTAATTTCTAAACAATATTAAAAACTTTAATTTTTTAGAAATTACTAATTAGTAATTAGAACTTACCTTCTACTTATCCACCGGACTCTGTAAAGTATAAATTACAAAGTATAAAGTATAAAACTCTGAAATTGAAGCTAATTGATATGGTGGGGTTCTTCTCTTTTCGGTTATCCTCCGGACTCTTTTGCACGTATAGGTCTAGTAAGTGGATTAGTTGATTGGTTAATCCGTTAATCAGGATTTTTTGCTTTTCCGATGAACTAGTTCACTGTTTAACCAATTACTTTCTTATGGTTGAATTCGTGAGGCTAAACGTGATATAGTACTCCCCATGGACAAGATTAATTTAAAAGCACAAGAACGAACTGTATTGGGAAAGAAGGTTAAGGCTCTACGAAAAGCTGGTATTATACCTGCTCACGTATTTGGAAATACCAAAGAGGTTGAACACGTTCAGGTCGATGTTAAAGACTTTATGGCTGTATTACAGCAGGCCGGCGAGACAGGGCTGATCAATTTGCGAATAGGTGAAGAGAAGGTCAGACCGGTATTAATCCGAGAAACTGACTTTGATCCGCGAAATGGTTCTCTCACCCACGTTGGTTTTTATCAGGTCAATTTGAAAGAAAAAGTTCAGGTACCGGTGCCAATTGTATTGGTAGGTGAAGAACCAGAATCTGTCAAAATGGGTGAGCATATCGTATTGCAAAATTTGTCAGAAGTGCAGGTGGAGGCTTTGCCGACAGACTTAATTGAAAATATCGAAGTTAATATTGAGGTTCTGAAGAATGTTGATGATGCTGTGACCGTTGATCAGTTGAGCTATAATCATGATCTGATTACTGTTTTAGCTGAACCAGAAGAGGTAGTGGTAAAACTGGCTCCGGCAGTGACTGAAGAGATGAAAGCGATGTTGGAAGAGGCTGATGCTGAAGCCGCTGCCGCAGCTGAAGAAGCGGAAGCCGCTGAGGGTGAAGAAAAAGCTGAAGGTGAAGAGGGTGAGGCTGCTGAAGGAGAAGACGGTGCTGAGTCTACTGAAGGTGAGTCTACAGAAGAAAAGCCAACTGAAGAAAAATCCGATTCTGCTGAATAATCTATATGTCCTCCCTATCTGAATTAGAAACCCGCATTATTGCGATTGAAAAGCGCAATCAGGAGGTTGAGTTAAGTAAAGCCTGGGAAGGCTCATGGACACGAAAGTTTCTAATTATTTTCTTCACTTATATCTCAATATCTTTTTATCTCTATTTCATCGTTGGTATCGATCCTTGGATTAATGCAATAGTCCCGGCACTTGGTTTCCTTTTGTCCACCTTAACTCTTCCCTATTTTAAGAAATGGTGGGGTATGAGAATATACAAGAAGAATGGTGTTTAAAAACTTCGTTACCTCCTTTGTTCGTCAATGGAACTTTGTTCGTTCTGAAACTCTTGATATCCTTGATTCATTAGATGACCAGAAATTGCTCTATCGACCAACTGGTTCAAATAAATGGCAACCTCTCTACTACCAATTTACATGTATAGCTAGAACGCAAATGGTTTATGCCAAAGCCATTAAAGAAGGCAAAATGGATTTTAAATGGTTTGAGAGTGATGAGTTTCCAGACAAGTATCTGTTTAAAACAAAATCAGATTTGAAGCAGTTACTGGATAAAGCAGATAAACTTTGGAGTGCCGCTATTGTGGACCACAGAAGAAATGAAGAGTTTCAAGTAGCCTGGCCAGGATTTAAACAATCTCTTCCTAACCATATTGTTTCTCTTATCTCTCATGAGCGGATTCATCATGGTGAGCTGATTAGTTATCTGACTTTAGGTGGATTTAAACTTCCCAAAAACTTCAAACAAAATTGGGCTCTTTAAGCAGTTGGCCAATGGGTGATCATGATGGATTTGCCTTCGTGGGGCAACTTTTGCCACAATTCTTCGGTTATAAACGGCATGTAGGGATGTAAAAGTTCCAGTGATGTTCGAAAAACGTACTCTAAAACTGGTTGGGCTTCAGCTCGGCGCTCTTTGGTTGACTCGATATATTTATCGGCAAATTCATGCCATATAAATTCATAGAGAGCTTCAGCACCGTCGTGAAATCTAAATTGTTCGATGGAGTGGGTTACTTTCTTAGTTGTATCGTTTAGTTTATTTAGTATTGCCTGATCATTGGCTGGTAATTGTTGTATTGTTAAACTGTTAAATTGTTGAGAAGCCTCTAGCGATTTGGCGTCTTCGGGTTTGAATTCGATCAAGAATCTTCCTATATTCCAGAGTTTGTTGGTGAATTTTCGCATCGCGTCTAGCTTTGGATAAGATAAGGCTTGATCGTGTCCAAAGGCTGTTCCATAAACAAGTGCCATTCGGGCAGCGTCGGATCCATACTGGTCAACTATTTCCATAGGAGACACCACATTGCCTTTAGATTTAGACATTTTTTTACCAAGTGGGTCATTCACTAGACCGTGCAAAGCGACGTCAGTAAAAGGAACTTTACCGGTGACCAAAAGTCCCATCATGACCATTCTGGACACCCAGGCTTTTAAAATATCATAGCCGGTTTCCATGACACAGGTTGGATAAAACTTTTCAAAATCCCCTGGCATTGTTGTTTGCAGAGTGGCAAATGGCCATTGGCCAGAGGAGAACCACGTGTCGAAGGTATCCGTATCACGTGTGATATTGGTTGCACCACAATGCTCACAGGCTTCGGGAATCTCCCCTTCAGTGATAGACCATTTGTTACACGTTTCACAATACCAGGCAGGGATGCGGATACCCCAGATATTTTGACGTGAGATGTTCCAGTCTTTCAAATTTTCCAACCACTGATAATACAGAGTCGCATAGTTGGTCGGGTGAATTTTGATCTCCCCTTTCTTGACTGCGTCGATTGCTTGATGTTTGAGTTCCTGAACATTGAGGTACCATTGCTCCATTGGAAGTGGTTCTAAAACTGTGCCACATTTGTAACAAGTCCCAACTCGGTTTTGATACTGGTCATCAATCTTTTCAATTAAACCTTTTTGCTGCATCTCCTCAACCACTGCTTGGCGGGCTTCCAAGACTTTCATTCCAGCAAATTTACCAGCATGTTCATTCATTCGTCCATTAAAACCAATAACCTGTTTCATTTCCAGGTTATGTCTTTTTCCCGTTTCAAAATCATTAAAGTCATGAGCTGGCGTGATTTTTACAACTCCTGTCCCAAACTCAGGATCAACGGATTCATCAGCAATAACTTTGATTTTAGCTGGACCCAAAACAGTCTCTATTTCCAGTTCTTGGTCAATGTATTGTTGGTATCTTTTGTCAGAAGGATGAACAGCGACTGCAGTATCACCAAATTTAGTTTCTGGTCTAGTAGTTGCTAATACAAGCGGACCATATTTGATGAAGTAGAGTGAACTGGTACGATCTTCATAGGCGACTTCTAGGTCACTAAACCCAGTGCCGTGTTTGGTACAGTAATTGACCAATCGGTTGGAACGATAGATCATTCCCTGGTCAGACATCTGTTTGAAGGTTTTATAGACCACTTTGACAACATCCGGATCGAGGGTGAATTTTTCTCTGGACCAGTCAACTGAAAAACCTAGACGTCTAAGCTGATTTTCCATTTTGGATTTGTTGGATTGGACATAGTCCCAGATCATCTGATAAAGAGTGTCTCGGTCGTAGTCAAAACGGGATTTTCCCTCTTTGGCTAAGTTTTTTTCAAACACAACCTGAGTTTCAAATCCTGCATGATCTGAACCAGGAACCCACAGAGCAGCATCCCCTTTCATTCGGTGATAACGAACCATGATGTCTTCAATACTCATCATGGCGTGACCAAAGTGCAAATCAGCATTGGCATTGGGTGGGGGAAGAATGATGGTAAAAGGTTTACCGTCTGGATTTATCTCAGGTTGAAAGAAGCCTGAGTCTTCCCAGAACTGGTACCATTTTTCTTCAACTTCATTTTGATTGTAAATTTTATCCATAGTTTTTAGTACAGAAGTACAAAGTGATAAGACAATTAATTATTTTTGTGATCTGTACTTGTAAGCATAAAAAAACACGCGAAATCCCATTGTTGGGACGAGCGTGTCGTGGTACCACCCAAATTTATTAATATTTTTCGAGTGTAACGAGAAATTACATTTAATTTTGGAAATTTCTCACTTTTTGAAACTTATTCAAAAAGAAAGCTCTGCTTACTTCGTTCGAAAAATAATAACCTTATTGAAAGCTGTAACGGGCAAACCCGGAAGAGTCTAATGGGTCCAAGGACCGTTCTTTCTTCAAACACAGGAGACGTTATTTCCTGATAGGGTGATTATACGATATTTGGTGTAAATTGACAATTTAATTTTTTTCTATCTTCATTGGTCTGGTTACATAACTCACATTGATTTTTTTCTGATTATAGGTTGAAGGAAGTATTCCGCCATTTTTCCTTCTAAACCAGAAAGTGATATTTTCAGCATTTGTTTCAATACTTTCTAGATTTGCTCCGGGAATTGTTGTTTTGATAGCTCCATTCATGATTATGATTCGGCGAAGTCCTTGTTGTTTCCATTCTTCAGCAGTGATTAATTCTGAAGGACGTAAATTTTCGATTTCGTCTTCTAGAAATTTACCTCCCACATTGTGAGATAAAAAAATAGCTGGTAAGTGTTCTATATAGACAGGCCAACCCATTGAATCTGGAAATCTAGTTTCGGATAAAGCAGAGGGATCACTTAAAGTTCCATATTCTGTCCAGCGGCCAATGGTTCTACTAGGATTTTCTCTCCAAACTCTAGCTCGAGAACTAAAATGACGATCGGCAGAGTCAGAATAGTCTCGGTCATTATCGAGGATCATAGTGTTAGATTTGGATCTGCCTGTAATTGTATAATATTATCTATGGGTTTTGCAAAAAAAGCTGCTGAGGCAATCATAGCGGCGTTGTCGCCGCAATATTTGAGATTGGGGAAATGAATGGTAGCTTCCAGCTTTGAGCTTTTAGCTTCAAGTGTTAGTTGGTCGCGGAGTTTTTGATTAGCAGAGACTCCTCCCCCGACGATAATTGTCGAAACATTGTTTTCCCGAGCAGCTTTGATAGTTTTTTTTACTAAAGATTTGACGATAGTATTTTCCAGGGTTGCACACAGATCTTTGGCTTCTTGGGTATCATTTTCAATATTTTTTTCTTTAACTAGATTGAGAAAGGCTGTTTTAAGACCAGAAAAAGAGAAATCAAAATCATGTGAGTTACTCATTGGTAAAGGCAGAGTAAATTTTTTTGGATTTCCTTCTTTAGCTAGCTGGGAGATCTTGGGGCCACCCGGATAGGGATAGCCCAAAAGCCGGGCACATTTATCAAAACATTCACCTGCAGCATCATCTCTGGTGCCGCCAATATATAAATATTTGTTATGGGATTTGAACAAAACCAGATCGGTGTGACCTCCAGAAACGAGTAGACCGATACAGGGGAATTCAGGTTCTTTCCAGTTACCGGTTTTCGGTTGTCTGTTATCAGAATTAAGTTGATCAGTTATCGGTTTATCAGTTTTAGAAACAGACTGACCGACAACAGATAGACTTTCACCTGAAAACTGATGACTGAAAACTGATGACTGACTAATCCAGTTAGCATAGTAATGACCTATGAGATGATTGATAGGCAATAGTGGCTTATTCCAGGCTAGTGCCAGAGTCTTGGCTGTTTCGACTCCGACGAGTAAAGAACCGATTAAACCAGGTCCATAGGTTACTGCTATAGCATCTATCTGACTGATTTGTTGTGTCAATGTCTCAGTAGGAAACGCTTGAGATAATGCCTCTTTTAATACAGGGATCATGGCTTTTACCTGCTCTCTGGCTGCCTGTTCTGGGATGATTCCGCCAAATTTAGCCTGTATTTCGGCTGAGGAAGCTATAACACTGGATAAGACTACTATTTCATCGCCGGTTTTTTTTAATATTGCGGCAGCTGTTTCGTCACAGGATGTTTCAATGCCGAGAATTATCTTAAAGTCATTCATAGCGTAAGTTTAAAGCGTAAAGCATGAAGGGTAAAGGGTGAAGTTCATTAGTTTAATTTCTAAGTCCTCTAACTTCTAATATCTAAACAAATACCAAAATAAAAATATCAAAATTTTAGAAATTGAGATTTAATAATTGTTTAGGTCAATTAGGAATTAGTAATTAGAAATTCTAGATCAGCTTTATCTCTGCCAAGGTGTTGTGCTGATGGAAAGAGTGATCTGGGACGGACTCAAAGAGCTTGATTGAATCCACTTTGATAGGGTCAAAATCGATCTGTTCAATCTTTTCAAATTCAGCTTCCTGAAAAGGGGTGATTTCAAAATTGTTGATCTTTCCTAAAGCAATGTGAGGTATAAACCTTCTATCATCGACATCCATACCGAGTTTTTCTATCCCGTCTTTGATACGGTGCCTGAGTAAAAAGAGTTTATCTATCTCGCCTTTAACACCAATCCAGATCACTTTGGCGGTGTGTAATTGAGGAAAGCCGTCAATATAACCAGGAGTGACAGAAAAAGGCGGAATGTCTCTGGTGGCTTCTGTCATTATTTCTATTAAAGGGTCTTTCATATCATCGGGCTGTTCGCCAACAAAAGCGATTGTTAAATGAAACTTATCTGGATCCTGCGGTTTAAAGTCCGGGACTAAGTCGATAATTTTTTGCTGAGCCATATGAAGCTCCTGTTTGCTATTTTCTGGGATTTCCAGAGAGATAAAAAAACGCATAGAATTAGTTTAGAGCGTTTAGCCTTTAGCGTAAAGTGGAGGTTTGGTGTATAGTTGTTTTTATGAAAATTGAAACAATTACCCTTTGTTCCAGTGCATCGATGTATGAAAAATTGATCCTGATTGAAAAAGAGCTGTTGAAAGTGGGTTTTAAGGTGTTGGTTCCCTTGAGTGCTAGGAAGATGGAGGAAAAAGGGGATTTTTCTATGACAGGAAAAAAAGCCTGGTTAAAAGACCCTAATTTATTTTATCACAAAAAAGCTTTAATGGATGCGCATTTTAAAAAAGTTGAAGCAGGTGATGCAGTTTTGGTGGTGAATATGGATAAAGGAGATATTAATGGTTACATTGGAGGGAATGTCCTGATGGAGATGATGTTGGCCTATTGGCTAAAGAAACCGATCTATATATGGAAGCAAGTGGAACCAGAGAATCCTTTTTATGAGGAAATATTGGGAATGAATGTACAGTTTTTAAATGAAGACTTAACTAACCTTCTTTAGTTCCTACCAGATAAACTGCTTGCCAAGGACGGTAGTTGGAGCGGAAGGTGTCGTTGTAAAGTGTTTGTCCGGCGCGTTCAACTTTTCGGGTAAAGACTACATTGGCTCCATTGGCTGCCCAGTCAACTTGTTTGACGGTGCCTTTGGGTAAAGTGGGATCATCTTGTCTGAGTTCAGGTGGAGCCGGAGTGACACTGGTGATGACTGGAGTAGAGACCGTTGCCACCCGACCGTCTGAAGTACCATAAAAATCGATTGTCAGACTGGTACCAACTACTTTGGCCTGGATCAGGATGTAGTGAGCGGTATCGTTTTTAAATTTAAAATCTACCGTAGGCGAAAAAATAGTGGCATCGATTCCAGGCGGATAGCCTTGTTCATAATAACCGACTCGGTAAGCATGAGCGACTCGGTTGGTGATCTGGACACCGGCATTTAAAGCGGCGCGAAAGATAGTGGTGGATACCTGGCAAACACCCCCGCCATCATCTAGTACAGTGCGTCCACTTTTGATGACATAGGCTTGTTTGTATCCACTGGCGGCGGATATATCTCCCACTGTATTTACAAAAGAAAATTCTTCTCCTGGTGCGACGAGCACACCATTAATTCGAGCAGCGGCCAGTCCGACATTGTAGATACGTCCTTCTATTGATCCAGCAAAGTTGGATTGCCCTCGGCCAATCAGCTCTTTAATACCGTAGTCGTTGACTAGCTGATTTTTAGGATGAGTGATCTCCACCGGTAATTCGATCAGTTGTTTATTGCTGGTCAAAAGTGCTTCATTGAGCCTGTCGATAGCAAGAGGGATGTTCAAAGTCTGACCTTCGACTGGTGGTTGGAACTCTTTGATTTTTGGTCTATTTGGATCGGCGGTGTTCTCAACAGAAAAAAGAGGTTCTTGCGATGGTCGATCAATTGAAGTGGCGATGGTTTTAAAGTAATTGGTTACTTTTTGATGGTTCAGAGTGAGAGTGGTATCTGTTAGGTTTTGTTCGCCAATCTCTACAGACTCAATAATAATAGGTTGTCCAGCCAAATTGATGGATGCTAGTGTTGGCTGAGAAGACTGCATATCTATCAGGTTGACCAGATCATTTATAGTCAAAGTATAGACTTTGTCTTTAAAAGTTAGTTGGAGTGGTTGGAGTTTGATCTCATCGAGTCGTTTTTTTATTTTTAGAGCTGTTTCATAGGATAGCCGAGGTGGTGCTGATCTGACTTGAATCTGATCACTGATCATCTGATCTCCGTTCATAAAATTAGTAATTTGCCTTTTGAGTGCTGTTTCATCGAATTCGAGTCCGGATTGAGACGGTGTGACAACTATTTGTTCACCATCGACTTTGATTTGTGAATCAATTGGTGGTTGATTGAGTTTGGTTGAGATTTGTTGAAGTTTGAAATCAAAAGATGGTTTATAACTGACTTCTATTTCGACAGTTTTTGGTGGAAAATATAGTTTTTGGTGACCATAAGTAAAAGCCTCAGCCAAGGCTCCCTGACTATCAATAAGTATGTCTTCGGATGCCAGCTGGATCATCAGATCTTCGGTATCTGTGGCATATCTAAATTGAGATTTTTGGTTTAAACGATCTTTAAAGGTTTGATCTATTTTAGATTTAGCTTGGGGGATGGTGAGAAATGATACATCAACGCCGGCTATTTTGACGCCGGGATACATTTTATCAAACAAAAAAAGCCAGCTTACCACTAGTAAAAAAATTACCCCTAAGATACTAATCAAAATATAACCGAAAATAGGTACAAAATGGTTGTTTTTTTTCTGTTTGCTCATGGCTGATATTGTAACAAATTTAGAAGATAGATGGTGGAGGGTAGAAGATCGGATTCGATAGTAGAATATAGAGATTAGCTTCTATTTTCCATCTTCCATATTCTACCACCATCTTCAATCCTCTATAATAGATGTATGTTTCGTTATCTGATCATCGGAGTGATTGCTTTTGCTATTTTATCGGCATTTTTATTTTGGAAATTCGGTCCTGATCTTTTTAAAAAAGAAGAACCCCCAACAGCTTCAGAACTGACTATTTGGGGTCTGTGGGAAGATGAATCCTTGCTCCAGCCGGCTTTTGAAGAGTACAAAAAGACCCACCCAAATTTAGTAATTAAATATGAGTATCAGTCTTCTTTAAACTACCGTTCACGAACTCAAACCAAAATAACTCAAGGCGAGGGGCCGGATATTTTGATGATTCATTCGACTTGGGTTCCAATGTTTTTGAAATCAAACTCTTTAGCAGCTGCGCCTGCTGAGGTAGTGCCGATGGCAGATTTTATGAAAGAGTTTAATCCAGTGGTAGTGGAAGACTTTACTAATTATAAAATGCTGGAAGATCAGATAAATCGTTCGCCAAATATTAAAGACAAAACGAAAGCTTTGCAGGAACAATTTGTTAAAAGTGGCAAAATCTATGGAATGCCCAGAGGTATCGATGGTCTGGCTTTGTATGTAAATATGGATATATTACAAAATATTGGAGGCCAAGTTCCTGTTACCTGGAATGAATTTAAAGATACAGCTTTTAAAGCCACTGTTGCACAAGATGGAGTCATTCAGACAAGTGGGGCAGCTATTGGTCTGACTGGAAATGTGGATCATTGGTCGGATATATTAGGCCTTTTATTTAGCCAACAGCCAGGGGCCAATATTGCAGCTCCAAACGACCAAAATGGGGCTGATGTTGTAAAGTTTTATACCGATTTTGTGCGCAATAAAGATATTAAAACCTGGGATAGTACAATGCCTCGGTCGACCGAGGCATTTGCATCAGGTAAAGTACTGTTTTATTTTGCTCCTTCATGGCGGGCACATGAGCTGCGTCAATTAAATCCAAGTTTGAATTTTAAAATTTTCCCTGTTCCGCAGTTGGCAAGTAAAAAAGTAGCCTGGGCCAATTACTGGGGATATGGAGTCTCTTCACAAAGTAAATTTCAGAAAGATGCCTGGGAAATGGTGAAATTTTTAACCGCCGCTAATACAGAAAGCTTACTTTATCAGCAGGCCTCTACTGCAGAAGATCGTTTGTTTGGTCTTCCTTATGCCAATGTGACACTACAACAGCAACTCCAAGCCGATCCTTTGGTCGGAGCATTTGTCTCTCAGGGGCCTTACTATAAATCATGGTATTTGTCCTCGGATACCAAGGATCAAGGAATTAATGATGAGATGATAAAATATTTTGAGGATGCGGTAAATGCAACTGCGCAAGGAAGTGATCCCCGTGGTGCACTTGAAACGACAAAAAAAGGTGTTGACCAGATTTTAGATAAATATATCAACCCTTCGGCTGCATCACCAAGTCCAAAATAATATAATCCATAAAGGCTGATATATCATGGGTGATGTATATCAAATAATTAGTATCAACTGAGGGGTTGAAGATTGATGAACTGGACTTCAACATCTAGCCTGACTCCAAATTTTTCAAACACCTTTTCAGAATAATCCCGAGCGAGATTCCAAAAATCTTTAGCTGTGCCGTCTCCTAGATTGATAAACAAATTGGCATGGTAGGGGGCAATTTGGATATTTCCCAGTTGGGCTCCTTTGGCTCCTACCATTTCTAAAAGTGTTCCTGCTGGAACTTTTCCATAAACTATTTTCTCCTCAGGTATTTTTGATTTAGCTTCTGGTGATAGTTCACTGGCGACAATATTTTTGAAGAAACTGCCTGGACACATGATTCCCGGAGGGTATTTGGCTTCGCGTTTTTTGATGGTTTCAGCTGATTCCTGAGTTAATTGATCAGTATTGCCAGGTGTTAAGACTATTTCAATCTCCAAAATATATTCATCAGAAAAATAATAAGCGTTGGATTTTGCTTTTTTAAAATAGCTATCCCGATAACCAAACAGACATTCATCTTTGGAAGAGGTGATGGTTTCTTTTTTAATCCGGTTGTACCAGAGGACTTTAGTCAGATGATCTGAGATGGATTGGCCATAGGCGCCAGCGTTTCCATAAATAGCGCCACCAATAGTGCCTGGAATCCCAGCTAGTTTTTCTAATCCGGCCAGCCCATGTTGATTGGCGTAGTCGACTGCTTCCTGTAAAAGAGTACCACTTTTTATTTTGAGTGTATTTCCAGATTGTTCGATCCCTTTGATGTCATTTTTGATGATGACAGAATCACTGCCTTCATCTGAGCAGAGTAAATTGCTGCCCGAACCGATCATGACAATCAAATTTTTCTCGGCGATTTCTGAAGTGACAGTTTCGATGAGTTGTTGGGCTGATGAAACAGAGATGACTTTTTTGACCGGACCGCCGATATGAAGAGTGGTCAGCTCTTTGAGATTTTGGGTCATGTATGAATTGTATCACTTCAGATTGATCATATGGTATAAACAGACTGTAGATGATGGGAAATTGAGGATAGATATATTTTCTGTTGTCGATTTTCTTATGGAAAAGGCAATTTTAAAAACACTGGTTTACGCTGATTTATTTGACTATCCTTTACTCGCCCAGGAAATTCATAAATGGCTGATAGGCCGGCAATCCAGTATAGAACAGGTCGATAAAATCCTTATCAGGTTAGTAAAAAATAAAAAGATAGGTTTCAAAAAAGGAGTTTATTTTTTAAAAAATCGATCAAAGCTGGCGGATATCCGGCATGAAAGGGAGGTCATCTCACAGAAGTACTATCAGAAAGCGGTATGGGTAGCCAGACTTTTTAAGATCGTCCCCTGGATTCAGTTGGTTGGTATTTCTGGTAGTTTGGCTTTGCGCAATGCAGATAAAAAAGCGGATATCGATCTGTTTGTTATAACCAGAAGAAAAAGAGTTTGGTTGTCCAGGTTACTTTCCGCATTTATTTTAGAGTTGCTGGGCGTGAGGCGAGCCCGTGAGGCTTCAGTGACAGAGAGTGCTGGTAAAATCTGTCTTAATTTGCTGATTTCCGAAGACGCTATGCTTCAGTCCACCCACAATTTATATATCGCTCACGAAGTATTGCAGATGAAAGTATTATGGGAAAGACAAAAAACATACCAGCGATTTTTAGAAGCCAATGAATGGGCGTTTGAATTTTTACCAAACTGGATTGGGATGACTGCGGTAGAAAAAAAGATTGGCAAAGGGATTAAAAAACAGTGGCGTTTTTTTGATTGGTTGGAATATTTAGTTGAGGTATTGCAAAGAAGATATATGGGGCGGGTGTTGAGGGAGGAGAAGGTTGGTCATCAGATGGCCTATTTTCACCCCGATGATGCAGGTGAATGGGTGATGAGGGAATATAGTAAAAAAATTATAAAGTATAAAGTATTATAAAGTATAAAGTATAAAGTATAAGCGAAGCTTTCATGCTCCGCATATAAAGTATAAAACGGAGTTGCTAGGTTTTATAATTTAGACTTTATCCTTTATCATTTCTTATTCTGCTAGGTGGGCAAAGTCGTTGACGCTTTTTACCCGCCAGCCTTTATCCTGATTAAACGTACAAACAGAAATAGCGGTATTATCTATCGACATTCCATGAAATGAGTCATCAAATTGCTCGATTCGGAGTGTGTCCTTTAAAATAATCAGCATTATAACCATCTTGATAAAGACGCCGTGTGATACAACCACGATATTTTCTTCTGGTCTTTTTTCAAGCATCTGTAAAACATCTGCTGCTCTTTTTTTTATATCAAAAAAATTTTCTTCATCTGAATGATGATGTTCCGGATCTGGATGCGTATCTAAAAAATGGCGGAGTTTTTCTAGTTCTGGATCATCGTAAGGTTGATTGTGAAATGAAGAAGGTCTTTTTCTTTCTACCAAAGAATCCATCACCTGCATTGGTTTGCCAGTAGCTTCTTGAATTGCTTTGGCTGTTTCATGAGCCCTGGTGAAAGAGCTTGCCAGGATTACATCAAAATCCACATGAGTCAAACGCTCGGCAACAATCTTGGCTTGTTGCTGTCCCAGTTCAGACAGTTTTACATCTGCACCTTGATAATTTCTGGCAACATTGTTGACGGATTCGCCATGGCGAACGAAGTAAATAGTCATGAAAGAAAGTATAAAGGATAGATTATAAATTATAAATAAGAATTATGAATGGATATTTTCGATTTATGATTCAAGATTTACGAATATCCTAATACTAATTAACTAACCCATTGGCAGCTCTTGACAATGATTGCTAATTTATTGTATATATTCACTTACACAACTGCCTCAGACTTTTAGTTCTGAACTTCTTTTAAAAAATTATGGCTAAAAAAAATATTGAAGAGACCAAAAAAGTTTCACTTCGCCCACTCATGGGGTATCTTTTAGTAGAGCCTGTAGCAGCTGAGACGAAAACAGCTTCTGGGCTTTATTTACCAGATAGTGCTCAGGAAAAACCAGCTGGCCAGGGTGTGGTTGTAGCAGTTGGCACAGATATTATCGTCAATGGTCAAACATTTACCTCGCCGGTCAAAGTGGGGGAAAAGATCGTCTATAAAAAATGGGGTGGGGATGAAGTTAAACTCGGTGGTGTGGAATACAAACTAGTAAAATTTGAAGATGTGATGGGGGTATTTGAGTAATGAAAATTGAGCTTAGATCTCAAAGCATGGGATTAGTTGATGCTTTACGAAAGCCTATTCTAGATCAGCAATCACCAGATCGAGATTTTGTACAGAGAGCTAGGACTCGAATTGATGTGATCAATCAAAAAGCTATAATGATGACCGAAGTATTAGGTTTACCTCCTGAGTTTAAATATGATGTAATGGCCGGAGTTAATACTCCTGCATTATTAGATTCTCAGTTATCAATGATGGTAGATGGTCGGTTAACTCGATTAACTCCCGAAGGAATTAGTGCTTTGAATTTTCAGCATATGAGAATGGGAAGAACAGGAGGCCTAACAGAATAATATGGCAAAAATACTTAAATTTGATGCAGAGGCACGAGAAAAATTGTTAAAGGGTATTAATACCCTGACTGACGCAGTTGCTGCGACACTTGGTCCAAAAGGACGCAATGCAGCGATCGATCGAAAATGGGGTGCGCCAAACGTTGTGCATGATGGTGTCACTGTGGCTAAAGAGATCGAGTTAGAAGATCCATTTGAAAATATGGGGGCACAGATCCTCAAAGAAGCAGCTTCCAAAACCAATGATATTGCTGGTGATGGTACGACCACAGCTACTGTTTTAGCTCAGGCTATCGTATCTGAAGCTTTGAAAAATATCCAGGCTGGTGCCAATCCAATGGTCTTAAGACGAGGAATAGATCGGGCAGTGACGGAAGTAGTTGCTGAGCTAAAAAAGATGAGTAAAAAATTGGTAACTCCAGAAGAGATCACTCAGGTTGCAACTATTTCGGCTCAAAATGAGGAGATTGGCCGACTTATCTCAGAAGCAATTGCCAAAGTTGGTAAAGATGGTGTTATCACTGTCGAAGAAGGCAAAACCATGCAGATGAGTGTGGACTATAAAGAAGGTATGGAGTTTGATAAAGGTTACCAATCACCTTATTTTGTGACCGACTCAGACAAAATGGAAGCTTCGATGGAAGATGTTCATATCCTGATCACTGATAAAAAGATCTCAGCGATGGCGGAGTTTATGCCATTTTTGGAAAAATATGTTCAGGTATCAAAAACCCTGGTTATCATTGCTGAAGAGGTCGAAGGTGAAGCTTTGACTACCCTGATCCTCAATAAAATCCGTGGTTCTTTCAATGTCTTAGCTGTAGCTGCTCCTGGATTTGGTGATCGCAGAAAACAGATGCTGGAAGATATTGCTATTTTAACGGGTGGTACTGTTGTCTCAGCCGAGACTGGTATGAAGTTTGAAGATATTGATATTGAAAAAGATCTCGGTCGGGCAGGCAGGGTGACTTCAACCAAAGATTCTACTTTAATTGTGGACGGTAAAGGTAGTAAGAAAGCTTTGGAAGCACGAATTGCTCAGATCAGACGAGAGCTGGCTGCGGCTGATAGTGAATTTGATAAAGAAAAGTTGCAGGAAAGATTGGCTAAATTGACTGGTGGTGTAGCAGTACTCAACGTCGGTGCAGCAACTGAAGTTGAGATGAAGGAGAAAAAAGAGCGGGTGATCGATGCCGTATCTGCAACAAAAGCGGCTTTGGATGAAGGTATTGTGCCTGGTGGAGAGACTGCTTTACTGCGGGCAATGGTTGCTTTGGATAAAGTTAAAGTAGCTGATGATGAAGAACAGCTAGGAATTACTCTGGTAAGAAAAGCTTTGGAAAAACCATTTAGAAAGTTGCTACAAAACGGTGGAATGGATGAGGGTGTTGCTTTAGTTAAGGTTTTGGAGAGTAAAGGCAATATGGGTATTGATCTGATGGATGGTCAGTTGAAAGATTTGGTTAAAGCGGGTGTGATTGATCCTGTCAAAGTGACCCGAAGTGCGCTGCAAAATGCTGCATCAGTGGCGATCATGGTGATGACTACCAATGTTTTGATCACCGATGCTCCGGAAAAAGAAAAAGGTTCACCAGCCATGCCAGGTGGTGGCATGCCAGGAATGGATTATTAGAAATTACAAAGTATAAAGGATAAAGTATAAAAGTCTCCGCAAGGAGGCTTTTTTGTGCTCTTGATTCCTACTTAAAAATCTATACAATACCTCTAATGGCTTTGGGTCAAGAACACTCTTCAAATGGCCGTCCGCATATATCTTCAGACACCGAGCCTTTAACCAACTTTGCGCAATATGGGGCGTTAAGATCATCTGGATTAATAGTTCCGATGAACTCTCAACAAATTCTTTGGAAATCGTTGACTGCAGGTGGAGTATTTTTGAGAGATTCAGGTTTTAATGATTTAGGTGTTTATAGAAACAGAAATAGTAGAAATCAAGTTTTTGGATCTGAATATACTATTCATGCTACTGCTGAAGCTGTAAAGGTGGCCGCCTCTAATCCCGAGCATGATAAAGGGCTACTATTTTATGGACCAACAGGGTCTGGTAAATCAAATATAGTTGATATTACTGTTAAATCAGTTGAGGCAACAGCACCGAAAATACCAGGTTTGTTGGCGATTAAGGATTGCCCAATTAAGGAAGATCCGGATCATTTACTAAACTTAAAAAACGTCTCAGGTCGAGTTAGTTCTGATGTAAAACCACATGGTGATTTGTGTCCTTGTTGTCAAATTAAATATGAAGGTCTGTCTGCTGAAGAAATAGATGCAATTCTGTTAGCCCCACTAAAATTTAGAAGTCGCACAGGAGAGCAAATTGTAAGACTTCAGCCATCTGATACTCAATTTAAGGATAGTTTAGAAGGTCTTGATCGGTTGGTTCAGTTGATTCAGGCTGCCAATAGAGGTTTGTTAGTGGTAGATGAAATGGGTGATCATCCATTTAGTTTTTTTCATCATATAAAGGACTTGCTTCGTGATGGAGATTTGAAATACAGAGGAATGGTTTTCCCGATGGACTTGATGATGATTACCCACACTACCTCTCAAGAGTGGAAGGGGTTTTCTGATAATCAAAGTAATCGTCCGGTTATAGAACGAATACAATCGATCCCTGTTGCATACAACTTAGATAAACAAGCTGAAGTGCAAGTTTATAACAAAGGAATAAGTGTATTGGAATCGCCACCTCATATAGCACCTAATACATTGGAGACCTGGGCTGAACTGGCTGTTTCAACTAGAATAACACCAACATCTAGCACCTTAGATAGTCGCTACAGGGATATTAAAAATAGTAGATCTTTCTTGCTAGGAGAATTAGCAAATTTAGGAGATCATGAAGCTACGAGAAGAATAAAAGTGGATTTATATAGTGGAGAAGAAGTACCAGGTTTTAAAAAAGGAGATGTAAAAGCGATTCAGGAGGAAGGTATTATCAGTTTGGAAGGTATGACTGGACTATCTCCGGTCGCAGCTAGGGGTTTGTTAATTGAAATGATGGGACAGCAGGGGAAATGTATTTCACCTAAAGATTTATTTTTTGGTATATCTGAGCGTTTAAAACAGGGGGGGAAGCCAGGTTATGTTGAAAAAGATAAATGGAATCCTGTGATTTCCGCAGTGAAAAAAAGATGGGAAGAGGGTCTTCAAAAAGTAGTTTTAGGAGCATTTAGGGATGATATGTTGAATAAGATCAATACTAAAACTACAGCGTATATTGAGGAATGCGAATTATTGCTTGGGATGGTAGATCCAAGGATAGACAGTAATGGTGAGAATATACCAGCAGATATCACATTCATGACAAATATAGAAAAGACTATATTTGGAAAAGTTTTAACCAATGAAGAAAGAGGGAGTATTTTAAGAGGTTTGCCTCGTAAAAGTTCTCAATCTGCTGATAAAACTCCGGAAAGAGCAAAATTTGATCAGGGTATTGAACAAATTGTACTGGAAGAAGGTTCTTATAGACCTCAAGATGTATTAAAATCTTTTCCACGAAAACAGAAAGAAGTTGGCTATATTGAGGAAGCAAGGCAAAAACTCGTAACAGATAAAGGGTTTTGTGTACATTGTGCGACAGAGTCTATTGATTATGTAGCGCAGATTCTGCGTCAGTCTTCAGATAAATAAATGGTGTATTATAAGAGAATAGATGAAAAAAGTTCATTATAAAGAGCCGTCGCATAAAGATAAAAAAGCTTTTGGAGCTTATTTATCTGAAGACGAGGAGTTGGTGCTGGCGACAGGATATGGGGCCAACTATCTTCGTCATCAGTTTGCTTATTTCATGATGATTCCAGGGGGGATCTCCTGGTTGATTGGTGCTGGGCTGGCCTATTTTTATCAGTTTAATTTGGGATATGGATTGTTGGCTGGATTAATTATTTCTATGATCTATGCCTATATCAAAGTTGTTTGGCTTTATCATGCCAACCGTTTTCTGCTTACTACCAGAAGAGTGATCATCAAGCAAGGCGTGATTGCTGTAAAACTTAAATCAGCTTTGTACGATAAAATTACTCACATTGAAGTAGATCAGAGTTTGTTTGACAGATTGATTATGAAACACGGAAATGTACTGATCCATACTGCTGGAGGAAACAATGACGAGATCAAAGTTCTAAATATTGATGAGCCGATCGAATTTAAAAATTTACTTGAACGACTGATCAACAGAGAAAGAGAGCGATTTGGTGGGGCGACTGGTCCGGTAGTGACTTTGGAAGGTGAACTGGTAGAGTGAGTAACTTATTTAAGATTTAGGAAAGATAATAGGTCCAAAGAGATTCTTCCTCCGGTTGGGACTTCTTCTTTAGCTGGAATATTTGTCACAAAGTTGAGAGTATTTGGAGTATTATTGGTTTGATTTAATAAAGTTGAAAGATTGGTCTGAGCAATTGTTTCAAATTTCTGTTTTTCTTCAGCACTTCTAGACTGATGCATAGAGAAAGCCAGAATACTATTAAAGTTTTCTTTAGCTATATCAGATGGAATTGCGTAATTAGCCAAAGTTTTTGGTAGACTGTCTGTCAAATTGAGAGATAAATTATCTTTCAACTCTGGGTTTGATGGGGTGACAAGTGCCTTTAAAGTAGTTTCAGATATCTTCTCGGGTGTTAATTTTTTATCTGCTTCCTCTTTTTTGGCTTCATCACTAACTTCTGATGAAGCAGATGCTGTATTCTCTACTATGCCGGTGAAAATATTGGCACTGGTAGAAGCTTGTTCTTCAGTTGGAATGGCGATAGCCGATGCCGTTGCTGATTGATAAGTGATGAAATCTTCCTCTTTTGGATAGTTACGGATCTCAGGGAGAAGAGGTCGTGGATCTACTTTTTTCCCAGCGTAAGAAAGCTCTAAATGAGTGTGTGGACCCGTGGTATGTCCGGTCATTCCGACCTCACCGATCAGATCATCAGTATTTACCTCTTTACCTTTGGTGACGTAGATTTTACCCATATGACCATAAGTAGATTTATAGCCATTACCATGATCGATCTCAACCATCAAACCCAATCCCCAGATGTTGTAACCGGCTTCAGTGACTACACCTTTACCGATTGGTTTGATTGGCATCCCTAAACCAATACAAATATCGATACCAGGATGGTATGAAGCAAAAGGTGTAGTGATGTATCCGGTATGTGGTAGCTGGAAGTTGGTAGGTGGAGGTGTCGGAATAGGGGCAGCTGATGGTGATGGTGTGGCTGAAGGGAGGGTGCTTTGAACCTGATTGATGACTTGGTTGACGGGTGCAATTGGTGTTTGGGCAAAGGTAATAGAACCGTTTTGTAGGAAAAAAGAGAAACAAAAAACCCCCAAGGCTGTTTTAGCAAAAATTTTGCTAAGTGCTTGGTTCCTGGTGGCGCCCAGATGAAATGACGTAACAATCTTCGCCAAAGACTGTTTAAGGGCGGGCAGCTGCTTGTATGGATAACCCCAATGGAAATCCACTCTGCTTAGTCCGTTGACCATCAAAAAACCCATCATACTCTTAAGCATGATGGGCAGAAGCGATACTATAACACATATCAGGCTCAAAAGTCAAATTTAGGGCTTCCTAGCAGGGTGATTAATTGATGAGAAATGAATTGGATTTTGAGGTATAGGTGGTTCCTTGAAGGAATAGTCGGACCTCATATGATCCACTAGTAGCGGTAGTAGGGATTGTCATTGAACAGCGGCCTGTGATCGTAGGAGTAGCTGGTACTCCTTGAGATTTAGAGCAATTACCCAAATAAACCCATTCAATAAAACTGCTGATAGGTGTTAGAGAATCAGTTGTTTTGTAGATGCCCATCCAACTTGCTCCCTGTGGATTAATCAGATTTTGCCAGATGATATTAATTCTGCCACCTTTATTGACAGATGGGGTATTTACTTTGATGAAGTTTTGTTTTGTTGAAGGGACTGGGGTTGGGCTAGGTGAAGGAGAGCTGGTTGGTGGAAATGAAGCCAGAGGAAAACCTGTAGAGGAGACAGTAAACTGATTACTTTTTTTAGCTAAAGTAGTTCCCTGTATATATAGTCGAAATTCATACAACCCTTCAGCTAAATTATTTGGTAGATTAATTGTGCATTTTCCTACCTGAGGTGTAGTACTTGGTGTACCTTGATTGGAGACACAATTACCTAGATAAAACCAGGTGATGAAATTACTAAACTGAGTATCAGGGATATCTTTTTTATATAGTCCAATCCAACTGTCTCCACTGGCATTTGTTTGGTTGTACCAGCTAATTGTTTGAGGAGAGCCCGGTTTAACATATGAATAATTTGCGACTATACCATTGGAATTTGGATCTGAAAGAATTGAGGTGAGCATGTTTTGCCAGACATTGGCTATTTTTTGATAGCCTGGTTCATTGGGGTGGACATTATCACTGATGTCACTTAGTGTAACCGCATTGAAATTGTCGACCAGGTAGATTTTTTTACCTTCTTTATATTTTTTATCAATAAGCTCAGGCAATGCTTTGTTGAAATTTTGGATATTGGTTTGAAGATTGGCGACATAGCTAATATCACTGGGAGTGATTGTAGAAACAATAATTTTCGTATTTGGGTTATTGCTGGAGATCGTATCAATAACTTTTTCTAGATGTTTTAAAGCATCAGCTCTAAAGGCATCTGTACGTGGCTGGGCAAAATCATTTATGCCACACATTACCAACGCAATATCGGGATTGTACTGAGATACTTTTGTTGTGAGTATATTGGCGAGCATGTCACAATCATAGCCGTTGTGTCCTTCATGATCCTTATCTTCTAGTACTGAAGGTCCAGAAATGAGTGAACCTACCAAATCAACTGAAAAGCTGTTTTTAAGATTGTTGTAAAGATAGTAGCGGTAGCCAGCCATTACATTGTCTGGGTCTGTTGATGCATTTTTAACTCCATGGGTAATAGAATCACCAATTGGCATGATTTTTACAGTGGAATAGGTGGTTTCAGCCGCAAAAGATCGATCTTTAGGATAAACAGAAGCCAGAAAATTATCTTTAAAACTGCCGACATTGGCAACTACCATAATTGCTAAGACGCTAATTACTGCAAGTGATAAAACGATAGGAGTAGCTCCTTGCTCTGATTTGGTTGGGTTTATCATTTCACTATCGTAGGTTATATATGAGCTGATTGTCAATTTGAAAAGATATATATTCAAAGTCACATGATCTATAATGAATTGAAGTTTCTTTTATGAAAAAGGTTCTGCTAATTATTCTGGTATTTGTTAGTTTGATCTCGATTTTGTTTCAGTTTGGTCGAGCCCCTTTACAAAAATTAATTGGTTCTCACTCCCGAAGTGGCTTACAGATCGATAGTAATGTTAAAGCCAAAGTATTTATTGGTGGTCAGGAGGTGGGTGAAACACCCTTTACTGATAGTAATTTGCAAGAAGGGGAGCTTTTAATTGGTTTAGAACCAGTTCAAGAGTCTAGCACTACTGCCAAGTTATGGCAGGGTTATATAAGGCTCAACCCAGGGACTTTGACTGTCATCAATCGTAATCTAGAGGCAAGTGCTCAAGCTTCATCGGGTGAGGTTATTACTCTGGAAACAGGTAAAGGTGTGACAGTGATCTCTACTCCACCTGAGGCTCAGGTAGAAGTCGATGGAGCAGTTGTTGGTCGTACGCCGATCACCTTGTCGGATTTGTCTTCTGGGGATCATCAGTTTATTTTAAGCAAAGAAAATTTTGTAAAGCGTAGCATCCGGGCAAAAGTGGTAGAGGGATTTAACCTGATTTTAACAGTCGATTTGGCGATAGCCGAGGCAGATCTGACTAAATTACCTACAGTGCCAATATCCGCAACAGCGCAGGTTGTAGTGAAAAATACTCCGACTGGTTTTTTACGAGTTCGCAGTACTGCTTCAGCAAATGGGCAGGAGATTGGTCAGCTTAAACCAGGAGATGTGGTGGTGATGTTAGAAGAGATTCCCAACTGGTACAGAGTTAGGCTGAGTGATGGAAAAGAAGGTTTTATATCGGCTTCATATGCCCAGAAAAAGCAACAATAATTGTTGAATTGTTAGGATTGTTTACACTGAGAAAATCGAAGTGTTAAATTGTTAGTTACTCTTACTTGTTTAATGCCGTTTTCTTGACTGATGGTTTTGACATGTAGTTCAAATGGAGTTGGCGAGAAATTTTGAGATTGCCACTGTTTTAGCATTTCAAAAGTAGTGGGGATAATGTTTTTATTTAAAACTTCAGTGGTAGAAACCCATTCTAGTAAGCCGTCATCAGATAGGGGAAGTGGTTCATTAAAGATTCCCCAGAAATAAATCAATTCTTCAGTATCATCAATAATCACTTTGGCACATTGTTTCAGTGTTACATTGGTAATGCCTGTCTCTTCTTTTAGTTCCCGATAAGCACTATCAAGAAATGTTTCACCTATTTCAATTTTACCGCCAATTCCGGTGTACATACCCGGCGCAAATTTTTTATTGGCGGCTCTTTTGAGTAAAACTATTTTTGAAGGGGTTGCTTGATTTATTAAAAAGATTACATTCCAGGAATTCATACTAAGCACCAAAGAAATAGAGGATAAATACAGTCATGATGAGCCATAATATGACTGTGTAGAGGAGTGGTTTGTCAGTGAGTAAAACTCTTTCTGGTGATTCACCCTCTTTCTTTTCATAAATGATATACAGATAGCGCATCACACCGTAGATAACAAGTGGAATAGTAGCCATTAAAAATTTGGCTTGGGAGAAAGGTAATGAGAAATTATCAAATAAAATAGACAGCCTATTGCGAGCAACAATTGGTGGCTGTAAAAAAGTAAACAGCGCATAGGCCAGCCAGGTAGAGTTGGCAAACATACTGGTCAAAATATCTAGTAGGTTTTCTGGATAGTGTAGAAGAGTTTCTCGGTGTTTAGCTGCCTGGGCCTGGAGCAGGGTTAACTCCGATCGTCTTTTACCAATGGCTAAAAATAGAGCAAAAGATGTAACAGTAAGTAAAAACCAGACATTTAGATGGGCATCTATCACCCAGACCCCGGCATAAATACGTAAAACAAAACCAGCTGCTATTGCCATCACGTCTAGTAAAATAGTTGTTTTCAAATAAGCCGAGTAAAGCAACTGAAGAAATAAGTAAGCTAAAACGGCTAGAAAAAGTGCGGGGGTGATACCATAGGATATCGGTAACACAATCACAATCAATCCCAAAGCGATAGCTATAGCAGATTTTTCGGGAACTACCCCAGAGGCGATCGGCCGTTTACTTTTAAAAGGATGAAGCTGGTCACGTTCAATATCAAATACATCATTGAGTAGATAGACAGCGGAGGTGGTGGCGCAAAAAATTAGAAAAGTTTGAAAAACTAGCCAAACTGCTACTGGATTGTCGAGTTGATTGGCTAAAAGGAGAGCTGCAAAGATAACTAAATTTTTAATCCATTGGCGTGGCCGAACGGCTTTGATAAGTCCCCATATAAATTTAAGGGCGGGGTAAGTATTTATTGTTGATTGAATTTTTCCTTGTAAAGTGATTTGGTTTCCCATGGGTTTATTGCTAACCGTTATTTCTTGTTTTTTCCCTCAGGAAAGTAAAAGAGTTGTAGCCACACAATAGCACCAGTTATTATAACTGTTCCGAGAAGTAGTGTAAAAAGTTTTTCTTTTGAAGATAAATTGATAACTAAAATACCTAAAATTGTAGAGCAACCCATAAAGAAAAGTGAAATTTTTTGATGAGACCAGCCTCTTTGTAAAAGTAAATGATGCAGATGTTTTTGATCTCCAAAGAAAGGGGATTTGCCAGATACTATTCGACGGAAAAATGTATAGAAAAAATCAATAGCCGGGACTAAAAGAACAATAACGGCGGTTGCAAGTTTTCCTCCTGATAAAATAGCGACAGTTGCCAGCATAAAGCCTAGAATTGTTGACCCCGAAAAAGCCGGTAATATTTTAGCCGGATGCCAATTAAAATATAGTAGTCCTAAAGCAGCGCCGGCTACGATAAAGGCAATTAGAGCGATATTAAACTGATTGGGATCTCCTTGGATAAAGAATCGATAGGAGATAAATCCGATTACCAAAAAAGCGATCGTCATTACTCCAGGCATCTGACCATCAACCCCTTTGCTCCAATTGACAACGTTCATAATCCAGGTGATCCATATTAAAGCCAAAAGATCAGCGATTAGTAAAATATGATGTTCTCCAAAAAAATAGATGGGGATATTAATTGCATCTAAATATAAAATTCCTCCAAACGGATTGGTAATAAATGTAATACCAATTCCAGCTAAAACAACAGTTAAAGCAGCTAGTATTTGGAACCCAAGACGAGGGAATGGGCTGAAATCGGAAAATTTATCATCAAGTAGACCTACAATCAAAAGCAGTGTTATAGCAATAATGATCCCGATAATGGCTTTATTTAAAGGTATAAAAATAAGAAGTCCGGTAATTATCGCAATATAAATAGGAAGTCCACCTGCTCGGGGTATTACTCTGTTTTGAATATGAGCAGGGTGAGGTCTTTTTTTAGGATCATCAACCCATTTGTATTTTTTGGCTAACCAAATAGTAAAAGGAGTTGAAATGATTGAAACAATCAAGCTTACTAAAAATGCGGTTATCAGTGTCGTCATATTGCTGTAAAGATAATCCGAATGCCAGCCATCACTGCTAATAATGCAACAATAGTTGTAGAAGAAGCAATAATTCTTTTCATTGTCAGTTGGGAAGTATGAAGATGCCAGGTAAGAATAAGATTGATTAATGAAGCTAAAATAACCAAAGAAGGCAAGATAAAAAACTGGTTTTTATGTGCCAGTTGAGTCTCACCCCATGGTAAAGAAAAGAAAAAAGGGATAAATGCGGGCAATTGGTCATAATAAAGCAGATAAAAAATACTTAAAAATAGCGATAATAGAATAGAAATCGATGTAGACCAAAAAATAATACTGTCTTGGCGTTGGTAAAAATTTATGAATTTTTTGAGTGGTTTCATATACAAAGGCAGAATGATTGCTTACGCAAAACCAGACTATTTAGTTCTGGCCTTGTTTGTTACTCGGTATTCCAAATATCTGCCAAACATCAGCGAAGTTTGGGCATCAATGGCTGGGATTGTGGTGATTGTTACTAAAACAACAGGGACCAATAAATATTGGAGATAAGACCAGAACCATTTCACAAATGGCCAGTGTTTGGGACGGGGCGGAGCTGTTTTTTCATGAACAAAGATGGTCGCAAAAAGTCCCAAAAAAGCGACAGTTAGAATCCAGGATGAGACAATTGGTAAATTGATGGCGATGACTGATTGGGCGTAGGTCGGGTTGACCAGAGGGATCACAAGTCCGGCAAATGTGACGATCAGGGCTAAAGATCCCCAACGTAAATTACCCCAAAGCACAAAAAGCAGTTTATCTGTTTTGTCCCAAAAATCGATATCTTGTCTTCTGAAATATTCTTTAAAGGCGTAAGGAACATGTTCAACGCCATAAGCCCAGCGTTTGAGTTGTTGGTACTGATTGACAAATGTTTTAAGTAAATTGGTATCAAGGTTGGTATCTCCATTGATAGGGATATAGTGGGGGATCACTTTATAATCCCCTTTAAAATGGAAATAGGCTTTCCAATAAAAGCCTGAATCATCATTTACTTTATTGGGTATCCAGCCGCCAATCTCTTTTAGGGACTGTAAATTGATAGTTAAAGAGGAAAAATTCATGTACTTGTCTGATCCGTACATTTCGGCTAGTTGCCAAAAGGCTGTACCGGTAGAAATCAATCGCATCGGAGTGGGAGAAGACCAGTAATTGTTGTAGTAGAAAAAGGAGCCAGTAAATGATCTTTTATCTCGTTCTTCTACAGGTGTGGAGAGGTATTTATGTAGAGCTCCTGATAACAGATCTTTATCTATGACAAAGTCCGCATCCAAAGTGGTTACTAGAACTTTATGAAGGGGAATCCCTTTTCTCTCCAATTCTTTAATAGCATTTTTGTACATACAGTTGCGGTTGGTAGCCGGGCCTTTGATTTCGCCCGGTTGCAGTTCATGAATAGTGATAAAGACATCTCCGATGATTTTTTTATAATGTTCAAGCTGTTTAATAATTCCGTTTACTTGCTCTCGATCTGCCCAGGCTTCAAAACCGACACAAAGGTATATTTGTTTTTTAGGATACGAAGAGTTGGCAACAGCTTCAAAGGCTGGTTTTAATACTTCAATACTTTCCTTATACGTTGGTAGCAATATGATATGATGATAGGTGTCCCACTCAGTTGGGAAATCTTCTTTCAGCTTTTTAAGCCAATCCTGTTTTTTAGCCCAAGTGAGTTTACGATAACCAAGTAAAATCAGAACGGCATTTTTAAGTGCAGTGATCAGCCAGTAAGCCTGAGCAGCGATGATAAAGTAAGCAACAGCAAAAGGAAACGTAAATGAGAGCCAGATTGGAGAGGTAAGAGCGGTCCAAGTGAGAGCGCCAGGCAGTATTTCCAAAGCTCTTTCAATTTTTGTTTCATGTTTGCGGGCGAAGTCGAGTTCCACTCGTTCGGAGATGATGTAGCGCTGTGTGAGTAGATGGTAGAGTGTGATGGCAACACCGATACCACCTAGAAAGACTGAAAGTAAGGTATCGATAGGCTGAGGAATCCAATAATGACCAAAAATTCCTATTATAAATGAGGCTAGTATAGTAACTAATCCGATTATACTGGGTATTGGGCGTTTAAAAACCCGGTCGAAACCATTACTTATTAGAAAGAAGATTAAAAAACCGGTGATAAATGAGAGTAAGATACGCATCTTTTATAATTTTCCCCTTTTCAGACACTTTAGTCAATGACAGGGCAGTTAAAACTTGTGGTATTTTACGCATAGTATCAGTCAATTGCAATTGGTTATTAGATAGGGTGATAATGAATTATGCTGATGAAAACTGTCCAATCAATGCTATTTTTGTTTATTCTGGGTGATCTGGTTTTAGTAAATGGGTTATTTTTAGCTGATTCAATTAAAGGGTTTCACTCTTTGGTAGATAAAGTTGGTATTGATCCGATTGTTTTTTTAGTTTTATCTCTGGCAGCTATAGTTGGTTTGCGTATTTGGAAACAATCTATCATTCCACAGATCTTTTTCTACACCTACCTATATATATTAGTACCGGTACTTACAATTTTGGCTATTGTTTTGACTTATATTGAACTTTCACATTATTATAATTTTCTTTATAGCCAGTATTTCATTTATTTTGAGAGGGTATCGATGTGGGCGATCTCGAGTTGGTTGATGGTGCTGGTACTGTCTCCCCAAAAAATGTGGAAAAAACAATGGCAGAATATTGTTTTTATATTACCTGTAGTTTTTTTAGCCGGAATGACTTTGATCTGGATGTGGCCTCAAGATGTGTTTATAGGCTTGGTTAAAGAAGATAATTTGATTGAAAATCTTCAAGTGTTGGTTTTATTGGCTGGGGCAACTGGAGCATTTTTGTTAGCGAATAAATTTATTAAAACTAAGCTATTTTTTATAGCAACCATTTTTATAGTTGGGGGAGCAGGATTATTATTTATTGCTGGTGATGAAATCTCTTGGGGTCAGCGGTTGTTGGGTTTTGGAACACCGTCAGATCTGGCCGCAGAAAATGTCCAGAATGAAGTGACCGTCCACAATATCGAGGGCATTCATCAGTTGGTAGGATATGGTTATATCTTGACTGGACTTTATGGGGCATTTGCCTGGATTTTGGCAGATAATTTTCTGAAAAAATATTATCGCTGGACAAAATACTTTGTTCCACCGGCATATTTATTTTTCTTTTTCTATCTGAGTTTAGTTTACAACTCATATGCACTGGGAGGAGTAAACAACTTTAAAGAGTGGTCAGAGGTGGCAGAGCTTTTTTTGTATAGTGGAATTGGGCTATTTTTAATAATTGTATTAAAAAAGAAGAATTAAAATGCCAAACGAATCAAGCTCAAATCTAGAAGTATTTACTCCAATGATTGATCCTGCTGTTAAGAAGCAAGGAATAAAGGCTTATATTGGCCAGATTCAGGAGAAATATCAGCGAAAGATTCCCCAAATAGTACAAACTAATGAAACTGTCCCAAAAAGGATAATTCCTCCAAAGTGGGTAATAGAAGAAACAGCCCGGTTAGCGGAGTTGGATCCGACAACTGATCCAGAGCAATACAGAAAAGATGTTAAATACTTGGAATATTTTGATAGATCATTGTATGGGGAAGTTGGTAAAAATTTGACCTTACCTAGATCATTAACCCAGAGGAAAATTTGGGCTTTGGAAGATAGTATGAGAAAAGTTGAATACGAATTGCATAAAATTGATAGACTCCCAATTCATAAACGAATACTGGCGGTTTCAAGTAAAAGAGATTTAGAACAACAATTAAAAGATTTGCTACAAGAACACCAAATTCTTCAGGAAGATGCAAGAATACAAGCAGTAAAAGAAGATGAAAAAAGAAATGAACACAGAAAAAATGATGTTAAAATAATTAGTAGTCATGAACTTGATGTACAAAATATTAAAAAAGATTTCGAGACAATTAGGGATGAGTATAGAGCTCTGGCGGTTGATGTGATTAGAAATACGCCTGCACTTCAAGAGATTAGGAAGGGCTTTATAAAAAATCAGATAGAGCCCAAACTTGAAGAATTGTATCGAAAGGGTTCATTGACAGCTGCCGAAAAGACTGAATTAGTAGCAGAGGTCATTCGTTTTTCGCAGCTGGTTCCAGATGAGAATTTAAAATTTTATTCAAATCCTCAAGCATTTTATAATAAGTTGCAAGAATTGTCTTATAGTGACCAAGGTATGTTAAGAGATATGGTCGAATGTCTGATAAACCATCGTGATCAGATATTTTTAGAACAATTTATCTTTACTATGGCAGAATCAGATATAAATGCTTTAAAACCGCTGATAGCCGAAAGTTCGGGTATATCGGCTTTTGACATAGCTAATTTCCAAGCAGCTGTTTTTAGTAGAGAAGATTTCAACAGAGACTTGATGACTACTCAAACAAGAGGAATGAATACGGATGACTATTTATATGCTTATCTTAAAAAGGAAAAAATAATGTTGTTAAAAGCCTTGAAAGAGTCTCCTACAATGCAATCTTTATTTGGAGATCAGATAAAACAGGCCGAAACAGATTTGCAAAATTTGTTGCTTGAGAAATCATTGGTTGATAATCAAGGTGAGTATATTAGTGGGCTGATAGATTTTCCTTCTCCAGAGGCAATACGTAACTTGGTCCTGATCGCTTCGGCTGATTACCAAAATTATCGAACAGTAAATGCCAATATAGCTTTGAAGACCTTAGCAGCTAAAAACAATTGGAACCAGATTTTAGATGATGCTATTAGAAAATATCCGGATCTGGTTAATACAAGAGAGGTTCTACAAAACTGGTCTTATAGTGAATATTCTAATTACCCCCCTTTGGTGGAAGTTGCTTCAGCTTTTAGTAAAACTGTATTTGAAGATAGTCGCCAGGAAAAATCATTACAAAGCTTGGCTTTGGAAGCATGTCCCAATGAAGTAGTTTTACATGAATTAGTGATAAAGGGAGTAATTGATCAAAAAATTGCTGATTCAATTGGAAGGGCTCAAAAATATGTACAGGGATTTTATAAAATATCAGGAAACTCGAATGATGCTGAAATTCGTCAAATGGTTGCTTCGGGCAGAATTGATAATGCTACAGCTCAGTGGTTTAGAGAAACTCAAGCAAATACAATAAGGGAGGATATGGGTGAGATTCCATTCATAGGTGATGGCTTTTTTACCGTGACATTGAGAAGGCAACTTTTTTCGGCTTTTGCTGAACAAGCTGATTATGATTCGTTAAGAAGATATTTACAAAGAGTGAGTAAAGTCGCGGATGCAATTTCAGGAAATTCGTCGGATATCAGTCTGATAAGTTTTTTAATGGATGAAAAGATTACTAAGATTTTAGAAGATCCCGGTTCAAATGATGTAATTGATATTATGACTAAAGCGACTGCAATTTTTCCTGGTGTTAATAATTATACGCACGCCATTTCTATCAATCCGAATCTTTTTTTGACTGAAGAGAATATTAAGAATTTAAAAAGTATTGATGAGGCTTACAATACTATTGTACCCGAAAAAAAGAACAGTTATTCTTTTACTCTAGTTCAGGAAGTAGCTGCTAGTATTGCTCAGGGTAAAATTAGTTTTGATCGGGCATTTGCTCTTACTCAAGAAATACCAGATCTATTACAACATTATGATGCAAGTAGTTTAGCTACTTTTCTACAGGAGTATCCTAAAACATGTTTTTCTTCCTCCGAGGCTACTACTTTTTTCCGTAATGTTTTAAAGAAATATGCATTGGATGAAGTGAACAATAAATCAGATGTGAGACCTTTAATAAATTCAGCACTGACAGCCGTTGATAATGAAAAAATTTCTGCCAATTTGGCTTTGGCTTTTCCCGACAATGCCCCCCTTTTGATGGTTGAAGCAAATAGACAGTTAACTATCACTATATTAGATAGAAGTAATTTGTTGATTAAAGATATATCAGATATTCGATTTTTGAATGGATTAGTTGGGAAATATAGCAATAAATCCCAGGATATAATTAATGGCTATTATGATTGTTTAAGGGCAGGAGTAATAACTACTCAGGATAAAGATTTAGTAGGTAGATTTATTCAACAGTTTAGAGTGGTTTCCCCGGATATATTGAGACATTATAAAGAATCAGTAAAAACTGGGGCCGAACAAATTTTTATGTCTGAATTGAAAAGTTTGGCAGCAAAATTGACAGGTGCTGGCAATGTGTCAGAATCGGAAAAACAACGTCCTTACTATAAGGATTTGCTCAAAGCGATATATAGTAATAATGCTGGGCAGTGGTCGAGTATTGAGAAAAACTCAACTTGTAAGGATAGAAGCAGCGATTTGGAGGATTTTGAAATCAGACCCAATTATAAAATCGATTTAATGGCTGCCGGAGAGATTAAATTAAAAGATGGAATGTCTCTTGATCTGCAAAATATTGAATATTTAAAAAATAATATCCTGGGAGTGGCAAAAAAACTTGAAAGTATGGGTTATGAGCAGACTGACTTAGATAAAAATCTTCAGCAACGCCTTAATGATGGGCTGTCTCAAATTGTTATTAATGGGGGATTTGAGGGAGTAGATTTTGAGCATATGAATGTAGATGAAAAACTTTTTTTATTGGCAGTTGATACGGTTTATGGTACCAAAACGATAGACCAAAGACAGTTGAAAGATCTAATGATTCAGTACGAATTTACCAATTTTGAGGATATTCGTGAATACATTCGAGGGACATCGGACAGAGTAAGTAGATCAACCAATGCAGATTACTCGTTACTTTGTGAACTGGACAATTTTTATGCTGATCGATTGAAAGAGGTACATCGTCGAATTGTTGAATCAGCTTGGGATAATCATACTATTGCTCAGATGATGCCAGACTATTTTAAACAAATTTCTGAATCTTCACTGCAACAAGGACGTCAAGAAACAATTAACCGGTTACAAGTTGATAAACTGGGAATGACGGATGGTTTCCTTAAACAAATTGCACGTCAAATGAAAGAGAAAAATGGACGTGTATATTCGACTGAGCAAGTGAGAGCAATATTAAATAGATATGAAGGTTTAACAGCTGGATTGACTGGATCTCGAAACATAAATCAGGAAAAAATTGCTCACTTAAGACAGTTAGCTGGAGGAGGTATAAAAAGAACAAAAGAAGAAATTACCCAGTCTATTTACGGTCAGTTAAAATCACAAAAAGATCGGACAATTAAAGCTGCTGAAATTATTGGGGGTGAGACAATTGATTTTACCAGCGTACATCTGGGTGAGATAAATTTACAGCAAATGCTAGATCAAGAGGCGGCATTTTTATCAGGTAAATATGATAGTGATCAGTTTGCTTCATATACAGTTCAGAAATTTATAGATCTTTTTATAACAGAGCGCACTCAGCTTGAGTCTGAATTAGATAAATTTGTATCAGCCTCGGGTAAGCAACGTAAAGTATTAAATGCTTATATCACTAAAAATGAACCTTCGGCAAATGCTCGAATGGTCGGAGGAGTATGTGTTTCGGGCGATAATCCCGTAGGAGAAGGGGTTCCATATAGTCAGAATATGTGGGATCAAAAAAATTATTTTCAACTGGTTTTACAAGACCCTGATTCACTTCAGTGTCAAGGATTGGTCTTGTTGCATCATTATGAAGAAGGTGGAAAAAAGATTCTAGCCGCATCGCTTAATCCTGCTAGTACCTATTTGTATTCAGTTGATGAAGGAGCTATGTTTAATGGACTTATTGGGAGCTTATCTTTGTTTGCTGAAGACAATCAGTTTGACAAAATAGTTCTGTCTCAAAATCGTGCTATTCGAACAAATCGGACTGGTGGAGGATTTGAACGTGAGATGAATAAAAGGATTGCTGAGGTAGGAGAAAAGTTTTCTTTTGGATCTACTAAAACATTTTCTTTTTCTCCACTGTATCAACTACTTGACATGGATGTTGTTTGGAATAAACCAGATGCTATTGACGTTTGATAATTTTCAAAAAATTTTTAGTTGTTTGGTTGGCAACTTTTTCAAAAGGAATCTCTTTTAATTCAGAGATCAGCTGGGCAATTTCTTTGACACTGGATGGTTCGTTTCTTTGGCCTCGGATAGACTGGGGAGCCAGAAATGGGCAGTCCGTTTCTAGGACGATTTTTTCTAGTGGTAAAAACTTGATGGCTTCTCTGAGGTATTCATTTTTCTTGTAAGTGACATTGCCGGCAAAAGAAACTAAGAAGTTGGAGTTGAGAGCTTTTTTGGTGGTTGGCATCAGGCCACTGTAGCAGTGGAGGATTCCATAGTGATCTTTTGTCATTTCTAAAGCTAAATCCCAGCATTCACTATTGTCGGGATTTTCACTGCGATTGTCGCGGACGTGAAGGAGTAAAGGTAAGTTTAACTTTTTGGCTAAATCAATTTGCATCTGAAAAAGTTTTATTTGCAGATCTTTGGCTTTTTCTATTGAAATATTTTCTGGTAAATATCCCTCTCGAGTGAAGTAGTCAAAGTCGAGTCCGCATTCTCCCACGGCAATTACTTTATCAGGATTTTGTCGATAAATTTGTTCTAATTTTTCAACTTCTTTTTGTATCTTGAGATTTGTTTCTTGATTATTTTCTGCGAAGAATTTGATAGCTTCTTCAGGATGAATAGCGATGGATGAGTAGATTGTTAAATTATTAAATTGTTGAATTGTTGATATTTGATCAAGTGCTTTTTGGGAAAAAGAAACATCGACACCAACATTCACAATGGTTGTCACACCATTTTCAATACAGCGATCTAAGACTTGGTCTAAGTCATTGTTATAAGAATCCCAATAAATGTGTGAGTGCGTATCTACAAGCATATGTTAGGGTAAAAGTATTTTAAGTCGTCGCTTTGCGACTGTAATTGTATTTTACCCGTTAAAGTGACATATGTCACTTTAACCCCAAAATATGTGTGCATGAGTATCAACAAGGTGGTTCATCTGATAGTTAGTAGTGTACCAAATCTGAAATCGTCAGGTGAATTTTCTATTACTGATTTGCGATGAGAGAAGTAGTCCATATGGAATGTGCAGAGATTGAGATTTTTAATTTGGTTAGCTGGAACTCCTAATTTTATAAAACGATCAGTTACCATCTGAGCTAAATCAATTGAATAGGTGGTGGGAGATGGGGTGTGGGGGGTGGAAATTTTACTTAGATATGGTTGCCATTTCGGGTCATCTTTTTGTCCGGGATTTTCAACGATGTAGCACTCGGGACAAATAGATGGACCGATCGTGAGTTGAAGTTCCTTTGGTGTAACTTGGAATTCACTGGACAAAGTTTCTACGATATCTTTCATAAAGTCGTTGTCAGCATTTTTCCAGCTGATATGAAACAGGCCAATTAGATTTTTTTCTAGGATTGCCACGGAGAGAGGGATACAGTCGCCAGTCATGGTAAATAAAATTACTCCCGGATTGATACTGATCAGGCCATCTGTTTCATCGATGATATCGCCTTTATTGCTGGAGTTAACTATTCTAATGCTATTGGTATGAGTTGGTGTCATTCCAATGACATCCTCATAGTTGAGATTGTTTTTTTTGAAAAACTTGAGTCTATTTTCCATCGCATCATTGGGTGAGGATTTGCGAAATGACATATTGCCATCAGAAGCTTTAGATGAGGTGAACATTACCTTTGTCATTCTGGCAGCCATAATTGTTTATTCATCGAATTAACTAAGCCTAAACTATAAATAGTCCAGAATCAAGCAATGAATCATTGTATCGAATGTAAGATTATGGAGATGTTATTGATAGGGAGAGCTTTGAATTAGTGTACCCAGAATGACATTAGATTCTTGGGAATAAAGGTGGTTGGGATTTTACTTCACCTTGAAACTGTTTGAGAATTTTTTCTGAAGTTTCTGGCAGAAATGGTTGCAAATTGAACGCAATTCTTTGAATAAGAGATACGATTTCGTCTAAAACTTCTTTGAGCTCGTTGCCTTCAAGTTTCCAGGGTTCTGTCTGGTTGATTCTTTGATCGGCTATCGCAATAATGCTACGAATCCAATTGATGGCTTCATTAAACTTGAGTTTGTCTAAAGTGGCCTGGACTTCTTGATCAAATTTAGCTTGGTGTTCATTGGCAACAAAGCCAGATTTTTCAGCTAGTTTTGCTACCCGGGCTGTCAGGTTGCCCAGACCATTGGCCAGATCAGAATTGTAGATGGTATTAAATTGCTCCCAAGAAAAATCGCCGTCTTCACCAAAAGAAAAAGAGGCGAGCAAGATATAACGTGTCCCATCGACGCCATATTTTTCAACTAATTCGGCTGGTTTGATTACATTTCCCAAAGTTTTAGACATCTTTTGTCCGTCGATGGTAAAAAAACCATGAGCAAATACACGCTTGGGAGTTGCTAGTCCAGAAGCGAGTAACATTGCCGGCCAGATCACTGAGTGAAACCATAAAATATCTTTGCCCACCAGATGCAGATATGCTGGCCATAAATTTTGAGGAGCAGCAAAAGTGTAATAGTTGATCAGTGCATCGATCCAGACATAGGCAGTATGGGACTCATCAAAAGGAAGAGTAATACCCCAGGGGACATTTTTTCGAGAGATAGAAATGTCATCTAGCCCTTGTTTGAGTTTGCCGAGAATCTCATTTTTACGGGTTTCTGGGAGAACTTCGATTTTTCCAGACTCAATCATTTCAATCAGTTGATCTCGGTATTTACTTAGACCAAAATAATAATTTTCCTCCGAGTGTTCGACGACTGGTTTTAAATGATCAGGGCAAATATCTCCTTCTTTTAAATCTTCTTTCTGCCAAAACTTTTCGCAGGAGACACAGTAGAGGCCGGTATACAAGCGAGGTTTTTGTTCAATAGCGCCGTTGTCATAGAGTTTTTGCAAAAATTCTTTGACAGTTTTTTCATGATCTGCATCGGTTGTGCGGATAAAACGGTCGTATTTGATACCCAGACTATCCCAGGATTTTTTAAATTCACCGGCTATTTTATCAGCGTACTCTTTAGGAGTTTCATTGTGTTTTTGGGCTGCTTCAGCGATTTTTGCACCGTGTTCATCGGTACCAGTCAGTAGGTGTGCATCATCACCGGCCAACTTATGAAAACGGGTTAAAGTATCAGCCGCAATTGTGGTATAAGTATGTCCGATGTGAGGTACATCGTTGACGTAATAAATAGGTGTAGTAATTAGTTTTTTGTCCATATATTAATTGTATAAGGTTGTCTGTTTTAGATGCCAGTATGGAAATTAGAAATAAGGAGTAATTTTATATTTTTCTGATACTTACTTCTATACCGGTTTCTACAGCTTATAACTTTAATCCATTCTTGATGGTGGGAGTATTTTAAGCTTTTTTAGGATTGGGGTCAACTTAATCCGCGGTAAAAGTCGGACCCTGGGAAATAGTTTTATAAACAAAATAGTAAAGACGATGACAATACCTCCTGAGATAGGGGTTAGTTGATTGATGGCATAAAGGACCAGGAGCATTTGTAAACCGAGTGACGCGATAAAACTATGAGGGAAGTAATTTAAAAAGAGATTGATAATAAAAGCGAGTCCTAGAGTCAGAGGGAGGAAGAAGGCGAGTATTTGCCAGGGGGTAGCTTCTGGCCAGCTTTTAGGCGGCTCTACATAGTAAACAACTAGTCCCCAGAGCGATGCATAGAAAAGAACAGGGATGAGTCGTTTGAGAAAATTCATTGCTACATATAACCATACCCTAAAACAATACTGGCTTCCAGACCTTTTAACTATGACTAGACTCTCTATTTGACACTACGGAGAAAGGTATGAGTAAATGGGGTATGGCCGAGAAGTCTGAAAGCCCTCAAAGTGAACAGCCATTAGCGGGAGTAGTTGATGTGCGTAAACCTTCACGCTCGGAACAAGTCAAAAATTATCTGCGTAAGATATTTAAACGCGGGTCCAAAACTGTTCCTGAAGTAACTGTAAATCCGGTGCGAAAAAATGAATTTTCAACTGGAATGGGGAAGACAATAGATTATGACACAGCTCAAAAAAAGCTTTTTGAAGAAAGACTACAGGAATCAAAACTTGATTATACTCAGATGCTGGACCAGTTGGTAGGAAAAATGGATCCGGATAAAGTCGCTATATTTAAAACCATGCTAGATCAAAATAATCCTTTACTTATGAAAGCTTTAACTCTGCATTTGATAGATAATAATCAGTTTAGTGCTGAGCAAAAAAATATTCAGATAAAAAAGCAAAATCGGGAATTAACCAATAAGTCACTGAAAAAAGGCGAAGAACCAGGAGGTGATCATGAACCATTTATAGACCCAGCGGAAAAAGCTGCCAAAGTAGCTTTGTATAAAAACCTGGAAGCTTCTTTTGATAGACAGATCAGACAACAGTTTGACGGCAAAAAAGATCTCCGGCCGGATCTGGCTTTTACCACCAAAGATATGAACTTACTTCTCAGATCAGACCCTCTATTTGCTCCACCGGCTGAAGTGATGAAGGATCAGATGAAAAAAGCTGTTGAACAAATGCCAACCCAAAAGGGATTAGTTAATCCCACTGTGGATCAGGAATTAGCATCTATCGCCGCAACCCTTGATCAACCCAAAAAAGAGGAGTAATGTTAAGAATATGAAGTGGATAAGATATTTTGGTTTTTTCCTTTTTTCTTTAGTTTTTACCTATGTAGTGTCTATCTTGGATATGCTTTTTATTAGCAGAAATTTCGTTAGTGGTACAGTAGGTCTGCCTTTTAGATATAGCGAGGGATATGTTTCATTATTGGGCAGAGGGGAAGATAATATAAATTATTTGATATTTCTAATTGATGTCTTTTTTTGGTTCGGGGTAGTTTTATTGATTTTTAAATTATTAAAATACTTCAAATTAAAACGAAGAGTTTAATTCTCCGTTGTTTGTTTCAAAGAAGAGTAGAGTCTTACCTATTATTGTTTCCTTACTCATTTTCATTTTTGGTTTTTTGATTACTATTTCGGTTTTGTTTATAAATGGATTGTAAAGAGAGTAGAGTCTTTCTTCACCCTGAATAACTGCTCTTTGAAGTAAAAAATTGATTTGTTTATTCCTATCTAGAGTATAAAAAATTCCAAGCAGATTATTGTCTGGTTTGATAGCTGCTTGATTGTTGTATTGAATAGTTTTTAAACTAACATTTTCTCTCCGAGGTCGGTTTTTTGAAGTCAGTGTTAGTCTGGTGGTATTTCCAGCCTCATCAGTGATCGTTACTGTCTGTCCATTATCTATTTTGGTGGTTTTTCCGAGATTATCGATACCAATAAAATCAAACTCTTTGGTGAGTAGATTAAAAATGATTTTGGCTTCCGGAGCCGTTTTGTCTATTTTTAGATCTACACTTTGAAGTGGCTCTTCATTGCCAGCTTTATCAGTAGCCTTTACTCTCAGATTGGTTAATCCCTCTGCGGAGATAGTAAATGGTTCAGTGTATTCTTGAATGGTGATCCCTTTATCCAGAGAGTACTCGACTTTTGCTATGCCTGATCCATTGGTTTCATCTATCCCTTTTAAAGATACCTGGACATCATTTTTGTACCAGCCGTTAGTTCCTTTTTGACCGGTTATTAAGATCTCTGTTTTGGGAGCTTGAGTATCAGGAGAATCAAAATATTCTGTTGGTTGATATTGTTTATCTTCAGTGCCGTCATTGTCGGTATCTATATTAAGCGGCGAGTTTTTATTTTCAAACTGGTCAACGACAATATAGCCGGTTGATTCTTTCTGGATAGAAATATCTTTGTAAACCTGGCTGGAAGTATTTTTTTCGTCTGTAAAATCTCTAATCTTAAAATCAAAACTGCCTTGGTCAGTGGCTTCAAATTTAAACTGATACTTTCCTTGGGGAAGAAAGATAAACTTTGTATCATCGATAGTTTCATAGCTGCTGCCAGGAATGTTTACTTCATAATTACCATTTTCCAGAGGTCCTGTATGATTGCCATGTATATCATAAGCATGTATTAAGACAGGTGAATGAACAGAGAAAAGTGATCCATCTAAAGGGGTTGGTGTTTGGGAGATATCTGCAGGTAATGTTGGATTATTTTCAAAAATACTTTTGGCAAAGTCCAATACACTCGGATTGGTAATAATCCCACCATGAGTATCTTTTGTATAAAAAACTTTTTTAGGGTCAAACAGAGAAATATTGCGTGAAGGGTCATTGAGGGAAGCACTAAAAAGAGGGACTGTGGCATCACCGTTGATCACAACTTCATCTTTGGTTGCTGTTTTATTGCCAAAAAAGTCATATTTGTTTTTTTCAATGATTTGTCCCAAAGTAGCTTTTCCTGAACCAACAATAACGGTGGTATCAACGCCATTGGTATTATTTAGATTGTCATCGATCTCATGAAAAGTTTCTGCTGGAGTATAAAGAGGGGTATTATATCCAAGATTGGTTAGCAGTTGTTTAGTCTGATCATAGTTTAAATCTCCTGTTATTAAGTTGCCATCAATATCGCTTTCATCACGAATAGGCACCGGATAGTTAGTTGATCCGTTATAGAAATCGTAATATTTTTTACTTGGCAGTAACTGATATCCGCTAATCCAGTTTTGGTAAACATCTCTTACTTCACTGTTTGGAATTCCAATACAAAATAATGAGTTCTCAAGTTGAGGTCTTGTAAGACATCCTCCATATACTAAATTTTTCAAAGATTCTATTGATCCAAGAAATGGAGGAGCTACAGTGACTAATTTATTTACTTTACTTGCACTGTCAGGATTTTCTATATATTTTCTAGCAACCAACCCACCCATTGAATGAGTAATGATATCGGCCTTGGAGGTTGATTTTTGTTGGAGAATAGCGGTGAGATATAGATTAAAATCGTTAGATGTTTCTGTTAAATCCTTTCTCCAATCGTATCCATAAACAAACAAGTCATCACCTAAAACGTATCCTTGCTCGATAAGATAATTAATTGTGGGATCATAAACAGAGAGGGCTTTTCCGGTGGGAGTAATATGAGCTTGGGAATCTTTTCCGTTTGGTAGCATTCTGAGAGCATCGAAATAATCGTCATTTCCGGGAAGAGCTGCTTGAGTGCCATTTAGCCAGATGACTTCATCTTTTTGATAGGTATGGGTATAGACTCCGCCGTGTCCATCATCGGCCACCCAGGGAATATCTTCGTTTATTTTTAACTCTGATCCGGCAATGCCTGGAATAAAAATTAAGGGAGTTTTTTCACTAGGAGTAGGAGATGGAGTAGAAGAAGGAAGTGGTTGGATGCTGGTTACTTTAACATTGTCAAAACGAACAATATCAGTGCCATAATCCCCGGTATTATATGATAAAGAGATCGGTCCTTTTTTTACAGTTGTCCCTGTATCTACCAGATCATATATCTGGGTGCCATTAATCCAGGCTTGAAGATGTTCGTTTTCAACTGAGAATTTAAAATGATAAACAACATTGTTGGCAAGGGGGATGTCATGGGTGTCATACAACACAGAGTATTTACCTGATTGGACTTTGGCTAAGATTATTTGGGGAGTATTATATGCTCCCGTACCATGGCGGATAATTACTTCATAACTATTGTTACCGTTGTCAGTTCTTCTAAATCCAATTCCTTCATCGATGCCGTTATTGTTGTTAACATCCAATTCTAATATATAGTTATCCCACTCAGTATTACCTGTATTGATCCTTCCCGCCTGAGCCCTGCCAGCACCAAATCCGAGCAGTTGGCCATTATTGATACTCCATCGACCACTTTCAATAATCCAACTACCCAGACTGCCACTTTCAAAATCGTCAATGAATAGAATATCTCCTGAAGTTGTTTGGGCCAGGATGGGGCGTAGGGGGAGAAATAGTAGTATGAGGGCAGTTGATAAAAGAATGAGTATTCTGATCAACTTGAGGGTATTATATTCGGTTTATCTTTGGAGTCAATAGATGAGTTATAAGACTTTTTAATTTAAACTATTTAAGTTAAAGTTAGTGGATGAGGTGGGGTCAGATTTTTGGAATAACTGTTATTGGTTTTGTGATTTTTTTAATATTTTTGTTTAATTTAATTTTCGGTTTTAATCTTATATGGGATCAGCGAGATTGCGGAGGAATAGACCCGGGAGGTCGAATTGGTTGTAGTAAAGAATCGTATGGATATAAAAAAACATGTTTATTGTTATATATATGTTGGAAAGAAAAATCACAGATGAAGATGCTCAATTTATAGGAGTCACATCATCATATTCTGGGTTGTAAAGACCGAATAAAAGACGTAGAATCTTTTTTCACCCTATGAATCCAAATATTATTTCTTGTCCTCATTGCAAAAAAGAGATCTCGGTAGATGAAGTTTTGAAGCATCAAATCGAAGCTTCAATGAAGCTGGAGTATGAACAAAAATCCAAAGCTGAAGCGGATGAGATCAGGCGCAAAGCCAAAGAGTGGCAGGAAAAAAAAGAGAAAGAGTTTGAAGAGGAACAAAAAGCCAATCAGGGTAAATTGGAAGAGCGGATCAAAAAGCAGCTTTTGGAACAATCAGAACAAGAGCAAAAACTTTTAAAAGAAGAAGTTGAAGACGCCAAGATCAGAAATAAAAAACTAACTGATCAGTTGGCAGATATGATGCGAGAGATTCGCAAAATCAGAGAAGAAAAAGATAACGCAAGTTTAGAGATGGAGAAAAAGCTGATTGAGGCTCAGGAACAGATTCGTCTAAAGGCTGAAAAAGAGGTAATGGAAAAAACTCATTTGGATATCAAAGCCAAAGATGAGGTGATCGAAAGTCTTAAACGTTCTTTAGAAGATGCTCAAAGAAAAGCTTCCCAAGGATCACAACAGCTGCAAGGTGAAGTTCAGGAGTTGGAGTTGGAAGAGCTGCTGCGGCGGGAATTTCCTTTTGATGAAATTACCCCTGTCCCAAAAGGGGTGACAGGAGCAGACACTATGCAGAAAGTGCGGGATCAAAATGGCAGAATATGTGGAGTGATCATCTGGGAAAGTAAACGAACCAAATCCTGGGAAGAGGGATGGGTAAGTAAACTCAAATCTGATATGAGAGCTGCCAAGTCTGATCTGGCCATTTTGATATCCAATCATCTGCCAAAAGATATCAATAACTTCGGACCAAAAGATGGAATATATGTCACCAATTATGAAAACTTTTTGGCCATCGCTAAAGTAATGCGGCTGAAAATAATTGAAGTTTGTTATGCAAAACTGGCATCTGAAGGAGTGAAAGGCCAAAAAGATATTTTATGGAGTTATGTCACGGGTAATGAATTTAAACAGCGGGTTGAAGCTATAGTAGAGGCTTTTAATGTCATGAAGCAGGGACTCGAAAAAGAAAAACAATATTTTGCTAAAAAGTGGTCTCGGGACGAAAAGCTTATCGATACGGTTGTTCACCAAACCATTGGTATGCATGGTGATTTACAAGGGTTGATGGGAGCTAGTTTACCGGAAATAAAGAGTTTGGAGATGGATGAATTTGAAATGATAGAGACGACAACAATGGTACAGACATCAATTAGTTCAGTTGATGAGAGTTAAAAATAATATTATCCTTTTAATCCAAATTGCTTTTTAAATCTTTCTTGAGCTGCAATACTTAGTCCATGTGCAAACAAATTGGCCATGAATAAAAGGTCGCTTGCGAAGGGTATAGGAGCATTTGACTTTGTTTTTAGGCCTAATGTCATGAGTGCCATATCTGCCAGCCCAAAAGCGTCTTCTTTTAATGAGTGATATCCTCGCCAAGGATATCCGATACCGCCAGTAGATCTCTGATCAGCTGGCCTCATTGGATCACGATGAACAAGCTCAGTGGGAGGTAAAAAACTGTCTCTAACGGGAAGACTGACAATATTCATATGCATCATATAATCAGTCATGTACTCAGAATGACCATTCATTCGACTAATTTCCAGCTGTGCAACATACAAATATAAAGCAATGTCTTTAGCAATGGGATAGCGTGTAAATATTCCATTTCCTTCTTTACGAAATTGATGAATTCCTAGAAGTCCTGGTTTACCTTCGGGGCAAAATGTTACTGGCCCTTTCTGGATAGGGGGATCCTGAGGCTCTTTTAGCAAACTGATCATTTTGTGATCTGTAGGTCTATCTGGTCCAAAAAGCATATTACGTAATTTAGGTCATAGTATATATGGGCTGCTAAAAAGCCAATTACTCGTGGTAGAATGGGCTACTGATGGTTACTCCTAAATTTGAAGAATCTTATAGAAGACTCAATCCTGAACAGAGAAAAGCAGTTGATCAGATCGAAGGTCCGGTGATGGTAATTGCCGGTCCGGGTACCGGGAAAACGCAGATTTTAACTTTGCGAATCGCTAATATTTTAATTAAAACCCAGGTCAATCCTTCCAATATATTAGCCCTGACTTTTACGGAAGCCGCAGCGGCTGAGATGAGACATCGTCTGGTCGAGATGATCGGTACAGATGGGTATAAAGTCGAGATCAGTACCTTTCATGGTTTTTGTAATGATGTGATCAAAAACTACCCGGAATATTTTCCCCATCTGATCGCTTCTCAGCCTGTGACGGATGTCGAACAAATTCAGTTTATGGAAGAGCTGATACTCAAAAGTGAACTTGAATATCTGCGGCCTTTTGGTGATCCGCTTTATTATGTCAAAGGAGTTTTGTCGGAAATAAATAATTTAAAAAAAGAGGCAGTGGCTCCGGATGATCTGGATAAAGCAATTGCCCAGCAACAAGAGGATTTTAGAAATATTGAAGATCTCTACCACGATAAAGGTAAATACAAAGGGCAGATGAAAGGGAAGTATCAGGATCTGCAAAAAGATATTGCGAAAAATAGTGAACTACTTATTTTGTATAGAGCGTATCAACAATTTTTGCTTGATAAAAAAATGTATGACTTCAATGATATGTTGTTTGAAGTTAAAAATATGATGGAGCAGGATAAAGACTTTCTCCTGACTTTGCAAGAAAAATTTCAATATATTTTGGTCGATGAACATCAGGACACTAATGCTTTGCAAAACCGGATTGTCCAGCTTTTGGGGGATTTTTTTGATGAGCCAAATATCTTTGTAGTGGGAGATGAAAAGCAGGCAATTTTTCGTTTTCAGGGGGCCTCACTGGAAAATTTTTTAGCTTTTAGACAGCTGTATCCGGGTGCTACTTTGATTAGTTTGGTCCAAAATTACCGTTCGCATCAAAAGATTTTGGATGCTGCAGATTCTTTGGTTGAAAAAAATCTTGCTTCGCATTTATTGCTACCTGAACGAGTTAAACTACAATCTCAACAATCTAAAAAAGCTGAACCCATTAAGCTTGCGGTTTTACATGATTATTTTGCTGAACTTGAATATATTGTCTCAGATATTAAGAAAAAGAAGCAGGCAAATGTTTCATTGTCTGAGATAGTTGTTATCGGAAGAAATAATCGGGATTTACAGATCATGGCAGAGGTTTTGGAGAGAAATGGTATCAGTTATGTTATTAATTCGGATGCCAATATTTTAAGTGACATATATATATTGAAGTTAATTACTATTTTTCGGGCGATTGCTTTTGCTGGTAGTGAGAGAGAAGTCTTAAAAGCGATGCACATTGATTTTTTTGAAATTGAGCCGATCGATATTTATAAAGTGATAAGAGACAAGCAACAAGCAACAAGTAAGTATGAAAATATTTATGATTATTTAGCAGAAATTGATGAGAGTAAAGCCAAAGAACTGAAGCTCGAAACATTTAAAAGTTTACTGCTATTTAATACTAAAATGAGAGACTGGCAAAGAAGAGCCATGAATACCGCTTTTGAAAATTTTTTTATTGAAGTAATCAACGAATCTGGTTTTAAACCACACTTGCTTTTGTCTCCCCGCCGCTATGAGCTACTTGATAAACTGATTGCTTTGTTTGAAGAGATCAAAATTTTGACTGAGCGAAACTCAGAATTTTCTTTGGAAGATTTTATCCAATATCTGGATTTGCTGAAAAAACATGATGTCGCTTTAAAGACCAATGTGAAAACTGTCACAGATGATGCTGTCCATCTGATGACGGCACACAGGTCAAAAGGTTTGGAGTATGACTATGTTTATATTGTAAATGCATATGACGGTCACTGGGGAAATGCTAAAAAACGTAATCGTGGTTTTAATATTCCCTGGGATGTTCTAGGAATAAAACTCAATTTGGAAACAGAGGACAATGAAGATGAAAGGCGGCTTTTTTATGTAGCTTTGACCCGCGCCAGAAAAGACATTGTGATCAGTTATTCGGCTGTATCGATAGATGGAAAAGAGCAAATACCCTCGCAGTTTATTACTGAGATCAATCCAGAGTTAATTGAAGAAGTGGATACTGGAGTCTTTGAGAAACAGTTTATTAAAAATAAAGATCAGGTTTTTGATATGGCGGATATAAAAAATCTATCAGTTCAAGATGAGCAGCGATCTTCTTCGTATAAACTTTTTTTCCAGCAACTGTTTATGAAAAGAGGTCTGTCGGCAACTGCTTTAGATAATTATCTGAGTTGTCCCTGGAAATTCTTTTACCGTAATTTGCTCGGGTTTCCGGATGTCAAAAATAAAAACCAGGTGTATGGGACATTGATGCATTTGGTGATGAGTAGGTTAATTAGTAGTCAGCCATCAGCTATCAGCTATCAGCAGGATACTTTGAATATGTTTATGGAGTTGGTAAAGAAGAGTCCGTTGCCGGAAAATGAAAAAAGAGAATTAATAAAAAAGGGACAAAGTGTGATTCCTAAAATTCAACAAGAGTTGATCCCTAAGTGGAAAGATAAAAGTGTGATGAGTGAGATGAGTATTAAAGGAGTTCAGCTGGCCGATGGGGTAGTTTTAAATGGTCGGTTGGATCTGATCGAAGATATACCTGGTACTTCGGAAGTGATTGTCCATGATTTTAAAACCGGTAAACCAAAGTCGCGTAATGCAATTGCCGGTTTGACTGCCACATCAGATAGTAATTATTTAAGACAGCTAACATTTTATAAAATTTTGATAGATCATTATCATCAGGGTAAAATGCAGATGCAGAGTGGAGTAATAGATTTTATTGAGCCAGATGAAAAAGGCCAATTTAAAAGTGAATTATTTACTATTTCTGACCAAGAAGTTAAAGTTTTGGAAGATCAGATCAAACTGATTTCAGAGGAGATTCGCAATTTAGACTTTTGGGATCAGTTTTGTGATGATGATGAGTGTGAGTACTGTGAACTTAGGAGAATGACGATTCATGAATAACATAAAAGCAATTCTATTTGATGTCGATGGGGTATTAATTCAGGGAAAAATGTTTAGTCAGCACTACCTGGCTGATTTTGGTGTGCAAATACCGGATAGCTTTTTTGAAACAGAATTTGAAGATGCGGTTTTGGGAAAGAAGGATTTAAAAGAGATAGTACAACCAAAACTAAAAGAGTGGAAGTGGGAAAAAAGCGCAGCTGATCTGATTGAATATTGGTTACAAGATGCGGCAAAAGCCGATGTGGAGCTATTGGCAACAGTGGAACAGTTAAAGAAACAAGGCATAAAATGCTATGTTGTTACCAATCAGGAAAAGTATCGGGCCAAACATTTAGTAGAAAAATTAGGTTTCGGTACTTTATTTGATGGTTTTTTTGCTTCCAGCCTGATCGGCTATAAAAAGCCACAGTTAGCATTTTTTGACCATGTATTGAAAACAATTGATTGTAAAGGTGAGGAGGTCGTTTATTTTGATGATTCACCAGGCTATCTGACAAATGCTAAAGCTTTGGGTATTCATGCTTACTTTTTTGAAAATAATAAGCAGTTTAAAGATGTGTTGAAAGATTTTAAGCTTTTATGAAAAAAATCTTAATTATTTTTTCCCTCTTTATGGTATTGTTTTGCCCGTCCGCTGTTTTTGCTCATGTGATGGGGCAGCCGCCGTTTTTTAAAATAAACGGTGAATATTCAGATCTTTATCCAGTACCTCTTTCCTCAGCTTCAAATTTTGAGTTGCCACAAGATTTAGCCAAACAAAACCATTTTGTTGGTGAAAAGCTCGAGATGGAGATGGATATCAATCAGTTGCCTATTTTGCCGGAGGTAATAGATCAGACGACTTTCCTTTGGGAATTTGGGGATGGGGCTCATGCAGAAGGTTTGAAAAATAGTCATACATATTCAAAGCCAGGGTCTTATGTGATGCATATAATGGCTAAGTATCGTAATGATGAGCCTCAATTGATTCAGTCAACTTTGATTAACATCTTACCAGATCAGAAATATCTGCTTCCTCAATCAAAAATCAAAGTGAATGATAAAGAAAGCCGTGACCCATTGACCGATATAATAACTGTAGATTTCAGTAAACCAGTTCAGTTTGATGCATCTTTATCTACCAGTAATCAAAAGATAGTTGAGTATTTTTGGGACTTTGGTGACGGAGATACCAGTAATGAAGCCAATCCATCACACCAATATGATAGTGAATCAATCCAGATGTTTCCGGTATTAAGGGTTAAAGATAGTAATGGTTTTATTCATGATTCTTATGTTCAATTGGATTCAATAGAAAGCATTTCATCTTTGACAACAGAGGATAGGACTAGTTTTATCTGGATTTCTATAATTGTATTAGTAATTTTTGTTAGTGGATTTGTTGGATGGTGGTATTTTAAAAGGAAAAATGGATGATAGATTTTTCTTTGTATAAAGAAGTTGACGCAATACTGATCTCAGATAGTTTTCATATTGGTTATTTGACTGGCTACACAAATTTTTCTCATGAAGAGAGGGAAGCCTTTGTTTTAGTTACCTCAAAACAACGCTATATTTTTACTGACGCGAGGTATTCGGAAGCCGTCATGCAACTGGATGATTTTGTGTTATTAGAAATTTCAGCAAATTGTGGTTTGTCCGATCATTTAAAAGATTTACAAAGCAAACATCGGATAAAAAGTATTGGTATTGAGGCTGACAATCTGACTGTTGCTGAACTTAGAAAACTGGAAAATATTTTTACCAAAATTGAGGATTTAAAACTGCATGATATTCGTGGAGTCAAATCATCGGAAGAGATTGAGAGGATTGAGAAGGCGTGCTCCATCGGAGATAAAGTTTTTAAGAAAATTTTAAAGAAGATCAAACCAGGTACTACTGAAAAACAGTTGGCAACAGAGATCGAGTTAATGATGAGAAAACAACAGGGTGTTCCTTCATTTGAGACGATAGTAGCATTTGGTGCACTTTCTTCTGTGCCGCATCACCAAACTGGTAAAACCAAACTGAAAGGTGGTGGAGAATTTGTTTTATTGGATTTTGGGGTGAAAGTGGATGATTATTGTTCTGATATGACGCGGACAATTTTTGTCGGTAAAGCTGATTCAAAGCAAAAAGAGATCTATAAGACAGTATATGAAGCTCAAAAAAAAGCTGCTGAGTTTTTGGATAGACAGATTAAAAAAGGAGTAGCTGTTACTGGAAAAGAAGTTGATCAGGTAGCAAGAGAGTTTATTATTTCTCAAGGCCAGCCATCGATTCCACATTCATTGGGACATGGTATAGGTTTGCAAGTTCATGAACATCCCCGCCTGTCTCCCAAGTCAGAAGATCTCCTAGTGGTAGGAATGGTATTTTCGATCGAACCAGGAATTTATATTCCCGGATTTGGCGGAGTGAGGATAGAAGATTTGTATGTGATAGAAAAAAATGGGATTAGACAATTAACCAAAGCCAACAAAGAGTTGATCGAGTTGTAATTTATAAATTGATGTTATACTAGCTTTAGACTATATGTCTGATAAAACTGTTGAGAATCGACGATTTGTTCGAAAAAGAGTTGTTTTGTCTCCTAATGCTCCACGAGTTAATGTATGGTCGCCCATAACATCACCACAAGCTTTTTATGACATGGTCGCGAGTGGCAGTGATATTCAAAAAATTTATATTCCAAATCAATCAGATTTCTTTGTTCCAGACCGAGGTTTTTTTAGCGTAAACGGCGTATATTCAGATGAACCTATTATGGGTTTTGGAGGTGACCGAAACGTCAATTTTATTGGGGTTGAGAATGCCGCGTATGTTGTTTTAGTTGGATCAGTTCTTCGAAAGGTTATTATCCAAGGTAAAGAAATTCCAGCAGAGACGAGGTATGCAATGATGCAGACCAGATTGAATCCTGCACAACTTCTTTCGGAACTTAAGATTGCAGCAGAAAATGTCGCGAGCTTTCGTTATCCTAGACGTCCAGATATATATAGGGATTTCAGAGAGGTAAAACCCGATTCTCATAGATCCAGTCGGCGATCTCTTTGGAGATAAAGTCTACTCCTGTGACTGAAGGGTGAATAAAATCATTGGTATTGATATAGTCTAAAGTGCCTTCGCCGTTGTTTAGTGTTTTGGTATATAAGTCTAAGTATGGAATGTTGTGATCCTGAGCAAATTTGATGTGATTTTTGATATAAGACGCTCTTTCATCTGCCCATTGTTGCCTGACTTCAGGGGACAGGACAGTGGATCCTTCAGCATAACGATTTCTGATTGGGGCAACAGTTGACATAAAGGCAATTACTGCATTTGGTTTGGCTCTATGAAGTGTTCGGACTGCTTTCTCCAGAGCTTCGTTTTGTTTTTGTAATCCTTCTTCTAGTGGGAATTGTGAGAGTGGATTGTTGCCAAAAGATTCAATCAAAATCAGGTCAAATTCGCGGGATAAAATAGATTGATACTGTTGATCTAGATAAAATGATTCTTTTTCGATGCGGTCTTGGAGAGATAAGACATTGGTAGATCCAAATCCCAAATTAAAAATGCCAAAGACTTTGCCTTTAGGAGTGCAGTGTTCATCACAATAGTGAATCTTTAAATAGTCTCGTAATTTGACTGGATTGTCTCCCAAAAAATCGGTCATAGAGTCTCCCACAAGAATGATGGTATAGGCGTCGGCTGGTTTGACAGTTCTAGGTAAATTTGAAGGGAAAGGTTCAGGTTGGTTGAGGTTTGGAGGTTGGGGGTTGGAGTAGTTCATGGAACGAACCAGATAGATCGGATAAGCAAAGGTTCTTTCAAAAAATGGTAAAGGATTTAATTTAAGAAAATACAATCCAGCTCCAAGCGTCAGAAGAATAATTAACCCTAAGATAAAAATTAAAAGTTTTGTCATGTTCATGTCTGGATTTTTATAAGGTGAAAGATATAATACCATTAATTGTTAATGGGGTATCGTTTATAGTGAATCGGAAAAAACAATAATATTTACCCCTGATTAACGATATACAATTCACAATTTTACCAACATGGATCCGAAACTAGAAGAATTTTTAAAAACAATCGATAAAAATACCTATGTGAATACACCTTTTTTTAAGAAAGTAGAAAAGCCCTGGGGGTATGAAATGATTTTTACTCCAGAGGATTTACCTTACACTGGGAAGCTAATGCATATTAATGCTGGGAAAAGATTGTCACTTCAGGTGCATGACGTAAAACAAGAGACGCAGATTTTAGTGAGTGGGCAATGCAATTCGATCGTTGAAAATCCACAAGGGGAAATGATCACCTTTGAAATGGAGATGCATAAAGGTTACACCATGATGGTTGGGCAAAAACATCGGTTACAAGCAGTTACCGACTGTGATGTATTTGAAGTTTCAACACCAGAACTTGGAAATACCTATCGTCTGGAAGATGATTATTCGAGAAAAACTGAAACAGAAGAGATGCGTAAAGATCCCAATCGGGGTTGGCAGAGTTAATTAGGTAAAAAGTAGCTTCGGTGTCTGCTTTTTGTAATTTTGATAAGATTCCCCAAAATGTTTTTCTAATAGTGGTTCTTCCGCTTTGATGGATTTATTGAAATACCAATAAATTAATCCAACTGTAATTATTAGATAACTATTTAGAGCGAGGAAAAAGCCAAAGGCTGCAAGTAGTAATCCGGCATATATCGGATTGCGAGAGTATTTAAAAGGACCTTCGGTATGAAGTTTGGTTTGATAATCTTTATGACCAGTATTGGCTGGTGCCCAGAATTTTCCCATGTAGATTCTTGCCCAGCTAGCAAAGAGAGAGCCTATCATTGTGATTAAAATACCTACAATTGTGACAACATCTTCATACTCAGTAATCAAATAATAATCTTTAAAGTATAAAATAATGGCTAAAATACCTGCTCCCATGGTGATTGTGCCGGTAATCAAGTGCAACGGGTCTTTAATCCAAGAGATCCTTTCTTTAAATGAGCGTGGATCAGTCATACTCCAAATGATGCGTTGTGATGTAAATAAACTAAGAAGGATTAAGGTAACAAAGATCTTCATACTTTTAAAAATTATCTGCGGTAAAAATAGAACTCACCTCCTATTTTATCATCTTTTGTTTTGCGTTCCAGTTTTTTAAATTCTTTCCAATTTGCAAAAGGGAAAGATTGTAAAATTACTACCGAGTTTTTTTTAAGTTCTTTTTGTAATTTTTCTTCCAATCGGTTTATTCCTTGAGGTAGGAGATAAATGAATACTATGTCTGCAGGGAAATATGCTCTGTCAAATAAATTGCCATGGTAAAAATGTGCATTTGGTAATTTTTGCTTCCAGGCTTGGTATCTAGAATACCAAACACGTATCCACGATTGTTCTATTCCATAACTATCCGCCCCCAATTTCGCAGCTTCTAACACAACTCGGCCATCTCCCGATCCTAGTTCATAAAAGGTTTTGCCTTTTTTGACTCCTGCAGATTTTAAGACTTCATTAATTTTCCCACTCGCTGTACTTATAAATGGGGCATCTGATCCTGCAAACCAGGATAGTCCCAACAAAGACCCAAAAATTAAAAATAAGGCGATAAAGAGGGTGTTTTCCATAAGTATTATTTACCAAGAATTTTTAATAAGAAAAATTTTAATTTGGAAAATTTATCTATAGATGTAAAGGCCCAATATAAGGGATCGTTAATAACCAGATCATAAGTTCCTAAATATTCGACAAGTTTGCCGCCATAACCTGATTTAAAACGGTGGAATCCATACCAGGGATCTTTTGGATCTGGCTCAGGGCCTAAAGCTCCCCACATATCAAAGCTTTGTAGCCCTTTGGTTTTACCAAATTTAATCACTTCCCAGGCGAGCAGATTGTTGGCCATTACCTCTTTATGCTCGATCGAAGACCCCCCGTATGGGTAATAGAGGGTATCCTTAAAGGTATAAAGCATCCAGGCTGACAATGGTTTCTTTTGATAATAAGCGATTGCCACCTGAGCCATCCCGGCATCACGTAAAGTTTCCCAGGCCAGGGTATGATACTTTTCGTTGTGACTATGAAAACCTTGTCTTTGTGTGGTGTCAAAGTGAAGTTTCAAAAAAGCTTTAAAAGCCTTGTCAGTATCAGATATTTCGACCTTCACTCCGCGTTTTTCAGCCAGACGGATGTTATAGCGGGTTTTGGAATGCATATTTTTAAGTAATTCTTCTTCTGTGGGGGTAATATCGAGGACAAAATTGTATTTTGTAAACAAAGGTTTAGGTGAGGGTTGGAATTTGGGATAAACTGAGTAAGGAGCCAGATCGGCTTCAATATTTGGTTCCAGTTTGATGAAAGCGCAGTCATATTCAGCACTTATCTGTTCGAGTGCTTTGGCTAAATCCTTGGTAGGGAGAGGTCCCTTGGGCATGTAACCTACCTTTTTGCCCAGAAAAGGAATGGAGTGGAGTGTCATCTGAAAAGCAGTTGTTAGCTGGTCATTGGTAAATAGGCCATAACGGAGTAAAGGTAATCCAAGTTTTTTGCGGAATTCACCCCATTCCCACGATTGAATGACATGAGTTACTGTTTGGTTGTACTGGATACGGTGGGAATCATCGAGAAGACGCAGATCCATTGCCTTATTGTAGAGCGTAAAGCGTTTAGCGTAAAGCGTGAAGAGGAAGGTAAAAGTTTGGATTTGTTTAGAATTTAGTATTTTTGACGAAATACAACTCATAGTAGTAATTCTAAGGATTTGATGATATAATAACGTCAATTATGGACGCTGAAAGAAAAAGTTTAGTTGCTACCGCTTTAGTTGGTTTGGTGGTACTGGCAATTATTGTTGGTTCCATTTATTATTTAATCCAATTTATTCGCAATCGAAATACAACCAATGTAGCAAACAATCAAGTTGAAGTGAGTGCCTCACCTGTAGCTAGTGGAGGGGTAATAGTTTCACAGGGTGAAAATACCAACCAACCTACCGGTGATGATAAATCTTACAATGCTGGAGATTTCCAGATTGCTTATCCTAAAAATTGGGGAGTTTTGACTTGTTCAAACTCTTCTAATATTGAGCTAGATCCAACCAATGGTCAGGACAATCTAAAAGTGGCTTGTTCTACAGCTGTAAAGCCAGTTACTATCATCAAGGATGCTACCGGCTGTGCCAATGGTGAAATGATTGATGTGGGTTCATTTAAAGTTGTCCGAACTAAAGCTACTGAAGGTGGATACACTCGTTATGAATGGTGCACAAAAACAGTACCAGCTTTGTATATTACTCACCGAGTTTCCAATGACGGATCTCCTGCTACTTCAAAAGATGATTTTTCCAAACAGGTCGAAGATCTGATCATGAAGCTGACCTTCGCTCGTGGTTCCTAATTTCCCAACTCTATACTACCTACTAAATACAATATATACTAATATCATGCGTGGTTTTTCTAGTGTATTGTTAATTTTTATTGTCCTTCTGATGGGATTAGGAGTTGTCAGCTACTTTTTTTATAAACAACAACCAATTTCAGATATTCAGCAAATAAATCCCTCACCTATGATTTCTGAAAGCCCGTCCGTATCTCCTGTAAAGAATGAACAAATGGTCGATGATGGTAAATCTTATACTTCAAAAGGTCATCTGTATACTTTTAATTACCCAGAAAACACTCAGAAGGATTTAAAAGTCGGGTGTGGAGGGCCTAAAATTAGTCGCGGAAACAGTCAGATTATTGTTTGTGATTATGGTTATGGTGCATCTTCGGGTGCAGCAGAATTAGCAAAAATGTTTAGTCAGGGTAGAAAAGTTATTAGCTCAAATGAGGCAACTGTATCAGGTGTTATTGGAACAAAGCTAGTTGTTGATGCTGATGGGAAAGAAGCGACATATTTGTTGTTTGATTATGATAAAGCCAAAAATGGACAACCTGTGACTGTGAGTATATATTTTTCTGGAGATGATAAAGAGTTGTTAGATGAAGTAATCAAAAGTTTTCAATTTATTCGTTAAATGCAAAAAGGATTTTCAGTATTGATGTTGGCTTTTCTTGTAGCAATACTGGCCTTGCTGGGCGGGGGGGGATATTATTTTCTTCATCAGCAAAAAATTGCTTCCATAAATTCATTTGCAGAGTGTAGCCAATATTTTACTGCTGTCGATAATGGGGATGAGCTTAATTGTGATACTCCCAGACAGCGCTTTTCTAAGCCTGATTTGGAGGAGGTGCCAACTTTACCAGAAGCTTCAATATCTGCCTCTGAGCGAAATCCTGGATGGGTAATGTTTTCAGGTCACACTGCTTATGGTGGTGAGAAAAAGTTTTCTATAGAATACCCCGGTGAGTGGTATCGGGAAGGTAGGGTTTTATATCCGGATGGTAAAGATGCAGAGTTTAGAGTTTGGCTTGGAAGTGGTGGGAGAGGAATGGCGGAGCATATAACATCACGGATGGTGAAAAAAAGTTTTAATGGAATTGAAGCGCGCTATTATTGGGATAAATCGCTAGGATACGCTTCCTTTAGCATTGAGAATATTGCCTATATTTTTGAATTTGTGGATATTCCTGAAGGGGAAAATGCTTATTATGAGAAAATTTTTATCAAAATGCTTAATACTTTTAAAAAAATCTAATTAAACTTAACTTCCTGGAGCTTTATCGATCAGATAAATATCAACGTATCTCGCACTCCAGCCGGCTGTTTTAGCATCGTCAAATCCTAGATCAATAATATTCCCTTTAATAGCCCCACCGGTGTCTCCGGCGACTGCTTTACCATAGCCAGGTACATAGACATTGGAGCGTAGTTTGATGACACTGGGATCTACCGCTATCACGCCTTTGCCGGCACGCATGCCGATAGCAGTCCATTCGTTGCAGCCAGCACAGTGTTGGTCGTAGTGAGTGGCGTAGACACGCATTTTTTTCCAATAGCGGATTTCGCCTTCCGGTGTTTGGAGAGTTTTCCAGACTATTTTAGTGCCACGGCCGATGATTTCTGGGGTAGGTTTTTCAATTTCAGTTTTAACGGCCACTCGGTCAAATTCTTTACCGTCATAATAGGTAATTTTGATGGTTTTGATCTTTTTACCATCTTTACCTTCCTGAAGCGTCGTTTCGATGCCAGCTTCAGTTTCTGGATCATCTTTATACTCTTTTTCATATTCTATCTTGGCAGATTCCGTGGCATATTTCTCTTCAAATTTGGTTTCAGTCTTGACCGGTTGAGTGATCTCGAGTGTTTCTTTGGGATCTAAATTTGGGGGATCAAAAGTCCCGCTTTCAGCGGCAAAGGCGGTCATATTGAGTGTTAGTAGAGAACTAACAGCCATGTTGACAACTTTATCCATTATTGGTTTAAAAGGTATTTTCTCGAGTATGCACTCGAAAAATAAATATTTTAACTGTAAAAACTCTACCGGATTGGATGAGAGAATGCAACTTGACAGGTTATGAGTGTGTGAAAATAGTGACACGCAATACGAGATACGCAAAATGAACGATAATTAATTGCGTGTTGCCTATTCGCTAGCTATTAAGCCAGTCGTCGTCGTCTTTGAGTGCTCGCTTGTCGATATCATCATCAAAACTATCATTGTATTTATCAGACAGATAGGAATCTGAATCGCGGTAGCTCATATTTTGATCGATCAATCCAGTTGGAATTGATCCAAGAAATCGAGAGGGAATAGCACCGGATCGGGTACCAAAGTACAAACGGGAACGGGTGTAGGTCATGTAAAGTTTTTCTTTCGCTCGGGTGATCCCAACATAGGCGAGGCGACGTTCTTCTTCCATCTCGGTGGGATTGAGCATTGAGCGGGAGTGTGGGAAAAGTCCTTCTTCCATGCCAACTAAGAAAACGCTTGGAAACTCTAAACCTTTGGAGGCATGGATGGTCATGAGGGTGACTGCTTGTTGCTGCTCTTTCAAAGCTAATCCAGGCATCTGGTTGTCTTGGATCAGGGCAACATTTTCCATAAACTCGACTAAGATAGGAAATTCCTCAGCTACAGAGCGAAGCTCTTTAACGTTTTCAATTCGCATCTTGCCTTGCTCAGAGCCATCATCCAGATAATTGAGATAGTCTGTCGCAGATAAGATGAGATCTAGAATGTCTCGGGTAGTCATTCGAGGTTCCTGCACATCATGTTCGGTTTTTTTAGTTTCGCCGAACTCGGATGTTTCGATCGTTTCAGGGATGATTCCACTGGTAGCGGTGAGAAAGCGCTGCATCCGGCCTTTACCGATTTTTTCGATTCTTTTTTTAGCTACTGAATCACCAGGATTTTCAACCAGTCGGAGATAGGCCAAGATATCTTTAATCTCTTTTCTCTGATAAAATTGGACACCACCTACTAAACGATACGGTAATCCTGCTTTAAGGAAAATTTCCTCAATCGAACGAGACTGAGCATTGGTTCGATAAAGTACAGCAAAGTCTGACAAAGGTTTGCCAGAATTTTTGACTTCATCTAAGACAAAAATTGCTTCCTCCACTTCATTGCCGGCTTGGTAAAGAGTGATTTTTGGACCAGATTTTTGTTCAGTCCAAAGTTTTAAAATAGGATGAGATTTATTTTCGGCAATCACAGCATGAGCGGCATCTAAAATAGTTTGAGTTGATCGATAATTTTGTTCAAGGTTAAAAACTTTGGCTTCGGGGTAATCTTTTTTGAAATTGACGATATTGCGAAAATCAGCTCCTCGGAAGCCATAAATAGCCTGTGAAGCATCTCCAACAACACAGAGGTTGCGGTATCTTTTGGCCAGTTGCTTGATCAAATTGTATTGAGCAGCATTGGTGTCTTGGTATTCATCAACCAAGATGTATTTAAACTGTTGTTGGTACTGGGCTAGTTTTTCTGGTTGAGTGTGGAAAAGCTGATTGGTCATCATCAGGAGATCATCAAAATCCAGAGCCTGGTTGCGACGTAAAATCTTTTGGTACTCGATGTAGACTTTAGCAACTGTTTCCTGGAAATAGCCTCGGGCGTACTGTGGATATTCCATTTCAGAGATGAGTTCATTTTTAGCCGAGGAGATGGTATAGCGGATTGAGTTTGGATTAAACTTTTTCTGGTCAATTGCTAACACACTCATAGCCTCTTTGACGGCATCCTGGGCATCGCCTTCATCATAAATAGAGAAGCCTGGTTTGAGTCCGAGCAAATATCCTTCGCGGCGCAAGATTTTGGCACAGATTGAGTGGAAAGTTCCCATCAGAGGCTGAACAGAGGTTTTACCAATCAGGTGCAAAATACGCTCTTTCATTTCACCGGCAGCTTTGTTGGTAAAGGTAACTACCATAATTTGATCTGCTGGTATTTTTTTTTCAGAGATCAAGTAGGCGACCCGGAAGGTTAAGACACGTGTTTTTCCGGAACCAGCACCAGCTAGAATAAGTTCAGGACCTTCAGTAGTTTTAGCAGCTTGTTGTTGGATCGGGTTTAGACCATCGAGTAAGTCGGGCATTAGGAGCTTAGTGTAGCATAAAAAAAAGTCCTTGGGCGACCAGGTAATGATACTATATATAGTAGCTTGACCATTTAGATTCACAATATGTTAGACTTGCAGCAATGAAAACAAAATACTTACTATTATCTGTAGTAATTCTCATGGTTATTTTAGCGGGATGGTATATAGTGAAAGAGAAAAGTACAGAAGAGATAAGCAATAAAGATGTTGTTCCTAGCGCAGTAACTGTTGTACCAGAGGGTAATTTTAGTTATGAATGCCAAGCTGGGAAAAGTCCTTTTGATGTTTTAGATGAAAAAGCTGAGGTTGAGTATGACGAAAGTTCGTTTGGTAAATTGGTTACTTCCATAGGTGGAAAGTCACAGGGAGATGGGAAGTATTGGTTGTATTCAATTGATGATAAAGAAGCGACCATGGGAGCATCTGCTTATATATGTAATGGAAGTGAAGAGATTAAATGGGAATTGAAGTAATTAGTAAGTAGTCGGTAGGTTGTAGTAAGTAGGTATAGGTATGAATAATTTAAAGATGCTGCCAGTTTTATTGGTTTTTCTTGGGGTTGCTATGCGACTACTTCCTCATCCTGCCAATTTTGCGCCGATCACTGCAATTGCTTTATTTGGAGGGATGTATTTACCTAGAAAGTACGCTTTCATTTTGCCAATTGCTGCCGTTTTTCTGAGTGATCTGTGGTTGGGGTTTGATTTTGGTTCGATGTGGGCAGTGTATGGGAGCTTTTTGTTGAGTGGATTGATTGGTTTATATATCCGAAAACACAAATGTGTATCTACCGTGGTTTTAGGTTCAGTGACTGCTTCAGTGGCTTTTTTTCTGATTACCAACTTTGCTGTTTGGATTGGTACTTCGATGTACTCCAAAGATCTCGCTGGATTTATTAATTGCTATGTTGCAGCGATTCCTTTTTATCGGAATACTCTGATGGGAGATTTGTTTTTTACGGGGCTATTTGTCGGGGGATATGAGTTGGTACAGTATTTTCTGAAAGACTTCTACCCAAAGATGTTATCGGGGCAAGATAAATAATCAGAATAACAATACTATTAGTATTATAAAAAAAGCTATTATTTTTCCAAATCTATTGATGATAAAAGGTAGCTGCTTAAGCAGAAAGTAGATTGGTAAAGTGAAAATGATGCCTGAGCCAATCAATATTATTGGGATGTAATAGATCAATAAAACGAAACTAAATCCAGGAAACCAATCTTTTCCAAAAAGCACCAGGATAAAAAAACCAATAGCCATTGAGATAAAAAATGATAAGGTTGCTAGACCAATTGTTGCAATCATAAGTACATCTTAGCATAGAGAGATTGTTTCGTATGACATACAATATCTAGTAGAGATTTACTTAAAGATACTACTAGTCAAAACCAAAAATTGGTGTTACGATATTTGTCCTGTATGGTTACTTTACTTGATTTTTGGGCTCCTTGGTGTGGTCCCTGCAAAATAATGAATCCAGTCATAGATGAACTTGAAAAAGAGTTAAAACTTCAGGTTGATCGTATAAATGTCGATGAAGCGCCAGATAAAGCCCAGCAGTATGGAGTGATGAGTATTCCCACCTATGTGATTTTAAAAGATGGTAAAGAAGTAGGTCGAAAAATTGGTGTTACCCCAAAAGCTGAACTCGCCAAACTTCTTCAAAGCTAATTTTCATTTGTTAAAATATCCTTTATGCAGCGGGATGAAGCTTTTTTTAAGCAGGGATTCAAAAATCGAGTTATTCAAATTAGCCTGCAAATACCACAGGGTAAAGTGACTACTTATGGCTCCATTGCTACTCTGGCTGGAGTTCCGCGTGGAGCTCGGATGGTTGGAGGAATTTTACACTACAATTCAGATGAATTTAACTTGCCTTGGCAGAGAGTCGTAAATCGAGTTGGTTTTATTTCGACTAGGTGTGAAGATCATCGAAGACAGGAACAAAAAACTATTTTAGAGATGGAGGGGATAGAGGTTGGTGATGACTTCGTGATAGACTTAGACAAGTACGGATGGTGGGGATAAGGATAAATTCGAAATCCTAAACCCTAAATTCGAAATAAATTCAAAATATTAAAATTTAAATTATTAAAAACCGTTTTGAATTTTTAAATTTGAATTTAATATTTGTTTTTAGATTTCGATATTCGTGCTTTGTATTTAAATTTATGAAGAAGCTTTGGATTATTGCTAATTTTAAATCTAACCTATCTTTGGCGCAGACTATTGAATGGGTAGAAGCTGTAGGACCCAAACTTGAGCGTAGAGAAGATATTGTTGTGGGTTTTTGCCCGCGTTTTTCAGCTTTGAGTGAAGCTTCTAAAACAGTTAAAGTCAATAACTTTCCTTTGCTGGTTGGAGCACAAAATATTTCACCTTTTGCCGAAGGAGCATTTACTGGTGAAGAGGCGGCTGTGTTTTTAAAGGGAATGATTGATTTTTCTTTGATTGGTCATTCAGAAAGGCGTCAGCATTTTGCTGAAACAGATGAGATGGTTGCAGAGAAAGTTAAAAGGGTAAGGGAACAGGAAATCATGCCAATGGTATGTGTGCAAGATGCTGAAACACCTGTGCCAAGTGGTTGTGAAGTCATAGCCTACGAACCAGTTTTTGCTATAGGAACTGGTACTCCAGATACACCTGAGAATGCCGAAAAAGTGGCTAAGCAATTGGTTGGTATGCATCAAGGAATTAATGTTTTGTATGGAGGAAGTGTCAATAAAGAAAATTGTGCCGCTTTTGTAAAACAGGAACATATTAGTGGTTTGCTTATTGGAAAAGCCTCTTTAGAGGCCGATCAATTTGTGGCAATTGTCAACGCGTGTTCTGCGTAGTACAGTTAATAGACCCGTTTTACTATTCGGCTAAATATTTATGGATTTTGAACTTAAAAAACTCAACATGAAGTCTCCAGGGGAAGTTAAAAAACGTTCCCAATCAAAAAAAAGTTGGTTATTTATTTGTATCAGTCTGGTCATAATAATAGGTTTGTTTGTGTGGTTTATGAATAATTCGACAGGGAAGCAGGTGTTTGAATTTGCTTTGTCGGCAGCTAGTGGTCCGTCAATTAAGTCTACTGATGATCGGGTAAATATTTTGCTGCTTGGATTGGCAGGCGGAAAACATGATGGCGCGACGTTGACTGATTCAATAATTATAGCTTCATATTCTTTAAAAAGTCATAAAGTGACAATGATATCTGTCCCTCGAGATTTGTGGCTGGATGGTATTAGTGAGAAAGTAAATGCAGCTTATCAGGAAGGTGAAGAACGTCCTGAAGGAGGATTAGCTTTTGCTTCAGACAAGATTGATGACATTATTGGTATTCCGATCCATTATGCAGTCCGAATAGATTTTGCCGGCTTTGCTAAAGCGGTTGATCTTGTTGGTGGAATTGATGTTGAAGTCCCAAAAACATTTGATGATTTTAACTATCCAATTACCGGTAAAGAAGAGGATTTGTGTGGTTTAGTGGAGAAAGAGATGGATATTACTGAGGAACAGGCGAAAATACTGAAGCTAAAACCGGGTAAACAAAACCTGTTGGTAGATAGTACAGATAAAATAGCTAGTCAGGCGGCCGATTTTGCCTGTCGTTTTGAACATCTGCATTTTAATAAGGGAGTTACTCATATGGATGGGGAAACTGCTTTAAAATTTGTTCGTTCTCGAATGGGCACCAATGGTGAAGGGTCAGATTTTGCCAGATCCCGAAGACAGCAATTGGTGATACAAGCTTTTCGAGAAAAAGCTTTGTCACTCGATACTTTGTTCAATCCGTCTAAAATAGGTGGTCTGTTGAATACCTTTGGAGAAAGTGTTGATACAAATATTCCTAAAAGTGATTATTTGGATTTTTATGATATTGCTAAAAATGTTAAAGGTGTAGATACAATTGTTTTAGGAGATCTGGGTGATGGTAAAAGTGTCTTAGTAGTTGGAGATGTTTCAAAATATGGTCGTTTTGTAATGGTTCCACCTCAAAATGATTACGCCCCCTTACAACAATATGTCAAAGCCAAATTGGACGAAGATAGTAAAGAATCTACAGCCTCCGCTCAACCTAAGTAAGTTCGTGTTAGAATGCAGAATATAGTATATAGAATGCAGTTGGTGATTAATGTTTTTGCTATATTCTAAACTCAATATTCTATATTCTTTTACGTATGCCGATTATTTTATTTCATGGAAATGGTTTGACTGCAATATCAAGAGCTGTTTCAGCTTGGCGAGCAAAATTTGACCCGCTAGCTATAAGTGAATTTAATGGGAAAAATCAGTCGATAGAACAGGCAGCTATGGGCATAGGGACGATGGATTTATTTTCAGATGCTAGATTGGTAATTTTGGAAAATTTCAATGAAAAAACTGATCTGTCATTATTAAAGTCCGATGCTACTACGACGGTATTAATCAGGGCCCAAAAGCCACTTTCAGCAACCACCTTAATGTTAAAATCGGCCAAAGCTCTAAACGCTCAAATACAGGAGTTTTCTGAATCAGATGAAGTCTCAATATTTCCTTTTTTGGATCTTTTAGGAGAAAAAAAACAGTTTGCATATACACAGCTGGAAAAAGTATATGCCGAATACGGAGGGCAATATATATTAACTATGTTGTATTATTTCTATCGACGAATGTTAATAAATCCTGACAAAATGTCGCCCTATATGGTCAAAAAACTTCAAAAGCAGAAAGATAATTTCCCAATTGATAAAATTAAACAACTTTATAAATTCACTTTAGAAACTGATTTCCAAATCAAGTCAGGTCTTATTGATGAACGTATAGGATTAACACTTATTGTAAATAAGATATTAGATTAGAGTGTTGTTAATAACAGGTCAGAATCTTTCTTATCTATAAAACCATCTTTGTTTAAATCAGATTTTTTCATTTCAGAGGTACTGTCATTTGCAACTTGTTTGCCATCATTTTGAGTGATGATAGCCAGATCTAGTGAATTTATTTTCCCATCACTATTGAGATCATAGGGGTTGGAAGAGTTAGAATTTTGTTGAGAATCCAATTCTGGTAATACTCCTTTAAGATTGATGTTTTGACCAATTGTTAATGGTGGTAGTAGGGTTGATTCCCCAATTGGTAAATTCAATTCAACTTGTGACTGCAAAGAACCCTTTTTAATTATGATTAATGCCGGAGTATTTTTTTCAATTAGAAAGGGAGCTGATAAATCGCTTGTTCGAAGTTCTTTAAGTGGGATAATAAAATTTCCAGCGGTGCTAGTAAATGTCGTCATTTCAGATGCCCCATCTATATGAAGAGTGACCAGCGCTTCATCAATCGGATTGAGATTGGTATTTAACACACTACCACGAAGTGGTTTATTGGGTGTTGAATTTTCCAAAAAATTTGCCGTTTTAAAAGATAAGGCATTTTCGGGATATTTGACCCCATTTGCAAGAACTTGATAATAATAATTTGTCTCTGGTTTTAGATTACGCAATGTTACGAAGTGAACCTGTCGATTTCGAGATTCTTTATTGTCTCGATTGTCGTTGGCAATTTCAGTTAGCTGATTATTTGTTCCATATGCGACTTGTCCGAGCGTTGGTGTTTCAGTCCACCAAGTAATGGTTACCTGATCAGCTAATACATTTGTGATCAAGATCTCTGTTGGATTGTATAGAGTCCTATGTTTGTTTGATATATTTTGCTGATAAAAATACAGAAATATCCCTAAAATGAGGGCAGTTATAAGAAGTGAAAGCCCCAAAAGTGTGGGTATTTTGGTGGTTTTATGTCCAACAAACTCCATTATTGGCTTCCTCCTGGCACGGCAGATGCTGATGCATTGACCGGAATTAATCCTGAAGGGAAAGGTAGTGGTGTAGCAACCGGACTGACTGTCGGTTGAGCTGAACGGGTTGAATTATTGCTAAACCTATTTTTTCCGGTGGATGAGATGGTCAATTCTTCTACTGGAGTGACCTCTTTAATCTGGTCTATTACCTTAGAATCAAAATTGGGATTTAATGGAGATAAAAGTGTAGAGAGTTTTGGATTTACTTCGATACTTGGTCTGGTATGGATAATATCTGCAATAATCCAAATTATTATGACCACAAAGGTGACGATGATAACTATTAAAAATTGTCGGTTATTCATATTAATTTTTTAAATAATAGGCCTTTGCATTTACCACCATTAAAATCATACCTCCATCGAGACGGTTCATACTGATTGATTTAATACTAATTAAACGCTCAATCTTCTTTAAACTCTCAAGAATTCCACCCAGCTGGTTGTAAGTGCCTTGGATACTAAAAGAAAGTTCGGCTTCTTGAATAGCTGCGGTTTTATTAGGATTTGTATTTAATGGTTCCAAAGTGACCGGTTGAAATTGTATTCCTGCCACTGTGGCTTCATACCGAGTTATAAGAGAGCCAAGTACAGCTGATATTACGGGTAAGTCTGGTTGATTGGGGATTAGATTGGTCAGCTTGGTTTTTACACTGGGGTCAAGTGATTCATAATTAGCTCTCCCTTTAGCTAAACTTTCCCGTTTTTCCACTACACTTGTCAGGATATTTTTCTGCTCATCAACACTTTTTTGTAGTGCAAGTATTGTTATTACTGTTGGTCTGATGGCATATAATGCAAAAATAGAGATAGCTATTAAATTGAAAATTGTAGTTGCATAAGAACGAACAAATTTATTTCTTGCTATTGGCTTAACATAAGTATAGTAGCGTGAGTATTTTGACTGCATTATTTTCGGCGTGCTCCTCCAGATAAACTAAATAAGATTTCTTGTTTATCGTAGTTTAAAGAGTCCAGTGCAATATCTTTAAATAGTTTATTACCTTGTGCATCCTGTAGGTTACGCAGTTTTTTTATAAATAGGCCTAAATCGTTTACAGAAGTTGTCTGACCAGAAAGTTTGATGCCTAGATATTCATTTTGACCGTCGTTTGAATCTAGATTCAGACTGTTTATCCTGACACTGGGAGGTATTTCAGTAGATAAATTATTAAAGATTCGAGTCCAGTCTGGGGTATTAGCATAGACTGTCCCGATAGTTTGTAACTTACTTTGAGTTTGATTTATTAAAGCCTCATCGGCGATCATTCCTTCGATGAAAGGCAGATCTTTGTTGATACTCGTTTTGATATTGTCCAAATCATAATCGAGTTTAAAGCGGAAAAGGAACGCCGATACGACAATAATTTCGGTAAAGATTACGATATAACGCCCATAAGATACAATCCAGCGTAAAAAACGGGTTGGGAGAGATGGTGGGATCTCATTTGGATGAAGTAGATTGAGTTTCAGCCGAAGCTGATTTTTTGGGGCAGCGCTTTTTGACATACACGAAAACCTCCTTTGGAAAGAAGGCTATATTCATTGTAGATCTTTAAGGATAAAAAGGTAAGATGTTAAGCAGGCATTTAGTAAGTAGTAAGTAGGGTATGTGTATGGTATATAGTGGGGATGCAGATGATAAAAAAAGTGGCTTTGGCTGTATTTAAAGATAAGAAATTGTTGTGTGTCCGTAGTCACAAAAATGCTGAGGTGTTTTATTGCTTAGGGGGAACGGTGAAAGAGGGGGAGACTGATGAAGATGCATTGCGTAGAGAAGTTAGAGAAGAAGTGGGGTGTGAAGTTGGCGAACGAATTGAGTTGTTGGAAACGTTTGAAGATTGGGCTCATGGAAAAGAAGACACCATAGTGCAGATTAAATTGTATCGAGCGGATTTGATGGGCACTCCTCAGCCAAGCTCGGAGATAGCAGAGATCGATTATTTAAATTCACAAACCGATCCTAAAAAATTATCAGCCATTGCGATAAATCAGATGTTCCCCTGGTTAGAAGGTAAAGGATTCATCGAATAACAGGGGTAAAGATATACTTTTTGGACGAATTAATCCTGAATTAACATGAGAAGTTACAAATAAATTATTCTATATTTAAGGTTGTTTCTCACTCGCTCGAAAAATATTAAGGGATGATTATTTAGCTGGAGTAGCAAGGAGTTTTGAAAGTCGAGATTTAAGTCGTGCCGCCTTGTTTGGGTGGATCAATTTAGTTTTAGCAGCTTTATCCAGGTTGGATGAAACTTGTTTTAGATTGTCGGCATCAGGCATTCGGCGCATGGTTTTGACCAGGGATTTCATAACCTGTTTTTTAAGATCGTTTTGTGAAGTGCGCCTCTTGTCGCGACGCATTTTCTTTTTAGATGACTTTAGTAACGGCATAACTTGTGAAGTGTACCATATAGCTAGGCTCAAGTGCAAGCTAAAGGATTAATAATCAAGTAACAAGATCCAAGTCTTCCAGAGAAAGTCAAAACTCAAAAGGCAAAAAGCAAAAATACAATTAAAAAGTGAGAAATTTTGACTTACGATTTGTATTTTTGACTTCTAACTTTTACTCTTTAATTTTTTTGTATCTTGGTGATTGTTTCTTGTATCTTTGCCTGGATTGCTTGATAATTTAGACACTTATGGTGAAATCACTTTTTAATCTTTTAAATGCCAGACAGACTACTATTTTATCTGGGGCGACTATTTTGATGGTAGCCGTCTTTTTATCTAGGTTTTTGGGATTGATTCGTGACCGGTTGCTGGTGCACAACTTTTCTACTTCAGAAGCCAGTGTCTTTTTTGCAGCTTTTAAACTGCCTGACTTGATGTTTCAATTGCTCATTTTAGGGACACTCTCAGTAGCATTCATTCCTGTTTTTACTGAATATCTAAATAAAGATGGAGAGAAAGAGGCCTTTTCCTTTGCATCCAATATTCTCAATCTCTCATTGGTGGTGTTTGGTGTTTTGGCACTAGTATGTTTGTTTTTTGTGAGCCATATCAATAGTATATTTGTTCCAGGATTTGTTGGTGAACAAAAAATATTAACGGATCAGCTGACGAGGATTATTTTGGTTGCACAGTTGATTTTAGTTGTTGGTTCGTTTTTTATCGGTTTGTCTCAGTCTTATCAACGATTTTTGGTGCCTGCATTGGCACCGCTTTTCTACAATGTGGGTATCATTTTCGGAATTGCAGTCTTATCGCAGTATTTTGGAATTATGGGTCCGGCTATTGGTGTGGTTTTAGGATCTTTGATGCATGTATTGGTTCAGATACCTTTAATTCGTTCACTTGGATATAAATATACTTTTAGTCTGGATTTTCTAAATAAAGGAGTGAGAGAGGTATTCAAGCTGATGAGTGTGCGAAATATCGGTTTGGCCGCTGAACAAATCTCTGATGCAATTGGTTTTGCTCTGGCTACCCTGATCTCTTTTTCAGCTCCGACATTGTTGACATTTGCCCAGCATTTATCAGCGGTCCCGGTAGGTCTTTTTGGAGCGACTATTGCTCAGGCGGCTTTACCAGTGTTGTCTCGCGAACATGCCAAAGGAGAAACTGAATCTTTTAAAATTACGCTTTTGACAACCATGCATCAGATTTTATTTTTGACTCTGCCGGCGACAGCAATGTTAATTGTGCTGCGTATACCAATCGTTCGATTGACCTTTGGTGCATCACAGTTTAATTGGGATGACACTGTCTTAACAGGGCGGACGGTGGCTTTTTTGGCATTAGGTTTGGCGGCTTATTCGGTAACACTGCTTTTGGTCAGAGGTTTTTATGCACTGAAAGACACAAAGACTCCGGTGATTGTTTCTTTAGTTACAGTGGTTACCAATATTGTTCTTAGTGTCTTTTTTGTACAGGTATTTCATTTAGATGTCTGGAGTTTAGGGTTGGCTTACTCTTTTTCAACCACAGTGTCGGTAGTATTATTGCTGGGCTTTTTATCAAAAAAGCTGCACGGATTTGATCGTAGGATGCTGGTACTTCCAGCGGTGAAAATGGCTTTAGCGGCTGTGGCCGCGGCTTTGGCTCTTTATATCCCGATTAAATTATTGGACCAGTTGGTATTTGATACGACCAGAACTGTCAATTTGATCGTGCTTACTTCGATTGCTTCTACCGCAGGTTTGAGTATTTACCTATTTTTAGTTTGGATGATGGATGTTAAAGAGTTGAATACCTATGTGGATTTGTTGAAAAAGTTGGGAAAGCTGCGTTTTAAAAGCCAAGAGATTGTGAATGATACAGGAAACCCCTAAGTTAGTAAGTAGGCTTTAGTAAGTAGTTTGTAGGTAAGGATAAACCGAATTCTAAACTAGATACAAAATACCAGATACTATATACTTTTTTATACTATGAAACTTCTTTATGTTACTGGTAATCCTGCGAAGCTTCGAACTGCACAAAATTTTTTGCAGGGGATGGGGGTTGAAGTGGAGCAGGGAATTGTTGATGTGAGTGAGATCCAGTCGGAATCCATTGAAGAAATTGCTTTGGATAAAGCTAGGAAATCTTTTAAAATCCTGCAGCAGCCTTTGATAGTGAATGATTCTGGTTGGTTTTTTTTGGGACTGAATGGTTTTCCTGGTCCTTTCATGAAGTATGTGAATGATTGGTTTACCGCGGAAAATTATTTAGATTTAACCCGCAATCTGACCGATCGTCGGGTAATTTTAAAACAAGTTATTGTCTGGACAGATGGGAAAGAGTACAAAGTGTTTGAACACGATACGCATTGTTTTTTGCATCGAGAAATTAAAGGGAATAGCCCAAGGATGTCCGACAATTTAGTTGGACCCAAAGAAGATGGAACGACTTTTGGCGAGATGACGGAGAAACAAGATTTTTAACTTGATGGTGAGGATGCTGTGTGGAAAGAATTGGTGGCCTTTTTAAAAAAATCTTCAGTTTGATATAAATCTGAGCCTAAAGTACAATACAGCTTGGATGTGGGAAGTTGGAGATGGGAAATGGGATTTGTTTTGAATCGCACTTCTCACTTCAAAAGTCTAGTTACGCACCTCTCACATCGCATTTCTCGAACATGAATATCAGAAATTTCTCAATTATTGCTCATGTGGATCATGGTAAATCGACTTTGGCCGATCGTCTTTTAGAGATGACTGGTACTGTGTCTAAAGATAAATTGCAGGAGCAGATGCTGGATTCTTTGGAGCTGGAAAGACAGCGGGGAATTACTATTAAATTGGCTCCAGTGCGTTTGAAGTACCAGTATGAAGGTGAAGAGTATTTGCTCAATTTAATCGATACCCCAGGCCATGTGGATTTTTCTTATGAAGTTTCCAGAGCCTTGGCTGCTGTAGAAGGCGCTATTATTTTGGTGGATGCGACACAGGGAATTCAGGCTCAAACATTGTCGCATGGATTGTCAGCGATGGAACAAAACCTGACCTTGATCCCGGTAATCAATAAAATTGATTTACCAAATGCGGATGTAGAGAAATACACCAAACAACTGGTAGAAACTTTTGGTTTTCGGGAGGATGAGATTATTTTAGCTTCTGGGAAAAGTGGGATTGGAGTCGAAGAGATCTTAAAAGCTGTAGTAGAAAGAATTCCGGCTCCTAAACAGGAAGTGGACAAGCCGCTGAAAGCGCTGATCTTTGATTCGTATTTTGATTCTTATAAAGGTGTAGTGGCTCAAGTACGTGTTATGGAAGGAAAGGTTCCTGGTAACCAAGCGCCAATCAACTTTTTGGGAACTCATTCAACTGCCAATATTGTCGAGTTTGGTTTTTTTGGTCCAGCATTGACCCCGGTAAATTCTTTACAAGCCGGCGAAATTGGATACATTGCTACAGGAATTAAAGAGTCAGACCGGGTTCGGGTGGGCGATACTATTGCCACCTCTTTTGATGAAGGACAGCTACCCGGATATAAAGAGGTAAAGCCAATGGTCTATGTTGGACTGTATCCGATTGAAACTGGGGATTATTTTGAACTGAAAGAGGCGTTGGCGAAATTTAAACTTAATGATCCGGCATTTTCCTATGAACCAGAGCAGTCAGCGGCTTTGGGATCTGGGTTTAGATGTGGATTTTTAGGCCTATTGCATGCTGAAGTAGTCCAGGAAAGACTGGCTGAGGAGTTTAATGTAAATCTGCTGGCGACCGCACCTTCGGTGGAATACTTAGTAAACGATTTGCCGGTGAATAATCCAGCGGAGCTTGATTTGTCCAATATGAAAGATATTAAGGAGCCTTGGGTGAAACTGATTGTCTTTACGCCACAAAGCTATATTGGACCGATTATGGAACTGGTACAGGAGAAAAGGGGTAAATTTATCAATATGCAGCATTATGGTGTCCAGGTGGAGCTGACTTATGAAATGCCTTTGGCCGAGATGATTACTGATTTTTACGATAAACTGAAATCTGTTTCATCGGGCTATGCGTCTTTAGATTGGGATTTTATCGAGTTTCGCGCGGTAGATGGGGTGCGTCTGGATATTTTGGTCGGTGGAGAAAAAGTAGATGCTTTGTCTATTATTACGGTTCGTCAGCGAGCTGAAAGTCTTGGTCGCAAACTGGTAGAAAAGTTGAAGGAAGTATTACCACAGCAAAATTTTGCCATCGCCCTGCAGGCGGCTATTGGAGGCAATATTATTGCCAGGGAAACAATATCTCCATTTCGAAAAGATGTCTTGATGCATGGAAGTAAGATGGTGGGTGGAGGAGACTATAGTCGAAAGAGGAAACTTTTGGAAAAACAGAAAAAGGGAAAAAAGAAGATGAAGATGATCGGTCGAGTCGAAATTCCGCAGGAGGCTTTTCTAACGATTTTGAAAAGTTAATTGCCTTGATATTTCAGCCTCAAGTATAGATAATAGCCTCATGCAATTTTTACGAATTATTCCTGTTCGTTTGTGGTTGATAGGGATTGTGGTAATTCTACTGATATTAGCAGCGTATCAGACATTTATTGGAGATCGTAGAGGAGTCAATATTGAGACAAATTCTCCTGAACCAATGCCAAGCTATGAATATTCACCACCTCCATCATCTGTTCCGGCTGTTTCTGCCTCACCAGCAGCATCAGCTAAAGCGAGTATAAAACCATCGACCAAAACATCTGCGAGCTCTGTTGTTACCGTTTCACCTAGTCCTTCAGCTGCTGCGACTACATCTACATCAAGTTCTAATGGACAAAATAATATTTCAGTGCAGTTAACAAGTATTGATCCTGCAAATCCGGCCTTTGGAACTCAGATGACTATACGAGGTTCTGGTTTTGGTTCAAGCCAGGGTGTTTACAACGTTTACTACAATGGGCAGGCTCAGCCTTATGGAGGGATTCAAAGCTGGTCAGATACCGAAATTAAAACCAATAGCCCTTTTTTTGCCAGTGGAGCTGAATATCAGCTGGAAGTTCAAACAGCTGATGGTCGCAAAAGTAACAGGATAAAGGTGAAATCCGGCGATGGACAGCCGTATGTAGATAGCTTTTCGCCGGGAAGTGGAGCCAAAGCAGGACAGGAGTTAGTATTAAAAGGTGGTCGTTTCGGATCACAGGGTCAGGTGAATTTTTTCCAAAATTATCCCAATGTTTCTGGTAGTGGGCAGATCACTTTTTGGAGTGATACTGAGATTCGTCTGACGATACCAAACAATTTAGAGTCGGGTAAGGAGTATGGGATTGAAGTTGTCAGCGGTGGTGGTGGACATAGCTCTTTTAAGTATTATACGTTGGGTAGTTGAACCAGATATTTTTCTGTCTCTTTTTTGTGAAGTGAATAATATAAATACCCTAAGTTAAATATCATTACAATTCCGCCTAATGCAACCGCAATTTGGGGTCCAAAATATTCAGTGACCAATCCAATTTGAAAAGAGCCGATTGGTTGCATGCCTAAAAGACATAAAGTGAATATACTCATCACCCGGCCTCGTAGATGATGTTCTGTTTTATGTTGAATTGCTGAATTTACAAGTGAGTTTTGCAAAGCGAGTCCCATTCCACAAAAAAATAGGGCAGGTAGGGCAAAATTAAAAGTATTGGTAAAAGAAAAAGCGATGATGGCAATAGAAAAAACCACACTTCCGGCTAAGATCAGAGTTTCAACTTTAAATCTTTGGTAAAATCCTACAATAATCAAAGTAGAAATAATTGCCCCGGCACCTGCTACTGAATACAATATACCCAATCCCGCGGCATTAGAATGAAAAACTTGTTCGGAAATAATCGGCAGCATGGTGGTGTAGGGCCAGCCAAAGATGCTGGAAATAGCCACAAAGATGAGTAGTGCACGGATATAACTATGTTTTCGAGCGTAATTTACGCCGATTTTTATGGATCGCAACGGGTGATGATGAACTTTGGGAATATCGGATTTGACCTTCATGAAATAAACGGCGACTAATGGTCCCAGAAAACTCAATCCGTTGAGCATAAATGCCCAACCCGTGCCAATCGTTGCAATTAGTAATCCGGCTATGGCTGGGCCTAATACTCTAGCAGCATTAAATGAGCCCATATTTAAAGCGATTGCTGAAGGAAGATGTTCACTTCCAACCATTTCGACTGTAAAAGCTTGTCTGGCTGGGGTGTCTATGGCATTTACAATACCGCTGAGAAATGTGAGTAGGCCAACCGACCAGACACTAGCATGGCCGCTTAAAGCTAAAAGACCAAGAGCAACTCCAAAAAAAAGTTGCCCAGCTTGTGTCCAAATCAAAACTTGTCTTTTTTGGAAACGATCAACAATCACTCCGCCAATCAGGGCAAATAACAAAATAGGTAAAAAGCCTAATGCGGTCACAAAACCCACCATGAAAGCTGAACCTGTTAGTTCATAAATCAACCATCCTTGAGCTACTGTTTGCAACCAGTTTCCAATTAGTGAGATCAGTTGTCCCAAAAAATAAGCTCGATAATGTTTATGTCCCAGAGCAGGAAAGAATTGTTTGATGTAGGATTTTATACTATTTTTACCCCAGATTTTTCCCATAATAAATTAAGTTTCCAAGAAACAATGTATCAAGTACAAAATTAAAGGTGGCCGAATTGATGAATCCTGAAACGAAAGAGGATACCAGACCGTCTATATTTACTATACACCTCTGACACTTTTAAGTGTCAAGGAATTATTGATTAATAATCAAGATACAATTTACCAAGATACAAATAAAATTTAGGTTATCAAATGATCAATTTTAAATTGTTTGTTTTTTGTATCTTGTTTCTTGATTATTATTTTTGGGGTTGACAGATATTTTTCAAAAAAGGTATTGTAAGAACTCGGGCTTTTTGACAAAATTCTTACATAGAATCTAGGAAAAATGTTGTTATAACAATCTAAAAGGAGTATATTATAGTTAATGCCGCTTGAAATAAAACAGTCAGTTGAAAAAAATAAAAAAGAAGATGAGAAAAGTCTGGTAGAGCATTTAGTGGAACTTCGAAATATTGTCGGACGAGTGATGTCAGGGGATATTGAAAGTGGTAGTGGGGTGAGCAATACCGTGGGACATCGTCGGTTTGATCCGCAAAATCAAACAGCTCGGCAGACTGTGGTCACGAGTGGCACGTCAACTTCCGATGACTCCAGTTCATCCACAAATGATTCCTCTCAAAGCAACTCTAAGTAATTTTCTTCACGTGTTTTACTTCAATGCAACAGATATGAAAATTTGCTTTTAGACATGGTTTTTTGGATCAAGAGGTCTCTTGACAGGTATTAGCACTCGCGGTATTATATTGCTAATCCTTCGACTTCGCTCAGGATAAATCTTAAAGAAAATGCATGGATTTAACTGACAGACAAAGAGAGCTTTTAAAGGCGATAGTCGAATTGCACGTTAAAACAGGCGAATCAGTTGGGTCAGAAGCGGTTGAGAGAGAAGCCAATTTAGGTGTTTCCCCAGCCACTATTCGTAATGAAATGGTACGACTGACAGAGATGGGTTATCTGAGACAGCCACATACTAGTGCTGGTCGTGTGCCGACCTCCATGGGATACAAAATATATATCCAGGAGTTGATGAAGGAGCGCCAAGTTCCGGTGATGGCAGAAGTTCAGATGAAACAGCAGATGTGGCAGCGTCGCCACAAAGAGCAGCAGATGTTTCGGGAAGCTGCTAAAGCTTTGGCCAATCGGTGTCAGATGCTAGCAATGGCGATCACAGAAGATGGCGATCTTTATTACGCAGGGACATCCTATATTTTGGATTTTCCGGAGTTTGAAGATATCGATGTCACCAGATTTGTTCTGAGCCTTTTTGATGAATATCCGACTTTGCAAAATATTATTGGTAAAGCAGTCGGACCAGATCCGATGCATATTTTATTTGGCGAAGATCTGGGAATAGAAAATCTACTGCCAACTGGATTTGTTTTCTGCCGATTTAAAGGTAGAAATGAAGAAAAAAGTGGTGTGGTTGGGGTAATCGGACCAGCTCGGATGAACTTTCCGGTGGTTTTACCCTATGTTCGTTACACCGCAAATGTGTTAGAAGATGCATTGAAGAGCTATTAGGAGAAAATGGATCAAGTAACAAGATACAAGTACCAAGATATAAGTACCAAACAATATTTAATTGGTAAATTGATCAGATTTCAAATTGTTTGGAATATTTGATTAATTGTTTCTTGGAAAGCTTAAAACTTATGGCTAAGAATGACCAACAGCAAACTGAAGAAGAACTAACTGATGATGTAGCTCCTCATGCGGAAAATGTTGAAAGCAAACAGTTGGCAGAAGACAGTAAAAAGACTAAGGGACAGGATTGTGAATGTGAAGATTGCAGCTGTGGTACTTGTGATTGTGAAGATTGTGATAAGTGTCAGAAAATTAAAGCTGAACTTGAGGAGATGACAACCAAATACAAACGGGCTTTGGCTGATTATCAAAATCTGGAAAAACGGGTAGCAGAGGGAAGAAGTGAACTGGCTGCCTGGGCTGGATCAGAAGTGATTAAAAAGATTTTACCAGTCATGGATCATTTTGATAAAGCTTTGAGTGGAGTGAGTGAGGATGAGGCGAAGTCAGGGTGGTTTAAAGGGGTGAAAATGAGTGTATTACAGCTTCAGCAGGTAATGCAAAGTGAAGGGTTGGAACAGATTGAAACAGACGGACAATTTGATCCCACCCTTCACGAAGCGGTAGACACGAAAGAAGGTAAGGATGGTCAGATTTTAGAAGTAGTTGAAAAAGGCTGGAAGCTTAATGGTAAAATAGTGAAGCCAGCCAGGGTGGTAGTTGGGAAAAAGGGATAATAAGGAAATCCTTCGACTCGCTAACGCTCGCTCAGGATGACAAATCAATTTGAAATTATATTTGATTTGTCAAAAAACGAAAGGAATTATATATGGCTAAGATTATAGGAATAGATTTAGGTACAACAAATAGTGCGATGGCGGTGATGGAGGGTGGTAAACCCAAAGTTATCCATTCTGCAGAAGGCGCAAATACGATTCCTTCTGTGGTAAACCCGGTTAAAAGTGTGGTGGGTACTCCAGCCAAAAGACAAGCGATTGTCAATCCAAAAGAGACAATCTTCTCCGTTAAGCGTCTGATGGGTCGAAAGCTGGATGATCCAGAAGTTCAGCGAGATCTGAAATGGCTGCCTTATGAAGTCAAAGCCGGTAAAAACGGTATGGCTGTAGTGTCTGTAGATGGTAAAGAATATACTCCACAAGAGATTTCAGCGATGGTGCTAAGTAAGATCAAAGCTGATGCTGAGGCTTATTTGGGAGACAAAGTTACGGAAGCTGTCATTACCGTTCCTGCATACTTTGATGACTCCCAAAGACAGGCTACCAAGCAGGCAGGTGAGATTGCGGGGCTTAATGTTCAAAGGATCATCAATGAACCAACTGCTGCTGCATTGGCTTATGGTTTGGATAAACAAAACGCTCATACTATTGCTGTGTATGATCTTGGGGGCGGTACTTTTGATGTATCTATCCTTGAGCTGGGCGATGGTGTATTTGAAGTAAAGTCAACCAATGGTGACACTCACTTGGGTGGTGACGATTTCGATCAAGTGATTATTGACTATATTGCTGAAGAATTTAAGAAAGAGAGTGGTGTAGATCTCAAAAATGATAAACAAGCTTTGCAAAGACTCAAAGATGCAGCTGAAAAAGCGAAAATCGAGCTGTCTTCTTCTCAGGAAACAGATATTTCTATCCCATTTGTGACAGCTGATGCTACCGGTCCTAAACATATCGATATGAAGCTGTCTCGAGCCAAGCTGGAAGCTTTGGTTCAGGGACTGATTGATAAATCATTTGATGCGGTTAAAGCGGCTTTAGCTGATGCCAAAATTGATGCCTCCAAAGTCGATGAAGTGGTGTTGGTTGGGGGTATGACCAGAATGCCAGCCGTACAAGCAGCAGTGGAGAAATTCTTTGGTAAAGAGCCACATAAAGGTATTAATCCTGATGAAGTGGTAGCTATCGGTGCTGCAATTCAGGGAGGTGTCTTGGGGGGTGAAGTCAAAGATGTATTGCTGCTCGATGTGACCCCTCTGACTTTGGGGATTGAAACACTGGGGGCTGTAAGTACACCGTTGATCCCTCGCAACAGTACTATTCCAACTTCAAAATCTGAAACTTTCTCGACCGCGGCTGACAATCAGACCTCAGTGGAGATCAATGTGCTCCAAGGTGAAAGACAGATGGCAGCTGACAACAAATCTTTGGGTCGCTTTATGCTGGATGGTATTCCACCAGCCCCTCGAGGAACTCCTCAGGTTGAAGTGACTTTTGATATCGATGCTTCCGGAATTTTGCATGTATCAGCCAAAGAGAAAACTACTGGTAAAGAGCAAAAAATCACTATTACCGGATCAACTGGTCTTGATAAAGATGAAGTTGAGCGAATGACCAAAGAAGCGGAAGCTCATGCTGAAGAAGATAAAAAGAAAAAAGAGGAGATTGAGACCCGAAATACGGCTGAACAGATCGTCTATACAGCTGAAAAAAGCCTGAAAGATGCTGAAGGTAAGATCGGTGATGATCTGAAAAAAGAAGTTGAAGAGAAGATTCAAGCAGTTAAAGATGCCAAAGAAGGTCCAATTGATGAATTAAAAGCCAAAGCAGATGCACTAGGTGAAAGTATGCAAAAAATCGGTGCTGAGATGTATAAAAACCAGCAACCAGCTGACAGTCAACAGTCTACAGCTGAAACAGGATCCGAAGAGCCAAAAACTGAATCCAATGATGTTAAAGACGAAGCAGTTGAAGGCGAAGTAGTGGAAGAAGAGAAGAAAAAGGAAGAATAAAGATTTAAGATTGATGATTAAAAATGGGGAAATTGTGGTTAATAATTTTGTAAGAAGAGCTGGGCGTTGGCAGAAAGTTAATTGGCCGCCACAATTGCCTGAGTATGTTCTTGATAACTACCGTCAAGTAGGTTTTGGAATGCAATATGTTAGCACGTTAAGGGTGTTGGATGGAGCATTACGAATTTATGTAGGCGTTCCAATAGAAAAAAGCTCGAAATTAACTTAAGAAAAATTGAGTCAAAAAAGGAACTATAATTATTGTATCATATAAACCTCGGGAGACCGGGGTTTTTTTAAAGTTACAAGTCGCAAGAATCAAGTTGCAAGGAAAATATCCTTGACTCTAGACTCTTGTCACTGAGACACTACTAGATGTATGGCTAAAAGAGATTTTTATGAAGTATTAGGAATAAAAAAAGGGGCTTCTGAACAGGAGATCAAGTCAGCGTACCGTAAATTGGCACGTCAGCACCATCCGGATGTTGATAAATCACCAGGTGCAGCTGATAAATTTAAAGAGATCTCTGAAGCGTATCAGGTACTTTCGGATCCTCAGAAAAAACAAACCTACGATCAGTTTGGTCATGCTGCTTTTGACCGAGGAGCTGGTGGTTTTGGGGGTGGGGGAAATCCCTTTGGTGAAGGTTTTAATCCTTTCGGACAGGGCGGATTTTCCTATCAGTGGTCGCAAAATGGTGGTGGGGAGGACTTTGGTTTTTCAGATCCATTTGATCTTTTCAATCAAATTTTTGGTATGTCAGGTGGAGGCTTTGGACCTAGACGACCCACCTATCAGCTGCAAATCAGTTTTGATGATGCGATAAAGGGGGCTGAGAAAGAAATTGAAGTTCAGTCACAATCTAGAGATGGCAAAATCGATCGTAAAAGGATGAAGGTGAAGATTCCAGCCGGGGTTGATGATGGTACCAGAATGCGTTTTGGCGAGATGGATATCGTTTTTAGGGTCCAAAAAAGCACTAAATTTATCCGAGAAGGAGCTGATATTTTCACTGAAGCCAAACTGGGTATTCCTCAGGTGGTGTTGGGAGATACTATTTCAGTCGAAACTGTGCAGGGTAAAGTGAGTATTAAAGTTCCCTCTGGTACCCAACCAGGATCCTTGATTCGGATTAAAGGTAAAGGAGTTGCTAATTTGTCCCGAGGAGGTATGGGAGATCATTATGTCAGAGTCCGTCTTGAAGTGCCTGCAGATGTCAGTGGTGAAGAGAAAAAACTGTATGAACAGCTGGCTGCACTAAAATCTGCTAAAGGTAAGAAAAAAGCTGGCTGGTTTTAAATCATAAATAAATCAAACGAAGGTGTAAAATGGCAATAGACAGACTTCATCAGATAATCCGACAAAGATCAGGTGAGGGTGATGCTAAGTTATATATAACTGATCCACCAACGCTTTTAGAACAAATCCCTGGCGCTTATTATCGGTTGATTTCCGCCAACAGTTCACCAGGCAGAGGTATCGATCCAGGAATTTTTATCCATCTAAATAAGTCTGTTTTGTTACAGCGTACTCCATTGGATTTAGATCTCCAAGATTTTTTAATCGCTCAAGTTTTATGGGATTTAAAAGTTGATATGCCCGAATTGTCAGGTTTGACATCAACTACTGTAGGAGAAATAGAAGCGGGAGGTACTATTTTTAGGATTAATCCCTGGGTAGATGTTAGTCGGCCCGGTAGTAATGGTCGTTTAATTCAAGAATACAGAGCCTTATCTCAAACAAAGAATAAAATTGGTGTCTTAGCCACAGTTAGACGAATGGTATCCTTTTTAAATTATAGTTGTTGATCAGCGTGAAAAGACGAGGTCTAACAGTTGGTTGTATTCTTCGGTCATTTGAGCGTATTTTCGGGCTTCATTGGCTTCTGATTCTGAGAAAGTTTCATCTTTTTGGCTTTTAGCCAGGGCTTTAGTAGCAAAAGCCTTTTGTTCATTTACGATTGTTATCATCCGCTGGATTTTAGTTTGGTCTTTTTCAGATCCTACCCATTGGGGTAAGTTGGAACTTTCCTGATTGAGATAGGTGAGTTCATCTTGCCAATATTTGATAGCTTCGGCTTTTTCTTCCGGAGTTGTTTTAGCAGGGAGTGGGGTAGCTTTTGTTTTAGGTTGAATGTTAAGATTTGCTTTTCCTAGCTCCATATATAATTGAGTTTGGTAGCCATCTTTGATAGTTATTGTAATCATTCGGCCGATACTGCCATTTTTTTCTAAAATGATTTCATGATCACCGGTGGTTAGATCTTCACTGATAAATGGGGTTTTCCCCACAGGTTTACCATCAATAGTTATTTGTACCTCAGACGGATTGGAAGTGATTTTTACCCCTTTTCCTTCAGTTAAACTGATCATTTCGCCGGCATTGACCTCTTTATGGAGATCGCGAGATATGGTCATCATATAGCCCCGAACGAGGGTTACTGTGCCTTCCCATTCCACCGCATTTGGATCAGTGGTTTTGAGGTTGATTTTATATTCTCCTGGAGCAATTTTTTCATCAAAGTAAGGGGTTTCGCCCTTTTGTTCACCGTTTATAAAGACGGTAGCTTTTGGTTCAGATCGAATATCCAATCCTGAGGGACGTCTTGATTCCTGGTAATCATCTATAAGCTGGGTAAAAGATTGTTTTAATGACTCATTGGCCAGAGCCGTTTTGACCGTCTGTTGGCCAAAAAAGACGAGTGAGCCGATGAGACCCAGCAATACAACGAGTCCTATGAACCAGTAATTACCAGTTTTTATAACGAGTGATCCGACTGCCTGATCATGCCAGGCTTGTCTTTTATCATTCTTCAAAATTGCCAGATATCCAAATCCAAAAAGGAGCGAAGAAAACATATACCCAATGGTTTGACGAAACATAATTCGTTTCCAAGCGAGTGTGGTGCCATCCAGGCCAGTAATTTTAATTCCGGTTAATAGTTTGCCTAGCGTACCCCCAAACCATCGAGTCATAAAGATCTGATAGAGCAAGCCCACAGGAGAAAGAAGCACCAGAAGTAAAAGAAACAGATTGGTAACTAATTCTGGAATATCTGCACTTTTAACTGTTAAATTTATAAAATAAAAAGCTATTGCCATCGCAATGAGAGTATCTATAAAAGATGCCTGCAGTCGATGGAAAAAGTGAGCTTCTTTATGATTCATTGGTGTATTTTCCTTTGATTTTGTCGTAGGCGATAGTCCAAACAGAGGCTTTAAAAGCCTGAACAACAGCTCCAAGTATGACCATGATTGGAATTAAAATAGCTGTAGCAGCCACTGCTAGACCGATCAGCACGGGAGAGATCTCTTTGGTCATAAAGTACCCAATAAAGCTAGGAGCAATGGCGGCTATTAAAAGGAATACTGGTACCATGGTTACTATGATTGCAGCAAAGGTATTAACAATTCCTAATATCAAAGAGGCGCCCTTTTTCTTTTTAGCGATCTTAAATCCATTCCAAAAAGCTTGTTTGGCACTTAGATCAGAGATAGCAACTTCGCGATACCCCCAAATAATGCCTACTGAGATCAATAAAGCGTAGTAAAGTAGTGGAATGAGTCCAAGAATCCCCAGAACCAATACAATCCCTTTAACTGTGAAATTACCTAAAATCATACCTAATGTAAATAAAAATCCATAGATAAAAGCTATGGTAAAAACAATTAACCAAGGAATAATATCTAACCAGATAAAAGACTTAATATGTTTAAAACCAGATTCTGAAGCTTCTGCGATGGTGGTTTTACTGTGTTTGTAGGCGCTATAAACGCTTTCAATCAAGGAAGCGTGAGCCCAGGCTCGGTAAATGACACTAATCAGAATGCCCACTACAATCAGAAATAAAATTTCTCCAGCTAGGATCATGTAATAATGTTTGGGGATTCGATTGAGTATTTCTATCCCCAGTAGCTGAAAAGGACCAATCGAATCTCCTAGTACCTGAGCCATTTCAGCACTTGAAGAAGCTTCTGGTATTCCTTGGTTGAATAGTTTTTGCAGGCTTTCTGAGTCTCCGCTGGATGATGAGTTGAAATTGGAAGAACCAGCAGCGGTGGCTGCGACTGCTGCGCCAAAAATCCAGGTTACTTTATGATTTTTAATGATTTGCCAGGATTTTGAGTAGAGGTCAGAGATTTCCCAGTCTTTTTGCGATGGTTTTTCGTCTACTAAGTGAAAATCAGTTTTTTCTTCTTTATCGTCAGACATTTAATAATAATTTACCAAGAAACAAATTCTAAGATACAAACAAAAAAAATTAATTAATTTTCAAATTTTTGGATGACTTGTTGCTTGTATCTTGATCATTAACTTAAATGTAGCTGATGATTTGATCTGTTGACAAGTAAGCAGTTTTTTGGTCAACTTAGATTAATGCCTAATACTTCTGGGGGTTGGTACAAAGCCACAATCTTACGACGTTTCTTCGCTGTTTTTATTGATGGTGTCATTATTTCTATTGCTGCTGGTTTATTGACTAGTATCGTTCCACAGGATGCAACGTATCAATCTGGATTCCAATCAGTTATTTCGTTGCTGGGGTGGTTGTATGCGGTACTTTTTATCTGGCTTAAAGGGGCTACTTTAGGAAAGATGGCGATGGGTATTCAGGTAGTTAAAACCGACGGACGAAAGCTCAATTTATGGGAGGCTTTTTTACGGGAGGTAATTGGTAAATTTATTTCAGCTATAGTTTTTATGCTGGGATATTTGTGGGTACTTTGGGATAAAAATCGTCAGGCCTGGCATGATCATATTGCGGGTACCTATGTGGTTACTAAAATCCCGAATGATGGGAAAAATCCTGGTTGTTTGGTGATGCTGATCATTGGAGCCGTTGCTTTTGTTCCTATTGTAGCTATTTTAGCTGCAGTAGCAGTGCTTGCTATTAATCCCCTAGAACTCACCAGACAGTCTCGTGATGCAGCTCGATTGAGTGATGGGGCTATCTTGGCTAAAGTAATTAATGAAGAACACATGCAAAATCAAACTGATTTTTGTTCTGGTGCTGCTTCATGCACGGGTAAGTCTAATCAGGATTCAGCGGTTTTGGACGGAACCGGCTGGGTGAAGATGGTGATACCTGTTTCAGCTATTCCAGATCCTATGAATAAAGGACCAATGCTCCCTATAGATCCGATAAATGATGCCACCTATTTTTATACTTATTGTTCAGATGGACAAAATTGGGAGATCGATTTTCAGCTCGAATCAGAGAAATATAAATCCAAAATGCTTGAGGATGGTGGAGATAGTGATATTTATTATGAAGTCGGTTCGGATATGACCTTGTGTAAATAATCCTAGTTTCTTCGTTCTTCACAACTTGACTTTTTGAGGCTGACGGGCTAGAATGATCTTAACTTAACCTCTTAGAGATTGGGTGGACCTGAGGTCCGCCCCTTTTTTTAAGAAAGGAAAAAGAAAGTATAAAGTACAAATTATAAAGGATAAAACCAGTTTTATAATTTATCGTTTATACTTCATAATTTAAATACTATGGCTACACAAGCACGAACTGAATTTGCAGCTGCAATCAATCAAATAGCTTCCGAAAAGGGAGTTGAGCCTTCTGTGATCATTGATGCGATCAAACAAGCTGCTTTAGCTGCTTACCGCAAAGATCTGTCTTTCCGCAATGAACCGGTACCCGAAGATTTAGAGGAGCTGGAAGTTCGTTTAGACGGCGCAACTGGTGAGATCTCTATCTATCGTGGTGAAGAAAATATTACTCCTCCGGGTTTTGCCCGAATTGCGGCTCAAACAGCTAAGCAGGTTATTACCCAAAAACTGCATGAAGCTGAAAAAGGGGCAATTGTAGATGAATATGAGCAAAAAGTTGGCACCGTGATCTCGGGAAATGTTCAAAGACAAGAAGGAAATACTTATTTTGTTGATTTGGGCCGGGCTGAAGGTGTTTTGCCTCCATCTGAACAGGTTCGAGGTGAATACTACGGCCAGAATCAGCGGATGAAATTTTTCATCAAAGAGATCCGTGAGACCAACCGAGGCCCTGAAGTGGTAGTTTCCCGAGCTGATGCTGGTTTGGTTAAAGGGCTGTTTGCTTTGGAAGTTCCCGAGATCCAGTCTAATGCCGTTGAGATCAGGGAAATTGCTCGTGAAGCTGGGGGACGTTGCAAAGTAGCAGTAGCTTCTAGTCAGGATGGGATTGATCCAGTCGGTTCATTGGTTGGTCAAAAAGGTGTCCGGGTACAGGCTGTTATCAATGAATTGGGTGAGGAAAAAATTGATATTATTTTACACTCTGGTGATCCAGCCAGGTTTATAGCTGCTGCTTTATCTCCAGCTAAAGATGTTGAAGTTGAGCTCAATGAAGAAGAAAAAACTGCTAAAGTCAAAGTTTCTGACAATCAGCTGTCTTTGGCGATCGGTAAAGGTGGTCAAAATGTCCGATTGGCTGCTAAACTGACTGGTTGGAAGATTGATATTGAAGGTACCGGTATGAATTCAGATGGTACAACTCCAGAACCTCGAGAAAATGCAGAAGAGAAAAAGTCCGAAGAGGTAAAAGCTGATGAGGAAGTGAAAGGTGAAACTCCTTCTGAGGCTGTTGAGCATGTAGAAGAGGCTATTGATGGAGCAACTAAAGAAGAAAGTGTTGATGGAGCTACCCAGGAAGAGCCGACTTCTGAAGAAGCAGGCGAAGCTGTAGCTGATGCTGAAGCAGATATGGCTGCAGATCCGGAAATGAATGACAAATCTGAAGGTGATTTGATGGCTTCAGGTGAACAGTCAGATACCGGTGTTTCTGAGTCCGCTGGAGATGGTTCGACAAGCTCACCACAAGATGTTGCTGTCACTGATGAAAGTGAATTTGATAAAATAGAAGAAGAGAGAAATGCAAAAGAAGCAGAAGCCAAGGCTGATACTGAAGAGAAATAGTTTTATGTTTAAAAAGTAATCAAACATTTTTAAAATAAACCTCTCCAGTACCCGCCGTTCAGGCGGTTTTTTATTATTAGGGAATAGAGATTAGTAATTAGGGATTAGTTAGATGGAAGAGCAGAGATTTGAGAGTTATAAAAAATTAATAGTTTGGCAGAAATCAATCTATTTAGTTGAGCTTATTTATGGTTTAACTAGTGATTTTCCTAAAAACGAATTGTTTGGTTTAATTTCTCAAATAAAAAGGTGTTCAATTTCGATACCATCAAATATTGCTGAAGGTTTTGGAAGAAGATCACAAAAAGAATATTTGCAGTTTTATTCTATTGCTTATGGTTCAGCTTTGGAATTGGAAACACAAATTTTAATTGCTAAGAAGCTTGGCTTTGGAAGTTTAAATAGTTACCAAAAGATTGAAAATTTACTAACTGAAATAATAAAAATTTTATACGTTATGATTTATAAGAATAACAGTGGTTTTAAAGTGACAAGTATCAAAACTAATTACTATGGAAATATCTAGACCACCAATTGTTACTATTTTAGGCCATGTTGATCATGGAAAGACCACTTTACTGGATTATATCCGGAAAGCTTCAGTTGCTGCCAAAGAGCATGGAGGTATTACCCAGGCTATCGGTGCTTACCAGGTGACTCACGATGGCAAATTAATCACTTTTATTGATACTCCCGGGCATGCTGCCTTTGAAAAAATGCGGTCTCGGGGTGCTCAGGTAGCAGATATAGCTGTTTTGGTCGTGGCTATTGATGATGGAATTATGCCTCAGACAGTGGAGGCTATCAAACATATCAAAAAAGCCGGTGTAGCGATGGTTGTAGCTGTGAATAAGATCGATATTCCGGGAATCAATAAAGTTGCCCAAATGGAAAAGCTGAAAAAGCAGCTGTCAGATCATGAGGTTTTGATCGAAGAATACGGCGGAGATGTGCCGATCGTCCAACTTTCAGCTAAAAGTGGCGAAGGAGTAGACAAACTATTAGAGATTATTCAGCTGGTATCTGAAGTAAATGAGTTTAAAGGTGATCCTACTTTGCCTGCAACTGGGGTAGTGATTGAATCCAATATTGATAAGTTTAAAGGGCCTATCGCTACAGTAATCATTCGCAATGGTACTTTAAAGAAAAATCAGACCGTTAAAATTGCTGGAGCAAGCAGTAAGATTCGGACTTTAGTAAATTATCTGGGTAAGCAGCTGGACGAAGCTGGGCCGTCAACTCCGGTTGAGATTTTAGGTTTGGAGGTTGTTCCTCCAGTTGGAGGAGTGATGGGTGATGAATCAGCTGCTATGGAGGCTAAACAAGGTCAAATTCAGTCACTATTGGAGAAATTAAAATCCAAAGATAAGGCAGTTCTGAATGTTGTGGTCAAAGCTGATAAACAGGGCTCTTTGGAAGCTATTGAAGGGGCTCTGGAGGCTTTTAATGATGAACGGGAAGTGGTGAAAGTGATTGATAAAGCGACTGGTGATATTACTGACAAGGATATCAGTCTGGCTGCTTCTACCGGTGCTATTGTGATTGGTTTTGGAGTTAAAGTGGTGCCAAGTGCCAATAAAATTGCTGAAGTAGAGGGGGTTTTGGTCAGGACTTATACAATTATTTATGAATTGATTGAAGAGCTAGAAGATGTTGTCGAAGGAATGCTCAAAGTGGGGGCTTTGGAAGAGATCTTTGGTACAGCACAAATTATTGCTGAATTCCCATTTGGAAAGACGGAGAAAATTGCTGGATGTAAGGTATTGGACGGTCAGATCACAAAAGGGCCTAAAGTTAAAGTAGTACGTGGTGAGGAGGTCATCGGTGAAGGCAAAATCAAATCTTTGAAAAAAGTTCGTGACGAGGTCACCAGAGTCGAAAAAGGCGATGAATGCGGCATAATGTTTGATTCACCCATTGAGTTTCTCCCAGGAGATCTGATTCAATCATTTAGAACACTTTAATATTATCCTATAATTTGTTTTTTAGCCTCAGAGATGGTATAATAGTAAGTAATTGATCAAGTATCCAAGACACAAGTATCCAAAAAGGTTTGTATCTTGGAATTTGTTTCTTGATTATTAATATAAAATGGCTGATTATTCAAACCTTTTAGGTGATTTTCCCTCTAAACTTGCTTCAAGTAAGCGTATTTTGCTGGCTCTTTCCAAAGATTTGAGCGTAGATTCGTTGGGTTCAGCATTAGCAATGGCTTTAGCTTTGCAAAAGGCTGGTAAGACGGTATCAGTGGTGAGTGAAGGGACTCCATTGGTCTCACATTCTAATTTATTTGGAATTGGTGAGGTGAAAAATAGTGTCCCTACTTCTGGTGAAGGTAACTTTGTAATAAAACTGGATGGGGTAGTAGACCCCTCAGGTCAGATGAATACTGTGCCAGCTTTGGAAAAACTTGATTGGAACCCAGAGGGATCAGCTTTAAACTTAGTTTTCCATGTTGTACCAGGCCAGAGATTTGAGCCGACAAATGTGTCTTATGGCCATGAAACAAGTGGTTTTGACCTGATTATTACAATCGATGCTGATTCTTTGGACGAATTAGGCCAGATTTATCTGAAAAATGCTGCACTTTTTAGTAAATCGACGATTGTAAATATTGACAATGAAGCTTCAAATAGCCAGTTTGGCAATATCAATATCGTTGATCCGCAGGCTTCCTCTTTGTCTGAAATGACTGTTCATATCCTCAAGCAACTCAATCTTGAGATGGATCAAGATATCGCTTCCAACCTAGTTGCTGGTATCTATGCTGCAACCCACAATTTGACTCAGCGAGTGAGTCCGGATACTTTCGCGGCCGTTGCTACTGCAATGCAGTCGGGTGGTAAATTGCCAGAAGGGGGAGTTGTTAGTCAGCAACCAGCTGTCAGCAATCAGCCTTCAGCAAACTCAGCTCCGCAGGAACCTGCAGTAGAAGCCCAACCAATTGTTCAGGCCCCGATTGCTCAGGAAATCAATCAGATTCAGTTTAATAACCTGCCTTCAGCTGTCAGCGATCAGCCTTCAGCAACTCCAGCTCCGCAGGTTGTAGAGCCACCAGTAGCTGTTGCTCCTCAGCCAGCTATAAATCCAGAGCCAGTTCAAACACCTGTTCAGCCAGCTGTAGAAGCTCCGGCAAATGATCTGTATAGTAATCCTTTCCTAAACCCAGGTGGTCAGTCTTTTGGTGCTCCATTAAATCAGCCTCCAGCTGTCAGCGATCAGCCATCAGCAACTCCAGCTCCGCAGGTACCAGCTGCTGCATCAGCGAGTGATCCGTTTGGGGCTCCAGCTAGTGGACCAACTTTCAATTTTGGTTCATTTGGAGATAGTCAGCTATCAGCTGTCAGCAATCAGCCTTCAGCAAACTCAGCTCCGCAGGTGCCAGTAGCTGCTCAACCAGTTCCTGTTCAGGAAGAAAAAGTCGATGTTAGTGGTCTTTTAAATACTATTCAGCAGGCCAATAAACCAGATAGTGCCTATGATTTAAAACAGATATTTAATGTTGAACAGATGCCAGAAACTCCAGTGGTAGGAAATACGACGCATGATTCAGCAGTGGTTCAGCCATCAGCTGTCAGCGATCAGCCATCAGCCATCCCAACTCCGCAGACTCCAGTAGATCAAACACAACCTGTTCAGGATAGTAAACCAGAGTCTTCACCGGAAGAAAAACCAGCTGGTGAAGCAGTTGATTCAGTAAATACAGAAGCGGAAGCCAATCCAACCCCAGATTGGTTAGTCCCCAAAATATTCAAAGGCGGATCTTTAGGATAATCTCCGCTTAATCTATAAGCTTGCAACTTTTTTCAAGATCTGTTAGAATTTGAAAGTTCGATTGGAATTACTTCTTGGTATCGAAGTTTTTCCGTAACTAAACATAAAACTGAATTAACAGAAAAGAAAGGAGATACCACCTAGTCACTAGACTCTAGCGACTAGTCACTAATTAGAAATGCCATTAGATCCAAAAGTAAAACAACAAATAATTGATAAATTCGCTACTCACAAAGGCGATACTGGTTCTCCTGAAGTGCAGGCTGCACTTTTGACAGAGCAGATCAAAAACCTCACTGACCATTTAAAACAGCACACTCATGACGTTCACTCACGCCGAGGGTTGCTTTCTATGGTTAACAAACGACGACGACTGTTACAGTATCTTTTGAAGAAAGATCAGGACAGATATCAAGCTGTTATTTCAAAACTAGGCCTCTCTAAATAGTTTTCATGTCTCCTGATATACACAATTCACCAAAAGACAGAATTAGACCCCCAGTGGCTGGCCATCTTTTAGAAATCTACTCAAGGCGGAGTTTTATGGATAAAATCAATAGATTGATGTTTCGTTTGGCATTAGCAGCAGCTGTTTATGATACTACAGCGCGAGTGATTGATCCCCGATATTCCCTTAAAACTATGAGTACTCCATTTAGGAGAAGGTTTTTTCCAAATTCAAGATGAGTTTTCCTATTAAAACTTTTGATAATACAGATTTTATTGCCCCTTCTTGGGAGGAAATGGGGGATGTCAATTTTGAACTGATTAAAAAAGTTCGAGAATCAGGTAAAAAATATGACCGGGTCATCGCCCTATCTAAAGGAGGGTTAACCTGGGCACGGGCTTTTGTTGATGGTTTAGCGATGGATGAACTGAGTAGTTTGCGAATAAAGCTGTATAAAGGTATTGGTGAGAAAGCAGTGGAACCGGAAATCGTCGAGCCTTTGACGTTAGATATCTCCGGTCAAACAGTTTTGCTCTTTGATGATGTGGTTGATACCGGGGAAACCTATGAATTTGCTAAAAAGTTGTTGGCTGAAAAGTATGGAGCCAAGCAGGTCGATACTGCAGCTTTATTTTACAAACCTCATTCAGTGATTACTCCCGACTTTTTTGTCGGAGAAACGACTGCCTGGATTGTCTTCCCTCATGAAATACATGAATTTGTGGTTGAAACAGGGAAGAAATGGTTAAAACAAGGACTGACTGAGGGAAATATTTTAAATAGGTACAAAGAATTAGATTTGCCTTATGAACAAGTCCACTATTATTTAAGTGAACTCAGTTAGATTCTGGACCACATATTCTTAGAATAATTCTTTGGAATTTTTGTAGCCAGAATGACAAATTTTTTGAAAATTTGAGCTTGAAAATTGAAAATTACTATCCTGTAGTTGCAAAAAGAGGATAGGTGGAGTATAATCGTTTTGTGAGAGTGAGATGGGAGATTGGAAATTGCAGTTAATCTTTGGTATTAACTCCAGTTACACAGTTTCTTCATCCCTCTTTGAAAAGACGAGTCTCAATTGGTGGGTAGTATTTAGCAGCTAGTTGCTCTACAATACTCATACTTAATTATTATCGAGAAGATGCTTAAATAAAGATACTGTACTTCTTGTCACTCGTAGAATTTTAGAAATGCAAAAAGTTATTACAAAACAAATTGAAATAAACGGAAAGACTTTGAAACTGGAAACAGGGAAACTTGCTCTGCAAGCAGATGCAGCAGTTTTAGCAACTCAGGGAGAGACAGTTGTTTTGGCGACCGTTGCAACAAAGCCATTAAAAGAATCAATTGGTTATTTCCCCCTCAGTGTTGAATATGTTGAAAAACATTATGCTTCCGGAAGAATTACTCCCCAGAAATTTATCAAAAGAGAAGGTCGTCCATCTGAAAAATCTATCTTGTCTGGTCGAGCAATTGATCGTTCTATCAGACCACTTTTTCCAAAAGATTTTGAAAATGAAGTCCAAGTGATCATTACTGTTTTGTCTTATGACTCTATCAATGATCCGGTGATGTTGGCTATGACTGCTGCTTCAGCTGCTTTGTCGATCTCGTCAGTACCATGGGCAGGTCCTTTGGCTGGTGTTCGAGTTGGTGAATACGAAGGTGAATTGGTGGTTGATCCAGAGATGTCTCATCTTCCAGACTTAACTTTGGAAGTTGTAGTAGCTTCATCCAAAGAATTAGTTCCAATGATTGAGGCCAAAGCTAAACAGGCCAAAGATGAGCGAGTATTTGAAGCTTTACAGCTGGCTCACAGTGCAGCTCAGCCAATCATTGATCTGATCAATGACTTTACTAAAGAAGCTGGTAAAGAGAAACAATCTTATAAATCCAACTTAGATGGTGTTGATGAAGAGCTTTTGAATACGGTGAAAAAAGATGTTGAAGAGCGCATCACCAAAGCGTTGTTTGATACCGAGCACACCTGGCATGATTCGACCGCTTCTCAGATCAAAGAAGAGGTTACTACCGAATACGCTGAACAGCTGACATCCAACCAGATCTCAACTGTTTTTGACAAGGTCGCTAAACAGATCATGAGTGACACTATTTTGCACAAAGGCAAACGTGTTGATGGCAGAAAGATGGAAGAGATCCGCGAGATCACAATGGAAGTTGGTTTGCTTCCACGGGCTCATGGATCAGCTTTGTTCCAAAGAGGTGCTTCACAGTCTCTGTCTATTGCCACAGTTGGTCCACTTTCAGTGTCACAAACTTTGGAAGGTATGGAAGGCGAAGGCAAAAAGAGATTTATGCATTATTACAATATGAGTATCAATCCTTTTGCTTCAGGTGAAGTAAAAAGATTGGGTTCTCCAAACAGACGTGATATTGGTCATGGCAATTTAGGTGAGATCTCTTTAGTTGGTGTACTTCCTTCAGAACAAGAGTTTCCTTATGCTATCCGAGTAGTTTCTGAGATTTTGGGAGCCAATGCTTCCACTTCACAGGCAGCTATTAGCGGTTCTACTTTGGCTATGTTAAATGCTGGTATTCCTATTGAACCAGTTGCAGGTATTGCTTTGGGTCTGATCACTGATCACAGCGATGATAAAAAATTCCAGGTGATCACCGACATGCAGGCAACTGAAGATTTTTATGGTGAGATGGATTTTAAAGTAGCTGGTACTGTCAATGGTATTACAGGTATTCAGATGGATACCAAGCTGCATGGTCTGACCTTTGACATTATAAAAGAAGCTTTGCGACAGGGTAAACAGGCTCGTGAAGCAATATTGGCTAAAATGCGGGAAGTGATGCCTCAGGCCAATGAACTGTCTAAATACGCTCCCAAGATTGAAATTACTCATATTCAGCCAGATCAGATCGGTATGTTGATTGGGCCAGGTGGTAAAAATATCAACGGTATTATTGCTGAGACCGGTGCTCAGATCGATATTGAAGATGATGGTACTGTGATGGTTTCTTCGATGGATAGTGTTGCAATCCAGGCTGCTTTGGACAAGATTACAGGTATGTTTAAAAAAGTGATGCCTGATGAAGAGTATGAAGGTAAAGTAGTTCGAATTGAACCATTTGGTGCATTTGTCGAGATTTTGCCTGGTAAAGATGGATTGGTACATGTGTCTCAGATGGCTCCTGAACGAGTTGAAAGACCAGAAGATGTAGTTGAACTAGGTCAGGTTGTAAAGGTGAGAGTGGTCGATGTAGATAATATGGGTAAGATCTCTCTTTCAATGCTTTTTGGAGCTGATCGAAAGCCAGAATCTGAAAGACGCCCAAGTGGTGGAGACCGAGGTGGACGGGGAGGTTTTGGAGGCGATCGTGGAGGCAGTCGAGGTGGTTTTGGTGGTGGAAGTGACAGAGGCGGACGCGGCGGAGATCGCGGTGGCTTTGGAGGTGGATCCAGATCTGGTGGCGGTATGAGACGTGGTTTTGGTGGTGGAAGTGACAGAGGCGGACGCGGCGGAGATCGCGGTAGCCGAGGTGGCAATCGAGGCGGATTTAGTAGATAATTGAGACGTGCAAAAATTCAGACAGCTTTTTTTCCATAAAACTTTTCAACTTTTAATTATATTGGTGGTTCTGACTAGTATTTTAGTACTGACTACTATTTTGAGACCCGATGTTTTTCAAGAGATGTTTAGTAAAATAAATGTTTTTGCTTCAGATATTGCTTCTGGTAAATTGTGGAAAGAAAAAAGCCAAGCCAGGGTATATTTAGCGGATGGATCTTTGAAAGTAAACTTTCAGATTAGTACAGTCGATCAGTCAGCGGTAAAAGCCTTCAATCAAAAATTGGGAGTTTCAGATGAATATTTACAGGGAGTAGCGATTAAAATCGATAGTGAATCGCAGCAAAAACTGCAATCATTTTTACCTGTCAATTTAACCTTGGAAATTGAAGATGATCGGATTATCTTCCAAAATGGCATAATTGCTGGGTTTGCTTCATCACTAGTGACAAAAACAATGGAGTATGCAACTGGTTCGTCAAAGCTGAAAATTTCCCATTACTCACCGACCGAGTTCTTGCTTGATATCACAGATCCAGAGCCATTATTGCAGGAAGCAACAGCCTCGGGAAAGTTTGTTTTATCGGATAAACTATTACCGCTCTATCCAATATTAGAGAGAGTGAGTACAATAGAAATGAGTGTAAATGGTAAAAGTGTTAGTGGAGAAGTGAAGTTGAAATAATGTCAAATACTACCAATGTCAAATGACAAATGCCCAATCATTAGACATTAGACATTAGACATTAGACATTTAATACATTATGGATAATTCTGCCCAAAATAATCAGCAACAACAGCCATCAGCCGTCAGCGATCAGCTATCAGCCAACCAAGCTCAGCAAGGTCCGATTTCTACAGCAGTGGTCGATAAACTAGTTACCTCACAAAATCCCAGTCAGATTGTGGATAAACTGAAGGCTAAAGTGGCGGCAGCGCAGTTGCCTGCTGATGTTTTGGAAAAAATCCAAGATGAGGTGAGTCGGATTGAGCTGGTATTTGCCAGAAAAGAGTTTAATCCCGAGCTGGACCGGCAGATCAAATATATTGATTTTATTTGTGAATTACCATGGAATAAAGTCGGCCAAGACAATCTGGATTTAAATCATGCCAAACAGATTTTGGAAAAAAATCATCACGGTCTAGAACCCTTAAAAGCTCGGATTTTGGAATATCTGTCGATTTTGATCTTAAATAAGCAGAAAGGTTTGACACCAAAGCAGCCGGTATTGGCTTTTGTGGGGTTAGCGGGGTCCGGAAAAACGACGATCGCTTTTTCGATAGCCGAAGCTTTGGGAAGACCGATCATTCGTATTCCATTTGGTGGTCTTGGTTCAGCACTTCAGTTGCGTGGTGAATCCCGGGTGAAGTCTGAAGCTGAGCCGGGGATGATCGCGAAAGCGATGAAAAAAGCTCAGGTGAAAAATCCGGTTATCTTGATCGATGAGATCGATCGTGTGACCGATTCAGCCAGGACGGATATAATGGGGGTTTTAATTGAGCTTTTGGATCCAGAGCAGAATATGGCTTTTACCGATCATTATGTCGGTTTCCCTTTCGATCTGTCACAAGTATTATTTGTCGCTACCGCCAATAACACTGGCAATGTGGCTACAGCGGTACTAGATCGTCTGGAACTCATAGAGATGCCTTTTTATACTGATGAACAAAAAGTGGTGATTGGTAGAGATTATCTGCTGCCGCAGGCCTTAAAAAATGCCGGTTTGGATCCACAAACGGTCCAGATCAGCAATGAGATGTGGAGCCAGATTGTGCGTCCACTGGGGTTTGATGGCGGAATTCGTTCTTTAAAGCGCAATATTACCAATATGACTGGGAAAATTGCCCGGATGGTAGTCGAAGGAAACAAGGGACCGTTTGTAATAAATGAACAGAACTTAGCCCAGTATTTGAATATATAGAGATTAGGAAGTAAGATACAATAACCAAGAAACAAGTTATCCAATTAAGGAATATAGTTTAACTATTTGCATCTTGATTATTGTTTTCTTGGAAGACTTATTTATGAAATCATTTAAACCACAACAACAGACTAATACGCAAAACGTAACACGCAATACGAGTACTCAAAAACCAACCATATACCATAATCCGCAGCCAGCGGGGGGAAATACTGTGCAGCAATCAGCTATCGGCTCTCAGCCATCAGCAAAAAACAGTAATCAGAATCAGCAGAAGAATCAACCAATGGGTGATACAGTGCGACTGATTCCATTGGGTGGTGTAGGCGATGTGACTAAAAACATGTATGTATATGAGTATAAAAATGACATCGTCATCGTCGACTGTGGTGTATCTTTTCCGGAAGAGAGTATGCCGGGGGTCGATTTGGTAATTCCGGATATTAGTTATTTGCGAGATAAAAAATCTAAAATCCGTGGTATTGTGATCACTCACGGGCACGATGATCATTATGGAGCGTTGCCATATATCTGGCCAGAGCTGGATGTGCCCATTTACTCTCAAAAACTGACCTGTGGACTGATTCGTTCTAAATTCAGTGAGCACAAATTGCCAAAAGACAAGATCAAGGAGATGAAAATTACTGATACTGTTCAGTTGGGCGCCTTTAAAATTTCGGTATATCAGGTTTCTCATTCGGTCCCAGATTCAACAGGAGTGGTTTTGGAGACGCCAGTAGGCACTATTATCCATCAGGCTGACTTTAAAATAGATTGGACACCGGTAAATGGACAGGTCCCCGATGTGGGTCGGGTAGCTGAGTTGGGACGAAAAGGGGTACTGATGATGACTATTGATTGTCTTCGCAGTGAAAAGCCTGGTTATACTATTTCCGAAAAAACCATTCAGCCAACATTTGAAAAAATTGAAGCTGAGACCAGGGGGCAGTTGATCATTACCCTGATTACCTCCAATATCACCCGGATTCAGCAGGCTATAAATGTGGCTGTTCAGTCGGGTAGAAAAGTGGCATTTGTCGGTAGAAGCATGGAAAACAATGTTCAGGTGGCCAGAGATTTGGGCTATCTGCATGTTCCACCTGGAGTAGTGATCAATCAGGAAGAGGTTAGGCGATTTGCCCCAGAAAAACTAATGATTATTATTGCGGGTTCTTTGGGTCAGCCAGGTTCAGCCTTATCGCGGGCTGCTCATGGTGATCACAAAAATATTCGAATTAGTCCCACTGATACAGTTGTTTTTAGTGCCGATCCGATGCCGTCAGCTGAAATGTCTCAGGGGATGATAATTGATGCTTTAGCCAGAATTGGTTGTAAAGTGTATTATTCACGATTAACCGAAGATTTGCATGTTTCAGGTCACGCAGCCCAGGAAGAGTTGAAGCTGATGATCAATCTGGCTAAACCAAAAAACCTGATGCCTATGGGTGGTAATTTCCGTCACATGAGGGCATTTTCCGATATGGTCAAAGAGATGGGGTATAAAGACAACCAGATCTTTGCGTTAAAAGAGGTACAGGCAATTGAGATCGGTCGTGATAAAGCCCGAATCGGTGAAAGAATCCGGGAAGAAAATGTCTATGTGGATGGGTTAGGGGTTGGAGATGTAGGGCAAATTATTTTGCGAGACAGGCAGTTGATGAGTGAAGAGGGCGTGGTGGTGGTGATCGCTCGGGTTGATATGAAAACTGGCAAGTTGGAAGGTGAGCCGGATGTGATGTCCCGAGGATTTGTCTTTGGTGAAAGTGGTCAGGATATTACTGGTGCTGCTAAAGAGATAGTTAAAAGTATCTTCTCAGGTCTTCATAGCGGACCGACAGATTTTAAATATATTCGCCATGAAGTGGAAGACAATTTAGGCAAGTTTTTCTACGAAGAAACCAAACGCAAACCGTTGATTTTGACAACGGTTGTAGAGATTTAAGCCCCCATGGCATTAATGCATAGCTGGGATTTATTGAAAATTGTATTTTGTACTTTTTTATAAAAGTACAAAAAATCGTCACGCAGGAAAGTCGGCCTAAATATGTTCAGTCGCTTAACGGGGGAATGTCTGCCCCCTCCGGCAAAGCCGGACCTCCCCCTGTTGCGCTCCCTCTCAAATTTTTAACGGCCTTTGTTTCAATGCGTGACTTTCTTTAATGTTTATTGTTGAATTGTGTATTTGTTAAAGGTAAAGTAAAAAAATGGAAAATAATTCACTAACCGCTATAAGAGGTGTTAAAGTTGGTCATTCTACGCATCCGGATAAACTTACTGGGTGCACTTTTATTTCTTTTGATGAAGAATATCCTGTGGCGTACAAATCATATGGGGGTGCGCCCGGCACATATGCTACTGAAAATCTGAATAATGGAATGTCGTTTGCTTTGAGAAATGGATTGTTCATAGCGGGTGGAAGTTTGAATGGTCTTACTTCCGCTGCTTCAATTATTGATAGATTAGTTCAAAAAAAATCTGGATTAAAAGTGGGAAATACTTGGTTACCCGCAATTAGCGGAGCTATTGTTTGGGACTTAGGCGTTGAAATTTCTCAATATGATTTCAATTATGGAAAAGAAGCAGTTGATAATTTATCTAATGAACCTGTTAAAAATGGCAATGTGGGAGCAGGTACCGGTACTACTGTGGGTAAGTTTCAATATTTAGAAAAAGGCATCAGTAGTGGAGCGATGAAATCTGGTGTCGGTTCAGCCAGGGTTGACCTAGGAAATGGGATTATGATTTGCGCCTTATCCGTCGTTAATGCATTGGGCAACATTGTAAATAGGGATGGTACTGTTCTGGCGGGTAATAGAAATGAAGAAGGTGGATTTACTGATTTTGATGAAGTCGGTAATTTTGTTACAACAAAAAAATCAAATACTACTATATCTGTCGTAGGAATAAATGTTGATTTAAAAAATAGAGAAGCATATGAAAGAATCGCTCACTTTGGTGCGCAAGGTCAGATTAGAGCTATAAATCCCGTCCAAACTTCAATTGATGGAGATACGGTTTTTGTTTTTTCTTCAAAAGAGATTAGTAACCCGCTTAATTCTTTTGGTAAATACTGGCAAACTCCTGCTTGGCCAGAATTTACCATTGACATGATTGGTTACGTAGCATCTAAAGCAGTACAACTAAGTATTTACGATGCCTGTACTTCTGCAGAAACAATTGATTTTAAAGGAGCATACAAAGGAATTATTCCCTCGGCTGCAGATTATAGAAAATGAGTGTATAATCACAGCTATGGTTAAAGCACTTCTGTTCGATTTCTCCCGCGTTTTGTTATTTCCCAAAGGTTCAGATCCGGTTGAGTCTCTCAACGGGAAATATCGTGAGCTGCTGGAGCAGGGGGAGTTTGATTTTTTTGAGCATTACCGGCTCAATGAAGAGTTGATGGACTTTATTTATAAGCTCCAAGATGACTACGAACTGTTTCTTTTTACCAGCGAAACTATCCAGGAAGCACCGGAGTTGAAAGAAGAACTAAGTGTATTCAAGCGAATTTTTTCTGGAACCAGGATGAATCTGGATAAAAAAGAGCCGGTAGCTTATGAAACAATCGCTCGTGAGATTGGGGCTGATATCGAAGAGATTGTTTTCATTGATGATTCGATGCTCAATCTGACAGCGGCTGCTCAGGCTGGGATGCAGGTGATCCACTATCAAAACAATGAACAGCTGTTTGATACTTTTAAAATCCTGGCTATCGTCCCCTAAATCATTTTAAACATAAAATACTCACATAAAACCCATAGTCAATGTGGTATACTAAGTATATCCTATGTTAGCTGCCCGCTACCGTATTTATCCATCTTTTCAAAGCGAGATTCTTTTTCTGAGTGGAGCGAAGAATCTCTGAACTTGTTTCAGGACTTGTCCTCGCATACGCGAGAGATCCTTCATTTCATTCAGGATAAGCTCCTGGCATGATTGATATTCTGATGACAGGAGAAGAAAATTGCAGTAAGATTAATTACTATGGCGAGACGAAAATCTATTTATTCATTGCCCAAGCTCAAACTAAAGCCTAAAACGGCTTTAGCCATCTCTACTTTTGGATCATTTTTCCTGGCTCTTGTCACATTAGCTTCCTTTGCGGCTCCGACATCTTTTCTGTCTTTTTGGCGAGATTACCTGTTTACCAATCTGGGAACTACGGCGGTGTTAACTCCGGTGGTGTTGGCTTTATCTGGCTTGGTTTTGCATAAAGTTAAATGGAAGATTGGCCAGATGAATGTTTTGGTGGGGTTGATTACGATAATGGTCGCTTTAATGGGTTTATTAGGCGCTGCGAGCGAACGAGTAGGGGGAGCTTTAGGTACTTTTATCTGGAGTCAGTTGGTAGAGATACTCAGTGCGCCATTTAGTGCAGTAGTTTTAATTGGGGTGCTAGGTATCGGATTAGTGGTCATGCTTCAAGCTTCGTTTGATCAGATAGTCGGATTTTTTGGAGCGCTATTTGGTATTACTAAAACGGTTGGAAGTGTGGCCGGTAAAGGGGTGGGGGCTTTGGGCAAGGCCAATCAGTTTATTCCAAAAGTCGGAGAGATGAAATTAAGAGGTATAGATGAGCCGGTTGCTCCAAAGGTTGTGGCTAAACAGCCGGTTAAAGAAGCGATAATGGCCGAGACTTTAGTTCAAAATGTCGCTGGTCAAAGTAAAGTTTGGCGTTATCCACCATTGTCACTCTTGTCTGATAAAGGTGGAGCTCCAGCCGATAGAGGAGATGTCAAAAAGAATGCTAGTGTGATCGAAAGAATGTTGGAATCTTTTGGTATTCAGGCCAGGGTAGCTGAAGTAAATGGTGGACCAGCTGTGACACAGTATGCTCTGGATATTGCGGCTGGAACTAAGATTACAAAAATAGCCAATTTACAGCATGATATCGCCTTGTCACTGGCTACTCGTACTGGAACAGTTCGTATTGAAGCCCCTATTCCAGGTAAATCTTTAGTTGGTATTGAAGTACCAAATGCTTCTTTGGAAGTAGTGATGTTAAAGACCGTCGTAGCTTCAGATGAGATGAAAAAACACAAATCCAAGCTGGCTGTAACTTTAGGTAAAGATACAGGGTCCAATCCAATCATTGTTGATATCGACAAAATGCCGCATATGTTGATTGCGGGTACCACTGGTTCTGGTAAATCTGTTTTGATGCATGCTTTGCTGACGTCACTTTTATTTAGAAATTCTCCAGATGAGTTGAAGTTGATTTTGATCGATCCAAAGCGAGTGGAAATGGCCAATTATAACGATATTCCGCATCTTTTGACCCCTGTTATAGTCGAACCAGAGAAAATTCTGTCGGCTCTAAAATGGGCTACAGCCGAGATGGATAGGCGTTATAAACTTTTTCAACAAGTTGGTGTTAGAAATATTCAGTCATACAATGAGATGTCTGGTTTTCAAGCGTTGCCATATATTGTGATTTTTATTGATGAGCTGGCAGATTTGATGATGTTTGCGCCAGTTGAAGTAGAGGATGCCATTACCCGTTTAGCTCAGTTGGCTCGAGCGGTTGGCATTCATTTGGTGATTGCGACTCAGCGACCTTCGGTGGATGTTATTACCGGTTTGATGAAAGCCAATATCCCTTGTAGGATCGCTTTTAATGTCTCTTCGATGATTGATTCCCGGGTGATTATTGATGGGCCTGGAGCTGAGAAATTACTTGGGCGGGGAGATATGCTTTATATGCCCCCAGATGCATCAAAGCCGATGCGTATTCAGGGTGTCTATGTGACAGATCAGGAGATTAGGGATCTGGTTAGTTATTTGAAGAGTCAGGGAGTTGATCCGGCTTACGCTGATGAGATCGTCAATCAAAAAGTCACTGTCAAAGGAAAAGCGATTGGAGGAGGAGCAGATGATGATGGGGATAAAGATCCGTTGTTTGATGAAGCTGTGAAAACAGTTTGCCAATATGACCGCGCTTCGGCTTCTTTGCTGCAACGTCGTTTGAAAGTAGGATATGCTCGGGCCGCTCGTATTATTGATGAATTGGAAATGGCTGGGGTGATTGGAGCTGGTGAGGGAAGTAAACCTCGTGAAGTACTGGTGCGTAATGCCAATGAATTTTTAAATGGTGGATCTAGTGGTGGAGAGGATGACCCAATGGGCAACCCCCAACCCCAGCAGTATTAATTTAGATTTGTGATATTCTATATATATGTCAAGTTCTCCAGAACAAACTCGTGATATTCAAAGAGAGATTGTGTATGGAAGTATAAGGAATCAAGTAAGCAGGGAACTATTAAGAAAAGAAGTGCCTGATGATATTACCTTTAATAAGCGAGAGTATGGTAATCGGCAGAAGCAAATGAATTTTAGCCTGTTGCTTCAGAATGAAGGTGGCAATATTTATTCCTATCTGCTTGGGATTGCTGCAACAGCAAAAAATCCTAATCAATTATCAAACGCAATAAGTTCTTTTGGTGTTTTATCTTCGTTGAGGCGTTACTCTCAGCAAGGCAGAGATCAAGTCGACCAAGCAGAAAATGAATTTCTTGGAAAAACATATCCTCCGGTCGAAGCTACTGCTGTTGCACGGTCTATGGAGGGTACATTGCTATCAATTTGGAACAAAACAAAACATCATGAAGGTATTTTGGTTGATTACATTAATCAGGAACTCACGCCGTTTAATAATAAAGAGCAGATAAATAAATATATGATTGAAAGTTTTATTCTGACTCTAATTGATAAAAATATTCCGGTTGAGTTTAAAAAGTTTTTACTTAGACGATTTGAATCTTTGAGTTTTGGAAATTCATCTTATACAGGGGTTGATGGTCAATTTGGTGCTTCGGCTAGTATTTGGAAAAATGTTGATGCTTCATGGGTACTGCCAGAACTTTTTGGTGCAAAGGGGTTTAATGGAGATCCAAGAGATAGAGAGATTGCTGAGCTTAGATATAAATTGCGCCAGTTTCAAAATAAAGAAGATGGTGTCGATACAATAGATGCTCAGAAAGCTGAGAGTCAGAGATTAGAAGATGAAATAAGTCAATTGCGGAATCAATTGGAAGAAAAACAAAGGAGAGTAGATCAGCTCACTTCAGATAATTACCGTTTACAACAAAGTAATGCCGGGCTTAAAGAAGAAAATGCTCGTCTACGCCATGAAAGCACTGCAACTGTTCGTGAACCTGCTCGAAGATCTCCTTGGGATGTCTTGGGTATAGATCGTCAAATGTGGGAAAAAGCCAATCAGAATAAAGATACTTCAGCGATGAGGCAGATGCTTAATACTGCTCGCAGGCCACTATTGATGAAATATCACCCAGACCAACATCCTAGTGTTAGAACTGATCCAGTGGTTAAAGAATTGATGGATGAGAGAGCAAAGGAGATCAATAAAGCTGTTGATGATTTGGTTGTGATTTATAAATTGCCTCGAGTTTAGCTGTTAATAAGTTTATAACCCCTGGTGCGGATGGTGAGGATTTCAAAATCTGATTTTTGTTTTTTTAATTTGGCTCGGACTCTGGCAACCAGACGATCCATCGCCCAGTCAGATACTTCCAGCGCTTCTTCTTCATCAGTCCAAACTGCTTCAATGATCTGATCCCTCTCACAGACTTGATTGAGATTTTTTTGTAAAAAAGTAAACAGAGCTAATTCTTTTTTGGTAAATTCAATACCGTTGTCTGCAGTTTGTGGCAGAGTGTGTGTTTTGATATAACTCCCCAAAAATGTGGTAAAAATCTGGTAGCCATGAGAGGTCTTTGTAACAAAACCCGTTTCTTCCAGGTATCTTTGATGTTTTATTTCGGTTGAAATTGCTGATCCTTCGATCATTTTTTTGAGAAGTTGCTGTTCGTCTGCCGTCAAACTTTCCCACAGTTCTTCGGCTTGCAGCATGATCCTTTCATCTTCAGTGATTTTTTGTATCACTTTTTCAAAAGGCAGCTGGTGATTTTCATTCAAGATAATTAGAGCAAGCTGCAAGAAACGGGTATGTCCACCTACCAGTTCAAATAGCTGTTTTTTTTGGTTGGTAGTTAGTTTGAGACCGTAGCGTACTTGATAAGTATCCAAAAGGACTTCCTGATCTGATTGAGACGCTGGTTTTAAAAATATTGGTTTAGTAAAAGATGATAGAAAGGTTTTTTTGAGTTTGGGAATTAGATCTTCTAGAGGCCTAAAACAGGTGATCACAAATGATAGATGAGGATTCATTGAATCCTGTAACCCTTTTAAATTCGCAAAAAAGTTTTCAGTTGCTACCTGCTGCATTCTGTCGAAACGAATGAGGAAGATAGTTGGCAAAAAGCCCAACTCAATGATCTTACTGAGAGTTTTGCGAATATTTTCAATCAACATAAACTGGTCATTAATCTGGATACTGTTTAAGAAAAGATCCTGAATGTCTTTTTTGGTTTCTAGGGGAATGGTGGAACTATCCACCGCATCAACAATTCTTTTAAAAGTCAGAATCCAAAAAGGGAAGATTTCTCTTTCTACCATGTCATTTAAATCGACTGGTATGAATAAATGTTTTTTCTTATCTTGAATAAAGGTTTCCTGGATTTTTTGTTGGTATATGAAAAAACGCAGAAAATTGGAGATGCCGACTCGCTTCATTCCAATCAAAATGACTGAATGGCGGTTTTTTATTTCATGACCGAGCTCGGCTGCATCAGTTTGTCTAAAATAAAGCGGATAAAGAGTTTCTAATATATACTCTTCCATGGGCGAAATTGTACTGCAAAGCTAGGTGTAAAGCAAACCAGATAAGAATTTCTAAGTACTCTAATTGCTAATTACTAAACAAATCCCAAAAATCAAATTTCTAATATTCATTATTTAGATATTAGAAATTAGTAATTCGAACTTTTAATTCTTTTCACCCCAGTCTGCGAGGTCTTGAAAGATCTTTTTTAAGGTGAGACCTTTAGGGGTCAGGGTGTATTCGACATGTAAAGGGATTTCGGTAAAAACTTTTCTTGAGACAATTCCATCATTTTCCAATTCTTGTAGCCTTTGGGATAAAGTTTTTGGACTGATTGTATCCAGGGCTCGTTGTAGCTCACCAAATCTTTTTTTGCCTTCAAACAAATTGTGTAATATTAGCATGGTCCATTTACTGCCAATTATTTTAAGTGTTTTGGCTACAGCACAGTCATTATCTGTAAATCCAGTATTATTTTTCTGCATATAAAGATTATAGCACAATACTACAAAAAATGAAGTAACTTTATATAAATCTATGACTTTACACTTTTTGTGTGATCTGTTAAATTGATCTAACTTCTTATGGATACCACCAAAATTGTCGTTGCAGTCGTATTACTCTTTCTTCTAGGAGGCGGGGCTTATTTCTATTTTCAAAATCAGAACATGAATACAGGTATGACTAATGACTCCATGATGCAGTCAATGGCTCCTCAAGCTTCAGTTATGCCATCTATGAATCCATCTGATCATACTATGATGGCTTCCGACTCTGGATCGACTGATTCTCAGGTTAAGGAGTTTGTTGTTGAAGGCAGCAACTTTAAATTTCTCCCGGCAACTATTACCGTAAATAAAGGTGATACTGTAAAAGTCATTTTTAAAAATACCGGTGGATTTCATGATTTTGTTGTAGATGAGTTTGCAGGTGCTAAGACTAAACAAATAGGTGCCAATGCTGAGGAAACTATTGAGTTTGTCGCCGATAAAGCTGGTACTTTTGAATATTACTGTTCTGTAGGAAACCATCGAGGGATGGGAATGGTTGGCAAATTGATTGTTAAATAAATAACTTCTTCTTTTAATAAAATTCCGGAAAAATTGTTTTCAAAATAAATTAATTTAGAAGTAAGGGTCAGTGCTTGGTTTGGGGAGGCCTTCTGATTTGGGTTCTTGGGTAGCTTCTGCTATGACTGAGCTGTAAGAAGGTAGTGGGGCATTATTATCTTCGGCCATTTCAACAGCGCTTTCTTCTTTGACTATTTCTGGATCTTTATCCTCAACGATCTGAGAAGTTGGAGATGAGTATAGAGATTCTTTATTGGCTACTTCTTCAAGGAGAGAATCGATTGGGCCTAAGGCCGTGTTAAATCTTTTTTCCTCTTCAATTCGGCGTTTTTCTTCAATTTGAGTTTCAGCAGCTGTTTTAAATGTATTAAACTGGGTATTTGAAAGCTGGGTATAGGCTAGAATTGCTTTTTCAGCTGTGCCTTCACCCACATGTTTAAGATTGGTGAAAAGCATCACATAGGAGTCGCTGCCGGATGCAGGTAGTTTGCTATGACTGATTTCGATCTGATAATTATCTAAATCCATTCGATAATGATCCTGAATCGAGCTGGGGTCAAATTTATTAAGATCTGTATGTACTACTTCCAACTTACCGCTCTCTATGAGAGTGACTAGTTTTTTAATGTAATTTTCAGCTTTTTGGTAATCACCTCGAGGAGGATTGGGAGCGGCAGTATCCATGTCACAACTGTAATATGTGAAAATTTTGGTGTCAACTAGGTCGGATAAGATCTGATGAGATCGGATTAGATCGGAGATGTCCAGCGTTTCACAAATTGAGGATGCTGGGTTATACTATGCCTATGCGGACTGTTGGTCAGATACTGAAAGAAGCGCGTGAGAACAAGCTATACACCCTTGATGATGTGGAAAAGCATACTAAAATCCGTAAAGAGATGCTTCAGGCATTGGAGCGAGATGATTTCGAGAAACTCCCTCCGCTGACTTTTATTCAGGGATTTATTAAAAATTACGGCAAGTTTTTAGGCTTGGATGCCAATAAATTGCTGGCTGTTTTTCGCAGAGACTATGAAGCGCAAAAACATCCACCGATGGTCATGGAGAGTTTGAAAAAGCCGGTAGGAAATAAAAAGTTTTTTATTCAGCCAAGTCATCTGATCGGCCTGACTGTGGTGTTGATTGTGCTGGGTTTTTTTGCATATTTGTGGGTAGAGTACCGGCAGTTTGCTGGTGCGCCTGAACTGCTTTTAAATAGTCCTGTTGAGGGCCAGACAGTGGATATACCATCAGTTGTGGTGGAAGGGCAGACAGATCCGGATGCTAAAGTGAAGATCAATGATCAGGATATTGGAGTCGATCAGGATGGAAAGTTTCGGGAGGAGATCAAGCTGGCGGGGTCTTCCAACGAGATTACAGTGACATCTACTTCAAAATTTTCTCAGACTTCCACCGAGAAACGAACCGTTTTTGTGAAAAAGTAGTAGTTTATTAAGTAGACTATAGTAAGTAGGCGGTAGGTAAAATGGAATTTATTTTCTTACTATATTCTCTTTGCTATATACTATATACTATATACCAATCTATGACACCAGTTGAAATTGCTTTAATTATTTTAATAACCATCTGGTCAATTATTTTTATCGTGATTGGCATTGCAGTGCTGATCGTATTTTTGTCAGTTCGTCGGGCGATGAAAAAAGTGGATACTATTTTAGATCGGACAGAGGAGCTCGCCAATAAAGCTGACTTGCCATCCAAGCTGATCACTGCATCTATTGTCGGATTTATGGCCAAAAATGGTTATGGCACGATTAAAAAAATTATTGCTACCTTGGCTGCTCTTAAAAATAGTAAATAGGAGGTTTTATGTCTATCCCCGAAGCAAAAAGGAGATATCGAGAGGCTGTTGAGGCGATGTCTCAGCCAGATCCTGAATTGTTAATTCAATTAAGTCGAAAAGGAGTCGGATTGCCTTGGTATCTAGAAATCGGTAATCTTGTATCTTCTATTCACCGGGGAAATATCCGAAAAACTCGGCTTTGGTAATTCAAACTTCTCTTAGCAGTATTATTTTGGTATCATTCACGCATGACTTCGCAGGAATTACGTCAAAAATATCTGGATTTTTTTAAAGCTCGAGATCATCAGGAGATCACACCAGCAAAGCTGGTATTGCAAGATGATCCGACTACTTTGTTTACTTCTTCTGGTATGCAGCCTTTAGTGCCTTTTTTACTGGGAGAGAAACATTCTCAAGGAGATAAATTGGTTGACTCACAGCCATCTTTCCGGGCTGAAGATATGGATGAAGTTGGTGACAATAGACATACCACTTTTTTTGAGATGTTGGGAAATTGGGGTCTGGGAAGTTATTTCAAAAAAGAGCAATTACCTTGGATTTGGGAATTTCTGACTAAAGAAGTTGGGTTACAGGAAGATAAACTACATGTTTCCGTCTTTGAGGGAAACGATTTTGTGCCAAAGGATACTGAAAGTCGGGATATCTGGCGGTCTTTGGGAGTTTCAGAAGAACATATTCATGAATATGGAGTAAATAAAAATTGGTGGTCTCGCTCGGGGACACCCGACAAGATGCCGGTGGGGGAGATTGGTGGACCAGACAGTGAGATTTTTTATGACTTTGGGGTGGAGAGGAAGTTTCATGAGAATTCGCAGTGGAAAGATGAAGAGTGTCATCCCAATTGTGATTGTGGTCGTTTTATGGAGATAGGGAACTCGGTGTTTATCCAGTATAAAAAAGTTGGGGATGGACAATTTGAGGAACTAGCTCAGCGTAATGTAGATTTTGGGGGTGGATTAGAGCGAATGGTTGCGGCTTCAGAAAATGAGCCAGATATATATATGACTTCATTCTTTAAACCCATTTTTGACAGAATGGAAAATGAGATAACCGGGCCAGTGAATAATTCTAGTGAAAGATTAAAAAGCACGAGAGTTGTTATTGATCATGTAAGAGCTGCTAGTTTTTTAATTGTAAATGGTGTTGTCCCTGCGAATAAGTTACAAGGTTATGTATTAAGAAGGTTATTGAGGAGAGCAGCTGTAAAATTGATTCAACTTGGTGGTGGTTCTGGGCAGCATCTGAATTGGATGGCCGAAGTTGCATGGTCAGTTATGGAACAATACAACGAGACTAATTATTTTACAAAAGATAGTAGGAAATTGGTTGAAAATATTATTTCAGAAGAGATGTCAAAGTTTTCAAAGACAATGGATAAAGGATTGAAAGAGGTAGAAAAGATTGAACAAATTGATGCTAAAAAAGCGTTTGATCTTTATCAGACTTTTGGTTTTCCGATTGAAATTACTGCTGAGCTTTTTCAACAAAAAGGTCAGCAAATAGATATGTCAGCTTTTCAAGCCGAGTTTGATTCCCACAAAGAGTTGTCGCGAACTGCTTCAGCTGGAATGTTTGCCGGGGGGCTGGCGGGGCATTCGGATGTGGAGGTGAAGTATCATACAGCGACTCATTTGTTGCATCAGGCGCTACGAGATGTATTGGGTCAGACTGTTTTTCAAAAAGGCTCTAATATTACGCCAGAAAGACTGCGGTTTGATTTCTCTTTTGATCGGAAAGTAACACCTGAAGAGCTTCAGAAAGTAGAGGAAATCATTAATAACAAAATCAAAGCTGATCTGAAAGTAGAGCGCAGTTACATGACTTATGATGAAGCGATGGGGATGAATGCCATTGGTCTGTTTGGAGATAAATACGACAAGACAAAAGTCAGTATTTACGCCATGGGTCCCAATGATCCAATGGCTCCGGAGTCAAAAGATCAAAGGGCTCGGGGAGGATATTATTCACTCGAATTTTGTGGTGGACCACATGTAGAGCACACCAATCAAGTTGGAGGTATTAAACTGGTTAAAGAAGAAGCGGTGTCGGCTGGAGTGAGGCGAATCAGAGCTGAGCTTATTTAAGCAATTGAATCTGGTTCGACAGGTGTTATTTTAACTCGTTGAGGTTTATTAGAAAAATTTTCCCGTAATCGTTCAAGAGCTCTTAAATGGCTGGTTTGCATACTCAGAGGAGCGATTTTTGGTTCAATTCCTTCTAGAACTTGAAATTTAGGTTTATCTGGAGATGTCACAGAGCTATTTTATCAGTTGTAGCTTCAATTTTCAAAAAGAGAGTACATTTGCTTTTCACTTTTTCACACCTGTGGTATGATAATTTAGTTACAGTTTCAGACTGCCTGCCCAAGGCAGATCGTATTTTGCCATCATGAAATTTCTTGATTCAATTTTAAACTCATTACCAATTCCAAAAAAGAATGAACCTGTAGAGTACTACTTTGGTTTGAATATCAGTCCGAGTATGGTGTATGGCTGTGTCTGGGGGATCCGAAGCGGTAAGCTGCATGTACTAAGCTCTTCAAAAACAGTCTATGAATCGGAAAAAGACCTGATTGAAGCTGCCAATTATGTTTTGGATGAAGCATTGGCCGATTTTCAGCCTGAACCAGCTAAGATTTTATTTGGTGTGCCGGATGACTGGTTGGCAGATGATGATCTGAAGCCGGAATACCTTAAAACATTGAAACAGCTGGTTAAAGAGCTAGATGTAGTCCCGTTGGCTTATGTGGCATCAACCAATGCAATTGCCCATCTGATAGCGAGGCAGACCGGTGTGCCTTTGACGGCAATATTAGTTCATATTTCTGATCCGGTGACAGTGTCGGTGGTGAAAACAGGCAAAGTTCAGGGTACTAAGCAGGTTAAAAAGAGTGATCATCTGGCCAAAGATATTGAAAAAGCTTTGATGAATTTTACCGAAGTTGAGGTGATGCCATCTAAGATTATTATTTATGGTGATGATAAAGTTGGCAAATACAAAGAAGATCTGACATCTTATGCTTGGATGACACAGTTGCCTTTTTTGCATTTGCCAAAAATTGAGGATTTGGACCCAGGTATTGTAGTTCAGGCAGTTGCTTACGCCGGAGCTTCCGAGATAGATCCAGAAGTGCATGTCTTATCCCAAAATATTGTTGAGGATGTTAAATCAGCTGGTAAAACCAAACCATTACATCTAGATATGGAATCGCATCATGGGCGACATCAAACAAAAGATAAACATGGTCTGGATAATGTGGGTTTTGTGACAGGAGATATTGCTGATAAAAATCAGGAGATGCTAATGGAAGATGAAGAGTTGGGCGGAGGAGAAGATGTTGATGTTTATGGTCGGGCTGTCCCAATGCGTCACAACTCACATTCAGTTAAAGAGTCACATCTATCAGAAGTCCCAGCGTTGTCTGCAGGCTCTAAAATGGGTATGCCGGTCGGTATTTTAGGGCTTTTGGGTGGAAGTACCAAGCTTTTGATTATCCCGCTTATTTTACTGGTACTGGTTGGGGTTTATCTATATTTCCAAAAGGCAAAAGTGACGGTATTTGTGGACCTTAAAACAGTGGAGAATACTACCACTGTCACAGCCGACCCTAAAGTGAGTACGGTTGATGAACCAAATAAGATTATTCCTGGTGAAATGGTGTCTGCTGAGGTTTCAGGAAATGATAAAGGTCAGGCAACAGGTAAAAAACAGGTTGGTGATGCTGCTAAAGGAAAGGTGATTATTTACAATGCGACGGATAAATCATTGGTAATTGATAAAGGAACGACTCTCACCAATGATAAAGGTCTCAAGTTTACATTGGATGGAAGCGTTCAAGTTGCATCAAAATCGGCTAGTGCGGCTGATCCCCCGACCAAATCGAGTTTAGTGGACGCAACAGCTGCGGTAATTGGCCCGGATAGTAATATTCCGGCTGGGGGAGATCTGAGTGTGGGTGGGTTTAATAAGTCTGATGTTGTAGCCAAAGTCGATACTGCATTTAGTGGCGGTGTCTCCAAAGATGTGACTGTGGTCACGGCAGATGATCAAAATAGGCTGTTGGCCAAAGTATTGGCTGATCTGAAAAAACAGGCAAAAGATGAACTTCAATCAAAAATGACTGGAGATGTCAAAGTATTGGAAGAAGCGTTGAGCGACACTGTTATTAAAAAGACCTTTTCAAAGAATGTCGGGGATCAAGCTAGTGATTTTACCTTGAACCTGACTGTGAAATTGCTGGGTACATCATATAAAGATAGTGATCTGAAATCAATTGTATCCAAATTGGTTCAGGTAGATGTGCCAGCTGGGTATGATCTTGATCTGAGTCAAACTGAAACTCAAGCCGATGTGTCTAAAGTTGAAAAAGATGGTAGATTGGTTTTTTCGGCTAAATTTAAAGCCAAGCTGATGCCCAAGTTTGATTTAGAACAACTTAAAAAAGATATTGTGTTTAAAAGTGCTTCTCAGGCAGCGGATAGGTTGAAGCAAATTGAAAATGTTATTGGTTCAGATATTGAATTTAAACCTGATTTACCAGGACCGTTGGAGAGATTACCAATACTGACAAAAAATATAGATTTAGAAGTTACAGCTAAATAATAATAATCAAGATACAAGTAACAAGTATCCAAATAATTAGAAAATTGATCAATTTTTAAATTGGTTTTTGTTTGTTTCTTGGGATTTGTTTCTTGGATATTAATTTGTATTTCCTCTAACGGTAGACGGAGCCCACGAGGGGGATTCTTATGATTATTAAAGGTCTATCGTTACTATTTTTAGGAATAGGTGTTTTCATATTGATGCAAGTTGTGTTGCCTTTTTTGGAGTTTAAATCCTGGGAGCTGTTTGCTTTTGAAGAAGAGAGTGTATTGGCCAATCCTCTAAGTGGTGATGGGACAGGATTGGTCTCTGGCGTGAGTATTGAGGAGCATGATGCTTTTCCAGCGTTTATTTCCAATACAGTGAGTCCGGCCAACCTGCCATATAAAGAGTTTAAAGTCAGTATCCCTAAGATAAAGTTGGACAATATTGTTGCCAAAGTATGGAGTAATGATTTTGAAAAAACATTGGCTCAACTTCCGGGAAGTGCATTACCAGGAGAAAAAGGCAATGTATTTATCACCGGACATTCTTCGTTACCGCAGCCGATGGGAGATCGACATGCTTGGTTTGTAAATCTGCCCAATCTTAAGAAAGGGGATAACGTCTATTTGAATGCTGCCGGACAGCAGTTTACATATATAGTAGAGGGGTTGAAGATTGTCGATCCCAAAGATACCAGTGTTTTAAATCCACCTGATAGTCGGGGAAGATATCTGACTTTGATGACTTGTGTCCCCCCAGGATTTAATACGAAAAGATTGATTGTATTGGCAAAGCTGAAAAGCTAGTGTTAGAATTTCTAAGTACTCTAATTCCTAATATCTAAATAAGATCCAAATCTCAAGACGCTAAATACTTTTAGGATAATTTAGTTAGAAATTAGAAATTAGAAATTAGAAATTAGAAATTAGAAATTAGAAATTTTATGAAATATCTTGGTGTTGATTATGGATTAAAAAAGATTGGTCTAGCGGTATCTGAAGGACAAATTGCTTCACCATTGCGAGTGATTGCTATCTCTAGTCTAAAAGATGGTTTAGAAAAGCTAGCTCATGAGATAAAAAAAGAAGATATACAAAGAGTTGTCATCGGAATATCTGATGGTAAGATGGGTAAGATAACCCACCAGTTTGCAAATGAGCTAAAAAAAAGATATCAGACGACACCAGTAGAGGTGATTGAAACTGATGAAACATTGAGTTCATTCGATGCTCAAGAGTTGATGATTACTCTCGGAACTTCCCAAAAAGATCGACAGGAAGAGGATGCATATTCGGCGATGTTGATTTTACAGCGGTTTCTTGATAGTTTGAGTTAGACGATAGATGATAGAAAATTGAAGATAGGGGTAGATGATGGATTATAGAAAATAAAATTTGATCTATCTGCTATTCTCAATCTTCCACAACTATTTTCTACTATCTATTTACTATTTTCTAGAGTTATGGCTATTAAAAAGAAAAATCCGATATTTTTTCTATTATTTTTGGCGGTTTTGATCCTAGTATTAACCATTGGAGGATACAAGTGGTACCAGACTTATCAATTTTCCCCAGTTGACCCCGATGCTCAGGCTAAAAACTTTGTAGTTGAAGAAGGCGAGACTCCGACTGATGTGGCGGTGCGACTACAAGAAGATCAAATAGTCCGCTCTTCAAAAGTGTTTTTACAAACTTACATGCAACAAACCGATGAAATTGTACTGCAACCGGGTGTTTATAAAGTATCAGCTGCAATGACCCCGCAGCAGTTGGTAGATGCTTTTAGGCAAAGTTCAGCCGACATGAAAGTCACCTTACTTGAAGGTTGGCGGGTGGAGCAGATGGCTCAAAAATTGGAGTCTGTGATGGGTATTCCTCAGGCTGAATTTTTGAAATTAGCCAAAGAGGGTTATATGTTTCCAGATACTTATTTTTTCAACGATGATACGACCGTACAAGGGGTGGTTTCGGTACTGCAAAATACTTTTGATAAAAGGGTCACCGACGATCTTCTACAAAAAATTAAAGCTCAAGGTTTAACCGAGGAACAAGGAGTGATCCTTGCTTCATTGGTAGAGAGGGAAGGTCGAAGTGATAAAGTTCGCCAGGAAGTGGCTAGTATTATGCTAAAACGGCTTAAGATGGGCATGAAGTTGGATATAGATGCCACTGTCAGATATGCGATGGATACTGCAGCTTATAAAACCAATCCTAAAATGACCAATTGGTGGGGAGCTATTACCCAGGAAGATTATTCTGGAGTGAAATCGCCGTATAATACCTATTTAAATACTGGGTTACCTCCTGGACCGATTTGTAACCCCTCTTTAGCATCTTTAAAAGCGGTAGCCAATGCAGACCCTACAACTCCGTATGTGTATTATTATCACGATTCTCAGGGCAATTCATATTATGCTAAGACTTTGGAAGAACACGTTCAAAATCATCAGAGTCATCCATAATGAGATAAATTATTTGGTTTTTGTGGGTATTGGTTTTTTTAAATTAGTCGTGCAGACGTTGTTCTCGTTTAACCTCACAGTTGTTACAACGGAGAGTTTGAGGTGAATAAATTTGAGCTGTTTGATCCGAAACCCGGATTATTACCTGATTGTTTTCCATGAGTTCGATTGTTTCTGGATTATTGTCAGCAGTCATTTCACCTGGACCACGAACGATATCTAGAATAATTTTATCATCAGCCGTAAATTCTAAAGGAGATATTGTGGTGACTGTGTTATTAAATACTATCCGAAAATTTTCTTTAAATGTAGTCTTAGTAATACTTTGGTAATAGCCCGTCGATCCAAAGGGAGTGGAGGCAACAATGCCATCTCCTATAATGAGGTAGTCTGTAACTTTTTCACCATTTTTCATCAGGTTAAAACGTACTGCATGATAGGCTGATTTATTGCGGATGACGATGTCATTGAGCGCAATTAAAGTATTACCATCAAAGTTAGTTTCCAATTTCGGTTGGGTGGTGATTTCAATTTGATCGTTTTTCAAAAGTTGTAATAAATGATTGGTTTCATGTTCTGAGCATTTTTTACAAACCTTTGAATCTCGGATCGGAAGTTTGGGGATATTAGGATACTGCCTTTCGGCTGCCAGGAGTGTACCATCCCCACCATAGGTGATTAATACATCCGGATGTTCATTTACGATCTCAAAACCAAGTTTTTGAGCTATATCTGAAATATCCTGAGCATTTTTGCCGTATAGTTGAATTTTCATGGTTTCTTAACTACCCTCACCCCAACCCTCTCCCTTAAAGGTAGAGGGAGATAATGTAAGGGTTATCAAAAGTTTTGGTTGACTTCTTCTTTGAGTTTTTTGTAATCATCTGAAAAATCTGGTGAGACTTGTTTTTTGATTTCAGCTGGTAGATCGGTATTTTTATCTATGGGTGGTTCGGATGGAAGGGGTGATGGGCTTGGCTCAACATTGGTTGTTAAAGGAACTTCTCTAGGAGCTGAGGCATTTTTAAGATTGTTGGCCTTAGGAGTAGAAAGATAATAAATACCGACTCCAGTGGCTATAGAGATGATGACCACGATAATGATTGATTTGAGATTCATATTATTTTGATACAAGTGCTTCTACCAATTTCTGAGATTTGTCGACTTTACCGGCTAAAATATCGATGTCATTGGCTAGCTGATTGATCTTACTGGTGACATTGGCTTTAATATTGGCTTCGCCTGAGAGATCGAAAATATAATGTTTGGCTGCCTGAAAGGCAACTGCTTCATGAGCATAGGTAATCCAGTAACGGGCATTTTCAACCGGATCTGATAAGTCGCGTGTGATCCCGTCAGCCTGTCTCTCCTGAATGCCTTCTCGAAAAACATATTCGTTGAGGATCTCACCTTGTCTGGTCATTTTAGCCTCAAGCACATCGGTTTGATATTTGTTTAGGGCTGCAACTTTTTGTTCAAATTCAGCCAGTTTTTTCTGATTCTCAGGAGAATAGTTTTTAACTCGCATGTTGTAGACTTCGCGTTGTTCTCTCAAGATGTCATCGGGGGTGGTGCGGGCGGAAACAGTCGGTAGGTTGTAGGTGGTAGTGAGTAGAGTGAGAAAGCCAAGGATCAGGAGCATTTTTTTCATAGAAGATTATTATAGTTCATAATGACCGATTTGGAAAATATTTTCTTTTAAAAATGAGCTGCTGTGTTAAAATAGCTGCACTCGATGGGCTATATACCTAAAATTAATGGTTATTCATTAACAGATTTTCATGATTTTGAGGAGTGTAAATTCCGGTTTTTTGTCCGACATCATTTGGACCATAAATATGAAATAGCCAAAGGAAGTGATCAGTTGGCCCTTGGAGTATTACTCGACCGGGCGATTAAAGAGGTTCATCGCAATAAAGATAAAGGTTCTTATAAAGCACCAATAGATCGGTTGGTGAAATCCGTCAGATATGCGGAAAAACTGATCAGGGAAGAAGAAAAAAATAGTCCGAAATGCCCGAATTTTTCGACTGCGGTGGTGGAATATTTTACTGAAGACGTTATTAAAACTGCTGAATTTTTATTTCATAATTTCTGTACCCAGTTGCAAGGTAACTTTAAAGAAGCAATCTTTGATGTGGGGTTTTGTAAATGGAATCTCAAAGTGGGAAATGAGGAGTTTGTCTTGTGGGGAGGTCCAGATACTGTAGAGATGGGAAAGGACGGGGTACCTGAAGTGATTGACTATAAATCCCGCCAAAATATTTCGAGAGGCAAAGATGGGATGGATATGGATCTGATGCCAAAGCTTTATATGCTTTTAACCTGTCAGGAGCTGCTAAAAAGAGGTTTTAAAAAAGCCCGTTTTCGGGTGGTTTTTTGGCAGGATCCGCTTGAGGAGGGTTTTTATGAAGATTTTGATCTGCATCAAATCAGAGACCATGAAAAAATATTTGCTGAAAAGATTGAAAAGATTCTTAAACAGAAAGAGATTGATTATTGTGGTGGGCAGTATTGTGATGCCTGTAATTTTGCTAAGCGGGATGATTTTTTAGCTGAGTTAAAAGCAAAAGGCTTTGAGGTGGATGACGGAGTAGGAGCAGCTAAATCAAAAAGGTAGAGATGGTGCTGCTTTTTTGTTAAAATAGCTTGATAATGAAATTCAAAAATGTGGCAATATCAGGGGGTGGGGGAACCGGTAAATCTACTTTAGCCCGGGGTATTGCTGAAAAGCTGGGTTGGAAAGTGATTAGTTCGGGTAGTTTTATTCGCAAATGGCATGAGGAAAATGGAGTTCCTCTAGTTGAAACAGACAAAATACCAGAAGAGGTTGATCGGAAAATGGATATGAGTTATCAGGAGTTGATGCGAAATGAGTCGGGTATCGTTTTTGAATCCCGTCTGGCTGGGTGGCTGAGTAAAGATTTTGATAAGACTTTTAAGATCATGATCAAGTGTGATCAGAAAGTGGGAGCAGAGAGGATTGCTCAGCGGGAGGATGCCAGTGTGGAACAGATAATCAAGGAACAAGAGATTCGGGAGGGATTGCTAAAAGAAAAGTTTATCAAACTCTATGATGCTGGTGATTATTTAGACGAGGCAAATTTTGATTTGGTAATTGATACCACTCATGTTAGTGCTAAAGAAGTACTGGAAACGGTTCTGAAAAAAATGAATGAAAGCTGAAGTCAGATTAATGTCAGATTTATTTGACATTTTATGCTAGAATTATTTAACTCTGCCAGTTGGATATTAAAGTGAAGAGATCTATCATCTCACTTCTAACTTCCAACATCTAAATTATGGATATTCCTGCAGGCATTTTTAAAAGTTATGACATCCGGGGGACTTACCCTGATCAGCTTAATGAGGAAAATGCCATCCCTATTACTAAAGCAATTTATGCTTTCTTCAAGAAACAGTTTCCTGATAAAGAGAAGTTAGCTGTTGTGGTAGGTCGTGATATGCGGACTTCTACACCGGCTATTTTTGAGGCTGTTTCTAAAACTTTACTTGAGTTGGGTGCAGATGTGATAGATCCAGGCTTGGTTTCTACGCCAACTTTTTACTATGCAGTATATCACTATGACTATGATTGCGGCATGATGATCACCGCTTCACACAATCCAAAAAATTACAACGGAATTAAAATCGTCACCAATCCAAATAAAGGCGGGGGTATTATCAAAATCGGTAAACCCACTGGTATGGATGAGATCCGGCAGATGGCGCTCGATATGGTTGAGCCAGAAAAAGCCAGCGAGCCAGGTACTATTCATGTAATTGAAAAAACTGTTGAAGAAGAAGTGCAAAGTGCATTGGATATTATGCGAAGGCCAAATCTGAATGCTTTCAAAGTGGCGGCTGATCCGGCAAATGCGATGGGTGCTTTGTATGTTGAAGAGCTATATAAACATATCCCAGGTGAGCTGATTAAACTCAACTTTGAACTTGATGGAACTTTCCCAGCTCATGCAGCTGACCCATTGGATCCAAAAAATAATGAACCGGTCCAATCAGCTGTGAAAAAACATGGGGCTGATGTTGGGCTTTCACTTGATGGTGATGGTGATCGGATCTTCTTTATTGATGAAAAAGGGGAAGTAGTGCCTCCTTCAATGATTACTGCATTGGTAGCTCGAGAACTCCTTCGAGAACACCCTGGAGAAAAAGTTTTGTTTGATATTCGTTATATTATGACCAATAAAAAAATTACTGAAGAGAGTGGAGGAGTTCCTGTGGTCACCAAAGTTGGTCATGCCTATATCACTGAAAAGATGAACGAAGGCGGGGGGATTTTTGCTGGAGAGTCATCTTCACATTATTTCTTTAAAGCCACCGGAAATGCTGAAGGGCCATTACTAGTTATATTGCATGTTTTGAAAGCGATGACAGAGCAAGGGAAAACTTTGTCTCAGTTGGTATCAGAAGTAAAGCGAAGCCAAGAGTCAGGTGAGATGAATTTTAGAGTTAAAAATGGTAAAGAGATTATTGAAAAACTGAAAGAGCTGCATGCAGATGGGGAGATTACTGAGCTGGATGGTGTGGCGGTGAATTATCCTGATTGGAGATTCTCTCTGCGTATGTCCAATACAGAACCATTACTTCGTCTGAATGTTGAGGAGGAGATTGAAGGGTATCAAGGAAGACATGAAAAGTTGGTTGAGCTGATTAAAGAACATGCTGTGTTTGATGAAGATTCCTCTGGTCATTAATTGTAATCACTAAAATATTATTTTTCGACTAAGCGCATTAAATTAGTATTATCGCGCATGGAGAAATACAAAAAATCTCTGTAATGTAATACTGTATTTTCCACTTCGGTCGAATATGAATTATTGTAACTTTGCTTCTTAAGTCTGATTGATTTAAAATACCCAAGTTATGTCGAATTTCAAAATTGTTAAGAAAAAAGGATTGATGAGGGCTGGAGTGCTTAAAACTGCGCATGGGGAAGTGAAAACGCCGGTGTATATGCCGGTGGGTACTCAAGGGACTGTCAAAGCTTTATCACCTGATGATCTCCGTAGTGCGGGTGCTCAGATTATTCTTGGTAACACTTATCATTTGAATTTAAGGCCTGGTAGCAAGCTAATCGCAGAAATGGGAGGGTTACAGAAGTGGTCGAAATGGGAGAGTCCGATACTGACAGATTCAGGAGGTTTTCAAGCTTTTTCACTGGGAGCGATGATTGAACATGGAGTGAGAAAAGTTCCACGGAAGACGGATGGGGGAGGGAAGGGTAAGAAGGAGAGTCAAGTGGCAAGAGTCAAGAGTCTAGGAAAAGATGAAGAGGGCATTTCTAAGACACTAGACTCTAGCGACTCGCCAATAAAAAGTGAGCGGGGAGTGGAGGAGAGTGCCAATAAATACTATAGGCATGATATAGTTAGTAAATCCTATAATAATGAAAATGTGGATAACCGTGAAAAGGGGCGTGAAAAGAATGTGGAAAAGGGTAGAGTGAAAAGTCTACTTAGCGTGATACAGTCTGATGGTATTATGTTCAAGAGTCACCTCGATGGGAGTCCGCATCTTTTGACCCCAGAGGGCTCGGTGGGGATCCAGCTAGAAATTGGTTCAGATATTGTTTTAGTTTTGGATGAACTTCTCTCCCCTCTCCATTCCCCTGCTTATGTTAAAGAGTCTCTTGCAAGAACTCATGACTGGGAAATTCGTAGTAAAAAATATTTTAAACAAAATCTGGCCTCCGGCACTAACCCAGGAGCTCAACTTTTTGGTATTTTACAAGGTGTTTATGATCAGCAAATTCGCGAGGGTGAAGCTCGGTGGATAGCTGAACAGGATTTTGATGGAGTGTCTATAGGAGGCTCAATGGGTGCTAGTGAGTATTGGGGAGGTTTGGAGACTGATTGGGCAGCTACTAAGTCTATCTACGAAACCATTGGATGGGTCACTCCCCTTTTACCGCAAGAACTTCCCCGTCATGCTTTGGGAATTGGTGAAGTAGTCGATTTTTTTGAATGTATCGAAAGAGGCGCCGATATGTTTGACTGTGTCTCCCCTACCAGACGAGCTCGTAATGGATCACTTTATATTTCACCACAAAATGGTGGAAAGCCAAGTAATAAATTTACTTTATCTTTGCAAAGAGCTGAGTTTGCCAAAGATCCATTGCCCATAGATCCAGGCTGTACATGTTATACCTGTCAGAATTTCTCACGGAGCTACTTGCGGCATTTGTATGTGGCCAGGGAATTGTTGTATTTTAGATTAGCCAGTATTCACAATATTCATTTTATGGTGGGGTTGGTAGATCGGATTAGAGAGAGTATTATTGAAGACCAGTTTGAATTACTGAAGAAGAAATGGCTAGAATAGAAGTGGGAAGTTAGAGGTGTGAAGATAGAATATTGAAGTGGGAAGTTAGAAAATCCCATTTCCCACTTCCAGAATCCAGCTTCTCATCTCACATTTCTCATTTCAACTATTATGCTTTTAGATTTGTCTACTTTTACTGGTTCTGAAGAATTTCATTCAAAATTTATTCGTGTTGGGAATGAAGTCTATATTACCCAGCCCAATGATTTGACTACTTTTCATAGCCAATTGGCAGAGTTGCATAAGGTTTTGGAGCGGATTAATGACTGGAAGATGGGAAATAAAGATGAAGTGGATGGTGGAGAAATATTTGTGAATGGAATGGTGATCCGTATCGGTGCCCATTCAGAGGGTTTGGGACTCCCCTTGACTCAGAAAGCCCGAGATATTACAGTACGGAAACTAAAGCGGAGAAATCCTAAATTTAGTATTAAGGACTTATCAGCAGAGGAATAGTTGAATTAGAATTCTTGAGGTTGGATGTGTGAAGCTTGATATAAGCAAAGCTTGCGTCTTCGACTTTGAAGTGAGAATTTTTGATCTATTGAGAAAATGAAAAATAACATGAAAATTGGATTCATTGGTTTAGGCTTAATGGGACTTCCAATGGCGAAAAATATTTTAGCCAATGGGTTTCCCCTGTCTGTTTATAATCGTACATCTGCAAAAACTAAAGAACTTCAAAAGTTGGGAGCGACCGTAGCGAAATCTCCGATGGAGCTTGGTGAAACATGTGATGTAGTAATTACTTGTGTAACCGGTCCCAAAGATGTTAGGGAAGTTTTGTTAGGGAAAAGTGGTGTGGCTCTAGCAGATCGACAAGAGTTGATTGTGGTTGATATGAGTACGATAGGTCCAACTGCAGCTATGCAGATTGCGGATGACTTAAAAGAGATGAAGATTGAGTTTGTCGATGCCCCTGTGACTGGTGGTACTGCCGGAGCTCAAAAAGGGACACTGACAATTTTTATTGGTGGTAAAGAATCAGTGGTCGAGAAAGTTAGGCCAGTCTTGGCAACTATGGGGAGTGATCTGCAATATATTGGGAAAATTGGTATGGGTCAGGGAGTTAAGCTGATTAATAACTTGATTGTAGGAGAGACCATTAGTGCTTTGGCCGAAGGATTTTTACTGGCAGATGAGATGAAGTTACCCCGGAAAAAGGTAATGGAATCATTACAAAATGTATTTGGTCTCTCCCCTAATATGAAAAATAAAATGCCGAATATGGTATCAGGCAAGCATCCGGTAACCTTTTCAGTTGCCAATATCCGAAAAGATTTATCTTTAGCCCAAAAAGAGTTAGAGAGTAAAAACAAGTTACCCCTTTTAAAAATTACTGAAAGACTATATAAACAGGGAATCGATCAGGGTTTGGCTAATGATGATTTATCTGCTGTGATCGAAGTTTTAGAAGAGAAGTAGTCCCCTACAAAGAATAATCCAATATACAAATGAACCAATGTTAAATAAATAATTTGAAGTTTGTTGAAAATATGTGAAAAGGGGAGAGGGAAGTCAATGTGGTCACTCCCCTTTTGCAAACTAAATTCTTTTTCCGGAAACGACTAAACGCATTGAATCAAAAAGTCCAGTACAGGTAAAAAGAGTAATCCGCTCTTCACTCCCCTGCCGTAATATTTCCACATCTTGTGGGAAGACCTGTTTGATATTATCGATTTTATAAGAGAATGTTTGGTCTGAATTGGTTGTTAAAGTGACTACACTCCCCTCTTTTACCTTATGTAAATCATGGAAAATACTTGGTGTATTATGTCCATAAATGATAATATTGCCAGATTGGCCAGGGGTTCCAGATGTTTCTAAATAGGTGGGATTGGAGTCAGAGAGCGGCCACAGGCCATATTTAAAGGTCCCTTTTTCAATTGTAAAAGTATGTGTGTTGATTTGAATGGTCGTAGGGTAGTTTGACTCAGATATCTCCTTATGCAATACAATAGTCTGTTTATCTGGGGAAATATATGCCATTTGGGTGAGAAAAATAGTGATAAGTATTAGAAAAACGCCGGTTGATATCAAAAGTCTTCCAAATACCTTTTTCCAGTTAATCACTGGTTGAAAAATTGGAGATAGTGGTAAATTTTGTTTTGATTTATTTTGTTTTTTGGATTTTGTAGCCATATACGATCAGTCCGATTGCTAATAAGATAGTCAGAATCACCTGATACTTAGTGTAGTTACTGGAAGTCCCAGCCAGTGTAGATATCCCAAGCACTTCACCGCCACCACTGCCTTGTCCGGAGATGTTACCACCACCACCTTCCGAGGTTCCACCACCGCCACCTGGTGAATCATGGCCACCTTCACTGCAGATGAACTCAATATTTTTGGCTAAATATGGTTGGTTGGAAAGTCCCCAATTAGCTCCATTTGGGATATAGACCCAACCTTGGGTTATTAAGACATTTTGATCTTCTTTGGAGATTTGGCCAGCTGCCAACCAGTTGGTTTTAATTCCAATTTGGCCAGTTGTAGGACAATAACACTGGGTGTAGTTGTCATTACCCACGGCAAAAACTTTATCAGAACCCGATTTAAGGCCAACTACACCAACAATAGCGTGTTTACCAGTAGGATAATCAGCTTTGACTTCGCCTACTGGATTGTGACAGGAGGTAAATGATGTTGGAATTTCATATTCAGCTCGGGCTAAAGGCGCCCATAAAAAACCGATTAGAAAAAGTAATATAAAACTGGCAAAAACAGTCTGCATAACATTAAGAGTGATTAGGTGCGAATTGTACAGCCAATTATATCCGATAGTCAAGTTCTATAGTTCTATTTTTAAGTTCGGCTAGCATCTCTAAGTAGTTGCCCTAACTCTACTATAAGTCTAGTCTAGATTTAAAAAGGTATCTGTGATACTATTTAGACTTCTGAAATAGTAAAAAACAGAGTGACTAAGTAGTAATGATAAGAGGATATTAATCACTTTCCCTAGTCGTGATGTAGTAATTACTATAGAGCTTATAAACCATGTAACAATGGTGATTGACTATGAGGTATTTGGATGTATTAGTACCAGTAAAAAATGAAGCAGACAATGTTGAAGAACTAGTCAGACGAATCCATACCAGCTTAACTGAAGCGGGTATATCTTATGGTGTAATTTTTATTGATGATCATTCTGATGATACTACTATTGATGTAATTAATCGCCTCGCCAAACAATATCCAGTTAAAGCCTACCGAAAGCAAGGTAAAAAAGGTAAAGCATATTCAATTATTGAAGGGCTGAGTTATTCCAGTGCCGATACCTTGGCTATGATTGATGGTGATTTGCAATATCCCCCGGAAGCTTTGGTTGAGATGTATGAAAAATCCGTCGAACACGGGGTTGTAGTTGCTAAAAGACAGAAGTATCAGGATTCAAAAACAAGAAAAATTTTTAGCAAAACTTTTAGATATTTATTTGGCAAATTGTTGTTTAATTTCAATTGTGATGTTCAATCTGGTTTAAAACTTTTTAAGCGTGAGATTTTAGAAAAAGTAGATGAAAAAGATGTTTCTGGCTGGACTCTGGATATCCCACTTCTGCATACCGCAGTAGACATGGGGCATACTATTGGTGAAGTTGATATTGAATTTGTCAAAAGACAAGGTGGTGTGTCTAAAGTAAATACTTTAAAAGCCACCGCTGAGATCGGATCTCAGGCGCTGGCCTTAAAACTTCGTCCTAAAAAAATATATCCTCTTAAACAATTAAAAAAACAGATGAAAGGATCTGGAGTTACTTACAACAAAAAACAGTTTATAACTCATACGACACTGCATCCAGATCGTTCAGCGATTAAAGTACTAAGTACAGGACAAAAAGTTTGGATGTGGACATTACTTATCAGTTTATTTGTTTTACTAATTTGGAATTTTTTGATTGGACTACAGGTGGTGGTTGCTGTATTGTCGTTTATTTATTTCATTGATGTGATATTTAATTTTTATCTGATATATAAAAGTTTACATCAACCTCCAGAGATATTGGTTAGTAAATCTGAATTGGATCAGCTAAAAGATTCTGAGTTGCCTCTATACACCGTTCTTTGTCCCCTCTATCGGGAAGCTTCAGTGTTGCCACTCTTTTTAGATTCAATTGCCAAAATGGATTATCCCAAAAGTAAATTGGAAGTTATGCTACTTTTGGAAGAGGATGATAAAGAGACACAGCAAGCCGCTTCGGAAATGAATTTACCATCATATGTGAAGGTTGTTGTTGTGCCTGATTCCCAACCAAAAACCAAACCAAAAGCCTGTAATTATGGTTTAACTCAAGCCACTGGTGAATATTTAGTTATTTATGATGCAGAGGATATCCCAGATCCTTTGCAATTGAAAAAAGCATTTCTAGCATTCAAAAAATCAGATCGAAATGTCATCTGTTTACAAGCAAAACTCAATTATCATAATCCCTATCAAAATGTACTAACTCGACTTTTTACCGCTGAGTATTCGCTCTGGTTTGATGTGACATTGACAGGATTGCAATCAATATCTACAACCATACCTCTAGGTGGTACCAGTAATCATTTTAGAACAAAAGATTTGTTGGCTCTTGAAGGGTGGGATCCGTTTAATGTTACAGAGGATTGTGATTTAGGTATTCGTCTTTTCCATGAAGGATATAAAACAGCCATTATTGATTCAACTACTTTGGAAGAAGCCAACTCAAATGTTCGCAACTGGATCCGTCAAAGATCACGCTGGATTAAAGGTTACATGCAAACGTATTTGGTCCATATGCGAAATCCCATGGATCTGATCAAACAACAAGGTTGGCACTCATTTGTATTTCAACTGGTGGTTGGAGGCAAGATTGCTTTTATTTTTATTAATCCTTTTTTGTGGGTCATGACTATCGCATACTTTGCTTTTCGTCCAATTGTTGGTGAAGCAATTGAGTCTTTATATCCTATTTACATATTCTATATGGCTGGTTTTTCTCTGGTGTTTGGAAACTTTTTGTTTATGTATTACTACATGATAGGAGTTGCAAAAAGAGAACAGTGGAGCTTGATGAAATTTGTATTTTTGGTTCCTTTCTACTGGTTAATGGTGTCATGGGCAGGATTTATTGCTTTGTATCAATTAATTGTCAAACCTCATTATTGGGAAAAAACAATTCATGGTTTGCATTTAAATAAAGCCTTAGAAAAAGTTGCTGAATCAACTCTGGTAAAACACGAAGAAAAGTTTATCTTAGATAAGAAAGTATTAGATACCAAACCTAAACCTAAATGGTTGCAAAACCTGATTGGTAATAAACATATCATTATCAGCGGATCAGTTTTGATATGTACAATTGTTTTTTCAAATATTGTTAATTTTATTTATAATGCTTATTTGGGCCGTCGGATCTCTGTTGAAGATTTTGGAATTATTTCGCTGTTTGGTAGCTTTAGTTATATTGTTTATATTCCTATTTATGCTCTTGGTGGAGTGATAACTAAAAGAACGGCTTTTTTATCAGGTAAGTATTCTCAGTCAGTAGCTAAAACATATTTTAATAAAGTAAATGCCGTTGCAATTAAATTGGGAATAATCTTGACGATTGCCTGGTTGCTTTTAACTCCTTTTTTAGCAACATATTTTCATATCAATACTTTAATTCCTTTTCTGCTTTTTACTCCAGTTTGGCTGCTAGGGATTATGCTGATTAATATTAAATCATATATTGAGGGGACTCTTTCTTTTGCAAAATCAGCAGTCGGTTTAGCGATTGGATCACTTGGAAAATTAGTTCTCACTTTACTACTCATTGAACAAGGTTTTCCTCAACTAGTTCTAATAGCAATTCCATTTGCATCGCTCGTTGAGCTAATGATTGCTAGCTGGTTTATGTCTCGTGATCAAATTAAACCTTCTGAAGAGAAAGTTGGAGGGTTTGATTGGCGGTACTTTTATTCATCAATTATTACTGGTCTGTCATCAATAAGCTTTTTGGCGCTGGATGTGATTTTAGCCAAACATTTTTTAAACCCAACTGAGGCTGGTGAATATTCTTTACTTTCATTTATTGGAAAGATTACATTTTTCCTGACCAGCTTGGTATCACCTTTTATTTTGCCACTTATTGCCAATCGTCATGGTGCCAATAAGTCTACTAAAGAAACGTTTTTTGTATTATTTGGTATGACTCTGCTTATTACGATTAGTTCTTTTGTTGGGCTAGGATTGTTTGGCTCATTGTTTGTACCGGTACTATTTGGTTCTAATGGGGCTAGTATTGTGGAATTTCTTCCGTTGTATGTTTTAACTGTGGCACTCTTTTCTGTTACTACTCCCATCGTGACATACTTTCTGGCTAAGGATGAATACCTATATGTTTCCGCGGGTTTTGTTGTCGCTTTGTCTCAACTAATTTTGACAAGTATTTTTCACTCCAATCTGACTCAATTTGTTGCGGTAATGTTTGTTGTGAGCTTATTAAATTTGCTGTCAATATTTATTGTTTATATTCTTAAAACACATTATCCAGTCGCATTAAAAAATGTACAGGATTTTATAAGTTTACTTTTCCCTACTGAAACATTTGGATCAAGAGTCACTAACCTGGCTTCTAAAAGGATACTAGTTTTTAATTGGCGTGATACTTCTCATGTTTGGGCCGGAGGAGCTGAAATCTATATTCATGAATTGGCTAAACGGTGGGTTAAAGAAGGTCATCGAGTGACAGTATTTTGTGGCAACGATGGTAAGAATCCGCGTAACGAAGTCATTGAAGGTGTACAAATGGTGCGAAGAGGCGGATTCTATACTGTATATATTTGGGCTGTTTTGTATTATGTCCTTCGTTTCAGAGGACTGTTTGATGTGGTGATAGATTCTGAAAATGGAATCCCATTTTTTACGCCTTTGTTTGTCAGAGTTCCAACATTTTTATTAATTCATCATATTCATCAAGACGTTTTCCGAAAACATTTAAGATTTCCAATGTCTTGGCTTGCAATGTTCTTGGAAGCCAAGCTGATGCCATGGGTCTATAAAAATCAACACATAATTACTGTCTCAGAATCTTCAAAAAAAGAAATTTTGAAACTTGGTCTTGGAA
>CAZWRN010000002.1:0-79468 GCA_964636275.1 uncultured Gammaproteobacteria bacterium
ATAGCTGTTATTTTTTAAGTCTCTATTTAGGTAAAGGCTTTTGGACTTCTATCCATCTTACTACTGGTGTTATTATCGAGTCCGCTATTATTATTTGGTTTTATAGCCTTATAATCATATCTGCTGTCCAAACGTATCACCCTTCCAAAAAAAACTAATCATTCCCTATTAAGAATGTAACGACCTTTTTATAAGATGCAAAAATCACTAAGCCATAAGTAAATTTTGAGCTAGCCATATGACCAATAGATTGAGCCAGATAATCTAATCCCTGTTTGTCTTCAAAATAGTCTTTGTCATTATCTTTAGCTATATCAATTCGTCTTTCTTTAATTCCTAATTCTGATAAGATTCTCACAGACGTCTTATGATCATCGGTGCATAGATAAACCCGATTGATATAATCCAGTGTTATATTGGCATCATTGCATACAGCTAGTACAGATCTTTCAAGGGCTGGGACAAATTCTTCCAAATGAAAAGCATAATTAATTATTTTGTATTCTTTCGAAGTCAAACCTTCTTTTTTTTGTTTATACAATTCTTTTTTTTCTATCAGAGTAGCAATAGAATTTACTTTGTTTTTTGAATAAATCATATTGATATTTTTAGAAGACATCCCGATCTTAAATGCTTCTTTTAATTTGGATTTTTCCACCCTGTTTGTCGGTGTCTTTGGCAATATATCTGTCGTTTCCAATAAATCTGGAACTTTAAATTTGGCAAGTTGCTTCTGGCAAAATTTTCTTACTGAATAAGTATCAACTCGCCTCCCTTTTTTAGGAACGATGTAAGCCTTTATATTGTTGTCACCGAAGGCACCTGGTATAGGTATGACAGCCACTTCTAAAATTTCAGGTATTTGAAAGATTACTGCTTCTATTTCTTTGGCTGAAATATTGATCCCCCGACGACGAATTATATCTTTCTTGCGATCGATAAAATAAATATATCCTGCCTGATCCTTCTTCCCGATATCACCGGTGAAAAACCAACCATTTCTAAGTACCTTCTTGGTTGCAGGCTGGTTTTTAAAGTAGCCTTTCATAGTTACAGGCGATTTAATAATAATTTCACCGACCTCACCTACAGCTACTGATTTACCTTGATCATCAACTATCTTTATGTCAATCATATTCTTCAAATTGGGATGCCGGGCAGGCTTTCCAATGGATCCTGGCTTGTTATCTTCTATTCGATTTGCTGTACCCAACATTGATTCAGTTAAACTATATGATTGCAGAAGGGGGACATTGAATTTTTTTTCAAACTTTATAGCTACATCAGCAGGTATTTCAGTGCCGTAAACCGCCCGAAGCTTCAATCCTTTTTTGTTTCTTAGTTTGGTTTCCTTGACAAGCAACTGGGATATTATTCCGACCACATTGAAAATTGTAATTCTTTCTCTGATAATTTTTTCCCAAAAACTGGTTAAGCTAAACCCTTCGCCTATAACTATGGAGGCGCCAGCAACTACCGTTCCAGCAATTGAATAAACCTGACCTCCTATGCTAAACAATGGTAAATATGCATAAATTTTATCATCCTGTGATAAATTCAGCCTGAAAACATGGGCTTGTCCTCCCAAAACAAAAGTTTTGTTTGTCAGCATTACACCTTTTGGTTTACTGGTAGTCCCTGATGTATACAAAATTGCGGCAACATCGGTAGCTTTTGCCAATCTAAATCTGAAATTCTTAAGCGTATTTTGAGAATTCTCCCAGTCAATGGGTGTAATAATTTTCTGTTTAAACTTTCTTTCTTGTATTTTTGGGAATGTTACTGAATTAACAATACAAAATTTTGAATCTGTTTGTCTAAGTATATATTCAATCTCTCCTGATTTAATAAGCGGATTTATCGGATTAATAATTGCCCCGATTTTATTTAGAGCAAACCAGCAAAAAATGAACTCCGGACAATTAGGAAGTAATATGCTGACAATAGCATTTTCTTTTATTCCTTGTTGGTATAAAAATTGACTTATTGTACTAACTTTTTTCTGAGTTTCAGAATAGGTATAATTTATTCCTTGATAGGTTATAAATAAGGCATTAGGAAACAACTGACTTTGTTTCTCAAGAAGTTCAGCTAAGGAATTAAAATTTTTCATATCTATGTAATAATCGTTACTGTAATATACTTAACACAGCTACACAACTATATCCAGAGAGCTTATGAAAACCTCACGTTTAATTTTTCTAGACCACCTAAAACTCTTCTGTCTTTTGCTTATTATATGTGGGCATGCAAGTAGTGCTTATTTCATACATTCCTGGTGGTATATCACATTTCCAATAGCTGAAGATTACGCTAGTCTTTACTTTTTCAAATACATTGCATTTACTTTTTGTGTAGGATTGTTTTTCTTTTTATATGGATTTTTTATTGCAAAATCGATTGAAAGTCATTCTGCATATGACTTTCTTTACCGTCGTTTTATACCTGTACTATTCCCTTTACTTTTTTTTATTTTTTTTATTAGTCCTTTTTTACTTTTTTTCTTTCACCTAAATAAGCAATCTTTCTCTTATGATTTCCCAATCTACCTTTATAATGATTATTTCGGATTTGGAAACAAACCAATTAATTGGGATGGGCCTACCTGGCCAGAGTTTATTAATTTAGGTCATCTTTGGTTTATTCAATATTACTTAATTTTTTCGTTTATTTTTTTTATTTTTCATTTTCATTTAAAGAAATTTTTACCGACTATTTCATTGGCATCTCCAAATAATAAAACACTCTTTCTTTTTTCAATATTTTTAAGTTTAGCTTATTTCACCATAAGAATATGGTTTCCTTCTAGATTTTGGATCTTCCCACTTTTTGGTATACCTATTGATCCTTCTTATTTAATTCAGTATATCTTATTCTTTATTGCAGGAATTTTTGCATACCAAAATAACTGGAATTTAGATTTCCCCAGAGTTTCTCTGAAACTTTGGGTTTCGGTAATTTCAATGCTACTAATAGTTGTGATTTATTATAGGTTTTATCTGCACATTAATTTTTGGTCAACATCTGGTATTAACACTAAGTCAATATTAGCATCTTGTATTGAAGCATTTCTGGGGGTAGCTATTAGTATTGTTCTACTAAAAAGTTTTAAATACTATTTAAATAGGAAAAATATCATTACTTTCCTATCTAAGTATAGTTTTGATATTTACTTCCTTCATGTACCAATGATCGTTTTAATTTCACTTCCAATTTCGGGAAGTGATATGCCCTATTTGGTTCAAATTCTTCTGATAGTGATCCTGACTATCATAAGCTGTGTCATTACCTCAATCCTACTTACTTATCTATTATCCGCATTATTTAAGAGAAATGACCGCGATTAATCTTTCTCCGATATGTTTCATATGTTAATATTTGCAAAATGTTTAAATTAGAAAAAAAAGTTGTTTTGGGTGTTCCTATTTATGCACTTACTTTTTCCCAGGTCACAGAAATCATAGTTTCTTTTATAAAACAAAAGACAAAGAAAAAAGTTTTCTATGTAAATGCCCACTGTTTAAATTTAGCGAATTCTGATTCTAAATATAAAAAAATTTTGGAAGAGGCAGATCTAGTCTATTCAGGAGGAATAGGTCCCATAGTTGCATCAAAAATCTTAGAAGTCCCTCTTAAAGAACGTACTCCGACCCCTGATTTTGTAGAGAAGATTTTTAAACTAGCTCAAAAAAATGGCTGGACGTTTTATTTTATTGGAACTAATGAGTATTCACTCACAATGGCAATTGATAAACTTAAAGCCAAATTTCCTTATCTTAAGATTAAAGGGTACCATTCAGGTTTTTTTTCTGATAGTGAAGAGGAGAAAATCATACAGGAACTAAATAAATGCAAGCCAACAATTGTTATTGTAGGCATGGGAACTCCTAAACAAGAGAAATGGATCAGCAGTAATATTGATAAGATTGATGCTAAAATTTTCTGGGCAGTTGGAGCTATGTTTGATGTAATTTCTGGTGAACTACCTCGAGCTCCTAAGTGGATACAGAAGATCGGATTAGAATGGTTTTATCGCCTTTTACAGGAACCTTCACGATTATGGAGACGTTACACCATCGGGAATATACAATTTATTTGGCGAGTTTCAAAAGCATTTATAAAACAAAAACCATTAAAATCATTTTTCATATTTACAACTTTGCTCGAAATCATAATCATTGCTTGTTTGATTAACAATATTTACCACAAATATACGAACATATTGGGGACATCATTATCAACATATCCAATTAGATCTGGTGACTATTTATTTTCCACAGGTGAGTTAAAGTACTTTTATGAACCAAAACCAAATTCAGTAAGAACTGACTCGGTCGATTGGCTTTCCTATCAGACAACTTATCATCTAAATAATGAGGGGTTTAATTCATCAAAAGATTATTCAATTGAAAAAGCAGCCAATACATATCGAATAATTACATTAGGCGATTCTCACACTTATGGTATTTACGTAGATCCATCAAAAAATTATCCTTCCCAATTAGAAAATTTATTAAATTCAAATTCCTGTAAAAATGGTCTTCGTTTTGAAATCATAAATCTAGGGGTGCCTGGTTATGATCTTCAGTATGAAATCAAACGGTTTGAAAAAAGAGGTCTAAAATACTCCCCTGATTTAGTTATATGGCACCTAAAAGAGGATGATTTTTTTCAAATTAATGAACTCATCAATGAACGCTCTGAAGCTTTAAAAAAAGAAATGGAGTCAAATGGCCAGTTAAAACAGTATGAATCACAGGGATCTTATTATCCCTATCGAAGCATTGCACAGGAACAGTTAATTAAAGAAATTGGTATAAAGCATATTTTAGAGATTCAACGAGATTTAATTAAAAAATCTTTCAAAGAATATCATAATAAATTAGTTATCTTTAATTATTCATATGGATATGAACGATATAAATCGCTAATTACCTCTTTGCAAACTGAACGAGAGCAGACTTATTTGTATGGTCCTATGCGGGTCACTGAAGATGAAACATTAAGGCTTCCTGATAAACATCCAAATGAAAGAGGATACAGCCTCATTGCAAATAATCTGTTTAACTTTCTTCAATCAAATAAAATTATCCCTTGTGATTGAATGAGTCTTTTTTTGTCCGTCTGATTAAAGGTCAGCAAAAATTTATTTATTTGATAAGAAAAAGATATAATTACAATACTAGGTAGAAAATAAAAATATTGATTTCTTAGACAAAAATTTATTAATGATGCTATTTTTTTAAACCCACCTGACTGTTTATGGGGGATTTTTATAATCCAATTATTATTATTAAAATCAAAATTCTGAGATTTATTTTTTTCATAAACTACTATTTTGGGATCTAATAGCGGCAAAATCTCACCCCCAAAAACCTCTGATACCCTATGTTTTTTAAATATTCTTGTTTTTATAGATATATTTCCTCTGTCAAGAAATTTCACTTTAAAATTTCTTTCAGTTTGACCTGCAAACCATTTCCAATAAAGTTTTTTATCCCCTTGCATAGTTGCTCTAATCATTGACTGATAATTAAATCTAGCTAGAATATTTCTGGGATTATTCTCGGGATAAAAAACTCTTCTACCTTGAACTATATCTTGCCCGGAGTGGGACTTATGCGAAGTTATTATACTTTCAACCCAATTATTATTTATCTCTACTTCTTCAGATATAACTGCGAGATAGGTATTTTTAATTTTTCTGTTTCTGATTTTCGACTCCAGGGCTTCTTGACTTAGTTCGTGAATAGTAAAATACATTTTATGTAATTGAATCAACGAGTGAGGGATAATCTTCCCTCTGGTAACTACAAAGATTATTTCAGGCCTAACTGTTTGTTTTGAAAAGGCATCAATTATTCTGCGAAGATTAATATGGTTATTTGATTTTACTATGATTCCTATGTCTTCATTTTGTCCTAACATTTTAGATTGCTTCCATAAGCTCTCATTTTTGTCTTTTTTAAGTCTTAGATCCATAGTCTTTTTTCCATAAGTAAAAGCATATGCCGAAACATAATAAACTAGTAGATATATTAATTTAGTAAATAACCCCGACTGAATGTAGGGATGCGAATTTATTAAAAATAGTGGTTCAACTCTTTTATCTAATGATAAATAATAAGTCTTTTTTTTAATTACTGAATTCCAGACTCTATCTAAAACTGCATTTGAATAGCCTTTTCTGACTTGCTGTTTTATATATGCTATTATATTTTGCCTTTCTTGATGATATATTTTTATATCAGAGTCATAGGCGATACTTTTATCTTTTGTCAGGATTTTATTTGCTATATCTAAATCTTCTGAGCCATATTTACCAAATAAAGGATTTTCTTCAAATTTAATCCCATTTTTTATAAGTTCTTTAACTTTAAATGAGACATTCTTAGTGCTCAATGTAGTCAACCCACCTTGGTAATTCATATTACCCAACAACCATTTATCTAAACGTATCTGCTCGACTTTAGCGATTGCAGAACTTATAGGAGAACAAATAATTCTTCCTTGTATAGCCACAGCATTATTTTTTTTATGCGCCTTTAATATTTTTTTAGCCCATGATGTGTCAGCGATGGCATCATCATCAATTGTGGCAATGATATCCGATTTACAGGCATACAGCGCTGTATTTCTAGCAACCCCAAATCCAGAAGGGGGTTCAGTGATGTGGTTGATGGTCAAAATCTTACTAAATCTATCAATTAGAGCCTTATTTACATTGCTTGAGGAATCAATAATCAGTACTTCATTAATATCTTTTGACTGTATAACTAAAGAATTCAATGTATTTGTTAATTGATCATATCTGTTTTTGGTAATAATCATAACTGCTAATGTTAGCGGGGTAGCAATTTTGATGTTTTTGTTAGTGGTAATAGTATCTAGCTCTCTAAATCTTTGTCTAAATTGAGTCAGTAAATAGCCTGTGTGATACATATATTCAAAAAGGAACATCACTATATATATTTTAATTTTTATTAACCAATTAAGTTCATTTCTATTAAAAAAGTTTTCAGTCTCCTCTCTGGTCGGTTCTAGCAAGAGTTTTCTCAATCTTATATTTTTATAATTGTATAAACCATTTAAATCTATTTTTCTCCCTTTTAAATACATCACTCTTGAGAGGATTACTCGCTTCCATTTTTTATCAAATGTTGCTTTTGCAACTCCTTTTCTATAACGCTCTTTGAAATATTCAATTCTAGACTGTCTTCTTCTTGCACCAACTAATGCCTTTGGCCAATATATGACTTTTTCTCCTTTGTATAGTAATTGCTGGCATAGATCTTCGTCGTCGCAATATTTTACAAATGTAGTATCAAATCTGATATTTTTATTTTGCAAAATATTTTTTTTAAATGAGGCATTTGCAGTATCAAGTGTTAGTAGTTTTTTCCCTACTATCAGTGAACTAAGCCATTTTCGATAACCTACTTCATAGATATAACTAAGTGTCCCCTTATAAGGAATTACACGGCACCTCCCTTGAACTGCTGCAACATCTGGATATTTTAAATGAGCAGAATAAACCTGTTCTACCCAGTCTGGAGCAGCCTGGCAATCATCATCAATAAAAGCAATTATTGGATTTTTAGCCATCTTAACTGCCATATTTCTAGCAAACGAAGTCCCTATTTTTTTCTCAACATAATAATGAATTGGCAATAGTTGGCTGTACTGATAACAGACATTCTTAGTTCCGTCTCCAGAGTTGTTGTCGATGATGACTACCTCTTTAGGCAACACAGCTTGTTTTAGCAAAGACTTTAGACATTGCTCAAGTAGATCACTTCGATCTTTGGTAATTATAGCCACACTAACAGGCAATATTTTTTTATCAATTCTAAACTTTTCGTATTTGGGGGAAGTTTTTTTAGGAGGGTTTGATAAAAAAAAGGCTATCCAAAATAATGGATGATAGATTTTAAAAGCTAAATGTAGTAAAAATTTGGATAACCCCTTTTTTTTGTTTAGCATAGATTGAATAGACTGCTTGTAATAATCTTTACTAAATCCTTTATCTTCATTTTCATCCGGCCATTTATTCTGTAATAGAGCTTGTGCTTTTCCCATTTTCCATCTCTGGTAAAAAAAAGCTATCCACCCACTTCTCATATGGTGAAACATCTCTATTTTTGGCTCATACAATATATACTCCCCTTTTTTTATCAGATTTTTGGCAAAGTCCACATCAGATCCTCTGGCCAGATTAGTATCAAAACGGATATTCTTTGCTCTAATTATTCCTAGTTTTAATGACAAATTATTTGTATCTCCTACTGCTAGGTTCTTTTCTCGATATATGTTTTTCCAGATCCAGTAGTCATAGTTTGTCTGAAAAAGAATTGACATAATACTTTCTGGATTTAATGCAACAGATTTTCCCTGGACAGCTGCGATATTCTGGTATTTCGAATGGGTACTTTTAACTTTTTTAAGCCAATCCCTAGGAGGAAGGCTATCATCATCCATAAAAGCCAATACATCCCCACGAGCCAGTTTAAGGGCTTTATTTCTGGCATAAGGAATGCCTATCTTTGCTTCATAAAAATATTTGATTGGTAATTTACCAAAATTCTCCACTATTTGACGTGTATTATCGACAGATGCATTATCTATGATCACAACTTCTTCGGGATATACTTGCTGATTTTTAAGAGCTTCCAAAGCTTTCTTTAATAAACGGGATCTATTTCTTGTTACTATTGCTACAGTAAGAGTCATATTTTTGTTCATCTTTTATTTTTTCCTTTGGATTATGTCGCCTACTATACCGATATAAAATGAAATAAGATAGAGTATATAGAGTGGTAATAATAAAGGTATCTGCATCCAAGCTTGTCTTCTTAATAAAAAATAGCTAAAAGCCGCTATCCTATAAATAACTCCATACAAAGGCGAGCTTTTTAAATCTACTATTTGCCTACCTTCATCAAATCCTTGTTCTATAATCGATTTGAATGAACTTTTAGTATCAACCACCTCAGCCTGTGGTTGCCAAACAATTAATTTACCGATACTAGAGGATCTAGCCATCTGTCTGAGCATTGGCAAAAGACTACCTTCCCTCGCTGCAAAATTACCTAAGATTAAATTATTTAATTGGTAATTTATCTTAGTACCATTTAAAAATTTTGAATAATTTTTTTCCCTATTTATTAGTGAGTATTTTATATGTGTCTGCCAAATAAATTGTCGTACTAAGTTAATTTGAATCATTTTCTTTTCATATAAATATGAGCCCTGAACAAACTCAGATTGAGGATTATATTTAAACGTTTCAATTACCGTTTCCAGCCAATTATTAAGTGGTTTCATATCAGAAGTTATGATACATATGATCTGCTTGTACTTACTAATTATTGGGACTATTGTCTGGTCCCAATCAATCTGATCAACTTTATAGACATCATAGTTTATATATTTATTGATCTTACTGATTTCAGTAATACTAAATATATCGTTTCGTATTAATATAAAGATGTATTTTAGGGGGGGGACTGATTGATTTAAAATATAAGGTAGCGTTGTTTTTAAAGAATTATTATTCTTTACTATTACTACAAATACCGCACTACTTTTTATTGTTTTTTGCTTTGTCTTAGATAGCGGAATACTTGCATCACCCATTCCATTAAATTTTGTTTTAATGAGTAAAGTTGATGAATAACTAAACCGATAGATCTCGTTGTATAACCAGTACAATGCCTTACAAAGTACATCCAATTTGTGATTGTAGTTTGGTAGTTTTTTAAACACTTGTGTTGAATTATTCTTTAGGAAAGTCTTGCCCCTCAGTGAGATGCCGAACTTATTTTCATGTTTTTTCCATTTTAGATCTAGCAGTGCGGACGCATACCCTTTAGAAAATCTCCGATACAGCAAATTGATAACTTTTTTGGACTGAATATGAACAATAGCTTTTGGGTTATAAAGTATTTTGCCTTTATTGAGTAAAATTTGATAACTAAAATCAATATCTTCCCCATAATAACTTCCATTATTTTCATCAAAACGTATTTGTTTATTAATCCCTTGAAGATTTAATAGCGCGTTTTCAACATTAGCCTTTAAAAGATAACCATTATCAGATCTATTATTTTGTAACCATTTATTATATTCATCTTGATAGATATATGCCGTTACACCATGGTATGGAAATATTCTGCATTGTCCCTGAATAAGTACTACCTCAGGATTTTTTTGGTAGCACTTAATCATTTCCATAAGCCAATTACTATCCGCTATACAATCATCATCAATAAAAGCCAATAATTTAGTCTTACATGTGTCTAATATCTTATTTCTAGCAGATGAAATTCCGATTGCCACATGTTCAATGTATTTAATATTCAGGGTATCCTTGTACTTTCTGACAATCAATCTGGTCTTTTCAAAAGGAGGACTACTTACTAAAATAATACTTCTTGGAGTTACTTTTTGGTTCAATAAACTATTTAAACATGCGTCGAGAAGAGCTGCCCTATCTCGAGTAATTATTCCAACGCTAATTAATTGATTGTCCATTATGACAATATTCTGGGAAGTCGAAGTATTGTATTATTTAGATTTGATTCAGTCAACTAATTTTTGACCCATTCAATATTCTTTTCTTGAAAAGGTATCGGGGATGAAAAAACCAAAAATAAGAGTGGCTCTATTCCTTTGTTTATTATCTCATGTGCAGTGTTTCGCGGAGTCAAAATAAACTTTCCTGGCTCTAACACAATAATTTTTCCATCTTGGACATATTCGCCATTTCCTGAAATCACATAGGTATAATGATCTTCAGATTTATGAATATGCGTTGGCATTCTATCTTTAATCGAAACTAAAACTACCCCCGCTGAACCATTTACAGCAAGTTCCTTCCATTTAATACTTTCTGTCTCATGCTGAAAACTGTTTGAAAGATCGAAGACATTCACTTCTATCTTTTCTGAAAGAATCCCTGTAGCTCGGTCTTCGGCTTTTTTGAAAAGAAAGCTTGATCCTAGATGTATAAAATATCCGAGCAAAATACCTGTCAAAAGAAATATCAGATAAACTTTTTTGCGATTTATATCTAACATTTTTTTCATAATTAGATTATTGTACTATATTCCGATGTCTAAGGATTTGAAAAGAAAACAACATATTTTTAGGACTTTTTTATACGACCCACTTGTTCTGTTAGGAACTATTCTTTTCACATACTGGCTGCTAGATTCATGGTATAAAATTTTTATTCAAATGGCTCCAACAAGAATGTTATGGTATTCATCAATGGGACTATTAATTACGTCAATAGGCCTATGGAAAAAAAATGTATTCCTGCTCTCTTCAATGTTTTGTACGTTGCTTTTTCAAGAAGGAATTTGGAATCTAAGTTTTTTTGCCAATTTAATATCTCTGCCAGATCCATTCCAAGCAGCCAGCTACGCATTTGGATCTAAATTCCCAAAGATGGGTCTTTTTATAACTCTTTTTCATTTGCTTTTACTACCTTCAATTTTTTACGGTCTATATAAACTGAAACGAGTAAGTCGGTGGGGCTGGCTGGGGGCGTATATATTTGCTCTTTTAATCAATTACCTCCCTTTATTTTTCCCAGACAAAGAAGATGTCAATTGTGTCCGAGGCCAAATTGCTTCATGCCAATTATTTTTTGGTGCGTTTTATGGAGTCAATCCATTGTATGGAATATTTGGGGGTGTTACTTATCAGTTATTTCTTATATTCATCCCGGCAAACATTCTTCTTATAAATATATCCACAAAATCGAAGAAGATTTTTTATTTTCTAAATCATCCTTTAAAGCAAATAAGCTCAAATTTACTCAATCCAGATTTTTATTTATCTTCATTAATATTATTGTTAACTATCTTTTGGATGGCAGATACCTTTGAAAAAGTTAGTATACAGCATGCTGTGAGTCGCGTAATGTGGTGGTCATCGATTGGTTTACTAGTCATCATTATTGGACTTTATAGGAGAAGTTCTCTTATTCTAACTGCTATGTTTTGTAATCTCTTTGTAATTGAGACTCTTTGGACGATTGGATTTTTTACATATTTATTTTCTAATTATAGTATTCCTCACCTAGGCTTCGCTGTATCTGTTTTTGACCAGCAGCATTCATGGATTAGCTTTGCAATTAGTTTATTCCATCTATTTCTTGTTCCAGCGATTCTCTTTGGTTTATTACTTATTAAAAAGATTCATCCTTTTGGCTGGCTACTGGCTTTAATTTTTCATTGTATTACTATTTCCATTCCTTACTTTATTCCTGACAGTTCTGAGAATATAAATTGTTCTTTGGTGATTAATTATATTTGTCAAAACCTTTACGGATTGTCAGATAGTCGTCCTTTTTATTTAAATTTGATTTTCTCATCTTTTTATCAATTAATTATTTTCTATTTACCCCTCAATTTTCTACTTTTTTACCTAATGAAGAAATTTCCTTTTAGGGTTGCAAATAGCTAGTTAGCTTGCAATAATCAGTTTTGTGAAAAAACAATCCCACAATTTTAAGTTTATTCTCGTTTTTTCCTTTCTTAGTCTGTGGTTGATTAGTGGCCTCTTTTTAGATGGATGGGCTCATGCTCATGTTAAAGGACTGGATACTTTTTTCTCTCCATGGCATGGATACTATTTTGGGGGTTTTTCTGTCCTTGCGGGATATCTTTATTTGACAATATTTTTAAATTATTTAAAGACTAGGCAACTTAAAAAATCGATACCTATTCATTTCTTCCCTGCTACAATTGGAGTCATTTTTTTTGCATTAGGCGGAGTTGGCGATCTTATATGGCATACTTTTTTTGGATTTGAAAAAAGTATTGAAGCTTTGATTAGCCCAACACATCTTTTGCTTTTTTTGGGATTGTTTTTGATTTTTCTTTCACCTCTGAATTATGTCCTTTTTGAATCAAAAGGTAAATCATGGCGTTTTTATCTTGTTTTTGTGATCTCTGTCTCAGTATTTTTTTCTTATTTCACTTTTTTGACGGAGTATGTCAATCCACTAATAAGTCCCTTTGCCTTTAAAACACATCAAACAAACAATCATTACTACGGTCAAGCCATTGGAATGGCAAGTATTTTTATCCATAATATTTTTTTTGTTGGAACAATAATCTACGTTTTAATTTACAAAAAATTTTTACCCGGGATACTATTTTTGATAACCATAATAAATACTCTGGCAATGACAACCGTACATGATCATTATGATTTTATCCTTAGTGCATTTATTTCTGGAATTTTTATTGAACTAGTTTATTTCTGGGTTAAACCATCTTTTAAAAATTTGTATCGGTTACAATTTTTTTGTATTTCAGTTCCTCTGATTTACACACTGTTTTATTTCATTGTTGGTATGGTTACCAGAGGAATATGGTGGACACCTCATTTGTGGTTAGGGACTATTTTGATGACAGGTTTTTTTGGGTGGTTACTTTGTAGATTGGTGATTTCAGGAAGATATCCAAAAAAATAAAACTGCTCCTATTGATATACAAGCTAAGACAAGAAGAATCTTCATTCTAGACTTTCCTAAAATAATACTGGAATGCTCCGAATAACCAATACCGCTCAATGCGATAAAAAACATTAAATAGGAATATATTCTGTAAGTATAATCTGTTAAAGAATTTACTAAAAATGCAACTAACATAAATGTTATTAAAGTGGGGGATTTTATATTTTTTCTTAAAATTTCTCCTATTATCAAAAGAAAAATAAGTAAACCTAAAACGCCATATTCAACCGCAACATCAAATACTAAATTGTGAGCACTATGAGTTCTAGTACCATAACTAGTATATTGTCCCGAAGCTTCGAGAAAATTACCCGGACCATACCCAGTTAAAGGCCTCTCTACTATTGCCAATACTGACTGGTGAATAAATTCAAATCTTTTAGCAGTAATTTCCTTCTCGTTCAAATGTAGTAAATTTTTTGTAGCCAAGTGTATATGTCCTAAATAGGGCACTGATGAAAATTCTTTCACAACTAAAAAATTCATAAACAACGCGACAAGCAAGCCGACAATAAATGTGAACAGTATTTTTTTATTAAAGTATTTAATATACCAAAGCATAAAAAATACTAATGTTACAATCAAACTAAAGTAAGCTGATCTTGAGAAGCTGAATAATATAAACAAAAATGCAATTCCGCCGTATATGAGATAAACTTTCTTTTTCACCTTAATATAATTAAAGAGTAAGGCAACGCATGTTAGTACCATCATATCTCCTAAATGTGTATGCGAGCCAAAACGAGAATACACAAATTGATATCCATGGGTTGGTATTGTTAATAGGGGCGCGCCAAAAAAAGAATAACCAATATAGATTGCAAACATATAGCAGGCATAAATACCTGATATCCAGAATAGAAGAAGTATTAGATCAGAAAATAATTCGCGATGATTGTAGAAATAAAGAAAAATGAAATAAAGACTTATGAAGTAATAATGATATTCAAAGGATTTATTAAAATTACTAGAAAAAAAGGTTGTGACTAGAGAAATAATTAAAAAAACCATCCAATATAGTGAAATTTTGATTGGTATTTGCCATATTTTTTTATATACGAAGTCAGAGACGAGCATTAAGCATGGTAGACTAATAATTAACGCTAGGCTAAATTCTCTTCCTTTTGGGATTCCCAGTCCTTCTATCAAAAGAATTCCAAGCAAATAGAGAGTAATGATCATTTCCCCCCAATCTAACACCTTAATTTATAATTGCAATATATGTGACTGGATGATAACCTAAAAGTATGCGTATTTTGTCAATTTTGGCTTCTTGTAGTTTACTTATCGCGATCTTTGCCTTTATATCTTTTTTCTCTCTCCCACTTAGTCATCCTTCCAATGTTCATGCCCAATATGATCCGCCGCCGCCGCCGCCCTCACCACCAGCTCCATCCCCACCGGCAAATACTCCACCTGGGCCTTTCGGTCACGTTAGCGAAATAGGATCATGTCCCTTTCCCAATCAACCGAAAGCAACTATTCGATGGACGGCGTCTCAGTATGCAACCTCTTATACTATTTTTTATCTAGATGAAGCCGTTGGAACAATGCAACCTCCGGCTGGGATTACAATAGGCAATGTAACATCTTATGATCTAAATTCAACTCACGGTTTGATTGCGGGACATAATTATGGATTTGTTGTAAGAGCCAATAATTCTTATGGCTCTGCATTTACCAATCTGGCACCATATTCTCCTACTTCTCCTGGTGGCTGGAGTCATCCGCTATATGGGTGGATGTTGTTTCCAACATGTACACCACCCGGACAGTTTACATACAGCGCAGCCCCTGCTCCACTTTGCACAGGTGTAGATGGCTCAGCAATCGATGTTAATTGGAATACCTCTGCTGGAGCCAGTTCTTATATGGTGTATCCGCAATCAAATATACGAGGGTGGATACCTCCAGCAGGACTTGCCCCAACATCAGTTACAGGAAGTGGTGGCTATTTGAGACATACTTTACCAACTCCTATCCCAGCCAACGAAGGCTGGGAGTATACAGTTTGGGCGACCAATGCCAACGGCTCAACCCAAGTAAGTAATAGCTCTGGTGTTGCCTCGAGTACATATTATATATACGGTGGATGGACCAACGCTTATAACTGTTCTAATCCTGTTGTTGATCTTTTAATAGATGGGGCAGATATTATAAAAACCATTAATAGTGGCGATACTGTAAATTTAAACTACTGGGTGAATAATGCCTACAATATTACTACCTCTGCTACGCCCAGCGTTTCTGGAGTAACAACCAACTGGACAGCTTTATACCCCTCGAACAACGCAAATCCTACGCCTTGGAGTTTAACTGGCGTAAGAAGTGTTACCTTGTATAACAATACGACCTACCCTTATAACAGTTATCAATTTACAATCACTGCAAATAACAATAAATTATCCGGTCCTCCTTCTGCCTCAAAAACGGTTACCGTAAATGTATATCCGGAAAAAGCACCATTTATCCAAACTACGCAAGGAGATGTTCACTCCAACTCCAATATTAATGTGCCTCAGTAACTTTAGAATGCTTGCTACATAACGTTTGGTTGGTTACTATTAAAACAATATGAAATTTTTCATATCAGCCTTTGTATTAGTCCTTTGTTGTATAAACTTACTGCTATTATTTGCAATATTTCAGGAGCAAGTGAAGGCTCAAACTGTGTGCTCGCCTGCTGATCGTAACCAAGGACTAGTCAGTGGGGTGACTTTATCAGGGACTTTTGGTAATCCTACTGGACAATGTGTTATTGATCAAAAAGCTGCCTATGTGAATTTCAAAGTTCCTAATTACAATGAGCTTAAATCAGTTTTTTATACTCAGAATAGCAGTGCTACAAAAACAGTAATTGACTCTCTTTCCTCCCCCAATTGTACAGGCGGGAATACTGTCTATTTAAAAAATTTATCAGCAACGGCCAAAACACTTTTTAATGTTCAGTGTAATTTTACCCATATTGCTGATACAGATCCTTCCAACGGACCTTTCATGACGTCTGGTACTCAACAGACTGTAGTTATTTTTGCGGACAATCATGTTTATATAGATACTGATCTTAATTATGGAGGAGACCAATATGGGGCAGTTATTGTTGCAAAAGGCGATGTGTATATTGCTCCAGCTGTGACTAAAATTAATGCGGTGATTGTTAACGAAGGCAACATTTATACTACCAATAACGGATCTTCATATACATCACTCGTTCCGAATTCTCAACAACTGGTTGTAAATGGCAGTTTAATTAATCTGTCACAAGCAGGACAAAGAATATACTTCAATCGATCTTTAAGTAACAATAATGTCCCCGCTGAAGTTGTAAATTATCAACCCAAATTTTTGGTTTTGCTGAGAGGTCTGATGACACAAAGTTATACTATACAAAGAGAGATCGGAGCCGATGAAATCCCTTCTGCAAGTATTTTCCCTTCTCCTACCGGGATACCTTCTCCCTCTCCAACTCAAAATCCGGGATCTACCTTCCAAAACGCTTATTGTATTTACGGTATTTATAATCTTTTAAACCAATTAAATATTGCTTCCGATACAGATATCCCCTGCACATAAAATTGACAGTTACGACTGAATAGCTAATAATGAAATGGTAATAATGAAATTTAAGAATATTTACCCTCCGATACTATTTTTGTTAACTTTTAGTGTTTTCTTTTTCCCTACGCTACTTTATGCCCAGTCAGCCACACCCTGGAGCTTTTATAATAATCCAATCGCAAGTAATGCCATGGATATCTTTTACAACGGAGCTGGTTCGGCAAATCCAGCTATCCGAATCGCACCAAGTGGGAACGTTGGTATAGGGACTACCTCTCTTACGGGGAAGCTAAATGTTAATGGAACAGCTATCCTAGGATCAACAACTCAGGGAGGTGTCCAAGTGATAAGCACTAGTGCCACCAATGCCATATTTGCCCCATCAAAGTCGAATGGAAGTCTCTCTATAACTGATGACTCCCAAAATGTCACCAGAGGAATAACTGTTTATGGAGGTAATGGAAACTTAGGAATCGGAACATCAATACCTCAGGGAAGGGTCGATATTTCTAGCAATGGCGGGAGTGATGGTCTTGTTATAACTCAGCAACAAGAGAATAGTCAGTCAATTCAAGGTTACATTGACGGACATTGGGCCGACAGGACTACCTATGCAGGTGGTTGTTGTAATGCGCTTTTGCTTCAACCAGATATTGGTAGTGTCGGTATCGGTATCCCAGCTTCTCTATCAGCACCTTATTATCCGATGACTGCCAAGCTAGATATTTTGGCTGGAGGGGACGATACTACTTCAGCAATCAGACTCCGACAATCCAATGCAGCTGCATACGGATTTGATTTAGGAATAGATAATAACGTCGATGGCGGCTTATATTTCTATGCCAACAATAATGGAACTAAAAGTATCTCCTTAAAATTACGACGGGATAATGGAAAAGTTGGAATAAGAACAAGTGGGGCTCCCGTTTCAGATTTACATATTAAGCAAACTTCAAATAGCCAATACAACGGAGGTATTACTATGGAAAGAGCTGACACCGGTGATTCCGGCGCAGTTTTTTTGGGCGGGGACAATAAATTATATATGATGTCAGGTGGTGGCTATATGACTATCGATACAGCAAGTCGTTTAGATGTCAAAGGGAATACACGTATCGATTATAAGCTGGCAGTAAATGGCTATGAACCTGGCGCTTGTGGAACGAACTATGGTCTTTGTGTAGGAGGGCCATCTGGAGGGCAAAGTGTTTGGAACAACACATCAGATGCCCGACTAAAAAAGAACGTGACACCTATTTCACATGCCCTAGATAAAATACTTGCTTTACAAGGGGTTTATTTTGACTTTATCGAGACCGATGGAGCATACAAAACTCTGCCAAAAGGCCATCAGCTTGGTTATATTGCTCAGCAAGTTGAGCCGATTTTACCTGAGGTAGTCACTACCGGTGGAGATGGCATGAAAATGATGAGTTATGCCAATATTACTGCCCTACTTGGTGAAGGGATTAAAGAGCAACAAAAACAGATCGAGGATCAAAATACCAAAATTAAAACACTGTCTGATGAAATTGAGAACTTAAAACAAGAAATTATCAAACTTAAAAAATGATATGGGGCCGAATCAAACTCCTATAACACCTTCTACAGTAGGTCAAATAGAATCGGTTCCTGACAAAAAAAAACTATGGTCTGTCAGTACCATATCGATATTTGTACTTTCTCTGATTTGCCTGATACTTTTGGTAATCGCATTATTTTTTACGTACAAGTATTTAACCTTACAAGAAACTATACCTGATACTTCAGATGAGCTTTCAACACAACCTTTGTTTGATTTAACAGGTATAATAGAACAGATAAATGGATCAGTCTTAACTGTATCCCAAAAAAAATACCCTCTTAATTCACCCTCTGAAGACCTAAAATATTTAGTCACTGTTTCAAACAAAACAAAAATTATTTCAGAGTTACCATTGGTTCCTTACTCCCTTAAATTGGCAACATCTTCAGCGTTTGTTGTAGAAAGTGAGTTTAAAAAGCTACAAATAGGTCAAACTGTTCATATTATTTCAAGAGAAAATATCCGAGAGATCGCCTCAAACAGTTTAGTGGCTGATTCAATTACTATTTCCTCTGGGCTAACTTCTATAATGGGAAAAATTGTGAAAGTAGAAGATAACTTCCTTTCAATACAGACTTCTCCTCCTTCATATCCAGAGATTAAGGAGTTTCAGATTGGAATATTACCTGAAACGGAAATTGTCAATTCAGATATAATGACAGATTCTTCTGATAATCAGAAGCAGAAAACTAAGTTGCCCATTTCAGTACTGACTCCCGACACGAACGTATTAATTTATACAGATTCTGATATTAACCAATCCGAAAATTTAAATGCCTTGAAAATTGAAGTTATAAAAAATTTTTAATCATCTCCCAAAATTTTGAAGTAAACGGTTAAAATCATAAATGTCTACTTTTTCATTTCGATCAATATCCGATCTCAGGTTTGTTCCAGTTTGGCCAAAATCACCGACTAAAAGATTAAAGTCAAAAACATCTACCTTTCCGTCATTATTGATATCACCAGTTTTTCTGGTAGTCGAAGGGCTTGGCGATGTTGAGAATTGGCAAGATACAGCAGTTATGTTATATCCTGAACCAACGTTTGAAGATCCATTTGAAAAAGTTGCTTCAACAGTGTATTTATAATTGGTTCCTGATGTAATATTGTCATCATTTAAAGCTATACCTGAAGTCTCCCCGACTTTAATACCACTTCCGGGAGCAGAAGTTTCTCTAAAAATTTTATAAATACCAACTCCTGGGACTTCTTGCCACTGAAGATGGATTCGGGGATTAATGCTATTTTCGCAATAGCTACTTGTTTGGTCTGCAACTATCTCAGGTTTGATGGTAGAAACAGGTGAAGGGCTTACTACCGGAGAGGGTGATGGGCTGGCTACGGTGCAGGTTGCCGGTGTAGTTAAGGTGACTGAATTTGATCGTTCGCCAGTGGTGGCTAAAATGTACAAAGAATAGGTCGTATTTAAATTTAGGGCTCTGATACCGTTAATTCCGGCATCGTAAATTCGGAGAGGTCGCAAGGTTAATCTTCCTGGCATTTGTCCATTATTGATCCCTACCCCTTTAACGGATGGTGATATTTCAACTGTATACTCTTTGCCAATATCTGTAAAATCAATATTTATAGCCGGATTTACACCAATGCATTCAGTAAAAGCGGTCATTGAAATTTGTGGAGATGGTGTCGGAGAAGGTGTTGGACTTGGAGGTATCGGGGGTTGATTCCAATCCGATAAAACTGCCTGGGTCACATAAATCACACCTGATTTGGCCGGTATAGAATGTTGTGTGGCTAGAGTTCCATTCAAATTGTAAAGACCTACTCCGGATGTGTTATACCCATTATTGGAGTTATTCCAATATACCCAAGCTTTTTGAAATTTTCTCAGATAGACACCTGGGGAGACCTCCTGCATTCCTCCGGTAGGCTGTCCGATCTTTAGGTTCCAGTCTCTGAAAAAGGCCTCTGAATCAAACTGCGGACTAGTCAGAAGTGGATTATAATAAACCAAAGCTGTTTTACTGTTGCGAAACAGATTTAGAAATGCTGCTAAGTAATATTTTTGATAGGCTGCCTGTTGAGACTTATTGGTCTGGTTGTAACAATAACCAACACTTGTTGACCCACTACAATTGACATTGGTGTTTACTACAATAAATAAGTACTTATTTAATCCAGACACCATATCCATCATACTGTTGATCTCACCTAGCCTGCCCGATGTCCCCAGATCTGACCCAGTTGGCCCAAGCGGATCTTCCCACATCAGACCATCAGCCCGGGGAGACGAGCCGTCATTGGAGATCAGTGGACGACTAAAAGCCACCCCTTGCCCTCCTGAATTGGCAATTAATAGCTTATTTGGTCCAATTGCTGATTTGACATCCCGAAACAGATCTGACCAGGAAGGCCCCCAGGCATTGAGAATATTATCTGGGACTTCAGCCGAGTTTAACCCAGGGATAGTTGGTGCCACTCCATCGGCCAAAAAACCGTCCATATTCATCTCATTAAGAGCCTGGGCTATTTTAGGCGCAATATATTGCCGGTAATGCGGATTTGTTATATCCAGATAATGACCAAGTCTATTTGCCTTAGTAGCCGGCATTCCCTTTTTATGAATGAAAAATGATTCGCATTTGGCGCCACCACACATACCATCGGTTTCGGCGTTGGTATAAATTTCAGTTGCAAATCTCATATTAAAATCTAGAAGCCAGAAGACATGGTATCCGATGTATTTAGCATTGGGATTTTTTTGTTTTAATTTAGTTGCTATATTAATCAGTCTTTGCTTATTCATGCCTGCATCACTTTGAATAGAGGCACACTCTTCGAAAACAATTCCGGTGTTGGATTTGGCTAAATGAGTAATCTCTGCCTCACTGACATTTGGATCTGTTTCTCTGCCTGTCCATTTCGGACCCCTGCGGTAGCAACCAGTTGTTAAAATGATCGGAATATCTGGGTTTGCCCCAATATTTGATGCCCAAGGATCTCCAAATGGGTTGTAGTGGGACTCAAATGCGATATCAGGTGATTCGGTTGCTTTTGGTTGAAAGATCTGAGGATTACGAATTAGCCAGACTGAAATACCGATTCCTCCTAATATGACAAAAAGGGCGATTATTTTTCCTAGCACAAATTAAGATTATCAGAGTCAGGCAGATTAACCAAGTTGCTATTTGCCAAAGTTTCTTTTTTGGTTTGAGTACCATTTAATAGCTTTTTCCAGCTCTTTTGGTGAAAAATCCGGCCAAAGCACTTTTGTAAAATATAGCTCTGAATAAGCTGTTTGCCAAAGCAGAAAATTGGATAGCCTGATTCTTCCTCCGGTTCTGATGACTAATTCTGGATCGGGCTCCCCTCTGGTATACAAATACTTATCAACTGTTTCATCATCGACTTTATTTAGATCTATCCCATCTTTGATCATCTCTTTGAAAGCCGCGACGACCTCCCTTTTTCCGCCATAATTGAGCGCAATATTTAAACGGATTGATTCATTTTTAATCAAGGTCTTTCGAATTTGATCGACGATCCGTTTAATTGCACCTGGAAGGCCGTCGACTTCTCCTAAAACAGATATGCCGACTCCATTTTGCATCATTTTTTTGATTTTAGTCTGATAGCCAGATCTCATCAGATCAAATAGCCCCGACAACTCTCGCTTGGCTCGCTCCTTTAGGTTTTCAGTCGAAAGGGCATAGACTGTAATAGTTTTTATTCCCATTTTGGAGGCTGCTTCAACAATTTTCTCCAAAGCCTCAGTCCCCTCTTTATGGCCTTCAATATCCGGTAAGTTCCGCGCCCTAGCCCAACGGCGATTGCCATCCATGATGATTGCAATATGCTGTGGGATGATTAGATTTTTATTCATAGGATTTATGGTTGATACGGAGGAAGTTCAATCGAGGGATATATTTTTGGGCCTCGACTGTATTCATCAATTGTCATTGCAATGGTGCGGCGCCTTTTGGCCCGATTTGAGGTTTCCTCTCCTCCATCAAACTCAACAGCGGCCGGACCTTTAAATCTTCCTGTCTGTAATATTCCTTGTTCAATATCCATTCCAACCTCTGATTGAGTAAATAATAATGCTCGAGCATGCCTATCACCATTCATATCATGATCCCTTTCACCAGATGGTAGCAATGGATTATCTTCACAATTATGTCTCCATTTTTTGGACATGGGAAATTCTGTTGGGTCTACTAATCCATCTAGATATACACTACCCCGTACATCGGTTGGTACAATATATTGAGCCAACCATATAAAATCTTCTAGCAGTTTATGCTCGTCTATTTCTTGCAGAATAAGTCCCATGGTGGTGTGTTTAGAAAATAATCGTAATCTGCCAAAATCTACACCTGTTGTTTTAAGAAAAGCTTGAGCTTCATTCCTTAGTGGCCTTATATAACTTCTTTCAGGAGAATCAAAGGTAATTAATGTTTTATGTCTTTCTACAAGGATTCCACTCATTTTATTTTTTTCTTTCTATTAACAGATCTGCCAACTGATATAACAACTGTTGATGTTCTATATTTTTAGTAATTTTGGAAATCATTTTTTTAGCCTCAGCTACATATTGTACTGCTTTTGCCTGAGCCTGATCAAGGCTATTTGTTTGTAAGAAAATTTGCCTAATTTTTTCGAAATCTTTCGCACTTATCCTCCCCTTCCCATACAACTTTTTAAGATCTTTTTTTTGTGAGGGAGAAGCGATCTGTTCAGCATAAGCCAATAAAATCGTGGCTTTCCCTTCTTCGACATCACAAGTTATCGGTTTACCTAACTCTTCTTCTGTACCAAAGACTCCTAAAATATCATCCTGTATTTGGTAAGCGATACCTAAAGCATCACCAAATTGTTTTAATTTTTCTAAATCACTTTTTGATGCACCTGCTAAATGAGCACCCATTTGCAATGGACCAACTAAACTATATCGAGCGGTTTTATATTTATAAATCTGCATAATGGTGTTTTCGCTTAACTGAATTTTTTTGCTAGGAATTTCAACATCTAACATTTCACCTAACGCTGTCTCTACCATTGCATTAGTAAATGCAGAAATCGCCTGAACTTTATTTTCAGCCTCAAAATGAGTGTTAGAAAGAATTTGAATTGCCAAAAAAAACCCTGTGTCTCCGAGACAGATTGACTGACTGATGGCATAATGATCACCCCCCAATGAAGCATAAAGAGTGGCTTTCCCTCGTCTTAATTGGCTTTTATCGATAATATCATCATGGGCTAGTATTGCAGTTTGGAATATTTCATAAGCAGCGGCAGGCAAAAATATTTCATGATTTAAATTTTTATATAATTCGTAACCCAGTCTCACTAATGTTCCTCTAATTTTTTTGCCACCTTTATTGGATTCAATGACAGCATCAATCAGAGGTATTAAGTGTTTATCTATTTTGTCAACTTCACTTTTCCATTGTTGGAAAAATGATTGTAGGTGCTTATCAATATGTGTAGCCGATTCCTTTAAATATTCTTTGAATATCATAATTGGTAAGTTTAACAAAAATCTTACGTTTGTTATACTGTTAGTCTTGCTTATGTCAAAAAACCCATACACTGGTCAAGACAAGTCTTTCAAATATCGTGGTTTTGAAAAAGCCTACAAAGAAACAGCTCTTCCTCTCATGAAATTCTTAATCAAAAGAATGGGGGGCGATCAGAAAGCAGCCGAAGAAGTTTTCTCTCGAACTGCCGAGGCCGCTTTAAAAAGTTGGTATAGTTTTGAAAATAAAAGTAGCTTTTTTACCTGGGTATGTCGAATCGGTCTCAATAAAGTGGCGGATTACTACCGCGATCAAATCCATGAAAGATCAAAATTAATCTATCCACTCTTTAAAGATTTGGCTAATATTGAAGACAAAAATTTGTCTCACGAAGAAAGATTGGCTGTAGAAGAACTACGATCACAACTGAATGAATGTCTAAATATATTACCTTATAACAAACGTCAAATGCTTCAGTTCCGTTACTGGGAAGATATGACTTTATCAAAAATCGCGAATAAACTTGGTATTAGTGAACGTGCTGCTGAGGGAAAATTATATCGAGCGCGTCTTGCTTTGAAAGAAGTTATCGTTGAGAAATATCCTCATCTTAAATAGTTTTTAAAACAATCCTTAATTTGGTATTATTCTCTCGGATGAAAAAACTTATTATTATCAAACTGGGTGGAAGTATTGTAACCAATAAAAATTCCGCTACACCAAAGGCTAAAATCGATGTGATTAAACAGTTAGCCCAAGATATTGCCGAAATAAGAAAGAACTATCGACTAATTTTAGTTCATGGTGCTGGGTCTTATGCCCATCCTTTGGTTAAAAAATCTGGTATTCATAAAGGAATTTATTCTGATGCAGATAAATTAGCATTCGCTCAGGAAAATATAGACATGTTAACTCTGAATAATTTAATCACCCATTCTTTGGTGGATCAAAGTATTCCATGTACTTCTTTACCACCTCATAGCTTTATATCGAAAAAAAATGACCAACTGACTTTTGATACTAAATTAATTAAAAAGTATTTGGTCCTTGGCTTAGTTCCGGTTTTGTATGGTGATATGATTTTAGATAATACCCAAAACGCTTCGGTCTTATCTGGAGATGCGATAACGACTTTTTTGGCAAGAGAACTCAAACCAGATAAGGTTATATTCTTATCTGATGTTGATGGTATATTTGATTCAGATCCCAAGAAGAATCCCCAAGCAAAACTGATTCCTGAAATTAATAATGATAATTTAGAAAATATTCTCACTGGCCTGACTGATAATAACCCTCATGATGTCACAGGTGAAATGAAAGGAAAGATTCTTGAAATAAAAAGCAGACTATCTGGAACTGAAGTTATTTTAGCGAATGGATTAAAACCTCAGATCTTAAAAAAGGTGTTGGATCAATCCCCAGTTGGGACAGAGCTTCTATTTGAGTAAACCCTTTTTTCATCAGCTCATATATTTCCCAATTTGGTAACTCGGTTGGTTTTTCTACAATTAGACTTCTTAATTGATGGGGATTTTCCAAATGAGCTAAATGAGCTCGAGCAATTTCAGATGTACCACCTTTAAATAAAACCCTTTGCGTTCCTTGGGTGGCTAATATTCTTCTAACATCTACCCACACTGGTTCACCTACCTCATGGTCAAACGAACCTCTTCTAAATTGGCTGTCTTGAGTTGCCGAAATCTGATAAGCATGTAGCCAAGCACCTACCTCTGGTTTTGATACCCGGACTATAGAAAGTTTCGCTGATTCAAGCGGATGAGGAATTGCAATACGTCCCGCAGTAACGGCAACTTCTTCCTGTAATAACCGATCCATAGCCTGAGCATGAGATTCTCCTGGTTCAACAGTTTCATAAGGAAATCCTAATTGGCCCTGAAGCTTACCTGATTCCTCTTTAGAATTTTTTTCAGTAGTCATTAATACCTGATGTGGATTATTTTGGCGGTAAATAACAGCACCAACACCAGATATTAGTTCAACTCGACTATCGATCATGCCTAAATTATACCAGATTATGGGCTTTTTTGTGGGTTTTTTATATTTTTTGGGACTAATAGTATATGCCAAATTTTTTTCCTGAACGAAGAGTTACTCGCAGTATAACAGTCGGTTCGGTTAAAATTGGTGACAAGTATCCAGTTAGTATCCAGTCTATGATCACTGCCGAAACAAGGGACACCCAATCGGCCGTTCAGCAAATCATCCAACTTCATAAATCGGGGGCGGAGATTGTTAGAGTTACAACCCCGACTATTTCTGATGCTAAAAATTTAGCTCAGATTAAAAAACAATTAACCACATCCTATCAAGATGTGCCTTTAGTGGCTGACGTACATCATCAAGGATCAGCTATAGCTATTGAGGCCGCACATTATGCTGATAAAATTCGTATCAATCCCGGACTTTTAGTTTACTCAAAAGCACAACTCGACTATTCCCCATCTGATATTGAAAGAGAACAAGAAGCTATAGCTGGTGCGCTTGAACCAATTATTGCTGCCTGTATTGATCGCGGAATACCGATGCGGATTGGGGTGAATCATGGGAGTTTATCTCCTCGTTTAATGTATATGTACGGAGATACTCCTGAAGGAATGGTTCAATCGGCTATGGAGTATTTACAATTAAGTCAGGATTTGGGTTTTACAGATTTGATAGTATCTATGAAAGCCAGTCGTGTCAATGTAATGCTGGCTGCTAATCGGCTTATGGCAAAAACTATGGATGACGCTGGAATGAATTATCCAATGCATTTAGGTGTAACAGAGGCCGGACAAGGTGATTATGCCCGGACTAAAAGTGCAATTGGGATTGGATCACTTCTAGCAGATGGGATTGGAGATACAATTCGGGTTTCCTTAACAGAGGATCCGGTAAAAGAAGTAACTGCCTGCAACGATATTCTTCAAGCGGTTGGTCTTCGTAAAACTAAAGCGGAAATTATTAGTTGTCCAGGATGTGGTCGGACAAAATTTGATTTACCAAATGTTACAGAAATGGTTACTCAAAAGTTTGGCCATTTAAAAGTCGATTTAGCTGTCATGGGCTGTATGGTCAATGGCCCTGGTGAAATGGCTGATGCTGAGTATGGCTATGTGGGTAAAGGTGGGGGTATGGTGGGACTGTATCGAGGAAAATCTGAAATTGCTTTAGTCCCCCAACAAGAAGCAGTATCTGCATTACAAAAATTAATAGAAGCTGATGGAAAATGGAGTGAACCACCTATCGTTTCTTCGACCGGAATGTTGCGTGTCTTAAATGATCGGCCTCGATTTTAGAAATTTCTAGAGATTGTGTTTAAAAATTTCATATATTTAGAAACAGGAAGCAAATGAGAACTAATGAGCTATTAGCAAGTTTACCAAATTAGGAATTAAAGAAACCAGCTTCTTTTAAAACTTTTGCTCCAGCAACTGTCCATGGAGAATAGTTATTCGGATTTTTTTCTACATCTTCAATAAACTCTTTTTTACTCATCCATTTGTATCCATATCCAACTTCTTCGTTCAGTTTAAAATCACCATTGTATTCCCCTACCAACATTGCACAGTGCTCATTTTCACATAGCTCTCCGTAGGTAGCAAAGTAATCAAAGAAACCATAATTTTTGAGCGGCATTTTTTCAGAAATCTGGTATTCTCGCTCTAATGATCTCCAAGAGGCATCTTCAACTGTTTCATCAGTTCCATCGGGATTATGCAAAGGATGAGTTGAAGCAGTCATATCCCAAACATCATCAAATACTCGGTGTTTTCTTCGTTGGATAAGTAACTCGCCTTTTGAATTAATAAGTTGAACGGTAATAGCCAAATGACGTTGGCCTTTACCAGTGTGACCAACCCATTTAGGTATGTACTCGCCTTTGAATTCACCATTTTCGTCTACTGCTAATATAATTTGATCGTCTTGACTCATATTACTTTCTCTCTGTAGTCTACCACTTTTGGTTGACGTCTCGGAAACGTTGTTGGTTCAGATGCTACACTTAATCTTCTGGGTTCATACCCCAGTTTTGCTAATACTTTCATTGCCTCCATTGGAACTTCTGGTGGAGCTGATGCTCCAGCAGTTATTGCGACTAGCTTTTTACCTTCTACTATCTGCGGAGTAAGTAAATCAGCTGTTTCTAAAAGATGCGTTTGTACACCAGCAGCTTCAGCAATTTTCTTTAGCTGTTTAGTATTAGAGCTTATTTCTGATCCAAATGCAACCATTAGATCAGGATTCAATGCCAAGACAGCTCTTAAGGCACTTTGTCTATTTTTAGTTGCATAACAAACATCCCCTTCGGGAGGGATTTTTATTCCAGGAACTTTTTCTTTAATCAATTCAATCCATTGATTGGCTTCTTGAATATTGAGAGTTGTTTGGGTATCTACGGCATATGAAGTATTTGGCTCAGCAACTAATTTATTTATGTCATCAGGACTAGTAATTGGCACTACTACATCAGGAGCACTTTTAATAAATCCAACTACTTCTTTGTGACCTTTTATTAAATCATCCTCTTTACAGATGTAAAGTACTTTTGGTCTGAGCCCCTCTTCTGATGCTTCAGCGATATGTCTATCTCGTCTGACATGTGCCACTTCAACTAATGGACACGTACTATCTACAACTTTTAATCCCCTAGCAGCTAAAACATCCCGATCAGGATACGACAATCCATGCGCACTAATCATGGCGACTTCTCCCAATGGGACTTCTTCAGGTTTTTCTACAAAAACCATACCCTGTCGACGTAGTCCTTCGACTACCAAATTATTATTGACTAACGTCCCCACTCCCCACAATTTCCGGGCTCCTCCAGGGACTATTCCTTCAGCCGCCATAGTCTTTTGGGCATTTTCAATTGACCAAGCAACTCCAGCACAAGCGGCCAAAGGATATGCCTGCAGAGCAATTTTTCTCCCAGATTTTAAATCGTCTGGCGAAAATGGTCTAATATCTGGTTTTGACATAAAAACTTTCTGAGCAGTTATATATTAGTCGTTTTGAATTGTCAAAACCCACGCCGAGTTAGTAAATTAATCCAACTGTAATATGTGCTGTAAAATGAGCTGGTGCTTCTTAAAATCCCTCACGATGTAATGAGCAATTTCTGGGATTTTTTGATCATTTGAAGTAAGTAAACCTATGGTATACATCCCCCCTCTTTTGCCCGCTTCTACTCCATGATAGGCATCTTCAAAAACGACACATTCTGATGGATTCATACCGAGCCGATTTGCAGCGGTGAGAAAAAGTTCGGGGTCGGGCTTTGGTTTTCTAAAATCATTTCCTGATACTATTGTATAAAAAAAATGATCAAGTTTAGTTTTATTTAAAACAAATGGTGCATTTTTACTCGATGAAGCCGCCGCGATATAAAATAAATTTTTACCTAAATTCTGTAAAAAAAGTTTAACTCCTGGTAACGGTTTGGGTGGTTTATGATCAACCATTTCTAAAAAGTAATTTTGCTTTATTTCAGCTAATCTATCAAGATCCTCATCACCCACATCGGTTAAAACATTTTTGATACCAATCGCTCTGGGGAGTCCATTTACTTTTTCCAGGTAATCTTCAAAGTTAAATAAAGCCCCAGCCTCCTGAAACATTTTTTGCCAGGCCAAAAAATGATAAGGAACTGTATCTACTAAAACACCATCGACATCAAAAATCACAGCTTTTTTCATATTTAGGCGGCTATATGATGGGCTAATATAGGTCCGGCTGATGATTCACCGGCCATCACCATCGCTAATAGACCACTCTCGACATTCCCCCTGAGGGTGCTCAGTGCAATCTCTCTCAAGAAAGAGCCCGTCGCATAGGTTTTTATTCGTCTAAGGAAATCCGGATCTTTTAATACATGAGAGAACTCTTTAGACCTACCAGCAACATACTGATGGAGGTTATCAGCTACCTGACTAAATTCACCCTTCATCCTTATTCCCACGGCCCCTTCATAGACACCGATGCCATCCACCTGGATACTGGATGCCGTAGTTGATGATCGATGCTTCGACATTCGAACATAGCTTTCAGCTGGATCCCCCAACCCACTCCATTCAGCGTCTATCAATGACCAGTTATTTTTTTCAGTGTTGAAAATAATATTAGATCCCGTAGCATCACCATGAACGCCGATCAGGTACTTAGGAGGCTGTTGTAACAGTTGATCAACAGATAGCATCATGTCGGCCAATGATGGTAATTTTCTTCCTCCCATACGGAGTGGTAAGTTTTGTAAGGCTGTTTCTGATACACCAAAATAATAAGCCATTTGTCTGATGGCTTCAGGGATCATCTGCTGGGTTTCGGCCCACTCTTTACGTTGCATTGATTTATATACCTGTCCTTCAAATGGCTGTTTTGATTGCGTTGCCCACCACTGCTTTTTTATATCAAGGAGCTGCTGATAGATTGTCAGCGCCATATTTGAATCAATATTTCCAGCTGCGAGTGCTTCCCGTAACGTTCTACCGCTTAAATGTGGTAATACTAGAAACCCTTTCTCTTCATCAAAGATATGCGGTTGTGGCATTTTTTCAGCTAAAGGCGTCTTGGATAAAAAGTGATAGCCCCTGATGTCATCTTTGACTCTGTCAGGCTGGGGAAAATTGTGTTTTACCACTACCTGTTTATCACCGGTATCAACTAACGTGATATTACTTCCCGACATGCCTCCATGTTTCATTAAATTGGCCGATTTAATGGTCCCCGATATCCCGGCTGCTACTCCTATTTGGGCAGGTAAAATATGATCAATCCCATCTACAATATGCCCTGCCTGAGCATACAATTCTTGGTTGTAGTCAGCAGTCCTAAACAGAGTATTATCAAAATCAAGCAACCATCCGGTTTTCCCTTTAGGTGTTTTTAGATCACGTATGTCCGATATACTTCCTATCGTCTGGGTATCCTGCAGGAAATCTTCAAGTGTCATCCCACTAGGAGCTTTGTCTTTGTACACTCCGTATCTTGCCCAAATAACTGAGATATCCAGATCAGATGGTATTTTACCTTCAGCCTTAAGCTCCCTTAAGCGAGCTTTAACATCTTTTATGTTTCCGGCTTTGTCATCTACCACAACTACTTTTTCAACTCCTTTATCACGCATTCTATTGACGGTCTGATCGATATCAGTTACTTTATCCATCTGAGCCGTTACCGAAAAACGTCTTCTATCGGTATTGGAAAAAGCTCGCCTGGCACTACTTATCCCACTACCTGCTATTTTATAAAGCTGATTTAAGGGATGTCCCTGAGTCCAGACAGTTACCTGATCTCCTCGGTTCATAAGATCCTGGGCTGTAGCAATTGCACCAGCAAATAAATGGTCCGGACGGCTGATCCGTCTGGCCGCATAGACAATTTCTTCTGGGTGGCTAAAGCCAGTTTTCTTTTGGATCTCAGCGGCTACTTTTACAAAGTCAGTACAACCATTGAGTATCTCGCCTTCTCGATAGATCTGAGTGATCTGTCTTAATGTATCTGGAGATGCCATATTGAGTCTGAAAAACAGCTTAATCTTTTAACTCAACAGTTACTTGACGATATTTTTACAAAAAAAACACAAAATGGAGACAAAAATTGGACAAATTAGTCGGATGTTACTGCATCAGGAAGTGAGATCTTATGTTTGTCGGTCGAAGTCTGATAAGGATAAAGCGTGGTTGCCAATGTTATTAAAGCTGCAAATATAAACACCATAACAAATGGTAATTTAAACCAAAAAAGTATACCTAATACAAAAAGAAAGGCTGCTCGAGGTGCCGACATACCGATCTCTCTCTGGAAAATATAGGCTACCAGATCTTCGTGTCTAGCTCTCCCATAGATCGTGGCATCCAGAGACACAACCACCCCGGAACGAGTCACAGCATAAATGGCTGACATTATGTAGACATGAATAGGGGCATAGATCATAGTTGTGATAACCCAAGCAATTGCATCCAGTGGCGCAAAAATATGGGTTATTCTTTTTGGGCCAAATTTATCAATAGCTAACCCTATCAAAAAAGTTACTGCCATCGAAAAAAAAGCGACTAGTGAACCGACAAATCCAACTCCAATAATTCCTGACATAATTGTTAAAATAAAAATCGGCAAAAAGATAACTGCAACCAAATCAGCAATACTGTCTGCACCCATAGCAACAAAACTTTTCCATTCTCTTCTTGGCGAAAGTGTCATTACCGTTTTTAAAAGATGAATTTCTATATTATTTTGCTGGCGTGGCAGAAATCTTAAGGGAATTATAGCTACGATAACTAGTGCGGATAGAAAGACAAACAGATACTCAAAACCCCAAAAACTAATAATCAAACTCCCAAAAGCAGGTCCTCCAATAGATGCAATGGCTTGCAAGACGGCACTAATTGATAGCTCAGCTCCCTGCTTTTTGTCATCGCTGAGGTGACTAAAGTAGACATGATAAGCTGTCCAGTAGAGACCAATCGCCATTCCGCCAAAGATGGTTGAGATCGGTAAAAAGATGAAGTCATACTTTCCTAGTGAAAGTATGATGTAAAACATTACCAGCGATATACTCCCCCAAAAAATTGCAAACTTGAGACCTTTTTTTGCAATCAGCCAGACAGTCGGTGCGATTGAAAGTGCGTCGAAGATATACACTAAACAAAGTATGAATGCCACAATACTCAGTGCCTGATGGTATTCAAAACCATGGTTACGAGCCAGTTGGAGGATATATATACCATTAAAAAGCTGGAACATCGAGACAGCAAAATATCGAATGATTGCATGCAGATAAAAAGCCCCTAAATATCGGAATTGTCTTTTATGAAGTAAAGACAGATGTAGCATGCAATTAGTTTACAGTGCTTATGATGGTTGTAACAATAGACAGTTATCTGCTATCTGTGATCGGTTATCAGAAGATAGTATGCCGGGTTTCAGTTGGCCTGTTTTAACTGATTTACTGAAAACCGATAACCGACTTTATTCCATGGTTTTTTCAGGACCTTGGTTGATATGGCCTTGAATGAATTCTTCTATTTTGTCTTTATCAAAATCGTTCAGTTTTTCCATATGTCGCCAGGCTGTCAGAGCTATCATACTATCCAAATTGGGTCTTGGTACAACTAGCAGTCTGACCTGGCCTTTAGCGTTATAAACATCAGTTAAGTTATTCACCAGTTGTTTGCACTGATCAGATTTGAAATTGTCAGACAAAGTTGCCGCAGCAGAAGCGATTTGCTCAGCTGATTCAGTTGCCAGTTCCATTGGTCTGCCACTTGTCTGGGCATATGCAGTTGGGATGAGATTAAATCCGGTTGATTGGACATCACAGTTATAATGCAAGATGACATAACCATGTTCCAAAGAGTGGACAAGATTGCGGTCATCTTTAGGAGTATCGTAGACTCCCCATTTGGTCCACTGAGCATAATGATTGCCAGAGGTAGGCGGATTTGTCCCATACTGAACTTCCGTACCGATCTGCACGTGCTCTCTTCCCTCATCAGCCAGCTGAGTACCTGGTTTTGGCTTAGACTCATTGAACACCCAATAACCCAAAATAACTAAAGAGACTAAAACAATAATTATGATTAATCTTTTTTCATTCATTAGCTTGAGGGATATAATATAGTATTATTAAAATAAAGTCGAGAGCTACCCCATTAAAATCCACGTTCGTTGAACTGATTTTGCGCTTTCTCTAATCCTTCTTGCAGCCATACATCCAATGCCTGAACACATTTTTTAAGTAGAGCTTTTTTAGCAGATGTTTCTCCTGGGACAAAGTAATCAATTACAAATTTTTCAGCCTGAAAATCGATCTGTTTGCGTTCACCTGAAAAAGATTTTTGATTGCCGATGCCTAGACGGAAACGAACAAACTGATCAGATTTCAGATGTTCAATAACAGATTCGACCCCATGATGACCAGCAGCCGATCCGCCCAAACGGATTTTAATATGACCCAATATAATATCAAGTTCATCATGAATGATAACTACATTTTTGGGAGGAATTTTGTAAAAATTTGTAATCTTGGCAACAGAAATGCCAGACAGATTCATATAAGTCTGCGGTTTGGCTAAAACAATATCGCCAGTTTGGATCATTTCAGCTTTGAATTTTTTCTCGAGAGTAAACTCACCAAACGCTCTTTTATGAGCAAAATAGTCTAGAGCTTCAAACCCAAGATTATGACGAGTATTTGCGTATTTTTCACCGGGATTTCCTAGTCCAACTATTAGAAACATACCAAGATTATACACTACAGCAGCAAGAGCAGTTCTTTTAGTGAATGAATTGTAAAAGCTTTTGGGTGTTTGGAATCATCTTTTCGATTTAACCAAATTACTGTCAGGTCAGAACGTTTCAGTAATATTTCAATTACTTCTGGATTGTCATCTACGATGACTGCCTCCTTTGGAGTCAAATCTAAAACACGCTTAGTCCGTTTATTGAAAAAAATATAGAGATGTTGTTCATTGAAATGATGAACTATCTTGCCATGTTTAAGTTTCCTGGTTTGCAAATCTTTATACCCTTCGGTAAATACTCCTAATACATTGTTTTGTCCAATTTTTTCCAGCACTTCTTTAGCTTCCTTATAGAGTGAATTTTCAAAATGTTTTTTTTGATAATAAGCCGTTTGCAAAATTTTTTTATCCAAGCCAAGCTCCTCTGCCATATGTTGGGCCATTTTTTTGGGATGAAAAAAGGTTCGTTTCTTTAAAGTAAGATCATATTTTTTTCTGGATTCATCTATCTGATTCTCATCTAGTGAAACTTTTTCCAGTAAATGCTTTTTAAACAATGTTCGAAACTCTTCTGTGCTATGAAGTGTTTTATCGACATCAAACAATATTATTTGATGAGGCTTAATTTTCATTGGCTGCTTTCTCCAAAGCTTTGATGGCATAAAATTTTACCGCATTAGTGATTCGATATTGTGGATCTTCTAACTCTGATATAGAAAACCAACGGATTCCATTATGTTCTAGTTCGGCTAATTTTAAACGATCAGTTTTGGATCTGACGAAATACATATTTCCAACATGTTTATGGGTCTCTCCAATGTCATGAATATCGACATATTCAGGACGATATAAAAACTTAGTTCCTTTTTGATCAACCCCTTCAACTTTTTCAGCCAAAATCTCAATATCATCAGCTGTTAATCCCGACTCCTCTTCAATTTCTCTGAATAAAGCTTGGTCGGGATCTTCACCCGGATCAATATGCCCGCCGATGGGTAACCATCTCTTCAGTTTAATATGATCGACAAGCAAAACTTTGTTATTAAAAACAATAAATGCACCAACTGTGAAATCAACTAATTCATTTATATGTGCCATATATAAAAAATTCTAAATCCGAATTCCGAAACTCTAAGCAATATTAAATGTTTAAAATCGAAAATTCAGAAATCTTTCTAAAATCCAGATTGTTCTTGTTCTTGAATCAGATCAAGTAACAATTTTTCTCTAAAATTAAATTCTTCTTTACTTGTTTGGTCAAGTGTTCCCGCCCTCATATCAGCCAACGTCTGAACTAGTAATTCTGGATAAAGTGACCCTACTTTATGCTTACATTGATTAATGGTTGCAGTACGTCCTTTACCATTATAGATGGCTTCTACTGCTTGATGGACAAAATCATGTTCAGTTATAAACTGGCAGACATAATGGATTTCTGCTTTTGAAAATCCTACTTCATCCAGAATAGGCTTTACTGCAATACCACCTGCCATCTCATGCCCTATATATGAAGTCTTTTTGAGCATGTTACCTGTTTTAAAAGGGTCGTAAATCTCCGAGGTTTCATTTTTTATCCCTATTACATTCTTGCCTATATCATGGAGTAAACCAACCAGTTTAAGTAAATCTTTCTTTGTGTTTTGCTCAATCTTTTGGTTTAAATAAGCCAGATAGTTTTCTCCCAGAGTATCAATAATCTTCTTTACCTCTTCTTTAGTTTTAAGCAGATGATCGCTCAATGGTTGCGCCACATGCCAATTACTATTTTCGATTTGTTTATCGCAATTTATTAATACTTTTTTTAAAGCCGGATGAGGTTGCTCAATAATTTCTTCAATATTCATTAAAATAATCCTTCCTGTTCTAAACTTTTAGCTGCTTCATTCTCATCAAAGATTTTAACAATTCCATAGGTGTTATCATAGCCTGGTTGAATTTTGAGCTGTCCTTCTCGTACTCGTTTGACTCCTTCAGCCACTCGCTCACCGGCTATCATTTCTATCAAAGGGATTTGAACTTTGGTTAAGATCTTTAACTCGGAGTCCAACTCGGTAACTAGTTTTTCATAGGCTGTTTTAACTTTCTGAGTTTTCACCGCCACCCCTAGACTTTCGGCTAAGATCTCCTCTAACTGTACTAACATCCGAAATCCAGCTCGATCAGGAAACATTTTTGATTTTAATACACCATTTTCTTTGTAGAGTTCTAACTCTTTTTCAGATCTTTTGGCTAGCTCCTCTACTCTCTGCATCACTCCAATGGTCAGCCTTTTTTTGCAGACCGGACAGATCTCCCCATTGGCTTTTAACTGCTCAGGATCCATTACTATCCCACAATTGCGATGGCCGGAATAATGATACTTACCTTCTTCTGGGAAAAATTCAATTGACCCAATAATATCCTGGGTCTGCAAAGCTTTTGACAAATTTTTAAAACCTATCTTCCCATTGATCAAAGTCACTTCCCTACCCAATCTGGGCAAAGAGTGGAGATCCGAAAATGAAACAATTGATTTGCTATCTAGCTCTGGCACCCGCCAATTCATAGCAGGTTCACTAGACAGACCAGTTTCCACTGCATAAATTTTTTCAGAAAACTCACCAAAACAATCAGTCAAAAGATCATAACCAGAGTTTGATCCATATAAAGAATACCAAGGTGTCCAAATGTGGGCAGGAATGATCAAGATATCTGGATCTACCCCAAATAAAATACTGCACAGCATTTTTGTTGTCATTCCCAAAATAGGCCGGCCATCTGAAGCCAATTTAGCCCCTCTGTGTTTTAAAACTTCACCGACTTTATTTGCTGCATCCAACGAAGGATAGATCGCAATCAAATGTATTCGTCTAGTCTTCCCTCCTTCAGAATATATGCAAGAGATTTCTCCTGATACGACAAACTTGGTTTCGCCATTTTGGTAAATGCCCCCTCCGATATCCTGTAAATGGGTTTTTAGCTCCTGCTGCCACATCGGGTGGAGAGCATCACCTGTTCCAAGTAGGTCTATACCTTTCCAAACAGCCCATTTAGCTAGATTTGAGATGGTGAGATCATAGGAACAAGCGCCTGAATACTTGGAGTGAATGTGAAGATCTGCTACATAAGCCATTTGCTGGATTGTAACTTTCTACTATATTTGCTTCAAGTGTTTTAATATTAGACTATGTTTCCAATTCCAGAAAAAATGCCAAATTTTCATCATTATAGTATGAAAAATATTCCTACTGAGCATATATACCCTTCGCGCCGTCTGGTAGACACCGTTCAACAACTTCTGGAGAGTACTGGACATAGACTTCGCTCAACTTTAACAACCAGTACAAACCCGGAGAATATTTCCCTAGCAGGAATTATGGAAATCGGTACCTTAACAGGCCGGTTTGTACCACATGCCAAAACAGGAGAATTAACCATAGTTCAGTCTGAATTACCATTTTCTCCACATCAATTTTTACAGGCAATATCCGAACACTTTGCTACCATCTCTGTTTTTTATTCTCCTTTAGTAAGGAGACGATCTGGTGTTATGGTGCCCGATTTTTCTCAGATTTTTTGATGAAATATATTGATACTCATTCTCATATTCAATTCAAAACGTTTGATCAGGACCGAGACCAGATAGTTCAACAGGCAACAGAGGCGGGCGTTGAATCAATAATGGCAGTTGGCACCAGTCTGGAATCATCCCAAAGAGCAGTTAAAGTTGCTGAAAAATATCCGTCAGTCTATGCAGCTGTCGGTATTCATCCCCACCATGTATTTAGCTATCAGCTCTCAGCAATCAGCTATCAGCAAGAAATGAAAGAAGTAGAAATATTATTAAAAAATCAAAAAGTAATTGCAATTGGTGAAACTGGTATCGATACTCATTTGTATCCTCAGACCAAATATCAAAATTATCAGATCACTCCCTCATTTTTGGCATTGCAAAAGGAAATTTTTGCTTTACAAATTAAACTTGCAGTCAAATATCAAAAAACCTTAATCATTCACAACCGAGGTATGGCAGATAGATTGCTTGAAATCCTGGAAGAAAATTGGGATCCATTTTTATCTGGACGATCAGTTTTTCATTGTTGTGAACCGAGTAGAAAAATACTCGATTTTGCTAAGAAAAACTGGGTTTTTATTGGTGTTGATGGTGATGTGACTTATGACAAAGATAAGCAAAGTTTTATCAAAGAAGTCCCATTAGAACTATTAGTTTTGGAAACAGATTCCCCTTTTTTTGTTCCAGAACCTTTGAGAGCCCAGGGAATTACCAGAAATACTCCAGCAAATATCACTCAAATATCAACCTTTCTTGACAATTTTATAGGTCAAAATGTCCAAATAATGTCAAGAAACAACGCCCAGTCTCTGTTTAAATTACCCTCATGAGTATGGTGCCTCAAGAACAAAGAGCTGGTCTTGGTGTTGAAATATATGGAACTGGACCAAAAGTTACTGCAACTTTTTATGCTGAAAGGGGTAGTTCTTTCACAGAATTACATCGAATTCCGACTATTGACGGAAAAATTGAAAACCATGGCACGACTGAGTTGACAAAAGGAGTAACAGGTCCTGAACTTGTTTGGAGAACTGAGATAGCATCTCGAGCTGTAATTGGCTCCCTTCTCAGGGGATATGTTGAGGCAAATGGCTGGAAAGGAACCCCTGAAGCCCTGCACAGAATTCAGACCCTTGGCTAGCATTAATTTACTTAGAATTTTTGTAGATTATTCTGGCTTTAAATAAATTTTCTCTGAAGCCGCCTTCTTGTATAAACTTTTCTCTCAACCACCTTATTTTTTTGTCTAATAGGGCGTTAGTTTGATTTATCAGACATATCATGGCGTTTGCTGCTGTTTCAGATGAAACAATATAATCTTTATAATTTTTATAATCGTTATAAGCATTATAGGCAAAGTCTCTGACCTTCTTAGCCTCTTTTGAATCCAATGCCCATTGTTTCAGCCCGTTTTGCCGTAAGAAGTCAGTATAGTCATTTAACAACTCTTCAAAACTTCCCCTCGAAACGCCCAAAAGCTTAATTCTGGTTTCCAAACTCTGTTGCATATAGCCCTCGGGGATATTTTGTTTGCCAGAGCGTCCAGCTTGTTCCATCTGGTCTTTAGTTCTGGAATAAGGATTTATATATTTTTTTACAAATTCAATTGTGAAATCATAGATAATTTCGGCCTGTTTATAAAAAGCGAGGTCTTTATATCCATGTGAGCTGACATTCATCAGCCGAGTATAACGAAGAATAATTTTTTATTCTAGATGGTAATTTGGGTTTTATTTGGTTTTCTTAAACTGAGTGTTATACATCTCAACAAGTTCTTTTACTGTGGTTGCATCTTCCGCTTTCTTATCAGCATCTCTAAATTTAACAAGACGCGGAAATCTTAGAGCATAGCCTGTGCCATTTTCATCACGACCGGCGGTATGATTGGGAGAGCGGGTGATCTCATCGGCCAGCACTTCAATGACAATTTCCGGTTTGATCCAGACTGATGGCTCCATCACTGCATTTACTCTGGCTGGTTTGTGATCAACTTTTATCTTGTCCGCTCTCTTATGGATCTCTCGCCATTCATCATCACTTAAGCCAGTACCAATTTTTGAGACGGTCACAAACTCGTCTTTATCTTTGTCATAAAGACCGACCAAAAGTGCTCCGGCTCCAAATTCTGCCCGCTTGCCCCGGCCATAAATATATCCCAGTATCACACAATCGACAGTGTCTTTAAGCTCACCTGAAGAGTTTCTTTTCTGTTTAACCCAATTAAAATTTCTGGCGCCAGCTTCGTATTTAGAATCTGGCCTTTTGACTATCAAACCCTCCAGTCCTTCACTTAGAGCCTCTTCAAACAGAGTCTGTATCCGGTCTGCATCACTGGTGATCTCGCCTGGCTGAGGAATCAATACTTCATCACCGTGAATCTCTTTGGTCAAATACTTAACTCTCTCTTCCACTGGTAGGTCCATTAGCGATTTGCCCTCCAGATACATGATGTCAAAGACCATGGCACGCAGAGGCATAGTTTTGGCTGCTTCTTCGATCCCATGTTTTCTTCTTCTTTTGGTTGTTTCTTGAAATGGCAAAAATTCATTAGATTCAGGATTGTAGGCTAGTGCTTCAGAATCAAAGATAGCGGTTTTAGCTTTAATCTGATTTCTAACTCCTTCGAGGATATCCGGAAACATCTCGGTTGTCTCTTCCAGGTTTCTGGAAAAAAGCCTCACTTTGTCACCATTTTTGTGGATTTGGACCCGAAAACCGTCGTATTTAAACTGGACATGGGCTTTGCCATCAAATTTTTCCAAAATCGCTTTAGGTGTTGGCAACCTTTCAGCCAGTTGAGAACGGATCGGCCGGCCGACAGTCACCTCCAGATTTTCAACTGCTTTAAGCCCACCATCCCAAAGTTTTTCTCCAATCAAACCCAGGTCCGATACTCGATTGTAAGCACCCTCAAGCAGTTTACGTTTGGATTTATCACCCAATTTGGCTACAGCAAATGCATCTAAGACTGTCGGGTCCCCTATTCCTAAGCGTGATGTGCCAAGTGGAATTCTGACGAGATGTTTGGCTTCAATGCCATCAACTTTTGCTAATAGATTTGATAAGGTAGAGATTTTTTTCTCAACCGTCCCATCACCACTGTAACCGGCAATTTCTTTTAAAGTCTCAAAAACCTCTTTAACACTAATTCCCTGACTCTTGATCATTGATTCCTGACTCAGTTTCTCTGCTACTTTTCCTAAATCTCCAACTTTTCCATAGTCTTTCAGCACCACCTCTCTATCCACATCATAGGCCCGAGCCATCGAGGCGGCGACATTTTTTTCGGCCATCCCTATCTCTGTCGCCTCATAAAAAGGGGCTACTCTGCCTTGAATTAGATAGGAAACCATCGGGACTTCAGAAGGGGTAACTTTTTTAAAAAGCTCTGATAAAATCTCAATCAAACTGAGCCTCGAGGAAGTCTCCTCGAGCTTTTCAAAAAATTGTGACAACTCTTTAAAGGTCATGTCTCAGATTGTAATGGATTGATTCTAATCCGGCAACAGTAGCAATTCTTACACTCAAATATGATAATTTTTTGATGCCTCGATCTGAACTAATTAGACAAATTAGACCCACTGATGAGATTTTGAAAGCTAACAATTCTGGGAGAGTTTCCTTACCAGATGATTCAAATCGATCAGCAATAGAAATTGAACTGGCAAGGCAAACATTGGAACTAAGTATGATATTGGCGGATGATATCAGGCAATCTTTAACAATATTACGTGTCTCCTTAGAAAGACCGGGAATAGTTGCAATAAACCCTCAACAGCTAGTATCTCAAGTAGAGGACACCGTTCATCGACATATTTTAATGGCTAATGATATTTTTTTGGCTGCTAAGCTCGGAATCCCCAAAACACAGCCAGATATTAGAAATGCCATAAACTTGATGCCAGCCCATTTGCGTATGTAAGAATAAGACTGCTACAATCTATCTAATGTCCGAAAACAAACCTTCCCTGGCTGAGCAAGCAGGCGCTGATTTTTTAAATCATAAAGTCCGCATGGAGAAAGCATTAGCAGGACATCGTGAGATTGTTCATCCTAAAAAATATCCCGCTATCACAACGTCTTTGGAGCGACCTGACATAGGACATATGGAGTTTACGCTTGACCCTGAGCATCCAGGACAATCCTATGAACTAAATAAACGTATGCGCGGTTTAGCTAAAGAAATTGGGCCTGAACATCCACCACTACCAACAAAAGTACTGGAAGGGATGGCTGCCAGAGATTATGGAAAAGATAAAATCATTGAAGCTGGATCCTATGACCCTTTATGTCGTGAAAAAGGGATAGATTTGCTGACAAGAGGGGCGGGCTTAGAAAGGCTTAAACAAGCTATCGCCACTATCAGACGAACTCGTCAAGGGTCAATCGCTGTATTTTTTGCTGATTTAGATAAATTTAAAAATATTAATGACAACTTTCCGGAAGGACATCCTGGTGGTGACGCTTTGATTAGATGTGCAGCTGAAAGTTTGCAACAAACAGGTACCCGAGATACAGATTTTAGTGTGAGATACGGCGGTGAAGAGCTGATGAAAGTTTTACTAATGGATGGGGATCCAAGGAAGGCTCGAAAAGCTGCAAAAAAACTGGCCTTGGCATTACAAAAAAGATACGCACTTAACCAGCGAAGAGCACTCGCAACAAAGGGTATATTCCTAGACGAAGCGGACAAACAGCTTCTGGAACGAGATTATGGGAATTTTCCCTCTTTAGATGAATTGCAGACGATGAGTATTGGCATTGCTTTTATCTCCGCAGAGGACCCCCGCCTGGATGATCCCACTTTTATAGATATATTGCTTAAAGAAGCCAATGAAGCTGAACATGCGGCTAAAACTGAAAGAAATCGGGTCGCTATCATGAAAGATGGCAAGCCAGTACTGGTAGATCCAGATCTGAGTGAACACCCTGTCACAGTAGAAGAGATCTCCCCTGAAGAACAAGCTAAAGTTGAGGCCTTAAGACAGGCTAAACATGCATTCGATCATATCACCGGTAATAAACTTGGTGGAGCTATGGGAAAACTTGAATTAGCACTTATGAAAACAGATCCAGAAGATGTGAAAAGATATATCGAAGATGCTCTAGAGGGTCTGAGTGAGCTGGATGAGGAATTGGATACGGTAACTTCTCTACAAAGATTTATTACTGAACAAGGCCCTGACGGGAAACCAAGACTTAATGTTGAAGCCTCTTTGGAAAAGCAAGGACAATCATAAATCCCTATTCCTCTTGCGTATGTAAGATTAAACCTATATAATCCGACTATGTCCTCCCCAGACAAACCAACTGCTCAATCGACAACAGCGATTGAACAAAAAGATATGCTTCTTGGAATAACTTATGCAAGTCGTGCTGTGACTCATGAAGCGCTCACTCCTTTAAACATTGCCACGGGCTATTTAGAACTTATGGTAGAGGATGCTACGCTCTCTCCTCATCATCGGCAAAACATTCAAGAAGCAATATCTCAAATAATGCGCGCTGCTGACTCACTTAACAGCTTACCTCGTATACGCCAAATTATCACAACCGAATCACCAGTGGGACCCATGTTAGATATTAAAGCTTCGATCAAGCCGGCTGAAACAAAACCTGACACCACGGCGTGAATTTTTGGATCTTCTCCACAGTGCTAATTCCAACCAATTATGATCTTTTTGTTCTTCTCTTTCTTTATACATAGGGCCTCCTTTCTTATGGTTTGATAAATACCAGTGAAACGACTGACATCTCTTTCCCCTGAAAATTACCCGTCTGCTCCCCCAGGCCTATTACGGTAAATTGATCAGATAGTATGTTGGCTCTGTGGGCCGGTGAATCCATCCAGGCTTTGACCATCTGATAATCATCGGTAAAACCTTTAGCTAGATTTTCCCCGGCTGCCTGATATTTCAGATGAGAGGTATTAATCAAATCCCATACCAACTCTCCACTTGGTGACTGATGCGACCAATACTGTTTTTGCATCATATCTCTGACTTTTTTCTGAGCAATAAAAGAGAGCTCCGCATTGATGGTATATTTTGGTAAGTGATGTTCTGTTCGCTCTCGGTTTATCTCCTCAACTACTCTTTTTTCGTCATAAGCCCAGGTTGTTTTGACCCCCACAGAGATAACAGTAGTTATTACCGTCATAAATATTAAGATTTTTTTTATTGTTTGTTTCATATTTTTCTATCAAGCGGGCATCGCGTGGATAACCCGCCTGACTTTTTGATGATCAACCGCTAAACAGATTGATATTGTTTTAATTCTTCTGGCCGCAATTTTTGCACCAGGCTTTGTCGTAGTTCCAGACCTGCAGCTCACCTCCGCAAGCGGAACATTTATCGTTGAGTAGCCAGACAAATGATTGTAAATAGTTCATCTATCATCTCCTTTCTACAGTTGTAAGATGCATTCTAGGCAAGGTAAGTATTTTTATCAGTAAGATTTATTACCTTATAGGTGTGATATATCTCACAGTCAAAAATGGATTTATAGGCTAAATTATGCTATACTATAAGTCATAGCTCGGAGTAATCCGGGCTTTTTTTCGGCTATTATGGACTCTGATATACAAAAAAAATTACAGGATTTTTTTAGTCAGTATCGCGCTGTTACCTACAAAAAGGGTGACACTATCTACCGACCCGAAGAAACTCCCGATCACATCGCTTATATTAAATCAGGCTACGTCAGACAATATATTATTACCCAGGATGGTGAAGAGAGAACGATAAATATATTTAAGCCAATTTTTTATTTTAGTCTGATATTTGCTATGACTGATACTAAAAATAAATATTATTTTGAAGCGATTACTCCCGTGGAGATGTGGAAAGCACCCAGAAACGATGTTATCGATTTTATTCATTCTGATCCACAGGTCTTGTTTGAAATAACTAAAAATATTTTTCGTGGATTTTCAGATCTACTGCAAAATCTGGAAGCTGCAATTTCTGGGGATGCCTATTCCAAAGTATCAGCGATGATATTGATGATGGCTGAGCGTTTTGGCAGTCAAGTAGCTCAGATCAATCAAACATATATCACTATCAGCCCGACTCATAAAGATATTGGTGGTTTGCTGGGTTTTAGCCGCGAAACGGTCAGTATTCAGATGGGAAAATTACAACAACAAGGGATCATCGCACAAGAAAATGGCAAGATATATATCAAAAATCTAGAACAATTGAGAGATGCAGCTGCAACGTCTCATTCATCCTAAAACGTATTTAGCTTTTTTAGTACCTCCAACCTTTTTGACCAGCCCTTTCTCTTTCAAAAATTTCAATTCTCGGAGTACGGTATCATCAGAATAATCCGGGAAAATTTTTCTAAAATCTTTATTCATCATACTGTCGTGTTTGCGTAAATATTCTAGAATGATCATCTGCCTCTCATTTAGTTCGATGCCAAAGCCAAATTTGTCTTTGATGTGTGATTCCCGAGAGACTAATTTTACTTTTTCTCTGATTGATTGCACCTCTTTGGCAAAGCCTTCAACGAAATATTCTAGCCATTCGGTAAGTTCCCTCTCACTTGAATCCAACACCTTCTGCCGAGCAACTTTTTGAATTAATGAATAATATTTCAGTGGGTCCTGATCAAAGTATTCATTTAAAGAGATAAAATTGTGATAAAAATATCTGTCCAGTGATAAAGTCAACCAGGTTAAAAGTTGAGCTGTTTTGGAATTGGCTGCCAGAAATGGATGAATTCTGACGAGTTCAAAATGGACAATTGCTGCTTTGATTACCGGATGAGTATCTTTGCCACTTCGTGAATTTATCCAATTGACCAGGTCTTCCAGCATATAGGAGATTTCCACTGCAGGCGGAGGTGAATAACTAACCTCCCCGGTTTGAATATTTCTGATGACAATCTGTTTAGATCTGAAGTTTCCAGAATGTTCTGCCGGTAAGACTTTTTCAGTGATAAGACGATGAATTTCATTGATAGTTTCTATGGTCAGCTGATATGGTCTGCCAGGACCGATCTGTTTAACAATTTTTTCAATAAACTGGCACCCTTTTTGATAGGCAAAAAGGTCTTCAACATCTTTTGTCAGAGCATTTACCTCTTTGCCATCCAGCAGCGCTTGAACCTGCTCAAAAGAAAGTCCATTGCCTTCCAGGCGGGTACCAAAATGAATAGTTCGTTCAAGTGCATCTTTGGCCAGCTTATTTTCCCAGGCCGGTATAATTGGAGTCGCATCGATGATTTCACGGCCGGCATCGATCTGCCCTATATATCTTAAAATTTCATTGGTAATAGTGTATCTTGGTGTGAACATATTTAGCTTTGAGATTTTTTATATGTCAAAGAGACAATCAAAATTCCGATAAAAATCATTGACAGAAGTAAAGTGTACTTTTTGATAATTACTAAAACCATATCCCCTAAAGCATAGACCAGCAAACTCCATGATATGACCCAAAAACAGATTGAAAACAGGGATATCAGTCCAAACATCGTGATTTCAAGTCTGGATGCCCCAGCTGCCAGCGACATATAGGCACCCAGGTTTGGGTTGATAAATGAGATAAAAATACTTCGCCCGCCATTTTTTTTAAGTTCTTGTTTGGCTTTATCAAAGACACCTCCCTGCCCAAATCTTTTGAGCAAGTCACTAAAACCATAATATCCGACTAGGTAATCAATAGTAAAACCAATGACAATACCACTGATGACAGCCAGCATGACAAAAGGCAATTCTGTCTCACCAGTTCGAGCAAAAACTATTCCTAAAGCCAAGGCTACCTGACCTGGAGCAAACAGATTTATTAATACTAGACTTTCCAGAAGAGCAGCTACAAACAGTATTTCGTAGCCGTAGGTTGCATAGTATTTTGAAAATAGATTGACCAGCTCTTCTGAGGTAGGCAAAATACCCCGAATGAAAAAAAGAAACAAAGCATAAGCAACCAGTAATAAGGCAGGAAGGATGATATCTGATCCTATAACCATTTGCGTAAATCGACGAATTGGATGAGCGTTCATAAGCTAGAACAGAAGCAATCAGTACTAAGCAAGCGGTTTTTTATCTTTTTGCTTATCTCTTTTTGCTTATCTCTTATTACTAATTATCGCATATTTCCCGCAGAAAAGTTGGTGGATATCGATTTAAACAAAATTTCCAGCTTTAACCTGGATAATTTCAGCTTCTTTTAATGAATCGGCTAAGACATCATCCCAATCAACTGAGGCAATAATCGTTTGTTGCTGAAAAGCCAGTTCTATCACATGCTGCCTATGTGAAGCATCTAGCTCAGAAAAGATATCATCGAGCAGTAAGAGCGGTCGCTCCCCTAAGATTGATTGGATAAATTCGACTTCGGAAAATTTAAGATCCAATACTGCAGTTCTTTGTTCGCCTCGAGAACCATATTTTGATAAATCTCGTTCTTCATACATGAAAACAAAATCATCCCGGTGCGGTCCGATTAAAGAACTAGCGGAGGCGATCTCCCGATCTTCATATTCTTTCCATCGTTCCAGGCTGATTTCACTGGGTTTATACATATATTTAAATGGGCCAAACTTTTTTTCGGTCAGATTTATCTGCTGAAAATAATGTCGCCTTTTTTCAGAGAGTACGGCACCTAAAATAATCTGCTGATCGATCCAATAAGCCAGTTGATCCTTTCTAGCCAATCCTTCATGAATGGCTTTCAGAATACGATTTTTTCTGATCACAATATTTTCATAAGCGCTGAGTGTCCGTTTGTATTCACGGTCAGATTGGGACAGCGTCTGATCAATATGATAGCGTCTTAGAGATGGAGACCCAGTGACTAAATTGATGTCCTCGGGTGTAAAAAAAACGACTGCTAGATTTAAACAATAATCGGTACTTCTTCTCGGTATTCCGTTTACTCTAGTCTTTTTCGCCAGTTTACCGTTTTGTAAAAGCATAGCTATTTCCAAACTAATTGTTTCGCTGTTTCCAACTTCGCCCGCAACACGCAAAAATTCTTCTCCTTCTTTGATCAGCTCTTCATCCCGATCGGCTTTGGCTGACTTAGTTGTAGCTAGCAAGTAAATACTTTCCAAAAAATTAGTTTTTCCTTGAGCATTTTCACCCGTCAAAACTGTAACCTGTTTATTAAATGGAAAATCTATTGCCTGATAATTACGAAAATTTTGCAGTTTTAGATGTAGAAGACGCATGACGGGAATGGTAGTATGGTAGCATCTTTAATTCAAGTATGGCAAAAACATTTTACCTTTTTAGACACGGTGATACCTTTGTCACTCGAGGACAAAGACTATGGTATTACCCGACATTTTTACCAAAGACTGCTTTTTCATATGGGGCCAAAGTCTTCTCAGCATCGATTTTGAATGAGGCCAGACCCACTATCAAAAAACTAGCGGAGTACCTTTCAAAAATACCCACCCAGTTTAATGCTTCATCCCAATTTCGCAGATGCCGCCAAACAGTTGAGATAGTTGAGAAAGAAACTCAGAAAGAGTTTGTTTTTGATAAAAGACTCAACGAATTTGTTTTTGAAACACCCTGGGCTTTTCAAAATAGGGTAAAAAAATTTTTATCCGAGCTAGAGCAAAAAGAGTTTCAGTCGGTAGCTATTTGTACTCATGGTGCGGTACTAGCACTTATTGCAAGTATCTTGTCTGGCAAAAAGGTTGGCTTTCCCAAACCAGGGGTTTTAGTGATTATTAAAGGAAATGAGATTTCCTATAAAGACTTCAACTCTGTACCAGAAGAGGTGGTTCCGGAAACAAAAAAATTAAATACTCCCAAAATTCTGGGAAAGAACAATTGACCACATCTGATCTCTTGTTTTTTAAATACTTCTCTGGGATAATCTTTTTTTAATGCGCTTAAAAGATTCAGTTGTAGCATTAAAAGATTTACCCCAACCAGAACTTCGTATTTTTGGACAAACATCAGGAGTGACTAATATATATTGGAATGGTGCTGTTGTGGTTGAAGCTTCAGTAGGACACGGTTATTTTCCGAGCCATCGAGAACTTGTAAATCGGCTTGGTCCAGATTATCAAAAATTAATTTCCTCTGTAGAAAAGTCTTATCAAATTAGAACAACTATTGCTGAAAATGTGGCAGCAGCTTTAGATGCGTTACCGATGCATGATCTACCAATTCAGCCTGATATCCGTGATCTAAGATCTAAAAGAAATCCCATTAACTCTGCAGCTTTGCCAGAAGTTATAGCTCCATCAACTTTATATACCACAGAAGTCACTTCACCAAAGAGATTGCCCAGAAAAGCTTTATTGACGGCTGCTGTTGCAGCTTTTTAATCCTCTTTCTTCCAGTGTCCCAATCCTAAAAATTGTCTTAAACGATATGGCAGATGCTGTTCATCAAAATAAAAGCTTGGTTTGATCGCCATAAATCCAAGTAGGGCTACAGTTCCGCCGATAGCAATAAATATTGGAGCTGTTCCAAAAATATCGGCTAGTACTCCGACCAATACAACCGGAAACAGGGTCAGTGCCGACATCAATACTCCCAATATCGAAAAGACTTTTCCTCTAACACTATCCGGAGTATTTTCCTGTAATACAGTCTGAGAAGGCACAACAACAGAGACCATTGTCATACCAAGTAGAAATGACCCAATGGCTAAAATAGTAGACAGAGAAGGCTGGTAGATAAATGGCAAAGGTCTTGGTTTGGGAAAATAACTAATAGCCGGGGAGATCAAAGGGGCTGCTCCGACCAGGAAAAACAATAATCCGGCCAGTAAAATAGCAATTCCGACAATACTTCGTTTGGGTATCTTATACCCGAACCGGCCAATCGCAATTCCTCCTAGTACCATCCCCAATCCCAGAGGTAAAATTAGAACATAAGATGCATCGGTGGCATTTACTTGAAGATTTTTTTCAAAAAAAGATGGAATTAATACTCCTAATATGGCGATCGCTACCTGGACAGAAGCGAGAATCAGCAGTGATGCCATCACCACTACTTTGCCTCTGATCAGTCCAATAGTACTCTTGACTTCCAATACCGACATCTCCCAAAAAGTTGGCAGGTCTTTTCTTTTTAAAGCATTTTTTAATCTTCTTGATTGATCATCTTCAGTGTTAACTATTTTCGGAAAGTAAAAGGTCAGCCCAAATGCAGCCATCAACATTAATGCTCCCAATAAAAAGATCATATCAATCCCGAGATGTTGAATCAGTGGCCCGGAGAAACCAAATCCGATCAAAAAAGACGCAAATAAGGTGATAGAAAAAAGTGAGTTAGCCACCAGCAGCTGGTTTTTTTTGACTAAAAGCGGGATAGCTGAAGACTCAGCCGGGATATAAAACTGGCCTAAAGCATTAACTAAAAAAGTTATCCCTAAAATGGCTAAAAAGCTGCCTTTAAAGAAAATCAGGCCAATGAAGCAAAGCGCCATGGCCAGATCAATCACCCGAATAATTTTTCGCCTGTCAGTAATATCGACCAATAAACCCGCAAAAAGTCCTAGAATCACTGCTGGCAGGTAGACAGCAAACATCAGAGCTGCTACAGCAGTGTTTGACTCTGTCAGTCTAAACACCCATATAAGCAGAGCGAAATTCATGCTGTTGTAGGATAGTTGGACCAAAATCTGATTAATCCATAAATTCACAAAGCCACGATGGGCTAAAATCTCTTTTAATGAAGCGGGTTTTTCTTCCATAGGGTCAAACTGCATTGTACTCTTATCTAGAAAATTTTATCAACCAGCTTGATCTAAAGTACGCCAAAAATGTTCTGGATCAGTTTGAATCCAGTCATGGTCTAGATTTGGCAGTATTTTTAATATAGATCCTTTGACCGCCTGATGAATTTGTTGGCTTGCTGTTACAGATACTAGCTTATCTGCATCTCCATATAAAATTTGGGTTGGCAGATTTATCTTTCTGGCTATGTCAACAGTATTTATTCTCCTTGCGAACTTACCTAGTTTCAGATGAAATAGTGGTTTTGATAAAAAATTAATTGCTTCAAAAAACTTTTTATCTGAATTATGAAATGCCTTTTTACTGTTTCTGCTTATCATTTTGAGTGACTCTTTCCCAAAATCTCCTTCAAAGGGAAAACCTACAGAATTAATCAAATAGAGTTGTGTGATTTTTTGTGGATATGTGGCTGCATATGCAATTGCTACCGCTCCCCCCAATGAATGTCCGGCTAAAACAAATTTATCAATTTGTTTGGACTGAATATACTCATCCAACTTTTTTGCTGCATCCATCAGATCTTGGTTTTCAATCAACCGGTCAGCCCCAATCATTTCAACTTTTATATCAACCGGAACAGTCTGTAAAAATTTTTTAAAGGAATAGTCAGTACTTGCCCATCCTCTGATAAATACAAAGTTTTTCATTTTTGGCACTGGGGGCAAAAAAAGGTCCCTCGTCCCCCCAGTTTGATTTTTTTTATTGGTGTTTGGCATTGTAAACAAGGTTTATTATCTCGGTTGTAGACTTTAGCATAGTTCAAAAATAAACCTTTTCTGCCGTCCGAATCGACAAAATGGGTCTTGGTAGACCCCCCGTATTTCACTCCATCTTTCAAGGCCTGAATAACCCCCTGGAATAATTTTTCAAACTGTTTGTCGGTTAATTCACTGACCTTGGTTTTGGGATTTACTCCGGCATTAAAACACCCTTCACAAGCATAAATATTGCCTACCCCGGCCACAACTGACTGATCAAGCAATCCAACTTTAATCGGTGTTTTCGGATGTTTTTTGAGGTTGTTTTTAAACTGCTCCAAAGTATATTTTTTATCAAGTGGTTCAGGCCCCAGATTTTTTAAAAAAGAATCAATCTTTAACGACTCTCTATCCAATACTTTGATCCAGCCAAATTTTCGTTGATCATTAAAAAACATGGTCTGCCCATCACTGAGATAAAATATGACTCTTGTTGATTTATTGGGCAGATCTGACAACATATCTTTAGTCGGATGCCCGCCTACAAATCTGTCTTCTTTTTTCTTATTGCGTATTTCATTTTGCGTAACAATAATCTGCCCTGACATTTTGAGATGAAAAAGTAATGTATAACCATTTTCAAAATCAGTTCCTAAGCCTTTTCCCTTGCGCCAAATATTAACAATTTTTTGATTTAAAACAACTTCAGATTCTCCTTGAAAAGTTTTTGGATTGAGTATTTCAATTTTGGTAATAGTTTCACCAATTATTTTTTTGACTAAACTTAAACGAATTGTTTCAACTTCTGGTAGTTCCGGCATGAGGCTATTCTAACAAATATAATAATTTTTCGCAGATTAGAACATAAAGTATGTTAAAGCCTGTCTTATTCTGCTAGCTCGATTAATGATTACTCCTCCTGTATAAGCTAAAGTATTCAAGGCACCTTCTGTAAATGTCATTTTTTTCGGATATTCGCCAGTTAGAGCAAAGATAATATGTTCTGCTGATAGATTTTTACCGTCTATAATTTGATTAGCCTGATTGGACCATTCGGGTTGGCGTTGTCTGGTCATATTTTAAAAGTACAGTCTATTTTAGCTTCAGTCAAGTGATTTATCTGTAAGAAAATACTGAATTTTAGGATTTAGACTTTTGTATCAAGGCAAGTATCTCTTTTTTAAAATGTTCAAAAGAAAATCTGGCAGCATTTTTTTTGAGTTCTTCAGTTTTAAACTTCATAGTTTCAAATTTATTGATAGCCAGTTGGAGACTGCCTATTTGTAAATCGCCAAAAAATACACCAGTTTTGCCATCAATAACTGTTTCTTTATATCCTCCCTGATAAAGGGCGATCACAGGTGTACCCGCGGCTTGACTCTCAATAGCTGTGATTCCAAAATCCTCCTCACTAGCGGCACAGATTAAAGCCTTGGCATTGGCTAAAAGCTGGACTCGTTCTTTATCGGAGACTTTGCCAGCAAAAGTAATATTACTTTTAGCTAGTTTTTTTAATCTGGCTTCTTCTCTACCCGTTCCTACTACTATTAATCTTTTTCCATTACCGTTAAAAGTTTTGATAACCAGATCGATATTTTTATCAGGATCAAGTCTCGCCAAAGATAGGAAATAATCATCAGTTTCTGTTTTGACAGATTGAAACTCGGACAGATCAACTGGTGGATAGATCACTTCAGCATCCCGGCGGTAAAATTTCTTGATCCTTTTTTTGATATTTTCGGAGTTAGCTATCAACATATCCGGCCGCTGAGACAAAACAAAATCGTACTGCCTCATAAAATGATTGAGTATTTCTCCAAACAGTTTGGTGAAAATGTTTTTTTTGTACCAATGATTTTTGGTATATCCGTACAAATATCTGGGTGGAGTATGAATATAAGCGATATGTTTAGATCCCTGATCTGTAATAACCCCTTTAGCATAATAGGCTGCTGAGGATGAGATTACTACATCGTATGAAGATAAATCAAAACTTTCAAATGCCATTGGTGATAAAAATTTTAAAGGAGATAGCAGGCTTTTTATTCCAGGTATTTTTTGCATCCAGGAAGTATGAATCTCCCAGCCCTTAAAACGCTGGGCATCCTTGCCCAAGGTTTTTGGGTTGTAATAAGCGGTGTAGAGAGGAGCCTCGGGGAAAATCTGATGTAGCGCTTCAACTACTCTTTCAGCTCCCCCGTATTCTTTTAAATAGTCATGTACCAGTGCTACTTTCATTTTAAGTTAATAAAGCCTTTTCAAATTTGGTTATAAATTTTTCTTGAGTAAATCTTTGTGCATCTTTTTTAGATTGTTGAGCTATTTTTTTCGCTAAAGTCGGTTCCTGTATTAATCTTAACAGAGCGGCTGCCAATTGGTTAGTATCAGCTGGATCGACCAATAGTCCATTTTTTTCATGTTTGATAAATTCGGGGGTGCCACCGATATTGGTCGCAATGATCGGGACCTCAGCCAATGCTGCTTCTATGACCGTGGTTGCAAAAGGTTCAGCTTTTTTTGAGGGTAAAACAAAACAGTTCATTTTAGCAAAAGCTTTCGAGGGCTGGTCGATAAATCCCTCAAAATGGACTCCAGGTATCGCTGTATTTAGGATATTTTTTTCAATTGAGCCAGATTGTTTTTCGCCACTTCCCCAAATGACCAGTTCGGTATTTTCCACAGACAGCTTTTGAAATGCCTCTAGCAACTCTTTGGCACCCTTCCAATCAACCAGTCTCCCTAAGTACCCTATGACAAATTTTTTTGATATATTTTTTCGGATATCTGGTTTAAAAGCCGAACCCAGATATATTGTCTCTCCGGGCAATTTGTAAAAATCTTTTATTGACTCCGAGACAAACAAATATTTATCTACTTCATCCCCGATCAACTGAAAAATCCATTTTGGGTAGTCGTAATCGCGAATATAGCTCACTAGTTTAAAATCTGATCGATGAATTTTGGAGGCCAGAGCAGCTATTAATAAAGCCCGCGTGGTATTGGCCATCACGATGTCTGGTTCAATTTTGGTGACGACACTGCTAAAAGCTTTTACTGCGCGGAGTAATCTGGGGATTGCAACTGGATGCAGTAGATTGAGTCTGGCAAATGGTATTTTGCTGATTTTTGCTTTTGAAGTGGTATATATACTTTCAAATTCAGAAGCGGAATCAATGACCAGATAGGGCTCAATTTTGTCTCTGTTGAGCCATTTAATATCCTCTGCCAAGCGCAATTGGGCTCCGCCGGCAAAAGGAGTATGATCGACAAAAAGAATTTTTGTTTTATTCATACTTGGAATTGTAGCAAAAAAAGAGATCTCCTAGCACAAAAAGGTCAACAAAAGAGAGTTTAACTTTTTATCTGAGGCACACTGCCAAATACATGCAATCTGTTATCGGAAAATAATTCCCGCCAAACCTCATTCTTGACTGATTTACCTGGACTTTGAATGCCCATAGCGATATCTATTCCATTCAGGCGTTTGGAATCAAAAGTAGCAGCCTGCCCCAAGAGTCTGGCTAGATGGCTAAGCACACCTGCTTCTCTCAATCCCATTCTTGGTAGTCTGTCGCCAACATGCAAAGCTTTGACTATAGCAGCTTCTCCTCCATCTTCAAGTAACGATGTATCAAGCATCCTCATACGTAATAATGCACCCATCTCTTTCAAAGCATTCATTTCTGCATCATTTAATCTGTCTCTCGAATGCCAACCTAAATTTGATGGTAGTGTAGCTTCAAACTGCGCAACGCCTTTAGCTGGAGATTCTAATAGACTGGCTGGCCCAGTCCCCGTACTATCTATGCTGGGACGCGCCTCGAGCCCATGATTGGTCATATGATGTGGCAAAGTCAGATTATTAATTGGACCCAAAACATACTTTTGCTGATCTGGTGAATAACCAAGGTCAGCTAAAATCTTGGGTCTAGCTGATAAGTACTCCCTAAATAACGCCAACGAAGCATGCCTTCTTTGATCCCGATCAGGTGAGTTGGTTAATGTTTCTACGTTAGAGTTTACAGCCATCAGATATTATTTCTAAATAATCTTATATTAAATTATTCTGGTGTGCTGGACTTTTGAATGACATTATTCTGATATACCTGGATATATTTGTTTGATAGTTGTTAACAATTTTTCTACAGCAATCTGCCTGGTTCCCTCAATACGTGCTCCAGCTGCGGCTTTATGTCCGCCACCTCCTAGTGCTACTGCAATTTTAGATACATCATATTTATCGGCATCACGGGTTCTAAAAGAAGCGTTCCAGATTCCTGGTTCAGTTTCGATCAGGCTAATATCGATCTCCCATCCGGTGACAGAGCGTAATATATTGGATATTTCATTGTTTTCGATATCTTCTGGCAAAATATTTTTTTGTTGCAGATCGGCCTGAGAGACGATCGCAATTGCCACTTTATCATCATAAAATGTCTCAATTTGACTGAGAGCTATACCCATCAGATAGACCCTTTTAGCTGATAAATTGTTTTCCAGTTCAAAAAAAACTTGATGAAATTTTGGATACAAATTGACGAGTCTGGAGGTGATCTCAAATGTTTGGTCTGTTGTCCCCTCATAGCGAAAACGTGAATCAGTATAAATACCCACCAGTAAACAGATCGCAATTTCTGGTGTCATAGTAATTCCCCACTTTTGGTAGATGCCATAAAGCAGCTGACAATTGGCTGGAATGGAATAATCGACCAGATTGATAGTTCCGTAGTTTGTATTGGATTTATGATGATCGATCACCAACACTTTCAAATTCTCAGGAAAGACCACTTCGCCTTTTTTACTGATCTGATCGAGGTTGGAAGAATCCATAGCGATAAATAGATCAAATTTTGACAGATCGGTTTCTAAAAAAGTCTGATCTTTGATTTCATCAAATCCTGGCAGCATCGAAAAAAGTTTGGGTGGATGAGAATCCCCACTGATCACGACTGCCTCTTTACCGAGCTGTTTTAAAGCTTGTTTCATCGACAAAGCCGACCCAACTGAATCTCCATCCGGAGAGGGGTGCAGGTGGATTAAAATATTTTCAGAGGCTTTAATTAGCTCTAGGGCTTGGGAGATGTCTAAATTCATACCCTAAATTATACACATACTAGGCTAATTCAGCAAAAAAAAAATGCGAATTGGCGTAATGCAGGATACTTGCTACAATGTAAGGGTAATGATTTATCTTAAAAAATCTTTATTTGGAATTATCTTTTTAGTTTTATTTACCGGATTTCATTTTTTTCTAATGCCGTTGTTGAATTCGTATGAATGGATTTTTGGCCTGAATCAATCTGCCGCCAATCAGCTGATACAACTGGCTTGTTTACTTTTATTTTCTTCATTTGCCTTTGTGCTTTTTGCTGCTTTATGTGGAGATCGAAGGATAGCTATCGGTGTATCGATTTTAGGCGCCCTAACCCCACTGCTTTTTTCCCTGTCTAGTACCGGACTTGTTTTGAGTGGTCTTTATCTTTTAGCCTTGATCAGTGTTTTTTTTATGGTTGAAAATATTATGCGTCATTACTACAACTTCTCCCCAGTTGTACTGCTTACTCCACCAATAAAAAATCTTTTTACAGCTTTACTTTTTATCATCTGTTTAGGCTACTATCTGTCTATTAACTCCGTAATAAAACAGCAAGGTTTTGCTATTCCAGAATCGATGATACCCGATGCAGTTGTTCAACAGCTGATCTCTCAGCAATCTAGCCAGCTGATAAAAGGTGATAAATACCTGGCTCAATTACCACAGCTAACTCCTGAACAATTACAACTACTCAAACAAAATCCAGACGTACTACGCCAATATGGCGTAGATCCAGCTATTTTGGAACAATATGAAACCACTACTACATCAGCTCCTTCGACCAGTGCCCCTGCGACTTCGGCAACAAGTTCTGTACAAATCCCACCCACTTCTACTATATCTACTGGCTCTATCATTCCTTCAGTGGCAATGATCAAAAAGATGGCGTTAGCACCGATCAATGATATGCTCAATAAATATCAATTTTTGATCGCACCTGTTTTAGCACTGATTTTATTTTCAGCATTTTCCTTTATCAGTTTTATCTTTTTCTTTTTCAATCTGATTAGCGGTGGATTAATGAAATTGATCTTTTACCTTCTGGAGAAATCAGGTTTTGTCAGATTTGAGAAAGAGATGCGCGAAGTGAAGAAAATCATCATCTAAAAATTTATTCTTTTATTATTCTGTTACAATACTGTCTCAGAAATCTAATTAATTTGCTTTATTATGGCAACTGCTGAATTTGCATTAGCCAGAAAACTGTCGCGCAGACGAATGCTCGGAGAAACTGCTGCGGCTGTTGTAACTGTTGGAGCACTCTTAAACCTGCCGATGATTCGAATACCTTTTTTACAACAGAGTATCAAGCGTCCTGATGTCTTGGGTGTGACCTTTAGTCAACTCCAATGCTCTCCCCGATATCTTGATATGGATTATCAGACAACTTTTAGAGAAATTTGTGACTTGGAGCCAGATGTGATTCGTCTGGGGACCTATTGGAATGAGATTGAATCAGACATTGGTTTTCAAAAAACAGATTGGCTGATGAATGAAGCTGCCAGAAGAAAAATAAATGTCATTCTGACAGTTGGAGCGAAAGCCCCTCGATTCCCAGAACTTCATCTTCCCCCGGATGTAGTTCATCTCAGTGGTACTGATCAAAATCAAGGCCGTAGTATCGGTTCTGATCCTTTAACTTACAATAGAGTAATGAAACACACCGAAAAAGTAGTTGAAATGTATAAGAATTATCCAAATCTAAAATACTGGCAGATTGAAAATGAGCCGCTTGATCATCTCGACTTTGCTGACAACCACTCAATTGATGAAAGCTTACTGAACGCCGAAATTAAATTGGTCAGAGAGAAAAACGGACTGATCAAAAGATTTTATTAAGTAACGCATTTAAAATTCCTAGTGCTCCTTATAGTTTGATAAAAAGTTTAGAACTCAAACCGGATGGAACAGGTTTTAATGTATATCCAAAAGTTCCTCGCAGAGAGGGCGGATATTACCAAATGAATTGGGGTGATTATCGATTATTGGCCAAAAATGCTTCACTTATTGAATCACTAGATATTGAACCATGGATTTTTGAAGCTCAGGCTGAACCTTGGGAACCAAATAAACATGTTCATTTTGGACAAGAAGAGTACCCCAGTGTGTCAGTAAATCAAACACTTAGATTAGTTTCAGATCTGGTGAGAAGTGGCTATCAGAAACAACTTCTTTGGGGAGGTGAGTTTTGGGTTAAACAAAAACAGTTAGGTTTCCCTGAATGGATGGAAGCTATGAAACGACTCTTTTCACAAAAAGCAGCTTAAAGTTCTACGGGTGACATCTCTCCCCAGCTTTTGCCGGATTTCAAATCAACTTTCACAGGAACAGATAACTTTAAAGCATCTTCCATTTTTTGTTTAATCATTTTGGCTGTCGACTCGACATCTTCTGGAGAGCATTCAAACATCAACTCATCATGGACCTGAAGTATTAACTTGCAGTTATCATTTTTCTCAAGTTCTTTACCGATTGCGACCATAGCAATTTTAATCATATCCGCACTGGTTCCTTGAATTGGATGGTTGATAGCTGCTCTCTCTCCGGCTGCTTTGAGAAAATGATTGTTTGAAGAGAGCTCTGGCATGTATCTTCTTCTTCCAGAGATTGTTTCAACATAACCATTTTGGATACCAAATTCCAAAGTTTTAGCCATCCAGGCTTTGACTTTGGGAAACTGTTCAAAATATTCGCTGATGTACTGTTTGGCAGTGGCAAAGTCTATGCTAAGCTGTCTGGATAAAGCCCGCGGACCCTGACCGTAGAGGGTGGCAAAGTTCATGGTTTTTCCAACTGTTCGTTGTTGTTTACCCACTTGATCAATTGGAATATTAAAGATCTTAGCCGCTGTTGCTGCATGAATATCTAAGCCATCTTGAAATGCTTTTTTCATTGCTTCATCACCCGAGACATCGGCCATTATTCGAAGCTCTATCTGCGAATAATCGGCGCCCAATAATACTTTTCCTTCTGGTGCAATAAATGCTTTCCGCAGCTCCCCACCCATCTCTCCTCTGATGGGGATATTTTGCAAATTGGGATTGGTTGAAGAAAGCCGTCCGGTGGCAGCACCTTCAACATTGAAAGTTGAATGAATTCTTCCGTCTTCCTGAATGGATTTAGGCAGGGCATCAACATAGGTTGAAACTAATTTAAACAGTTGACGGTACTGGAGTAGAAAAGGAATTGCCGGGTGAGCTGCTGACAATTCTTGGAGTGTTTCTTCATCGGTTGATCTGCCCGTTTTAGTCTTTTTGAAAACAGGTAAATTGAGTTCATCAAATAGTACCTCAGACAACTGTTTTGGTGAATTTAAATTAAATTCGTGACCAACAAAATGGAAAATATTTTTCTCAATATCGACTAGTTTTTCCTTGAGATCTTTACCCAGATTCTCTAAAAACGGGGCATCTATCAGCACTCCATTTTTACTCATTTTGTCCAAAACAATCTGTACCTTTTGATCCAGTTCAACAGTCTCTTTTGATTGTGCTGGCTTTTCATAAGCTGCTTCATCTCCTTGTAACTGTTTTTCACCAGTCAGAGGATCTTTTCCAGAGCCAGTCAATTTATTAACCAAACTTTTGAATTCCAATTCTTTAAAAAGATCGATTACCTGCCCCTGGTTATAGTCTTTTACCGCACATTCTGAGAGATTTAACTTGATCGGTGCATTGATATCGATAGTCGCCAGTGTTTTGCTCATTGCAGCTGACTCAGCCCCTTCAGCCAACAGTTTTTGCATTCGTTCTGGCAGAGTCGCCAGGTTTTCTGTTTTATAAATCTCTTCAATAGTGCCAAACTGTTTGATTAGTTTGGTGGCGCTGACATCGCCTATTCCCGGCACACCTGGGATATTGTCTGAAGCATCGCCCGCTAATGCTTTGTATTCGATCATCTGGATTGGCTGAAAACCAAACCGCTCAATAAACTCCTGGACCCCATACAAACCAACATCAGTCAGGGTCTTTTTTGGCATTAAGATTTTGACCTGATTGTTGATAGTTTGCATGATATCTCGATCTCCCGTCAAAATGATCACTTCAATCTCTGAATCTTTTTCTACTGCCAGTTTAGCTAGTGTTCCGATCAGGTCATCGGCTTCATATCCAGCCAGAGCGTATTCGGGCACTCCCAGAGCCTTGACTACTTCATGCACCCGATTATACTGACTGCTCAATGCTTCATCAGCTGGCCCGCGAGTGGCTTTGTACTGGGTATATTGCTGGTGTCTAAAAGTAGGAGCTTTCATATCCCAGGCGATCGCCATATAGTCAGGTTTGAGATCATCCCAACTTCTTAAAAGCATATTGGTAAAGCCGTAGACGGCATTTACCAGCTCCCCTTTTGAAGTGGTCAACGGTGGTGTGGCATGAAAAGCCCGATGAAGTAAAGCATTCCCATCTACTAAAACGAATCTTGGCATAGGGGTATTCTAACACTTTTGAAGTAAAACTCTAAATTTTAAATACTCTGAAATTATTGTTTATTTTTTTGGTCATTATCTAGAATTTAGTAATTAGAGTTTAGAACTTATACTCATATCATTTTGGTAACTATTTGACTTATGTCACTTCATTTTGTATAGTGACTCGAATATGTGCAACTGTGGCAACCGTAAAGAAAAATTCATCCCGCAAATTTTGAATTTTGTTTTAGCCAATCCACCATGCTGTTGTTCTTCCACATCGCAAATGGGAGGCAATAGTAGGTGATTAGTTAATTAGAGATTAGTTAATTTAAAAGTTTCAAAGCCTCCCAGCTTGGGAGGTTTTTTTATGCAAAAAAGGATATCTATGCCTTTAATTGAAGACCGGGAAACACGACAAGAAATAATAACAAGATTAAATCAACAACCAATTTCAAGAGTTTCTGCAGATTATTGGGGATTGGGTTATGAGTTTAAAATGACTTCCGGGTGTCCTGAGGAAAGTAATCCCTTATTGGCGCAAAGAGTGGCAAAATTAGTACCTCAACTAGATAGTTCCGATCCTATTTTGGATATAGGGTCTGGTAGGCAGTATTTTGTTTCAAGCTTGGCAATGAAAACCGGTTATAAATTACCAGCGAATCCGATCATTACATTAGATGTTGCTCCAATTCTCTCCCAATATTTAAACACCCAACAAAATGTCAATCATGTTCAGGCGGATGCAATGTATCTTCCTTTTTTAACTGAAAAAATTGGCCTTGTGACTAGTAATATGGCGATTGATTATGCTGATGATCCGAAAAAAGTAATCAGTGAGATGTATCGAGTTTTAAAGCCTGGCGGTTTTGCAGCATTTACATTGATGAGACCAAGCATGTTTGCCAAAGATCCTGATCGGTTTATTGATAAACTGACAACCAGAAGCGCACTTCAGGACTATGTTATTACTAAACATATACTGGGTCATAATGTTCTAACAAACTCTGAGGCTGCAGTTAGACAAAGATTTATAGATCACGGATTTGAGGTGATAGATTTAGTCGTTAGAACTTCAAATGGTGTAGATCCTGACAGATACCCTAATGCTCATAGCTGGTGGGAAGTAGAATTACGAAAAAGAAGCGACGCTTAATCAAAAATGATTGCAAATTGGTATCTCAACTTGGCAATATTGCACTTATCCCAAAGCATATTACAGTCATCACAAACATTTTGATATATAAAAATGGTACTCTGCCCCACCAGTCTTTGTGCCAATGAGCATACTGTTTTGTAAATTTTTTAAATCCATAATGAGGATTTAGCACAAACCAGAAAAAATCCTCAAATACTACTCCCAAAAAAAACACCCCTAAAATCTGTAGTTCTAACTGTAACGTCCAGGGCAATCCTATCCAAAAAGGAAAATGCAATAAAACCATAATCAACCAAAAAACCCAAAAATGATAACCGGTAAATTCTTGTTTCCCCCACAATAAACGGGTAAACCAATTTTTTACCCGCCAGGTCGGCAGAGCCGCTGCCCAGCCATCTTTACCTTCGATTTCAATCTCCAGCTTAGCCATAATAAAAGCCATCAGCAGAGAAAATAAAACTAATTTTAGAATTAACATTTATTTGAAGTGTCCGTATTTATATTCAGTTGGGTTGCTATCGTAGCCTTTGGTAATGATGTGCAACCAAGATTTGATCATTTTAGTCACGTATTGCAGCCGACCTTCGTGATTCATTCTTCTAGTTGATGTATATATTTTAGGATTTTTTAAAAATAAAAATTTATTACCAGCTTTACACATTCTTTGCACTAGCTCATGATCTTCAGCAAAACGCAGGCTTTCATCAAACCAACCAACTTTTTCAAAAGCCACTCGCCTGACATATAGATTAATACCCATGGCCATCGGATAAATTGGCTTGGTAGCTCGAAAGGCTACATCTGCAGCCACAAAAATGGCGGTGTCTTCGGCTTTATTGACGACCGATTTTATTTTTAACTCTAATGTCTTGCGTTGCTCTTCGCTGTGTTTGGGATCATCAGCCGGCAAATTGGTTGCAGCTGCCAGATCTGGCTTTCTTTCTAATACTTCCTGATAATATTTATCCAAAGCTTCGGTGTCTTTAAGAAAAACATCCGCATCCAAAAATAAAATGTGGGGTGCAGTCGTTTTTTTGACGCCGGTATTTCTTTGCCGGGAAATAGTTGATTTAGGAATCTGATAGAATTTGAGTTGTGGTAAAACTTTTTGCCTTTTTAAAACCTCAGACTTGGTTTTATCTGGGGAAAAAGCATCAACTACTGCAACTTCTTTGGGTTGAACAGTTTGAGCTGCAATCGAATCAAGCAGTTTACCAATAAAATTTTCTTCGTTTAAAGTTGGAATAACTATCGCTAAATCAATTATTTTTGCCATATTTAAATCTCCACAAGATGACTATTGTACCAAAAAATATTAACATCGCACCTTCAAAAGCGGTGATAAAAGAATAAAAAGGGATCCAAACAAGAAGTGAAGGGATATAACCAAAACTATCAGGCAGGTTATTGATTGTTCTAATTAACAAATATACCCCATGTCCTACCGCCCAAAATCCTAATATTGTCAAAATATTTTTGTATTTATTGATGTCTTTACGAATCTCCCAAATTAAAAAAGAGACTAATAATACAAATGACGCGTAAATCTGGGAGAGGAACCCGGAAAAAACAACTGCATTTGCTGGCCAGACTGATTCAACATCTATCAATCGAATGTTTAAAAGATGAATCAACGCATCGACGAGTAGATAAAAAAATCCAGTAGTCAGCAGTCTTTTGATCCAGATCTCTTTTGTCATTATATTATTATACCGGTTTTAGTGTTTTAATTCACTTTGGGCTACAATTGAAGCGTAGACTCCTTTTTTCTTCATCAGCTCCAAATGAGTGCCTCTTTCCACAATCCGACCCTTATCCATCACCAAAATCTGGTCGGCTTTTTGAACGGTTGAGAGACGGTGAGCTATGACAATTTTAGTTAAAGTTTTTTCCTTAGACATATCCTCCAGCGCTTTTTGAATCATCGCCTCAGATAAAGTATCAAGATGTGATGTTGGCTCATCCATGATCAGGATTTTGGGGTCTGCAAACAGAGCTCTGGCAATAGCCAGCCGCTGTTTTTGCCCGCCTGATAGCTTGACTCCTCTTTCGCCAATCTCTGTTTGATATCCATCTTCAAAGTCTGAGATAAACTCGTGAGCGTGAGCCAACTCAGCAGCCCTGATAACTCGATCTTTGACCGATGACCAGTTGGCCTGACCAAAAGAGTAGGCAATCACTTCCCAGATTTTTCGGTTTGGCACGGGTGAATCCTGAAAAACCACGGCGGTCTGTTGGTGATAATCATCGAGTGATACCTGTCTTAGGTCGTATTTATTATCCAACACAATTGAACCACTACTTGGGTCATAGTACCGGCTAAGTAATTTCGCAATTGTAGACTTTCCTGAGCCAGATTTTCCCACCAGTGCTGTAAATGAACCCGGGTTGATAGTAAAGCTAACATTTTTTAATACCCGTCTTTTCTTGTATGCAAATGTCACGTGACGAAAAGCCAGCTGTCCCTGAAATCGATCAAGCCGGATTGGGTCCGGGGATTCTTTGACCGATGTTTTTTGGTTCAATAAAGAGCTGATACGGTCGACGGGTTCAGACGCATCAACTGCCCGTTCATAGATCCTGCCTAGACGGAAGATATTTGAATTGGTTCTTTCCAGTACTGATATTAGAAAAACTAATGTACCAACTGTCAGCTGCCCTAAGTAAATCTGCCAAATACCGATTGAGATCATTAAAATGTAAAACCCTTCGGTCATCAGGGAACGGAAAAACCCTTCAATCATATGTGTTTTATACTCACTCCCGGAAATACTTAGGACATTTCCCCAAATGGACTGCATAGATAATTTCTCTCTTTCTTCTTGGGCAAAGGCTTTGACCACAGTAATATTGGAGATCGTGTCCCCTATTTCCCCAGTGGATTTTTCATAAAGATCATGTCTTTTGGAGCGCAGTTTAGCAGTTTTTTTGTAGGTCAAAAACATCAAATAGATATAAGGCACCACAGACAAAAGAAAAACCACACCAAACAACCAACTTGTCAGCAAGATCAATATGGTTGAAAGAATGATTTTGATCACAATCGGTTGAAACTCCCAGGTGTATGATCCAATCAAATCAACCAATTTATCGGTTCCTTTATTGACGATGTTGATCTTGGTACCGGTATTGATCTTTTCGTGATAATCAATTGACAGCTCCAGCAACTTTTCATAGGCCACAGTTTGAATATGGTGCTCTGATTTCCAGAGCAATTTTACAATTAAAATATCGGCCAGATAGTCAAGCAGCATCGTTAAGATCCTGGCTGCAGCCAGTCCACCGATGACCAACAGCGCTGTCTCCCAGCTGATCGCCCCTTTGGCTGCTGTCAAAATATCTAAAATTTTTCCATAGATAAAAATTCCCGCCAAAAGGAACAGCTCCATAAAAGCTGTCACAATTGCCAGGACGTATAGATCCTTATGAAAAGGAGCCATCAATATCCAGACTTTTTTTATGAAACTCATATTTGTTTTTTTCTTGCTATTTAAACGTAACATACTTTCTCCTTTTTTTAAGGTAGTTCTCGACTTCGCTCGAACAAGATTGATTATTCTTTTTCGACCGTAGTGGAGAAATACATTATTTTTGATATTAAAAAACCAGCCGGTTGGCTGGTTTCTATGCTTGTTTATTTAATTTTTAAGTGTAAATTACTTAAAATATCCCTCCTTTTGCATAGAAACCCCTGCACTTTCTGCAGGTGCTAAATTTCCCCCACCAATAAGTGGATAAGAAATTGTATTTAGTTGTACATTATTTTTTGACATAAATAGTGACTTTTCCGCTCAGTGTGGCTTTTTCGACTTGCGTAGTCAGTATCAACAGTTTACCCTGAAGTGTAAGAATTTGTCAACTATAACTATGGGTTATGCCATAATGGCAGATTGGGTAGATCTAGAAGCTGTACTTTTTTTCTTGCCAACAATACCCTCGAATTCATCGGTATCAAGAGTCTCTTTATCCAGCAAAGCCTTGGCTACTTTGTCTAAATGAGCTTTATTTTTTCTTAAAATAGTCAGTGCCTGAGTGTATGCTTCATCCATAATCTTTTTAATTTCACCATCAATTTTGGCCTGCATTGATTCTGAAATGACAGCACCATCACCTCGCTGCCACATTCCAAACTGAGAGGCTGGTTTGATATTGATCGGACCGATCGAACTCATACCATATTCTACAACCATCTCACGGGCAATATTGGTGGCAACTTCGATATCATTGGAAGCTCCGGTGGAGATATCTTTAAAGATCAGATCTTCAGCTGCCCGACCGCCAAGAGCTGTGGCGATCTGTTCAAGCAGTCTGGATTTTGTCTCATTGGAGCGGTCTTCTGTCGGTGGAAACATCGTATGTCCGCCACTCATGCCCCGAGAAACGATAGTGATACGATGAACAGGATCGACATGTGGCAAAGAGTGGCCAACCAAAGCATGCCCAGCTTCATGATAAGCAGCCAGTTTACGATCTTCTTCCGACTGCATTCTTTTCCTTTGTGGACCGAGTTTGACTTTGGTCGCAGCCTCCTCTAGATCTTTGTTATCGATCTCTTTTTTGCTTTCACGAGCCGCCAATATTGCAGCTTCATTCAACATATTGGACAGATCAGCTCCGGAAAAACCAACTGTTCTTCTAGCAAGTCTTTCGACATCGACATCCTGAGCAAATGGCTTGCCTTTCATATGGATCGTGATAATGGCTTTTCTTTCTTCCAGATCTGGCAGCCCAATAACTACCCGACGATCAAACCGACCAGGTCTGACCAAAGCTGGATCTAAAAGATCCGGCCGATTGGTGGCACCGATAACAATGACCGATTCATTTGGCGCAAAACCGTCCATCTCAACCAGAATCTGATTTAGAGTCTGCTCTCTTTCATCGTGTCCGCCACCCATTCCATTGCCACGAGCTCGGCCGATTGATTCTATTTCATCGATAAAGATGATCGCCGGTGAAGCCTTTTTAGCCTGAGCAAACATATCTCTCACCCGGGCTGCCCCCACTCCGACCAACATCTCCATAAATTCAGATCCGGCTATTGAGAAAAATGGCACTCCAGCTTCACCAGCAACGGCTCGGGAAAGTAGTGTCTTACCGGTACCTGGAGGTCCCACCAGAAGCACGCCTTTTGGTGTCCTGGCTCCCACTTCTTTGTATTTTTGAGGATTTTTCAAAAAATCGACTACCTCTTCGAGCTCTTTTTTAGATTCATAGACACCAGCGACATCGGCAAATTTCACCTGAGGAGCGTCTTTATTGAAAAGTCTGGCTCGGGACTGACCGAAAGAGAAGATCCCCTGGCCAGCATCTCGTGCCTGGCGGAAGATCAGCAAGAAGAAAACTATCATCAAAATAACTGGAATCAGAGTACCCAAGAGGGAGATCCAACCCTGCTGCCAGGAGATATCTTTGACCTCCACAGCTACTGTTTTTGGATCGACCTGAGAGGCTTCCAATATCTGATAAATCGACTCCCCGGCCTCTTTTCTGGCGGTGACAACTTTACCTTTTTTTGCATCATCCTGGATATCACCACGATAAGTGACTTCAACTTTATCACCTTCAACAACGATTTTCTGGACCAACTGATCTTTAACATCACTGACCACTTGGGAAATAGGTGCCTCATCTTTGGAAGAAGAGTTGCCTTGCAAACCGGCAAAAAAGATCAGAGCCGCTAATCCAATCAGCAGATACACTCCTAAACCTTTGATCAAACCGATCAATTTATTGCTGGATTTATTGCTACCTTTGCGGGATTTAAATGGATTAGGGATAGCTGACTTGGCCGGTATTTTTGGTAAACTACGTTTTAGATTTGCCACTTGCAGAATATAACATAGTTCACGCCTAAAGGAAAGCCCAAGTAGCAGATAAAATTCGAAACGCGAAGCACGAATTACGAAACAAATTTTGAGATTTTGATCTTATTTCGCATTTCGGATTTGATGCTTCGAATTTTCTAGTTATTCAGCTTCTCAGCTAGCTCTTTTTGCTCTTTGGAGAGTATTTTTTCTTCGTCAATGTAGCCTTTTTCAGTCTCTAAAAGCCACTCACTAGCCTCCATTTTGGTGACAATCGCCTCCAGGTGAGTTATTCGAATGGCAATTATCTGATTGATACGGTCGACATCAGCTTTATGCTCCTGGTAAAAATTGTTCATCTCCGGTGCAGTAGCCACCGAGGCCCAACCTTCCTGAACTTTTTTCAATGAATCAAGACCGCTTTTCCATGCCTGAATCTCCTGTGTGGTGTAGCTCGGCGGTATATACCCCCCAGCTTGCTGAACTATCACTTGAGTTGGACAGCCATTGATCTGGCCTTGGACTTCGGCAATACCGATATCTTCCAGTTCGGGATCCAGCAAAAATTTTTGCCATTTAGGAAACTCAAAAATATTTTCTCCCAACTCTTCTGCTTCATAATAGCCACGAATAAAAGCTTCTGCCCACTTTGGATTCCAGTAGCCTGCTTCAGCCATCGAATCCTTCATTGTATATCCAGACTTGGTAGCTTCAAAAGAAAAATCATTAAATTTGAGGACATTTGCCCCCCGTAGAGCAGCTGATTTGGCTAAAGTATCATTTAATTTCAAAGGTTTAAGCCCTTTAGTAAGCCTTTTTTGGTTGATGATCTCGACATATTTAGCTTTATCTAGTTTGATCCTGGTGTTGGGGTTGTCATCATTACTCGGATCACGCCATAAAGAATCGTATTTACCCAGCTGTTTTTGATAAGGGAGAACGTGCGCAATATCAATCTCATCTATCAATCCCAGCTCATAACGGGAATCACTACTACCTTTTCGATTGTCGCCGAGGACAAAATATTTTTGCTCAGGTATTTGGAGTGGCGTACAATCAGATAAAAAATCACCTCCAAATGTCGAATGCGCCATCGCCGTGTAAGGCTCTTTGAGTGTTTCTCCGTTTAAAATCACCTGGCCATCACGAATTTCAATAGTATCGCCTGGCAGCCCGATTAGTCTTTTGACAAAGCCTCTTTTCTCATTATATTTTTCTGAGGTGATTTCATCAGTTTTGGTATTTTCGAAATCGACAATATCCCCTCTCTGCAGTGGCCTGGTAAAAAATGACTGTCCAAAAAGTTTTATTCCACTGGGATAATAATACATATCTATTGTGGCCACAGTTTGCTCAGCCAGGTTTTGAGGATCATCGCCTTCACCTTTAGGAAAAGTCGGATACATCGAGCCGGTACCGGAAAGAGCAATTTTCTCAGTCGCAATCCCTGTAGGTGCCAGCAAGATCCGCCTGGTGTCCTGATTATGATTTAGAAGTAGGCTAACTAAAACAATTGCTAAAAAAAACAGTAAAATTTTATTTAACATATTTTAATTATAAGCTATCTGATTTAAAGAAAGGGCTACGTATTAGGAATTATTTTTTGGATTTATAGACCAATTTGGCAGAACCCGCTAGATCGGTGAGGTGAACACGCTCGTCCGTACTAACTTTAGGCACAGACTGATCGACAAAAGACTGGTTAATATCTTCAGCATTAGCAGCTCTTTCTCTTACCAAACCAGGGGGTTCGTTCGTCTCTGTATTTGGCCAATATGGAGCCTGCGTTGGAGATTTATTGACCTCATTATTGTATTGATCATACATCCATGGATCACCAAGAGAAGCAGATTTCAACATATCTTTTTTGTTGGCTCTGGTATCAGGATGACCATTGCTACCTGAAATATAAGCTTTGGGCATCTCAAAAGTATTCATAACATCCGCTTTTAGAACTTTACTCTCCAGGATAGGTGACTCCACCACAACATTCTTTGGAAGCTGATCATCGGGTTTATCTTCACTTGATTCAGTTGGCATACTTAAAATATTAGGACCAAATGAAAGCCAAGTCAACGGCGTGACATAATTACATAGTGTAAAAAAATTAATTTTTGACGCATAGATGTTTTCAAAAAGATTGCTGGTTTTTTGGGATTATCCTGCCCTACTTACTACTACCTACTTACTACTATCTAATTTTTGAGCCGTTGGGGACTTTTTCTGAAGGCATCAGAGGTGAAGGTCTCTCTTCTCCTTCAGCTGCCATGATCATTCCCTGAGACTCGAGTCCCATCATTTTACGAGGAGCCAGATTGGTGATAAAGACAAACTGTTTACCTACCAGCTCTGCTGGTTTGTACCATTGTTTGATCCCTGACAATATCTGGCGGATCTCATTGGGATTTTCTTCAACTGATTTAACCGTGTCAGTGACTTCAATAGTGTCATCTGCATTCTGAAGAACCTCGGCTGATTCGCTATTCTTTTCATCTGTCATCTCAACTCCACTGTCATTCTGAGGCGCAGCCGAAGAATCTCTTGACTCGTTTGAGATTACTGGTTCAGTAGTTCCAACTTCTTCTTGAGCTTTTGGCCCAAAGTCGACTTGTAGCTTTAACAGTCGCTCGGATCCCTCAATCTCCTCAGCAGAGATTACAGTTCCAACTTTAAACTCAAGTTTTGCAAAATCTTCTATTGTTATCATAATTTTATTTACCTATTCTCTTTCTGTCATGCTGAATTTATTTCAGCATCTTCCAACTTAATTTAAATGATATCTTAATGATTATCATTTATCTTTATCAATCCATCACCTTGGAAGATCCTGAAACGAGTTCAGGATGACAAAGATGTGATAGTTCCTAAACCAACTTTAGTTTTAACCTGCTGTAAAGTCTCTTCTGCCATTGGGCGAATTTTATTTGCACCCTCTTGGAGCATCTTTTCAATTGTTTCTGGATTTGCCATCAGCTCCCGATATTTTTCCTGCAAAGGTTTTAAGGCCTCAACTACTGTCTCTGCAACTTCTTTTTTGAAATCACCATAGCCTTTGCCGGCAAAATGCTGCTCAATTTCTTGGCGAGATTTCCCTGTAAGGTTTTCATAAATCTCTAGCAGGTTATAAACTCCAGGTCTGGATTCGTCAAACTTCACGATCCCCTCAGAATCAGTTGTGGCTTTCATGACCTTAGAACGAATCAGCTCTGGATCATCCAGCAAATTAATCCGGCTGTTGGCTGATGGATTGGATTTACTCATCTTTTTAGTTGGGTCATCCAGACTCATGACTCTGGCTGCAATCTGAGAAATTTTAGGTTCGGGGAGTTTGAATGTTTCTCCATAAATACTGTTAAACCTCTGAGCAATATCCCGAGTTAGCTCTACGTGTTGTTTCTGATCTTCTCCCACCGGAACTTCATCGGTCTGATAAAGCAAAATATCGGCCGCCATTAACACTGGATAGTCGTATAGTCCCGTGCTCACTGATTCTTGTTGATCACCCGCTTTATCTTTGAACTGAGTCATCCGATTGAGCCAGCCGGTTGGTGTGAAGCAATTTAAAATCCAGCCCAGCTCAGCGTGAGCTGAAATATCGGATTGAACAAAAACGGTCGATTTTTCAGGATCCAAACCCGCAGCAAAATAAATTGCTGCCAACTCTCTAATTTTTATTCTTAATTCCGTTGGATCTTGTGGGACGGTGATCGCATGCATATCAACAATGCAAAAAATATTGTCTGTTTCTTCTTGCGCATCAACCCATCTTTTTAATGCACCTAGATAATTGCCTAAATGCAAATCTCCTGATGGTTGTATTCCTGAAAAAACTCTTTTTTTCATTGTGTTGTTGCCCTTATTGTATGTGGTTGATAATACTTCTGCAATAAAGCTTCTGCAAGGACCGATATCGAATTAAAACTTGGCACTTTGTATTTGGTCGGGAAAACTATTGGCAACTCAGTACAGCCCAGAATAACTGCCTCTGCACCTTTGGAAACCAATGAATTAGCAATTCTTATTAGTAAAAGTTCCTCTCTTTTTCCATTTTTACCGGCAATTACCGATCGGATAATTTGCTCCAACTGCTCAATTTGTTTAGGATTTGGCAGAATACTTTCAACACCAGCCTTTTTAAATGCCTGACTATACAATCCGGTTTTTAACGTTGTTGGCGTTCCCATCAATCCAATTTTTTTATACCCGCCTTTTTGAACCTGCTTTACCATCTCATCAATCATGGAAACAAATGGAGCTTTAGTCTCTTTTTGCAGATCATCTAGCAGTAAGTGGGCAGTGTTACAGGCGATTGAAAAACACAGCACTTGTTTTGGATCGATCATTTTTACTCGTAACTTCAGCATTTTGAGGGCTGCTTTTTTAGAGCTTTCATCCGAAATAAAATCCGGCACAGGGACGGATAATAAAGCAATATCAGGGAACTGGTCATTATGAACGGCTCCAAATTTTTCAATCGACAACTTGATCAAAGTTTTATACATGTACTCTGATGCTTCAGGACCCATCCCGCCTAAAATGGCTAAAGTTTTTTTCATCGTAACCTCCTTGCAACTTCAAGAAATCTTTCCATTCCCCCTCGATTGTGAGCGACTAATGCTAAATTTTTGTAGTCTAACAATGCGGATGGATCAAAAGTAGAATTTACATCTATTCTATCTCTGGCACCTAACCCCCCTTGGTATGGAAAATCACCAGTTTCCAAGTAATCGTCGAGAGCCAAATCAGTTCGCCCATTGTTGGCCATCAGATATGGAGGAACCCCTTGCCTGGATGAGTAAAAAAGCGTTTTAACGTTTTTTAGATCTGGAACAGCTTCACCCAGAGCCATTCTCAGGCGATAAAAATCCCTTTCTTGAACTCCGCCGATAGTGGTAATAGTACTAGGCACGACTTCAGCTGCCTGATCTTCAAACATCGGAACCAATAAACCTGGGATATATCTATCATGCACCAAAAAATGAGCTGTGGCATACGTATCAGAGTTGTTTGCTCCTCCGTGATTTTCACCCTTTGTATTCATCTTTCCCTTTAACTCTGTTGGCACTCTTTCCTGATAAGCGTGTTTTAATGTTTTGGCAGCATCTTTGGATTCATTATTTTCATTTATTCCTACTGTTTCCATAAATACCATCCTATGCGCTACATGAGGGAAAAATGTATTTACAAATTCTTTGCCTACTTTAGCCATTAGCTGGGCCTGCTCTTCGGCAATTTGGAGATCAAGATCATTTACTGCCGCTGAAATACGATGTGTAAAAATAAACTGCATTTGAGGAAGAGGCAAACCTCTGCGGTGCAGCGCTTCCAACATTACTCCTCCCTGAGTTAAGTACCCCAAACCCCTGGCTGGCATTCTTTTTGTTCCGCCAAAAACCGTTCTAATAACATGATCAGGCTGATCTGAAGCAAGCGATAGATCTTGCATAACCGGAAGAAAATGATGTAGATCCAAAGCTCCCATTCCTTCAATATAAGACTCTCTTTCTAGTGGAGTTTTTTCGCCTTTAGCTGTCCGACTTTTTTGCTCAAGATCCACCAGCAACATCGCTTCGGTGGCTGCAACCAATTTGGTATTAAAGTTCCCAATTGAAACTGCATCAGCTCCCTTTAAAGGAAACTCTCCCATTGTTTGGCTAATTGCATGTAGATCTCCTCCCATGATTTTTCGTGTTTCGCCATTACCTAAAAGTTGCAGTGAGCTCTGGTCTAAAGCAGTCGCCACTCTGTTGCCGGTTTTTTTCCCATACCCAAGTTCAGCCAATCTGGCAGCTGCCTGTTGAGGCCTGATATTTTTTTCTTTATAGTTCATATGTTTCTTTCTGGGCACAAAAAAAGCCCTTGCGAACTCATTACCTTGTTTAGATGCTGAAATGAGCAAACTCCTGCTTCGCAGTAAGTTCAGCATGACAAAGTTACAAATTCACAAGGGCCCACTAGGCTGTACCACCTTGTTGTTTCAATCATTCATGACGTTCTTACATACCAATGCTTCGATTCACTATCGTTCACTCAGCATAAACAAACGCTACAGTCTTTTTATGAGTTTCGTCTCTCAATTAGACATCTCGTATGAGTAGCCTAATAAGCCTGGGATGTGCCGAATGGTACGTCCCTCCAGAGTCCCAACCGACTCTTTCACTGCTTTTTGCTTGAGTTAAAGATTCCTTTAATCAAGGACTAAATACTATTATATCATACTCACTTTATAATTAATGCCATCCGAGTAGTTTCAGGGGGCAACACATGCTGTATCGGTTGGTCCTCTACCAGGCCCTGAGCAGCAAACCTTTCTACCGGTGTTTGAATCATACCCGGTACAGGAGCCAACCTCCTTATATCCACCCTGTTACCTTGTTGTCTTTCAACCTTATATGTACTTGTTTCAGTTATGACTACCATTCCTGGTATCACTGATACTCGTGGTGTTAATTCTTTTATATTAATAGCCATATTTCCTCCTTTCTTCAGCTTTTTACTAACAGCATTCGCTGTCTGGCACTTACTTTTGCTCCCTCCACTGGAACTCTGCCAACTTTTATTCCTTTAACTCTTTTCGATAAAGCTTCTGCCCATGTGTGTCTCTGGCCACCTTTATCTAAACTTCCAATTCTAAAAGCTGTTCCATCACCTAGAACTCTCAAGGGTTGCTTAAACCAAAGCCGTCGGCCAGGTAGTTCAACTGATCCTTTTTTACTGACTTCTCTTGGCGCAATATCAATGTATGGCAACCCCCTTTCTGGGTCATATCCATAGCCGGTTTCTTCAGCATATATTTCAGTTTTTGTTTCACAATTTCGGTTTTTCATATTTTCTCCACAAAAAAACCGCCCTTCTTTTGGAATTAGGCGGCTTGTGTGGTTTCTTTTATTAAATGGGCTTTAATTTTTGCCCGTACCACTCACCGCCTCGCTACGAGGTTGAATGAGGTGGTACCAATTAAATTGTTTAAAAAGATTTAACATTTTCATTAAACTAGTTTACTCCTAGCCTTGATTTTGGTCAAGTATGAATACTCTTATATACCAGTTACAAGGCCATCAGATCGGTCAGTTACTTTTTTTTCTTGATTGTTTGCATTGATTTTAATTTGAGGATTAGATAATAAATCTGTACCTCCAACATATTGAGAATTATCAGGCAATTTTGTATCTACCGGTTTTATAGTTATTTGCGCTAATTCCTGAATTGTCGGATCAGTTTCATTTAATCCTAGTTGCTGCGCTAGCTTACCTGCATCAAACTGGATTTGTACGGCAACTCTGAAACTGGTATCTGGACCCAGCCTGCCTGAAATTTGAGCCTGAGCGTGAGCACTGATTCGTTCAGATCCTTTGTCCTCGACTTGATTTTTATCCGGTTGAGCTGGGTTTTTTTCAACAGTCCTTTTTCTTAACCCAAATAATTTTCGAATAAATCGGACATCGGCTGGTAATTCTTTTTGATTTCTTGGCATATGGCTATATATTATACTTCTAAAATGCAAATTTATCAACTATAGGATAATTATTTAGGAAGATTTATAAAATGCGAGGCTAATCCTGGTGATCGGGCGATTATAAGCAGAGCTTGAAATAATATTATAAGCAGAGCTTGAAATAATATTATAAGCAGAGCTTGAAATCGCCCTCATTATATTTGCCTGGAATTAATGAAGTGAGCACATAATCCTGGTGATCGGGCGATTATAAATATCGCAATTCCTAGCTCTGGAGCCAGGCCAAACCCACAAAAAACTGCGGCAATAGCGCCATCAATATTGACTGGCAAACTTTTTCCAGATTGTCTTTCCATTTCATCTCGAAGCTCATTGACTATTTCAACATATTCAACACCAACTCCTTCTTCAACTGCTGTTTTCATAATCAACTGAGCCCGTGGATCAAGATCCTTATATACCCGATGACCCAATCCAGGCAACTTCTCCCCTGCTTCTAACTTTTCAGCTATAACTTCCTTGACACTTGACTCTTGCGACTTGATTCTATAGATAATTTCCATCAGCGGCCCGCCTGCTCCACCGTGTCTATCACCAATCTGCGCCATACCTGCACCAACAGATTCACCCATGGTTTTTCCTGCTTTAGCTGCAGCAATGGTAGCAACAGCTGAAGGTGAATTGGGGCCATGATCAATGGAGAGATTGAGGATTAAATCCAGCAATTTAGCCTCGCAAGGCGTGGCCTTGCGAGCGGTCAGCATCTCAAAAATCATCTCCGAAAAAGTGTGTTTTCCCGCATATTCTAAAAGATCAGCCTCACCAAAGAGAGCTGGTTTTGTTTCATCGTTATCAATGTGTGTAATTGTTTTAGCCATCTATTTTTTCTTTCTAAATAACAACAATCCTAATAGTAGCAGCGGTATGCCAAAGATTCCGGCAAGTATCCATGGTGTTGATATTGGCCAGGTATTAACTCCTGTTTTAGAAGCTCTTAGTCCGGCTAATAATTCAGATAACCCAAAAATCATATACAGGACAAACCCTACCAATGCCAGACAAGGTAAAGCTACCAAAGTTACCAAAACATTCATTAACAACTTATCGTTCCCAGGATCAGTTTGCTTTTCTTTTATCATTTTTGTCTTCTAAACCAATCATAGATCCTGAAACAAGTTCAGGATGACAAGGTGATGGTTATTTTATAGCCGACTTTATAAGCCCAGCTATTTCATCAAAATTTTCTGCCACTAACACTCCGCACTCTTTCAAAAACTTTCGCTTAAAGTCCGGTCGGCCTCTTTCTCCTTCAATTATGGCACCGGCGTGGCCAAATTGCACCTCACTAGGCAGACTCATGGTAAAGTCTCCACCGATAAAGGCGACAACTGGTTTTTTGATCTTACCTGCTTTCACCAGCTCTCCCACCCGTTGTTCATAAGTGCCCCCTAGCTCACCAAAAAAAACTGAAGCTTGAGTGTTGTCGTCTTTTTCAACCGCTAAGATGAAGTCAGCAAAATCAGTCCCAGCAATAATATCCCCGCCAATCCCGACTGCCCAAGATACACCTAAACCATTATTTTTTAAATGTAAACCTAGTTCTGAAGTCATCGAGCCAGATTTGGATACCACTGCAATATGTCCAGGTACAAATACTCTATCAGGAGTGGCTCCGCCAATGGAGGCGATTTTTAGTTTTCTGGAAGGAGAGATCAGTCCCACAGCGCTTGGACCAACCAAAGAAACATCGTTTGCTTTGGCTAATGCATAAATATAAGCAGAATCAGCAGCCGGAACTTTTTCAGTAAAGATCAGAATAAATTTAATCCCGGACTCAATTGCTTCAACCACAGCGGCTTTGACAAACAAAGGAGGAACGTAAATTACCGATCCATCAACTTTTCCTACTGCTTCCTGAGCTTCTTTAACAGAGTTATAAATCGGCACTCCCAACACTTCCTGCCCTCCTTTGCCGGGTGTCACGCCAGCCACAATTTGAGTGCCATAGTCGAGCATGGTTGGCAAACCTTTGGATCCCTCAGATCCAGTGATCCCCTGACCTATTAGTTTTGCTCCTTCATCTAGTAATAACATATTTTTAGTGTCTTAGTGACAAGAGTCCAGAGTCAAGGAGTTATTCTAGGATTTATTTTCCTAGACTCTTGACTCTTGCGACTTGCCACTTCTTTCAGCATACTCCTTCGCTAATCTTGCCATTATTTCAGCAGACTGGCTGATCGATGTCTCTTCGCCATATAAATGCAGATCAAAATCTTTGACTTGGCGCAGCATTTCGAAAGCTTCTTTATCCCTCGGCCCGCCTCTTCTGATCACAATCGGGAAATTGAACTTAATATTAAGTTCAGTCTGAGCTTGCCGAAGACCTTCCACTATTCCACTTAAAGTTTCATAGACATCAGTAAAATTTGCTACCGCGCCGACTATCCACAAGCCATGTAAATCTGGTTTGGAAAGAACTACTTTGGTCAGTTTTTGAACTTTTTCTTTGGAAGGATTGCCTGAATACTCGGTGTAATTGGCTGGTTTGCCGCCATTTTTTATTAGAGCGTCCATGGCTGTCAGTGAAGCACCTCCACCAGATGACATCACAGCGATATCACCGTCTATATCAAAAAAAGCCGAGCCAGCGACTCCTTTGTAATCCCCTTCATCGATCTTTTTGGCTTCGATTTCCCTTTTAGTTGGTGTGTGTCCTGGTGCACTGCGGGGGGTGAATTTCCATTCAGGATGGCGGCCTTGGGCTGAATCATCCAGCTTGATCTTGGCATCCAAAGCCATAAATTGGCCGTCTTTGGTTTTAACCAAAGGATTTATCTCCAGCAGAGTGGCATCAATTTCAAAAAATAAGTTGACAAGTTTACTTACTAAATCTTCAGGTAAACTCAGTTTGTCATTCTGAAGCGAAGCTGAAGAATCTCTCAACTTGTTTGAGGATAGGACAGTTTGAGATAGAGGATCAATCGGATAAATCTGAACTCCACGATCTTCAATGCCCGTACCTCCTGACTGAGAAAAGGAAATAATTGGGGCGCGCAGATCGGTGTCATAAGAAATTGCCAAGTAATACTCCAAGTCGATTGGTATTTTTTCCTCCACTAATATTTTTTCAACTTTTTCATTATTAATTTCTGCCCCAAACAATTTTTGTATCTTATTTTTTGTCTCTTGATCATCTTCACTAAATAAAATCCCTCCAGCGTCTTTCCTTTTACCGGATAGTACCTGAGCTTTTAAAACAACTGGATATTGGAGACCAACTTGGTCTGAGGGGCTACTAAGAAGCTGTGAAGTAGGCACTGGAATATTAGACCGGTGTAATATTTTTTTACCTTCGTATTCGTAAAGAATCATAAATTAGTTGAATAGTTGATTGGTGAATTGGTTGATTAGGATGTCTTTCCTACTTAACTAATCTCTGATTCACTAATCAACTCAGATCTTTCCCATCAGCATCGCAGCTTTTGTAATAGCTGTAATGCACTGGGAATCATTGATCTGGCTAAATTTGATCATATCAAAAGCTTCATCAAAAGTGACATATTTGACCTCTACAATCCCCTCTTCTTCATGACCAGTTGGCTCACTGAATTTTAAATCTCGAGCTATATATATCACCATCTGCTCGCTGGAGATCCCATTAAAAGCAAAAGCCCGGCCAACTTCAGACCATTCTCGGGCAGTAATTCCCGTCTCTTCCAGAAGCTCTCTTTTCGCATCATCCAGGGGGTCACGGCTATCTTTCTCTCTGCCGCCTGAGGGAACTTCCATTGAATATTCGCCTGTTGGATACCGAAATTGGCCAATCAGAGGAAATTTGCCTTCATCATTGATGGCCAATATAAATACTGAACCAGGTGTCTCCAAGACATCATAAGTCCCGGCATCGCCATTGGGACGGATGATTTCATCGCGACGAATCTGATAATAAGGATTTTCAAAGACTGTTTTTGAAGAGAGTTTTTTCCAAGAATTTTTTCTCATTATTTTTGATTTTTTCTAAATTGCGAAGCAATTTAAAGAGGAGTAGCCGATGTAAGTCGGAGCAAATCTGAATTTGCGGAGACTGAAATCGTGCTACGACGAGTAGCAGGGATGGGATTTGAACCCATGACCGCAGCGTTATGAGTGCTGTGCTCTACCACTGAGCTACCCTGCC
>CAZWRN010000003.1:0-70704 GCA_964636275.1 uncultured Gammaproteobacteria bacterium
AAGCGCCGGTTGGAAAATCAGGTCCTTTGACAAATTGCATTAAATCATCAACTGTAGCAGTTGACCGAAAACCTTTTTGAACCTGTTCATCAATCCATTGTCCTTGTGATTCAGCTACTGGAACAACCTCTTGTTCAACAACTTTTTCAGAAATAGGTTCTTTTTTATCTGATTGGCTGGTTTTAATTGATTCAGGTGTTGGATGATCTATTACATAAATCAGTGCATCGGAAATCTCGCCTAGATTGTGAGGAGGGATTTGAGTCGCCATACCAACCGCAATACCTGAAGCGCCATTTAACAATAAGTTGGGTAGTAAAGTCGGCAGTAAAACTGGTTCATCAGTCGAATCTGAATAATTTGGAGTAAAATCAACTGTATCTTTGTTGATATCTCGTAGCATCTCATCCGAGATAGCCGAAAGCTTTGCCTCTGTATAACGCATTGCAGCCGGTGAATCACCATCAATTGAACCAAAGTTTCCCTGACCATCGACGATCGGATAGCGCATTGAAAAATCTTGAGCCATACGAACCATTGCTTCATAAACAGGGGCATCTCCATGAGGGTGGTAATTTTTTAACACTTCACCGACAACTGCCGCCGATTTTTGATAGCGGGCGCTATGATGAAGTCCTTGCTGATGCATCGCATAAATAATTCTTCTTTGAACGGGTTTTAGACCATCTCTCACATCCGGTAATGCTCGAGAAACAATCACACTCATGGCATAATCCAGATAAGATTTTTGCATCTCTTCAACAATCGGTTGATTTTGAATGCGTCCAATATTTTGTTGAGGTTCTAAGGGTTTGTTATCGTCCATGCTTGAGGTATCACTTTATCATATTCCAAAACAGACTGTTTAGAACATAAAAAAAAGCCTTTTTAGGCTGGAATCATTAAAGCACAAATAAGCTGATAGTGCAAGGAATATGATAGATTATTTAAAGTTTTGTAAATATAACAGTGCCATTTGCATCCCTACGACTGCCGGAGCTACAAAAGGTGATTCACTCCGCTCATAACAAGCCGGATAAATAATTGACGCACAAGAAACACGTCTAGGGTTATCCATTCCTGTTATTACTTCAACACCAGCACAAATTTGCTCTCCGGACAAAACTCGACTAGTAGAAAGTCTCTCATATACTTGTTGAATGAGATCTGTATCCAGTGACAAGTCACCAACTCTTTCAAGTACAGCATCTAGCGGTGCTAAATCATCATGAGCCACTAAGACATCAACTATACCAATCCCTCTCCTTGGATCGTCATTTACTGTCCGGATAGAACCCAAAACTGGATGAACAGGGTTATAGTTAGGATTGTTGTAAAATGGCATACGGTAAAAACCGAATGGGTTACTATAAACTGTCTCCATTACTCTTCTTTCTGCAGATCTGGGGGCAGTTGAAGATTTAATTTCTGCTAATGTTGGCACTCGAAATTCAATTCTTGGACTCATTCATATATTATATAAATTTCTACTCAACTAGTCAAACTATAGGTTTATATCATTTGTCTTAAATAGCTGTATAATAAATTAATGGCTAAACTTACAGTAGGTTTATTTTTTGGTGGACGTTCCACAGAGCACGAAGTCTCAGTCGTCTCAGCTTTGCAGGCTTATGAAAATCTTGATAAGGAAAAATACCATGTAGTACCGGTTTATGTCTCCAAAGCTGGGGAATTTTTTACCAATCCCAAATTTTTGCATATTAAAAATTACACGGACATTCATACTCTGCTTTTTTCCTCCAAACAGGTCACGTTTGGTCGCAAAAACAATCAGGGCGGATTAATGATCTCCGGGTTGTTTGGCAAATTTATCCCGCTTGATATTGCTTTTCCTGTTTTTCATGGCTCTTTTGGCGAAGATGGCTGTATTCAGGGTGTCTTTGAAACTTTTCAGATCCCCTATGTTGGTTTTAATGTCTTGGGTTCTGCTATTGCTATGGATAAATTTGTCGCCAAGCAGCTTTTTCAGGCGCTTGGAATCCCCACAGCTCCTTTCAATGCCGTTATCAGGCACTACTGGGATGCAGATCGTAACCTGTGCTTAAAACACATCAGACAAAATCTGAAATTTCCCTTGTTTGTCAAACCAGGCACAGCCGGCTCAAGTATTGGCGTTGGTAAAGCTAAAAATGAAGATGAACTGCAATTTGCCATAGAAGTAGCTTTCACTTATTCAGAATCCGTCATTATCGAAGAAGCATTTCCCGAAGGTATCATCGAGGTAAACTGTTCTGTCATGGGTTATGAACACCTGGAAGCTTCCGTCTGCGAACAGCCTGTTCCCTCAAAAGATGTCTTGTCTTTCACTGACAAATACATGAGAGGTGGTGGTAAAGGTGGTTCTAAAGGAGCCGGTGGCATGGATACATTGTCTAGAATTATCCCGGCACCCATTAGCAAAGAGCTGACTAAAAAGATTCAAGACGCGACCAAAATGGTTTTCTCAGAACTAAATGGCTGTGGTGTGGCTCGAGTAGATTATTTTGTCGATCCAAAAAAGGATAAATTCTGGATCAATGAGATAAACACTCCTCCAGGTTCTCTAGCTTACTATTTATGGGAAAAAACAGGTGTTTCTTATCCAGATCTTTTAGACAAACTGATCGAATTTGGCTTCAAACGAGCCAAAAATCAGTCTAAAACTCAGTACACTTTTGAATCAGGCTTGCTCGCTCAAATGGCCAGTGGTAAAGCAGTAAGTGGGAAATAATTAGTAAGATTTAAGATTCATGATTTAAGAATATTAATTCCTTTATATCCTCATTAACCAGTCAACCGATTAACTGATCAACTAATTAACTACTCACTACTTCACGTCTGCTCCAATAGCTTGACTAATATGCGTATAACCATCCTTTTTTAATAGCTTCACCAATCCCCGATTGATATCACCTATGACTTGTGGTCCTTCATAGATCATCCCAGTGATCATTTGAATCAGACTAGCTCCCAGACGGATCTTTTTGTAAGCATCTTCGGCTGAAAAGACCCCCCCGCAGCCTACAATAATCAGCTTTTTTCCATATTTTTTATAGACATATTTAATCAGACTGTTTGACAGCTCCTCCACTACTTTACCGCTCATTCCGCCAAAGGTGGGTAAATTGTGGTCTTTGATAGCTGGATTGAGCCTGTTTTTGGTCAGATTGCTTAAAATAACGCCATCAACCCCGTGTTTTAGACAGATTTTTATAATGGCATCCACATGACTGCGTTTTAAATCTGGTGAAAATTTGACAAAAATCGGCTTTTTGGTTTTAACCTGATCAATTTTAGTGAGTAAATGATCAAGTTTGACCGGATGTGTAAATGGCTGACCGCCAAATGTATTGGGACAGCTGATATTGATCGTGAAGTAATCACCAAGTGAGGTAAAGGCTTTAAATGCTTTGACATAGTCTGCAATCCCAGCTTTTTCTTCCACAGTTTGCAGGTTATTGGTTTTGGCTACACTGGTACCAATTGGAATTTTAAATTTAAGCAGTCTGAGTTTGGCAGCGATGGCCTTTGCTCCGGCACTTTTGAGGCCATAATGAACTACCAGCGACTTAGAATGAGGTGCCCGCCAGAGGCGAGGTCGATCATTTCCCGCACAGGCCTCACCGGTGATAGAACCGATCTCCTCAAAACCAAAACCAACCTCGGGTAGTATCTGAGTCAGATTGGCATCTTTATCAAAGCCGGCAGCTAATCCGATTGGATTTTTAAAGAGAATCCCTTTGATTGTTTGTTCCAACATCGGGTGTTGATAATAAAAAAGCTGATGAATAAGCTGTCTACCTAAAGATGAATTTCCCAAAATTTTTCCATTGGCTACCATCAGATCATGGACTGTCTCCGGATCAAACTGAAAAAAGACTGGTTTGAGAAAAAATTTGTACCCCCAGCGTAAAAACATAGAATAAATTATACCCAAAATTCACAAATTAAGCTTGTGATATAAATCAAAATAATTGCAATAAACAATTTATAACTAACTAAGGGTTTGGGTAAATTGATCGAAAAGAATCCGGATATCCCGGTAGTAAGTATCAATCACCGGTCGTCTTATCTCTACTATTCCATCTCTGATTCGTCCAAGATATAGCCAGTTTGCAGTGGCAACTAAGCCGCTATTTGCACCTATTTGATCGGGATGATCAGGGGGTAAATAAAGCGGATTTTTGATAATTCCTATTGATAAATAAGGCTCATCAGGTTCAAGAGCAAGTGGATCAAGTACCATTACAGGAGAGACTATTCGCCCTATTACTTCACCATGAAATCCATGTAATTCTAAACCAACCCATTTTCCAAGAGTCAACAATTTTTTATAATTTGGTTCACTTTCCCGGCAAGTCGGATGATCGAAAACGCCAGGAGATCTGTAGTTAAATTTTCTAACTGCTTCAGGGATAATGCTCATCGATAAATTATAGTCGAAACAGCCAGCTAGTTCAAACTATAAGTTATTATATTTTGCCGGCGAGGGGATTTTTGGCACGGATCTCTTTATTGGTAATTTTGCCCGAACTATCTACCTCATACACATAGGCTTCTCCTATGCCAAATTCAAGCGCCATCAGTTGATCTATAGATAAATCTTCCAAATACTTCACTAAAGCGCGTAGTGAGTTGCCATGAGCAGCTAAAATCACATTTTTACCCTCTTTTAAAAGCGGTAATACGGTATCTTCATAAAAAGGAACTACTCTTTCATAAACTTTTTTCATGGTTTCACCTTCAGGAATTGGATGTTCCCAGCCTCTTCGGATATTTTGAAACTCTTCCTCCCCCACCTCTTCTTTAACTTCCCATTTATTTTTGCCGGTATATATTCCGTAATCTCTTTCATTTAAAGCTGCTGTTTGAGTAGTTGGCACATTAGTCTGGCCAATTTCATTAAATATGATTTCAAGTGTTTGCTGAGCTCTTTTAAGTTTTGATACAAAAGCTTGATCGATCTGGATATCTTTTAAAGCCTCTGCTGTTGTTTTAGCGTCCTCTCTACCCTGATCATTCAGGTCAACATCAGTCCAACCAGTCCATTTTCCCAACACATTCCATTCAGATTTAGAATGTCTCACGAGAATCAATTTAGCCATTATCTTTTAAAGATCTCCTTTCCGGGATACTTGGCTTTAGAACCAAGCTCTTCTTCAATCCGCAGCAGTTCATTGTATTTGGCCACCCGGTCACTGCGGCACAAAGAACCTGTTTTGATCTGTCCAGTACCCAAGCCAACTGCCAGATGAGAGATAGTTGTATCTTCTGTTTCACCAGATCGATGCGACATTACGGCTGTCCAGCCAGCTTCCCGAGCCATTTCAACAGCTTTAATTGTTTCAGTCAACGTGCCTATTTGGTTGACTTTGATCAAAATAGAATTGCCAGCTTTTTTCTCAATCGCTTCGCTCAAACGTTGAGTATTAGTGACGAGTAAGTCATCTCCCACTAGCTGAACTTTATCACCAATCTTTTTTGTCAGTTCCATCCACCCTCGCCAATCATCTTCAAATAAACCGTCTTCAATTGAAGCGACACCGTATTTCTCAGCAACTTCGGCCAGAAAATCAACCATTTGAGTCGTCGAGAGTCCCCGATCTTCAGTCTGAAGTCGATACTGATCCATTAAATAAAGCTCACTGGCTGCCACATCCAAAGCTAAAACAAAATCCTCACCTAGTTTGTAACCAGCCTTTTCTACAGCTTCAGTGATCAGATCCAAAGCTTCAGTATTACCACCTTTGACAGCTGGAGCATAACCGCCTTCATCCCCAACTGTGGTGGAATATCCAGCCTGATCCAATACTTTTCCCAAAGCATGAAAAACCTCCGCCCCCATTCGCAGTCCTTCTGAAAAAGATGGTGCACCGACAGGCATGATCATAAATTCCTGAATATCGGTTGAGCCTTTAGCATGTTTACCACCATTGATAATATTCATCATCGGCACCGGCATAATTAGTTTGTAGGGAGTAGTTTGTAGGTTGTAGACATACTGGTATAGAGGAAGCTTTTGGGAGGCTGCCGCTGCTTTAGCAACTGCCAGAGATACCGCCAAAATAGCATTGGCTCCCAATCTTCCTTTATTTGAAGATCCATCCAGTTCTATCATTAGCTCATCAATTTTATCTTGGCGCAATGGATCTTCACCTTTTAAAGCATCAGCAATGATCGTATTTACATTTTCTACCGCTTTCATCACTGATTTGCCGCCATAGCGTGATTTATCGCCATCCCGCAGTTCTACTGCTTCATGAGAGCCGGTAGAAGCACCAGATGGGACAGCGGCTCGCCCCATTGATCCATCTGACAGGATCACATCGGCTTCAACGGTCGGATTACCCCGTGAATCCAAAATTTGTCTGGCGTGAATAGAAGAAATTTTCATTGGTACCTATAATAGTCCTGTCATTTAAATTTGGCAACCCAGAATTTAAAAATACTGATCTGGCAGGTCATTTTCAATCAAAATCACTGCATCTTTTTGAGCATTTTTATAAACAAAATCCAGAGCATGAGAAGTGGATGACAGAAAATGAGCTTGATCCATCGGAAATGATCCCTCATTGAGTCCTTGCTTAAGTGCCTCTCTGGCGTATTCTCCTACGACAATAACTAAATCAGCAACTTGAGCGATCTCTTTTCCTAGTAATCTATTTTCTACTTCACTCTGCTCACCTAGTTCAACTAGACCCGGTGTGATGACTATTTTCTGGCTACCGGGAGTAGATTTAAGCAGTTTAAGAGAAGCTCGAGCTGCTGTTGGATTGGTATTGTAAGAGTTATCAATAATTGTGAGATGACCAGCTTTTTTCACTTCCAGACGGTGCTCAGTCGGCAAAATAAGTGCGGCTCGCTCCTGAATAGTTTTTAGTGGCAATCCCAACTGATAGGCAATGGCTGCTGCCGCTGCAAAATTTATCGCATGATTTTCTCCAGCTAGAGGTAATTCAATCTTCAGCTTTTCATTTTTTACTCTGAGAATAAATTGAGTTGAATTGGTGTGCACTTTAATATCCAGTGCTTGGACATCTCGGCCTTCTTTGGCTCCAAAAAAGACCTGTTTAATCCCGTCATATTCAGGATAAAGCTGATTAGTCCATTCATCATCAGCATTTAAGAAAAGAAATCCATCCGAAGGGATCGCCTTTGCGAGTTCAAATTGAGTTTTAGCCAAGGCTTCCATTGAGCCAAATCTCTCCAAATGTTGTGCTCCAATAGCGGTAATAATCCCTAAGTTTGGCCTAATAATTGAACAGAGTTTTTTGATCTCACCAGGATGATAGGCATCCATTTCAACAATAAATATTTGGGTTGTCTCTTTGACATCCCGCAAAAAAGACCGGGCAATACTGACTTCAGTATTATAACTTTTCGGTGTTTTGACCGTATAAAAGTCTTTCCAAAGCAATGTATACAGCATATTTTTAGTACTGGTTTTGGCAAATGAACCTACTATAGCTACCACCTTAAGATCTCTTAGTTGTTTTTGCTTATGACGAACTGAGCGAAAAAGTTTATTTTTTGAATACGACTCCAATGGAGCAAAAATCAGATTGGCAAATACCAAAAAAAATGGACTAAAAGCTGTATATAACAACAGAAAAAAAGGCAGCATCACGAGGCTTTTAAATTGAGTAATACTGGAAGCAAAGGCAAAGAAAATTATCAAGATACAGGAAACAAGATACAAAATGCGGGCTTTAGAGGTCCAAACTAAGGTGTGCTTTCGCTGTAAGCCGCGTTTAAACGGATACTTAAAAAACCACTTGATAAAATCCCCGGCTTCATATTCATAGAGCTGATAAATATACAGATGATCTGCTATTGGCAATAGTTGGTTAATTAGTTTTCTCATGTTTACTTTCTGCCTTCAGTTGTCGGCTATCAGCGTCTCTTTTTTTCTGCTAACTGCGGAAAGCTGATGGCTGATTGCTAATTCGCAAAATCTTTCACCCAATAAACAAACATTTTGGGATTATCCAGATGCGGATGATGCCCAGCGCCTTCTATCATTTCAAATTTAGATTTTGGAATCATTTTGTATATCTTTCTTCCATTTGCAAGCGATGCTTCCATAGTTGGATCATTTTCGCCCCATAAAAGCAGAGTTTCTGTTTGGATTTTTTTAATTTCTTTGGTTAAATCTTCATCCAGAATCAATTTAAGTGTCTCTTTCAACTGTCCAGCATTCAAGTAGTCAGATTCAATATTTTTATAAAAAAAATGTCTGACCAGCTTTTTAATCCCCCAAATTTCCGGAAATAAAACATTAAAAATTTTAGCGCCCATGTAGGCAATAGACTTAAAACCATCTCGTTTTGGCTTTATACCAGCTGAATCCTCCAAGATTATCTTCTCCGCAATCTCCGGATATTTTGAAACTAGCTTGATGGTAGTACGTCCTCCATGAGAATGTCCTAGTATTACTGGTTTTTTGATTTTTAATTCCTCCAAGAAAGCTTTTACTGTTTCAGCATAATCACTGACAGTAAATGGTTTTTTTGGCATTTCACTCCGGCCAAAACCAGGCAAATCTACCAGCCAAACTGTAAAATCCTCTTTCAGATCCTGAGCTACCTGCCAAAAAGATGACACATCATTGGCCCAGCCATGCAGCATGACTAAATCTTGACCCTTACCGATTTTTTGATAATAAACTTCTTGATCATTTACTGTAGTAAACATATCTTTATTCTAAATAACTCGCATCAAATAATATAGTGCTCTAAACTTTAAAGCTATAGTTTTTGAAATGTAATTATAATACAAAAAGCTTGTTGGATAAAGCTAAATTGGGTAATTGACAACCGCTCTTCAATAGGAGAATAATAAATACATGTTCTCACAACTCGGCAATTTTGGTTATAAAAGAACCGCACTTCAAGCCGTTGGTTTTTATATTGCTTATCTAGTTTTCACTATCATTACTGCTGCCTTAGCTGGCATGGTATTGGGAGGAGTCACTGGAAATAATGATTTTGAATTTGGCAAGAAAGTTGGCATAGTGGTAGCTATAGTCATGACACTGGTTTTTTCTTTCCTCATTCTTCAAGCTAAGAAAATGACAAACAACTATATGTATCTGCTTTTGGCAGTAGTTGTTGGTATATTGTCTTTTGTGGGTGGTGGTCTACTCGGATTAATAATTCCGGCTTATCTGACAACACGAGGTAGCGATTCTTCATCAAAGAAAAAAGGTAAAAAATAATCTGTAAATCTTATCTGGCAGTCTCTAGACCTCTCAGAAAAGCAACTTTCCAACCTCTTTGTTCAAGTTTAACAGGAAACTGAAAATGGAGATCAATTGTTGGAGTGGCAATTGTAGCCGAATCAATTAAAGCATATGTTCTTCCCAGAACTTCACGATGTGTTAACTCTTCTACACTGATAACGTTAAAATGACTCAGTCTGCCCCCTACCGCAAGCGACATCAAATCCTCAAAGGAAGGTAATGACAAACTTCTTTGATCCTCATCTGTGATCAAATCATAAGCTCTTCTGGCCGGACCTCTTCTGTTTACATATCCTCCTATACCTGATTCTAACGATGAAACCCATTGATAGCCAAATTCAGATAAGACTCTTTTGGCCGATTCTTCACTTGGTTTTAAAAGACGATCCGGATGTATCATTGTTGAGGTGAGTCTACCGAAAGATTCTGTCAATTGCAAGATTAAACTTTCTTCCGCGGTCAAATTCATTTTGAAAGAAATTAAAAGAGGTCGCACCAGGTGAAAAAAGAACGGTATCACCTTCTTTTGCTTCTAGCCTCAAATCTTTGAGCAAAGCATCAAAATCGATATAAGTACTTCTTTGGATACCGCGATGCTCTATCAGAGGCTTTAGTTTATCGGTAGCTGTCCCATCGATAAAATAGACTGCTTTGACCCGCCGGTCGATTTCATGAGCCAGTTTCTCATACGGCAACCCTTTATCCATCCCTCCAACGATTAAAATTGGGCTTTTGATCGCCTCCAAAGCCTTGATGGTGGAGTCAGGCATGGTGGATGCTGAATCATTATATATTTTAATTCCATTTATTTTTTTTATCAGTTGCAGACGAAACTCATTTCCTTCAAACTGATTCATTGATTCCAATGCTTGCTCTTGGCTTAAACCAAGTTGTAAGGCTACTTTTAATGCTGCAGCATAATTTGCTAAATTGTGATCTCCCAATAAAGTTGGTTCAAAATCCTCAGGCAGATCATCAACTGAAAAACGGGTGATTTGAGATTTTATTTCAGCTAAAAACTGTTTAGTATCGACCATTGAATCATCCTTTTGAATAAATAACCAGTCTTGAGATGTCTGATACAAACCGATTACTTTTTTAGCCTCTGAGTACTCATCCATTGAGGAATAATAATTGAGATGATCAGGTAAAATATTAGTTATCACAGCAATGTGAGGTGAGACATGGTGTTTTGCACAAGCTTCTAACTGAAAAGAAGAGAGCTCCAACACAACTTTTGTTTGATCTGAGATAACATCCAGTGAGTCTAAGACACTTTTGCCGATATTTCCAGCTAATATGACTTCCGGAAAAGCCTCTTTCAAAGCATAATAAATCAGGCTAGAAGTGGTTGACTTACCTTTTGTGCCTGTGACTCCAATCATTTGAGATGGTGAGACAAATTGTAAAAAGATGCCGACATCTGTTTCAACAGGTTTTCCAGACTTTTCCGCATAGACTCGGTATTCATTGTCTGGACGCAATGCTGGATTGCGAATAATAATATCCGCCCAATCAATATCCTCATAGCGATGTTCACCCAAAATATATTGGATATCAGGAAATTCGCCCAGTTTGTCTAATGAACTTTTAAGAACTTCACGGGTTTTAAGATCTGTAACTCTGACCTGGGCTCCATTTTTGGCAAAAAATCTGGCACTCCCCACTCCCCCTTCATTGAGTCCAAGCCCTAATATAAGTATTTTTTTGTCTTTAAACTTATCAGTTTGCATCTTCTAATTCTTTCAAATACCTACCCAATTTTTCAACCGCCTGCCGCCTGGGAGACGTTAATGTATATTCATCTTCAGTCATTTCGCCACGAGTTTTATCATAACCATCAGGAATAAATGTCGGATCCCAACCGAAACCACGATCCCCTTTTGGCTTGGGAGCAATAATCCCTTTCATTACACCCGAAAATATTTTAACTTCTTTACCATCATAATACCCAAAATTAACGCTTGCTGTAGCAGATTTATCGGGATAATTATTTACTAACTTACAAATACCTTCTGTTCCTAATTCATGAAGGAAAAATTTGATAAACGGTCCTGGTAGTTTTCCTAAGGCATGATACACTACAAAAGTATCCTCCACGACTACTGGTTTTTTTAATTGAGAATATGCTTCTTTTACTTTATGGGTAACAACATCCTCTACATCCAGTGACTGGATTTCTGTCAAATCAAGCTTAATATGCTCAATTTCAACCCCCAGGTACTTAGACATCAAGTCGGCTTTATTTTTATTACCTGTTACAAATGTGATCTTAGTCATTGTTTCAAATAATTTCTGGCGATAGCATCAATATCTCCCGCTCCCATGCAAATGACAACATCCATCTGATCCAATCCGATCTCATCCGATTTATCTGATTTCATCTGTCTCAAGGCTTCTTCAACATCTGATACATAAGTAACTGTTCCCATACCAATTGCCTCCACTAACATTCGTGAACTGATGGTTCCTGGATCGTTTTCGCGCGAAGCAAAAATATCGGTAATAATGATCTGATCTATCGGGGCTCGCTGTAAAACATCGACAAAATCATCAAACAGCAGCTTGGTTCGAGAGTAAAGATGAGGTTGAAAAATAAGTCCAATTTTTTTATTCGGATGTTTCTCTCTCGCCGCTTCCAATGTCACAAAGACCTCTCGTGGATGATGTGCAAAATCGGAATAATACACCTGTCCGTCTTTTTCACCAATTTTTTCAAACCGCCGACCAATCCCAGTAAAGGAATTAAGGCTCTCTATCATTTGTGATGGCTCAATTTCGAGCAACAACCCTGCCTGAAAAGCGGCTTTGGCATTGGCGATATTAAACTCCCCTGGCACCTTCAGATCAAAGTCGACATCAATCTTATTAAAATCCATTACCTCAATTGAGGATTTTTTCATCGCCCATTTCACCACTTCAGCTACATGAATATCAATCATGTAGGCTACCACCACCTCTTTGGTTTTTACTAAAAAGTCTTCAAAAGACTGCTCAATATGCTCCATATCTTTAAAAAACTCTAAATGATCTATATCAATGTTGGTGACAATAGTCAGATTGGGCTGATATGACATAAAATTGTTGTTGTATTCATCTGCTTCCACTATCAGAAATTTGGACTTCCCTATCCGGTAGTTGGTCCCCCATTCTTTGATTTTAGCGCCAATAACTACAGTTGGATCCAGCTGGGCATCTGCTAAAATTTTCGCCACCATCGCCGTAGTCGTAGATTTACCATGTGTCCCACAGATAGCAATCACATATTTGTCTTTGGCTAAATAAGTTCCTAAAAACTGCTGCCAGGTCATAATCGGCAGCTTGAGCTCTTTAGCAGCCTGCAGCTCAGCATTGTGAGGATCAGCGATTTCGATAGCCGGGGAAACTATCACCATATCTACCCCTTTCAAATGCCCCATCGAGTGTTCTACAAAAATAGATTCGGGTGTAAATAATGATGAGTATTCCCCTGTCAGATGTCGGTCACAACCTGTTACTATAAAACCTTGTTCTTTAGCCAAAGCTGCCACAGCTGAGGCTCCGCTTCCTTCGATACCGATAAAATGTAGATGATTCATATAGTAAATAGAAATTAGTGATTAGTGATTAGTTTAAATTTTTTTATTCTCTAATCTCTATTTACTAATCTCTTTATATAGCCTATTCGCTTCGGCTAATTCTTCTGGTGTATTCACCCCAAACCATTCTGATTTATTTTGCAGCAGATAAATATTAATCTTTTTCCCCTGATCTTTAGCCATATTCATCAGCTCTGTCAGATAATACTCCCCTTTGGTTGAATTTTTTTCAATCTTATCAATATGTTCTTTCAACCAGCTGTAATCAAATAAATAGACTCCGCAATTGACCTCTGAACTAGTCAGATTGAGCTGAGAATAATCCGAGTATTCTAAAAGCTGGTCAAACTCTCCATTTGCCTTTCGAAAAACTTTGCCCATCCGCTCTTTCTCAGGATCAACCAGAGTCATCATTGTAATGACTGATTTGGAATCTTCATGCGAAGATATCAACTCACGAAGTGTTGAAGGTGAATAAAAAGCTGAATCATCGCCTCCCACCACCAATATCGTTTGGTAGTTGTTTGTCATTTTCTGAATAGCACTTCTGACAGCATCGCCTGTGCCCAATGGTTCAAGTTGCTGGGCAAAATTTACATTAAAGATCGGTGCGATAGCATCCACAACCTCTTGGGATTTATATGAAACAACAGTAAAAATGTCTGATATCCCTAAAGCCTGAATATTACGAATAGTATGAAAAATCATCGGTTCTCCACCAATCTCGTGGAGGACTTTAGGTTTCTCAGATTTCATTCTGGTTCCTTTTCCACCAGCCATTATTACTGCTGCAATCTTTTGCATAAATCAGATTATACTCTTTTTTAGGCTTAAAATAACAATAGATAATTTGGGGAAAGTAGTAGATCAAACATCCAAAATCGCTTGTTTGGCGTGAGTTTGAATAAATCGCTTTCGAGGCGGGACTTCATCTCCCATCAACATGGTAAAGACCTGATCAGCAGCTTCAGCATCATCAATCGTCACTTGTAATAAAACTCGATTTTCCGGATTCATAGTGGTCTCCCATAGCTGTTCCGGATTCATTTCGCCTAGACCTTTGTAACGCTGAATGATGACATTTGCTCCTCTTTTTGGAGCTACATCGGTTGCTGGTGTGACCTCCTCACTATCGGTACCTAGAGTTGGTAAAACAACATCATCAGTTTCCTTCTTCTCAAAAGGGACTTTCATCTTTTTCAATATCTCATCTCTTTCCCGATCCGAATAAGCATAATGAGCCTCACGGCCTTTCTGAATTTTATACAAAGGAGGTTGAGCGATATAGACATAACCACGCGTGATCAGGTCAGGCAAATAGCGATATATAAAGGTTAGTAGCAAAGTTCGTATGTGAGCTCCATCCACATCAGCATCCGTCATTAAAATGATTCGATGATAGCGAACTTTGTCGTACTGAACAATATCACCAATACCGGTTCCCAAAGCGATCACCAATGCTTTAATTTCCGCAAATTCCAAGATTTTATCCAGTCGAGCTCTCTCAGTATTTAAAATTTTCCCTTTTAAGGGTAAAATAGCTTGTGACTTTCGGTCACGACCTTGTTTCGCACTACCTCCAGCACTATCTCCTTCAACAATATATATTTCTGATTTGGCTGGATCTTTTTCCTGGCAGTCGGCTAACTTACCTGGCAAAGTCATCCCTTCCAATGCCCCTTTTCTGATCACCGCATCTTTAGCAGCCCGTGCTGCAGCTCTGGCTCTGGCAGCTAACATAATTTTTTCAATAATCCGACGAGCTTCCGAGGGATTTTCCTCAAAAAAAGTCTCCATTCCTTCACGGGTGATCTGGTTGACTACAGACTGTACCTCTGCACTTCCCAGCTTTTCTTTGGTCTGAGATTCAAATTGTATCCGGTCTGAGTCCATTTTGACTGAAATTACCGCAGTCAGACCCTCCTTCAAATCTTCACCAGTAAAATTCTCATCTTTCTCTTTCAATGCCTCTATTTTACGAGCATAGTCATTGATGACACGCGTTAGAGCAGTTCTAAAGCCAGTGACGTGGGTTCCACCCTCTGAGGTCGGTACCACATTGGCAAAACTTTCAATATTTTCATTAAATCCATCGTTATATTGGATAGCCACCTCTGTTTCAATCTCATTAATTGACTTATGCAGGTAAATGGGAGTTTGATGAACTAATGCTTTATTACGGTTAAGATGTTTAATTAAGGCGGCAATTCCAGACTGGAAATAATAGTGTTTTTCTTGATCACTTCTTTCATCATAAATATGAAAAGAGATACCTGCGACCAGATAGGCTACCTGCCGTAAAGATTTTTGAACTTTTTCGAAATCTGGTTCAATTGTAGAAAATATAGTTTTATCGGCTAAAAAAGTTGTTTTAGTCCCGGTTTTGACTTGCCAGTTAAAAGTTGTTTCATATGGCAACTCAACATTTTTTGAAACTACCTCAACATCATGCTTAGGTACACCCCGGCTAAATTCCTGAGCATATAGTTTATTGTCACGTCTGACTTCACAGCGCAAATAATCAGAGAGTGCGTTTACAGCTGAAACTCCCACCCCATGTAACCCGGAAGAGACCTTATAGCCATCTGAACCAAATTTACCGCCAGCATGCAAAATAGTCAGTACCACTTCCAGCGTTGATTTACCTGTTTTAGGGTGTTTTTCGACGGGAATACCTCGTCCATCGTCAGCAACTGTGATGTAATTACCTTTATGAAGTACCACCCAGACATTTTTAGCATGTCCACCCAATGCTTCATCAATTGAATTGTCGTAAACCTCTTTAATTAAATGGTGCAACCCGCGGCTATCTGTTGAGCCGATGTACATTCCTGGTCGCTTGCGGACTGGTTCAAGCCCTTCTAATACCTGAATCTGATTGGCGCCGTAATTTGATGCTTTTGGTGAATCTGCCATAAGTTAAGTGGTAAGTGATTAGTTAACAGTAAAAAGTCTAAAAAATCAAGTGAGTGGAGTGTAACAGACTGAAAAAGATTATGCAACATCTTTATGGTAGATTATCCCATTACAACAAGACAATCACCTCTATTTTTTAGCTACAGTAAGACTTACCATTAAAAAATCGCTTACAGCTTTAGCCGAAACATTTTGATTTATCCATTTCAAACATGTAAGTACTTGTTGTAAATCAGGCATCAACTCCGGATGCTTCGGCAGTTGATCATAATAATAGCTTGCTAGGGACTCAACAATACCTTTACGATCCTCTTTTTTCTCAATTTTATCCAATCGATCTTCGATTGAAAGAGAAAGTAAATCAAAGACACCAGATGTATCAATTTTTATATTATTATCAGACAAATAACGTATCTCACAACGAGACAGTACTGTTGGTAATAGTAAGGTATCAGTAGCAATACCAAGTAATATCAAACAATCACCAACTGGTTCTTCAAGAATTTTCAACAAACCATTTTGAGCATCCAATGAGATTGATTCAACTGATTGAAATATAATCACCTTCTTAGTACTACCAGTGCTTTTCCAAAGCAAATGGCTGCCAATTTTTTTAATCTGTTCAACCCCTATTTTATCTGAAAATACCAAAACATCCGGGTGATTAATATTTAGTCCGTATAAAGTCAGTTCCTGAGAAATAGCCTGGTTTGTTTGATTTAAATCTGGGCTGATAAAAATGATCGGAAGAGGCATTGTGGTATAAACAACTTATACTACACACATTGACAGATATAAAGCCCCCTTCCATAATGTATTAAGACCCGTTCTTCGGGTTTCTGCCTTATGGATGAATCACAATTATCGGTCGCTGACATACTGACCAATCAAGGGATACTGAGCAAGGATCAACTATCTCAGATCAAGCTGGAAAGTATCAACTCCAATATTCCTCAGGAGAAAATTTTGCACGATCGGGCACTCGCCTCTCCACAGCAAATAGCCCAAGCCAAAGCTCAAATCATGGGTATTCCTTACATCGAACTAGAGGGTATGGATAGTGCAGGTATATCACCGGAGGTGCTCAATTTGATCCCGGAACAGGTTGCCCGCAGATACAAACTTATCCCTTTTAAATCTGAAGGTGATGTCTTATCAGTTGCTATGGCCGATCCACTGGATTTACAGGTAACTCAATTTTTGGAGAAAAAAACTAATCATCGAGTCAAACGCTTCTATGCCTTAGAAGATGATATCCAAAAATCAATTTACAATCAGTACTCACAAAACCTCACAACCGATGTCGAATCAGCTCTTAAAGAGGTATCTATCCAAACAACAGATGAGAAAAAAGCTTCAGATTTAGACCAAACTGAGGTGATTCGTGAAGCGCCTGTGGCAAATATTGTAACTCAGCTTTTAGAATATGCCGTTAAATCAAAAGCTTCGGATATTCATATTGAACCAGAGGAAAATCAAACCCGTGTCCGATATCGAATAGACGGCATACTGCATGAAAAAATTCTGCTACCCAAAAAAGTTCATGATGCGGTGATATCGCGAATCAAAATCATGTCAAATTTGAAAATAGATGAACGTCGTTTACCTCAGGATGGAAGATTTAGTTTCACTGCTCGTAACACCAGTTTTGATCTTCGGGTATCCTCCTTACCAACTGTTTTTGGCGAAAAAGTTGTGATGCGACTTTTACCAAAAGCCGATACACCACCAACGTTACAGGATCTAGGATTAAGGGCAACTGCACTTAAAACACTCGAAACGCAATTAACCAGGACACACGGTATTATTTTAATCTGCGGACCAACTGGATCAGGTAAAACTACAACATTGTATTCCGTTCTTTCACGCCTCTCCACTACTAAAGTCAACATTCTGACAGTAGAAGATCCTGTTGAGTATCACATCATGGGGGCCAACCAAGTACAGGTTAATCCTTCAATTGGGCTGACTTTTGCCTCCGCTTTGCGATCATTCTTGCGCCAAGACCCCAACGTAATATTGGTAGGTGAGATTCGGGATGCTGAAACAGCCGATCTAGCTGTCCAGGCTGCTTTAACTGGACACCAGGTTTTTTCTACCCTCCATACCAATACTGCAGCCGGTGCGTTACCGCGTCTTTTAGATATGGGGATTGAACCTTTCTTAATCGCGTCATCGGTTAATGCTATCCAGGGGCAACGAATTTTAAGAAAAATTTGTGATCACTGTAAATATCCTTATAATCCACTTCCTGAGATAATACAGAGTATTCAATACGTCTTAGGACCATTATTAACCAAAAAAAGCTTTCAACTATATAAAGGAAAAGGCTGTAATGAATGCGGCAATTTAGGCTATCAGGGTCGGGTCGGTATTTTTGAAGTTTTACCAGTTTCAGAAAAAATCATGCGCCTAATATTGGAGCGAGCATCTGCAGCAGAAATAGAAAAACAGGCGGTTGCTGAAGGGATGATCACTATGAAACAAGACGGGTATTTGAAAGTCTTAGATGGCCTCACATCTATCGAAGAGGTACTTCGTGTAGCCCAAGACTAGGTGACAGCAAGTTTAATCTACTTGCTCCATCTATTGAAAAAAATAATAAAAATGTTGACAACTATCTATCAGTTATTACAGCTTACAATTGAAAGAAATGCTTCAGATTTGCATTTGATTGTGGGTAATCAACCAACACTTCGAATAAATGGAGAGTTGATACCTGTTCAATCAACTGAAAAATTAACCAATAAATCTATCGAAGAGTTGTTTTTCCCCCTTCTGACACCTACCCAAAAGCAAATCATGATTGATACTTGGGAGCTTGATATGGGTTTAGATTATGAAGATAAAGCCCGATTCAGAGTCAATATTTATCGTCAAAGAAACAGTTGGGCTGTAGCTTTTCGTCTAATTCCTCGAAAGATTCGTTCACTCGAAGAAACTGGACTTCCGGCTGTAGTTGGCAAACTGACCGAAATCAAACAGGGTTTAGTGCTGGTCACAGGGCCTACCGGACATGGAAAATCAACCACGCTCGCCTCTTTTACAAATACGATTAACTTAAACAGAGCAGCCCATATTGTGACCGTTGAAGATCCAATTGAATATGTATACCCTCAAGGTAAGTCTCTAATCTCCCAAAGAGAGCTCAATATCGACACTAAATCGTGGGGGAACGCATTAAAAGCTGCTCTTAGGGAGGACCCGGATGTGGTACTAATTGGCGAGATGCGAGATTTAGAGACTATTCAGGCAGCCTTAACCATTGCTGAAACAGGACATTTGGTTTTTGCCACTTTACATACCAATTCTGCTTCTCAGTCAATTGATCGTATTATTGATGTTTTTCCACCACTCCAACAATCACAAATTAGATTGCAACTGGGATCTGTGCTGGAAGCAATTATTTCTCAAAGATTAATTCCCACCATTGAGCCTGGAAGAGCTTTAGCTTACGAAATATTATTCTCCAACTCAGCAGTTAAAGCTCAAATTAGAGAAGATAAAACATACATGCTGGACAATTTAATTCAGACTTCAGCAGAAGGTGGAATGATAAGTTTGGAATCATGTCTCGCAACTTTGGTTAGAGAAGGAAAGGTTACCACCGAAATGGCTGTTAATTATGCAGCACATCCAGAAGTCCTCAATAAATTATTACGTATAGGAAACTAATATGCCTCTTTTTATATATAACGCGAGAGATCTTGGTGGGGTTGATCACAAAGGAACTATCGAAACCACTGACTCTTCAGGAGTTGCTCGCATTCTCAGCAAAAAAGGGCTAATTGTCACCTCAATTAAAGAAAAAAAAGAAACAAATCTAAAATTTTTTGAGAAATACTTCAATAAAGTTGCTTTCGAAGATGTGGTGGTTGCTACAAGACAACTAGCCACCATGATTGAATCTGGATTGGTTTTGTCTGAGGCAATGGATATATTAGTAGAGCAACAATCAAATAAAAAATTAAAAACTGCACTTGAAGAGATATCACGTGACATAAAAAATGGTCTCGATTTGACATCGGCGATAAAAAAACATCCAGATATTTTTCCTCCTTTGTACGGAAATTTGATCAAATCCGCCGAACAAGCTGGAAACCTAGATGTAGTTTTAGTTCAAATGGCCGATAATATGGAGAAAGAACGAGAATTTCGTAGCAAAGTTCGTGGTGCAATGATATATCCACTGATTATTTTTTTAATGATGGGTGCTGTTATGGCCATTATGGTATTTTTCGTAATACCTCGTCTAACCTCATTGTATTCACAGTCAAATATTGATTTACCCCTACCAACTAAAATACTCATTGGAATCTCTGATTTCGCCCTTAGCTTTTGGTGGGTTATGGTCTTGATGGTAATTGCAATCGCATTTGGATTAAACAGATTATTATCAAATCCAGAAGGAAAATATATATTTGATGCCTTTTTACTTAAAGTCCCAGTGGTGGGTAAAATTATCAGAGGCACTGTTCTGACCAACTTTACTCGCACTTTTGGACAACTATCTTCAGCCGGTGTACCTATTTTAGAAGCTTTACAGACAATCAAGGATATTACCTCAAACAGAGTTTACAAAAAAGCGCTAGAGGATACATATTCAGGAGTAGAAAGAGGTTTAACTTTTTCCGCTCAGCTGGATGCGGTAGGAGTTTTTCCTAAAATTATTTCTCAAATGTTTAAAGTCGGTGAAGAAACTGGAAAAATTGATAAAGTAGCTTTTAAGTTAGCTGACTATTTTGAATCTGAGGTCGATAATATGCTTAAAAATCTAACAGTCTTAATCGAACCAATTGTTTTAGTTGTTTTGGGTGTGGGAGTTGGATTTATCGTCCTCTCAGTCATATTACCAATTTACAAGCTCACGACCTCATTTTCTTAAATAACTTTCTGCTTGACTCCATACCTGACTTTGTGTCTATATTAAGGCACTACAAAATGGAACGTATAATTTTTGGCCTTGTTTTCGGACTAGTAATTGGCAGCTTTATTGACTGCATTGCAAACCGTTCATTCACAAAACAATCTTTTTTAGGCCGGTCATTTTGTGACCACTGCAAAAAAACCTTGCCATGGTACACACTAATACCTGTAATTTCATTTTTGTTTTTACGCGGTAAATGCCATTCATGTAAAGAAAGAATTAGTCCTGAGTCTACACTAGTTGAAATAATTATTGGTCTTTTAACGGCCTTTATTTTATTTACCTACCTGCCACTTGGCTTTTCATCTTTGCAGTGGGAAGCCCAGTTAATTATTGTATTAGATATTTTGTTCAAACTTTTTGCCATATATATCTTTTCAATTGTATTTATAACAGATATCAAAAGCGGACTAATACCTGACCGAATCACATACCCGGCAATTATAATTGCGGCCGTTTACCTAATTACTAGCACCGCGTTTAAAACTGGGGTGTTTTATTTGTCGCTAAAAAACAGCCAACTTGGCCAGTATCTACTTCCCCCTCATTCAGATTATTTTTATCGGCATGTGATGAGTTTAATTGAAACAGTCGGCTGGACATTTGCATCAGGTATCGGGGTTGGGTTATTTTTTCTTATTTTAATTTTAGTAACCAAAGGTCGAGGTATGGGAGGTGGAGATATGAAACTGGGAATATTCATAGGTTTAATTCTTGGTTTTCCAAATTCAGTTGCTGCCATAATGCTGGCCTTCTTACTGGGTTCTGTATTCGGTATCGTTTTAATTCTTTCTCGAGTCAAAAAATTTGGCCAAACAATCCCATTTGGTCCTTTTTTATCTCTTGCCTCAGTCGTAACAATTTTATGGGGAGATCAAATAATCAATTGGTACTTAAATTTTCGACTCTTTTAATCCACTCATTGACCCCTTGAAAGAAAACTTTTTATAATGAAATTACAACCATGAAGAAAACAGGTGGATTTACTCTGATAGAGATCATGATCACAATCGCAATTGTGGCAATTACTTTTGGTGTAATTATTACTTCAGCCAGTAGTGTCAGAAAAAGTGGTCGAGACGGCCAAAGGCAAGCAGATCTACTTTCTTTAAAGTCGGCACTTCAACAATTTTATGCAGATCAAAATTATTTTCCAAACAATGCAGGTACTACGACTAGTACAGACATAACTTCATGGACATCACTCACCAACTGTACGGGAGCTCCTACAAATCCCGCATGCACAGTGTCCAAAACATATTTACAAACAATTCCAGTTGATCCTTCGGGTGTGACTTATAAATACAAACCTAAATTAGATGGTACTACTACCAACACAGCTTCACAATGCAATGGAACAACCAATACCAATCAGTGCCACTACTATATACTTTGTGCAGATATGGAAGGAAATACCCCTCAATCTTCCAGTCAAAATAGCGCCTGTACTGATTCAACGAATGGTTTTGGTTCAACCTACAATTACCAGGCTAACCCCTAGTTCACTTTAGCTTCACTTTATGGTACCGTTTAACTAATGTCCAAATGGTTTTTACCCTTTTCTACAAAGTTAAACACTCAGTTAGGATTAACACTAATTGAGATCCTTATTGCTATTGTTATCATCAGTCTGATCGGAATAACTTTTTTTCCAAATTTAAGAAAGTTTAATAGTGATCAACAGTACCGAAATGAGTTAAGCAATTTAAAAAGTTCTATTGAAAGTTCTAAAAATATGTTTAGTTCGGGGACTTACTGTACTACTGCTAAACCATCGACGGGTTGGTCTGTCGTAATCAGTATTACATCCAATATTCCCACTTCATTCAATCAAAAAGGTTCATGTATCACATCAGCAGGGGTGACTACAACTGAAAGTATTAACACCAATCCACTTAGTAATTTAACTTTGCAAAGTTCAAGTTGTGCATCTCCTGTTACCTCTATTGAAATGAAGTTTGATAAAAATGGATTTAGCTATGCTTGCAATGGAAGTAGTACTTTTATTGCAGGTACATTTAGTATGCAACTACAAAATAAAAATAACACTTCTCAAATTTCAACAATTTCTATTAATACGTCCGGGACTATCAGTCAAAATTAAAACATGAAAGAAGCTGGCCAAACCTTAATTGAACTTATTATCTCAATTGCACTTATCCTGATTATCATCACTGGGGTTACAATCCTAACGGTAAAAGGCTTACAAAACAGTCAGTTTTCCCGCAATCAGGTTCAGGCCACCAAACTAGCTCAGGAAGGAATTGAAAAAATGCGAACCATTAGAGATAACAATTATACAGTTTGTGGATGGTCAGCGAGCGCTAACGCAGTAGCTCCAAATGGACTCTGGAGTGCTGCTTGTCCCACAGCTTGCAGATACACCATTGAACAAACTTCTGGGACCTGTAATAGTACAATCACCTCATCTTTGTGGATCAAATACACTGCTAGTTCAACTACTGTTGAAAATATACCAGTTGGCGGAGTGACATTTAAAAGGTATGTTCTGGTGAATAATGCCAACGACTTGTCTGGAACAGCCTCAACCAATATTAAAAATATCGATGTAGTTGTTTCTTGGACCGATTCCTCCGGAACTCATGAATCAAAAGTGTCTACAGTCTTAACCAAAATATGATGAAAAAAAGTACCGGTTTTTCACTAATAGAAGTTCTTGTAACAGTCACAATACTGACCATCATTGGGGTTGCCATATCAACTATTGTGACCAGATCTTTTCAAGGTAACAGTAAAACTGAACTAATAGGTAATGTTAAACAAAATGGTCAAGCCGCACTTGCTATAATGGAAAAAGACATCAGGGAAAGTGATACTGTCGTCTGTCCAATATCTGGTACATCCAATTTAATAACTGTTTTAACTAAAAACCAAGGGATATATATCCGGTTTACGATGGTTCCAGAAGCAAATAATACAAATGGGGCCATTTATAAAGATACCTTTACCTTTCAATTTCTACCCGCCAGCCCTGATAAACTTTGTGATCTCAATGTGTTCGCTCTCAATAATCAAGGAACTCAAACAGCTTTGATTGATTTTAATTCAAAATCGGGAATATCACTTAAAAATGTTTCGGGCAATGGATTTACTGTGGTTAAAAATGCCGGATTTAAAGATACAGTTAAAGTTCAGTTTGACCTTGGTCCTTCAACTACCAATCCGGCAAATTTTGAAGACTCATTAGGCGGAGCAAATAATTCGATTCCATTTCAAACAACCATACAGGTAAGATGAAAAACAACCAGTCAGGACAAATAATTGTGGTCTTATTACTAGTTATGCTAGTTGTACTTTCAGTTGTTTTGGCTATTACCCAACGTTCAACAACTGATTTGTCATCATCTACTGAAACTGAACAATCAACCAGAGCATATTCAGCAGCAGAAGCTGGTCTGGAACAAGCTTTACAAAGAGGAACCACTAATCCAGGAGCATCCCCCATTGCTTCTCAAACATTCAACCTATCAGGTAATTCATCTTCAGCCACTATCGTTAATTCAGGATTACTACCAGTCGCTGGAAGTCAGATTGCTATTGAATATCCACCCGTAGGCAGAGAGTCAATTGCTCAGTTTTGGCTAGTAGATGCTACTACTCCAGCCAATAACTATAACCGCAATACTTATGCTATCTACTTCGGAAATCCTACTTCTATAAAAGCTTATGATGATGCAGCTGGAGCCGGATCTCAAAACATTACCCCAGCGATTGAGGTTACTACGGTAAAACAAACGACCAATGGATCAGCAGTCACTTATGAAACTCAAAAAAATTTCTATGACGCTCTTGCATCTCGAGCAGTTACAAATAAATTTGTTACCACCACATCCCCCTCGACACCTCTTACATGTGGAGGACAAACAGTAGCAACAATTTTGAAAAACTCTAGCGAATTTCTCTGTCGGGTCAATGTCACAATTTTAAACTGTGATTTATCAAATTGTGTACCACAATTGGTAAGAGTTCGTTTACTTTATGGTAATGTAAATCACAAAATAGCACTGGCCCCAGCTAGTGGTGCTTCACTGCCGCCTCAAGTTGAGCTATATACCTCAACGGGCAAAGCAGGTCAAAGTATTAAAACTTTACAAGTTTTTCGAATTAAAGATATGCTCCCCCCCTGGCTCGATTTTGCTATTTTTTCTGTCAATGACATTGTGAAATGAAAAAAATAATTGGCTTCAACTACAATAGAGGGTTTTCTTTAATTGAGCTTTTATTAGTCATTTTAGTGGCTGGGATGGTTTTAGTTACCTTAACCAATCTGACTCCAGTATTTAATCTGCTTCAAAATAGCAGTCGTGAAAATATTGCGCGCCAAATAGTATCAAAAAGGATAGAAGATATTCGTACCCAGGGTTATGATAATTTAGCAAATGGGACAAACACTTTTACTGACACCCGACTTACTCAATTGCCTCAAGCAAATGCAGCTACCACTATTGAAGACTGTCCAACAGATATTTGCATTCATAGTGAACCAATCAAAAAAGTAACAATCCAGGTAGATTGGGTTGAAAACGATAAATCTCAGAGTTTTAGTATTACTACTTTAGTCTCTAAAGGGGGTATTCGATGACTCGAAAACTACAAAAAGGATTTACTTTAATTGAGATTTTGATAGTTATGGCGTGTTCTGCAATCATTGGTACAATTTTAGTAACAATTTTAGTTCAGGGGAGCTCTATTTTTAGTGATCAAACCACCAAAGTAAATCAAAATCTTTCACTCAATAGTGCTAGCAATCAAATAGATCAAACTGTCCAATATGCTTCTCAAATATCAGCTAATTACATCGACGGATCTACTACCTACACCACCAGTGACAAAGTATTAATTGGTAAACTTCCTGCTATTGATTCCTCAGGTAATGTTATTGAAAGTAAATTTGACACATTTATACTGATGCAAGATCCGGTAAACAGCGCCTATTTAAAAAAGCTGATTATTCCTGATCTTTTAAGTAGCAGAAAAAGTGAAGATATGACTTTACTAAACCAAATGACCTTTCTGCAATTTGTATATCTCAACGATAGTGCGGTGGTAACTACCCCTCAAACCGCTTCAAAAATAGATTTTGTTATTAAAGTGGCCGAAAAATCCGGTAACGGTATCAAAGAAAGCTCCATTAGCGGGCGAATAAATTTAAAAAATATATGAAAATCAGCCTATCTGAAAATGGACAAACTATCATCTTTGCTCTAGTTGTACTTACAGTGGTAATTGTAGGTGTTTTGGTGATGATTTCCGGATCTTTCACCTCAAAACAAAACAGTCGCTATAGTTTGGATTCACTTGATGCTTCCTCAATTGCTGAAGCCGGAATAGATAAAGCCGTGGCAACACTCAATAAAACAGCTGGTCAGTATAATGGCGAAACTGAAACTCAGCTTGGAAATGGTTCATATATCGTAAAAATCACTCCGATCGATGCCAACACTTTTCAGGTTGAATCAACTGGATACGTCCCGTCTGTCCAAAATTATAAATCAAAACGAACAGTTTCTGTCCGGGTGGAAAGAGGTGATGGTATGGCATTTGCCTATGGGGTGCAAGTTGGGGATGGCGGCTTTAGTATGAGTGGCGGGTCCCGTATTAACGGTTCTGTTTATTCAAATAACGATATTAATATCTCTGGTGGATCAATAATTACCGGAGATGCTTATGTGGCAGGAGGAACTCAACCGACTGCTGACCAATTATCCACCTGTACCCCGCCAAATTGTCTTGATTATTTATTTGGTAAAACAGTTTCAGGAAATACAATTTTAGATTTAGCCCAAAGTTTCCGGCCATCTACAACTGCGGCTATCAATAAAGTGGCGGTAAATGTCAAAAAGTTTGGCTCTCCACCCAATGTCACCGTTCGCATATTAGGTGATAATAATGGTAAACCCAACAAAAATGATGTACGAACCTCAGGTACATTGAATGCAAACTTAGCTAGTTCACAGTATGGATTTGTTGAGATTGGACTTCTGCCTTCAGCCTCGTCGACTTTAACAGCCAATAATGTATATTGGATTGTCATTGATACATCATCTGATGCAACAAATTACTGGAGCTGGCAAATTGACTCTTTAAGCGGATATACCACTGGTTCAGCCAGTTGGTCTCCCAACTGGCAGGCAAATGGAAATCCAGTTTGGAACCCTGTCTCTGGAGATTTGCTCTTTAAAACATTTATGGGTGGCAAGATCAACAAAATTGCTGGTATAGGATCCTCAACTATTAACGGAAACGCATATGCCAATACCTTAACTGGTGACAATCCATCTGCCCTTCAAATAGGACTGGATGCTTATTATCAAACTGAATCAAGTATTAGAGTTTCTGGACAAAACTGTTCAAATAATACTCACTGTCATCCGGGATCACCTGATCTGCCAGCTTTACCACTACCTGTTTCAGAAGCCAATATCGCTGAATGGAAATCATTTGCCGATGATGTAGTCCAAACAGGTGATCTAAATATACAATGGCCATGCACCACTACATTAGAAAAGAAAAAATATGTCGGCAACGTCACAGTTGGTGGCGGTTGTAGTATACAAATCGACACTCCTGTTTGGATTACCGGAAATCTTACATTAGGTGGTGGAGCCAGTGTCAAACTTAAAACAAGTTATGGTTCTAGTTCAGGGATCATTGTAGTAGATGGGGTTACATCACTTGCCGGAGGAAGTACATTAAAAGGCTCAGGAAGTACGGGATCTTATATGATGGTAATTTCAACTAACAATAACCTGGTTAGTCCTTATGCGATTAGCATAAATGGTGGAAACAGTTCTTCTATTTTATATGCCCCCTATGGAGCAATCTATTTATCAGGCGGAAGTAATTTAAGAGAAGCATCGGCATATAAAGTTGTGATGGACGGTGGGGCTATTCTAACCTACGAAACAGGTGTTGCAAATCCATTTTTTTCATCTGGGCCTTCTGGATCATTTAGTGTTGTTAAAGGAACCTACCAAAGTAAATAATTCAGTAGATCTAGTATAAATATTCAATCTGTTCTACAATAAAACTGATCAAATCAGAGTAAGTATCTGCTCTCATCTGATTTTAACCGAATTATGGCTGCCCAAAACCGTGTTGGTATTGATATTGGTGTCTCATCTATAAAGCTGGCTGTGCTCTCAAAAAACCAGGAAAATGCTCGTTTAATATCCCTTGGCCATATCCCCTCACCCATTCCAGGCATAGCATCGGAAGCAGAACTTGACTTAGAAGCAGTAGCAACAGCTTTAAAAAAATTATATGAGGAGGTCAATCCTCCAACTCGTGATGTAGCAGTCGCTTTACCCGAATCTAAGATATTCACCCGAGTGATTTACGATTTACCATATTTGTCTGATGATGAACTAGCTCAAGCGATCCGTTATGCTGCAGAAGAGTTTGTCCCTATGCCTATGAAAGATGTCAATTTGTATTATCAAGTCATCTTTCGTTCACCAAAAAAGGAACCAAACAGTCGTACTGTAGTTTTTGTAGTTGCAGCTCCAAAAAATCTGATTGATAAGTACTTAAAGGTGTTGCAAAGTGCCAACTTAAGGGTAGTTGCAATTGAAACTGAAGTTCTAGCTACAGCTAGATCTCTGGTAACTTTTAATACTTTTTCACCTACTACCCTGATTATTCAACTTGGCGCATCAAATACTGACTATGCTGTCATATCAGAAGGGTTAATTCTACTTACCAGATCTATAGCCACAGGTGGTAATACTCTGACACGATTAATTGCTCAAAATTTTAATTTTGAAGGTGTTCAGGCTGAAGAATATAAAAAAGTATATGGTGTCCTGGAAGATCAATTAGAAGGTAAATTATTTAGAACTTTAAAACCGGTTATTGATGTGATCGTTACGGAGGCTAAAAGAGTAATACTGGCTCATGAGATGCAAAACAAACAGAGACCTATTAAACGCGTCGTTTTAACTGGAGGTGGTGCTAGAATGCCTGGTCTAGTTAGGTATTTTGCCAGTTTCTTAGGTCTCGAAGTCGCTGAAGCTGACCCTTGGGGAGCAGTCGAAGTTGATCCAACTTTAAAACAGAAACTAACAGCCGAAGCACCTTTTTACTCTGTTGCCGTAGGTTTAGCCCTTAAAGATGTCTAAATAAACCACTTATGGATCGTATCTCCATTAATTTATTACCAATAGATTTAAAAGAAAACAAAAAACTGCTTTATAAAAAAAAGCTCGTAAATTTAATCAGCTCAATAACTGTGGTTATACTTATAGTAGTGACAGGTATATTGGTCATACTGTCGGTAATCCAAAATAGTCAGGTTGGTAAGGAAGAAACAGATATTTCAAGGCTTGAAAACACACTCTCATCCTTGAAAGAAAAAGAAGCATCTGTAGTGATATTAAAAAAAAGATTGGCCAGCATATCTCAAGTTATCAAACATAAATATCCACAGACGGATTCATTTCTTTTAGTCTCATCACTCTTGCCAGAAAATGTAACACTTCAAAATTTTGTTGCTGAACAGCCCAACACAGTAACTCTTCAAGGCATCGCCGCCAACGCAGCATCACTGCAGCATTTTTTTGACAATTTAACCGATCCAAAAATCAATGAGGGTAAGATTACAAAAACAGTTATTTCCAATCTAAACAGAGGCAATTCCCCGCAACTTAACTTTGATTTAGAGGTGTCAGTCAAGGTAGAAGGAGGGAATAAATAAATGGATCAGGTATTAAAAACTTTTAGACAGTATCAGGTTATTATACGTCGCAATCCTCTCTATGCTAAATACAGTCTTTTTATCATCCCAGCCATAACTATAATTATAAGCGTGTTAATTCTTGTATTAGTAACTATTCCTCAGACGTTTAAACTCATTAAAAATAATCAGCTGGTTGAAGAACTAAAACAGCAAAAAACTGCATATCAATCTAAAATTACAACACTCAATAAAGTTGACACAACCCAATATAAAACAGATTTAAACAACGTTCTAACGATCCTGCCAAACGAGAAAGAAATCCCCTCCGCAATTAATAGTATTTTACAAGTGATATCTCTATCCGGTCTTACTCTAACAAATTTTTCAATAGGTAATAGTGGAACACCAATAAATGGAGTTGAAAATTTTATTGTAAGTATTGATGTAACCGGATCTGCAAACCAAATTAAAGAGTTGATAAATTTCGCGGATCGATCTTCAAGATTGATCAAAATTACCAGTCTAAGTTTGAACTATGGTTCAGACGGGGTTTCCCAAACGACTATTGATGTTTTGGTTTTCTATGCTCCTCTGGATACCTCAATCAAAACAGATGATTCACAAGCCATAACTCTACTTTCTTCTGATGATCAAACTTTACTTGATAAAATCAAACAAAACACCCAAAGTATATCTTCATCTCAAACTACCCCCCCTATCCTAGATAGCCCGACAGGCAAAGATGATCCATTTAATTAATCAGGTCAGGACGATTTTTTTTCGTTTTTTCCAGAGAAGTTTGCTCCCGCCACTCGGCAATTTTTTTGTGATCACCAGAGGTTAATACAGCCGGAACTGTTACTCCTTCAAATTCAGCAGGGCGGGTGTAATGTGGATGTTCAAGTAAGCCATTTTCATAACTTTCATTTTGAGTAGCTTCAACTTTTTCCAACACACCTGGTATCAACCGGGTTATCGAATCTGCTATTACCATCGCCGGAAGCTCTCCGCCCGTCAAAACATAGTCACCAATAGATACCTCCTCGTCAATATAATGATCTATAAAACGCTGATCTACTCCTTCATAATGACCACAGACAACAATCAGATGATCCATCTGAACGAATGCTCTAGCTTTTTTCTGGGTATATGTTTTCCCCGAGGCTGATGTGAGTATAACCCGAGATTTAGCAGTTTTGACCGACTTTACCGCTTGGGAGAGGACTTCTGGTTTGAGAACCATTCCAACCCCACCACCATAGGGGGTATCGTCGACTACTAGATGGTTGCCAATACCAAAATCACGAATATTCACAATGTCGTATTCGACCAATCCTTTACTTTGGGCCCTGCCTAAAATAGATGATGACAAAATTGGGGTAAAAATTTCCGGAAAAAGAGTTAAAAAAGTAATTTTCATCGGCTCGTTTAAGCTTCAGATTCACCCTGGATACCATTATCGACTAAATGCAGATACACTCGCGCTCCCTCATTCATTGCCCTAACTGCCAGTATTTTACGAATTGATTTGATTGTCTGACCACTTTTACCAATCACAATACCCATATCCTCAGGGGCAACAGTCAAATGCAAAACCATTCCACCTTCATCTTGACCTTCCTCAATAGATACAGCATCAGGTTGAGTGACAAGTTGTTTAACGATATATTCGACAAGATCTTTCATATACTTATTCTGGTTTTTCCTCAGCTGATTTTTCAGTTGTATCGTCATTTGAAGCTTCTACTGGTGTCTCCTGTACTTCAGGAGCTGATGCTTCAGCCTCTGAAGTAACTGTTTCTACTGGAGATTCATCAACTGCTTCAGGAGCTTTCTCTTCAGCTACAGGTGCTGCTGCAGCAGCCGCAGCACTCGATTCACCGCGATCTTTCTTTGGCTTTCGAGGCAATCTTTGTGGAGCTTTACCAATTATTCTTAAAAAACCAGTGGAAAGCTGAGCACCGTTTTTAACCCAGGCATCGATTCGATCTTGTTGTAAATTGATCTCTTTGGGAGTAGTTAATGGATTATAGGTACCCAAAAGCTCAAGGTAACTACCTGTTCGTTTTTTTCGCTCATCAACAGCTACCACTCGGTAGAACGGTCTTCCTTTAGCACCTATTCGCATTAATCGGACTTTTACTGCCATATTGGTTAATTTCTAATTTCTAATTTCAAATTTCTAATGTCTAAATAAAAAAAATCCTAATTATTAGAAATTAGGTCAATTAGAGCACTTAGAAATTTCTATCCTCGTAAGTATACCTAATTTGAGGCTAACTAGTCAACCGCTAAGATTAATCTAAAAAATTATGGGTTTAATGTCTTGAGAGCATCTGATGCAGCAGCTTCTTCAGCAATTTGTTTGGAAGAACCTTCCCCTTCTCCGATCTGTTCACCTTGCAAAAAAACTCCTACTTTAAATTCTTTGGCGTGATCCGGTCCTACAGTCGCCAAAATCTTGTATTTTGGTGATTGCTTGGTTTTGGTTTGAGCCAACTCCTGTAGTGAGGATTTTGCATCTTTTGGTGGCCCACTCTTTAGCTCCTCTTCAAATAAAGGCAACAGTGAATCGAAAACAAACTCTTTGGCTTTTTCCAATCCTTCAACTAAAAATATTGCCCCAAGAAATGCTTCAAATGTATTGGCTAAAAGCTGAGTATTCTCACGTCCTCCACCCATCTCCTCTCCTTTTGAAAGCCGCAAATGCTCGCCTAATCCCAGTATCTGAGCAGCTTTGGCAAGTGAAGTCGTTTTTACAATATATGAACGTAAATTAGTCAGATCACCTTCTGCATCATGGGGACGAAGATGAAAAAGTTCGGTTGCAACAATTAAAGATAAAACTGAATCACCTAGAAATTCCAACCTCTCATTGGACTCTTTGACTTCAGGAGATTCGTTTAAAAAAGAACGGTGAGTAAACGCCGTCAAAAATAATGGATTTGAATCAATCTTTTGTATTAAATCTATCTTATTCATGGTAATTAGGCAGAGAAATGTATTTGGTTGAAAGACTCGGGTTTATTCAAGACTCAGATCTTCAATAGCCACTACCAAATCATTTACAGTTCTAAGGCCTTCTATATCAGCTCGATGAAACGTGACTTGAAACTTTTCTGACATATAGTTGATCAGATCAGCCATTTCAACCGGGCCAATACCTAGATCTTCTGCCAATGAAGCACTAAGATCGATGTCTTGTGGGGTGACACCCAAATGTTTAGCAAATTCAGCAATAACTTGTTTTTGCATGTGAAATCCTTTCTATATCTATCCATTATGATTGGACAGTGATTTTAAATTAGTTGATTGGTAGTCTGCTGTCAACCCTGAAATTTGCTCAGACTACTTCCGATGGATGAGTATCAATCAGTTTACCCAAAACTCCATTGACAAAACTGCCAGATGATTCAGATCCATACTCTTTAGCCAGCTCAACGGCTTCATCTACCACCACTTTAGTGGGAGCTTTTCTGGAATAAAAAAGCTCATAAATCCCTAGGCGTAAAACTGCTAAATCAACTTTATTGATCTTGTCTACTGGCCAGCTTGGAGCGGCTTCAGTAATCAAAGCGTCAATCGCCTCTATCTTCTCAATAACTGCCTGAGAAGCGGCTGAGAATTCCCGTTCAGAGGTATTAGCTTTGCCAAACTCCACAGAAAAAAGCTCCTGCATAGTTTTAGCTCGCTCAATGTGTCTAGGATCTTTTGATGTTTTCATAGAGGTATATTAACTAATTTACGGAAAAATAACTAGTTTAAGCTCGGGTAACAGTAGTGACATCAGTGGCTTTTTTGCCAGCATAAAAACCACATGAGCGGCAGGCCATGTGAGCTAGAGTTTTAGCATTACAATTTTTGCACACTTCAAGTGGCATGGCGTTTAAAATTATTGATGCTCGTCGTGTTCTTTTTGCCGCTTTGGAATGTCGGCGCTTTGGTTCATGAGGCATAGTGAGAGTATTTTATCACACCTGAAGCTAAATATGCTAGCCTCTAGTTTGAAACGATAAATTATAAATTGCAAAGCAATTTTCAAGCTTCGCTTATAAAGTAAAAATTATAAAACGAGAAAAAAGTCTTATACTTTATCTTTTATACTTTATAATTCTCTAGTCGGGTGCTGCCTGAGCAGCAATTTTAGCCAATTCCTGTGCTATCAGTGGGTGATTTTTTAGTTCTGGATCTTCCTGAAGCAATTTTCTGGCAGCTCCGCGAGTTTTTTCGATCAACTCTAAATCAGCAAATGAGGCAATTTTCAGATCAACTCGTCCGGACTGCTCTTTGCCAAAAATCTGACCACTCCCGCGAATTTTTAAGTCTAATTCAGCCAATTTAAGCCCATCACTAATCGTTTCCAGGTTTTTTAAACGGTTGTATACATCATTTTCTTCCACCCCAGAAAATAAGAAACAATATGATTGCTTGACTCCCCTGCCCACCCGACCTCGCAACTGATGAAGTTGAGCTAAACCAAATCGTTCAGCATTTTCAATCAGCATAATAGTGGCATTTGGCACATCCACGCCCACCTCAATCACAGTAGTTGAAACCAAAATATCAAGTAAATGATTTTTAAAATCCTGCAGCACCTGATCTTTTTCTTTTGGTTTTAGCCGGCCATGCAATAACCCCATCCGTAAATCAGGAAAAATCTCTTTTTGCAGCCGTTCAAATTCATGAATAGCTGCTTTTGCAGAGGCCAGCGTTTCAGAGACCTCAATCAGTGGAGTAATAATATAGACCTGATCACCAGCTTTGACCTGTTTATGTAAAAAAGCATAGGCATCATCACGTTTTTTCTTCGGAATCACATGAGTTTTAATCTCCTGACGACCTTTTGGCAATTCATCTATAATCGACAAGTCTAAATCCCCATAGAGTGTCAAAGCCACAGTTCTCGGAATAGGAGTAGCTGTCATGGTTAAAAAATGCGGCACTTTGGCTTTATTACGTAGTACACTACGTTGCTCAACCCCAAATCGCTGCTGTTCATCAACTATAATCAGCCCGACATTTTCAGTTGACAATTTATCAGACAACAAAGCATGAGTACCAACGATCACCTCGGGATTCCTATCATTTGATACTTTTGATACTTCTGATATCTTTCCCCCCTTCTTCTTAGTAAACTTCTTCGACCCTGTATACAACCCGACATAAATACCATAAGGCTCTAGCAAACGCTGTAAATTGGCCTGGTGCTGAAAAGCCAAAATTTCTGTTGGGGCCATGTACATCGAGCGAAAACCATTCAGATGTGCAATATACGCTATCACAGCTGCCACCACAGTTTTACCAGAACCCACCTCTCCCTGAACCAGACGGTTCATAGGTTGTTCTCGACTTAAATCTTCACCTATTTCAGAAATCACCCGTAACTGAGCATTAGTTAAACTAAAAGGTAAATTAGCGATAAAATCGGCAATCTGAGCTTTATCTACTTTAAAAGGGCTGGTCAGAGGCTTTTTTTGCCATTCCAGGCGGGTTTTTGCAGTAGCTAGCTGAATATAGAAGTGCTCATCAAAACCAAGTCTATCGCGGGCTTTTTGAGCCATTTTTAAAGTTTCTGGCTGATGAATTGTTTTAATGGCCTCTTTCAAGCTCAGCATCTCTCCCCGGATATCGTCTGACAATGGATCCTGAATTTCCTCGATCACTTGAGGCAAAAAGAGATTGATCTTCGTCCGAAGCCATTTGGAAGACAATCCTTCAGTTTCCGGATAGACCGCCACCAATCTACCGGTATGTAAACTCTCCTTCTCAAGCTGATGACTGACGACTGACGACTGCTGACTTAAAACATCCAGTTTTTCCCAAACCGGAGCAATGATCGACAACTTATTTTTATATTTACTAAGCTTTCCTGAAATCTGCAGTCTATCCCCCACCTTAATCGATTTAATCAAAAACTGAGAATTAAACCATGTCAACTGAATTGGTACTGTCCCATCATTAAAAACAGCCATTGTCAGAATCTTGCGGGTTTTGGTGTAAATATTGCGAATCGACCAAATCTCACCCTGTAGGGTGACTTTTTCTCCTACCTGAGCTTCTAAGCTGTTTGTCACATTGGAAAAATCATCGTAACGAAAAGGAAAGTGATAAATCAGATCCTTGACCGATAAAAGGCCTAAATTTTCCAATCTTTTGGCAAAAGTATAGCCAATACCACTGATGGAAGATAAATAAGTATCAAGCTGCATGGAGCGATTATACTATGAGAAAAAAAATAAGTTTAATAAACACCAAAAAGCGGTAGCATTGAGAACATCAGAATTGCGATCACTCCAATGACTGACAAAACTATAAATATTGGCCGATACTTGGTCATTAATTTATCCACATATATATTCTACATTGATTTTTAGATAAAAAAAAGCTAGAGTGTGAGCATGTTTGCAGGCGATAGAACTTCAGAACATCATTGGATCCCACGCAAACAACGAAAACCACTGATTCCTTCATGGTCAGAAACACATAGACTTTTTTATCTTCGAGCGACATCTGCAATTATAGGTGCAGGAGCTGCATATGAAACAACAAAAGTTTTGAATACTTTCAACAAGCTTTTGATAGGTCAATTATTTCCTGATAACTTAGAATTTCTTTCAAGATTCGAACCGACTGGTTTGGGATTATCCGTTCTAGGTGGAGCTTTAGCCGGGTACACAGTTTACGAAATAGCCCGAAGACACAATACTACTTCCTAATCAGACTTTCCAATTTTTCTAGCGCCGCTTTTCTATCGGGTTGTTCAAAATACTTTCTGGCCGGTTCCAATTTATTGATCAACCACTCGGCAACAGCCATTTTCAGATCCTGAGGATGAAGCATTTTAGAAGCATAATCTTTTTCCAGTGCTTCATAGTCGGTGTATTCTAAATTACCTCCCCATTTTTCCGGACGATTAATTACAAATGAAGTTGGACTGTAAAAAATTAAATGTTTCACCCAGTCTAGAATTGGATTAAATTCAACTACACCCTCTGGCGCATAGGCTGCATTAATTTTACGTTTAATCTCAGCAGGATCATCATGGATAAAAATAGCACTATCTGGCTTGGATTTACTCATTTTCGCGGCCTCCATATCCATCTCTTCTTTGCCAGTATCCGGATTTTTAGTCAAAACAGGTGCTAACAGACCTTGTAACAAATGCGCATGCAGCCCTACTGGCTTTTTATATCCAAGCTCATTTGCTGCTTCCCTGGCGACAATATGAACATTACGCTGATCTGTTCCTGCATGAGCTAAATCAATATCCATCATAAATATATCGGCCGATTGCATCGAAGGGTATATCAACATCGCTGAATCTGTCACTTCTGACTCTTTTCGTCCCATTATCGTAGTAGATCGAATCATTCGAGACAAGGTCGTTGCTTTGGCTACTCTAACTACTGTGGCCCAATAATCTGATCCCATTTTGTCATAGAGTTCACTACCTAAAATAAATTTAATTTTATCTGGATTTGCTCCAACACATAAAGCTCCGGCTTTAAACGCTTCGATCAGGTAATTTTTCCCAATCCAGGTAGCAGTTTCCAGCTTTCCATCAAGTTTTTTATTGAGCCAGGCATGCCAATCAGCAATAAAAACGATAGTATGGACACCGGCATCCTGCAGATCTTTAATTTTCATCAGGGTATACAACCCCTGGCCAATGTGGAGTTTACCTGATACTTCATACCCAATATAGTGTCTCAGCTCTTTACCAGAATCAACCAAAGCACTAAGTTCTTCTTTAGTTAAAGTTTCCTCCAAATTTCTGGTGATCAGATCAATTTTTTCTTCATTCGTCATAGGGATATCTTACGTTCTAGGCTGTAAAAAGACAAGCTTTAAGGCAAAGTAGTAAAGGTATTATCTCCTGAAGTTGTGGAGTTATTGGCATTATCTTTAGATGTGACCCTGAAATGATAAGTTGTATTTGGCTCTAAATCAGTAATTTCCAGTGAATGAGAACTTTTTTTGTCACTGCTATCTTTATTGGAACTATAGGAAGTATCTTTCCCGTACTCGACTTTACTATCTGAGTCTTCATTGGTCTTCCATTCAATAGTGACCTTATTATTTCCAATGTTTACCGATTTTATCTCTGACAAAACCGGGCCACTAGTATCGGTATTTGAAGGCGAATTACTTGGACTGGGGCTTGGGCTGGGACTAGGTGAAGGTAAAGGACTGGGTGACAATGATGGTGACACTACAGGGCTTGGAGATATCTTAGCTGTTGGAGAAGGTGACTGAGTAGGTATACTCTGTGGTTTATCCGGCCCTATAGCAGCCGCCTGTTCAGATATGATTCCTGGTTGCTGGGTTTGAGAATTTTTTGATTGCGCTCCTAAAACAGAAGCATAATCAGTAGGAGTGGGACTGGGTAAACCCTGAGGTGTATCAGATCCCATAGAAGCTAGAAACACGACCAAACCAAAAACAGACAAAATTGCTGCTGTTATTGCTACAGAATAGATATATATATTGCTATTTTTTAGTTCGCTCTTTAACTGATTCCACATCAGAGGTATTCTACCAAAAAAATCCCGCCGTATCAGGCGGGATTTTAAATAATTTCTGCTGAATTTTTCAGCTATTTTTTAGCGCAGATTTTACATTCAGATTTATGAGTCATCAGTACATACACACCTGAAGCGCCAACTAAAAGATATACAATACTCTCCAAACCAGGCATTCCACCCAGCAACATATTTACTAAATTGTAGCCCAAAGCAGTCAGACCCCAGTTGATAGCACCAACTGCAGTTAAAAGGAAGGCAACCATATGCAGCATTTTCATTACTCATCACCTCCTTATTCAACTATAGTTCGGCCCTCTAAAACAAGTCAATAGCAGGCCCCCTTCCCCCTACCAAATCCCACAAAATACTAGCTACTAGATACCAGCTACTAGATACTCTATACTTCACTCATGTGTTACAACTGCGGATGCCATATGCCAGAAGACGATATGGGACTTGGCTCGGCCGGTAAAGACCCTAAAGGTAAATCCATAACCGAAGAAACTTTCAAAGCAGCAGCTGAATCTCAGGGAATGACCGTTAAAGAAGCAAAAGAAGAAACTTTAAAATTACTTAAAAAAGAGCTTGGTTATAAATAATATTTCAAACCCTCGCCTGTTCTATTCTATATCGCAGCGGTTCTCACGATAGTTTTTGGTATATCCGATATTACAACTCCAACCATCTGTGTTCATCTCTAAATGCGCATTGTCTGGTAAACTTACTTTCCGGCAAACTTGAGAACCAAAATCTTTGATATATCCTAATTTACAAGTCCAAGAGCTTCCTTGCCAGACTATATGCTCAGTCGTAAACTTCTCACATTTATCACCTTTTCTGATATAACTACTAATACAACTCCAGCCATCAATCGATGAATTATCAAGTCTCGCATTTTCAGGGACTACGACCTTCACACACTTTCTAAGCTCTTCATTTCGTTTATAGCCTGATTCACAGTAAAACTGGCTCCCATGTTCATAAAATGTGCCATGCTCAACTACTTCTACTTTGACGCATCGATCACTTTGTTTATCGTATCCGGGATCACACTCAAATCCTTCTGCGGTGACTTGACCATAATGCGGTACAAAGATTGATTCACAGCTATTTTTTTCACGATTTTTCACAAAACCTTTATTACATTGCCAATCATTACCTAAATACGTCAAATGAGCATTAGCAGGGATTTCAAACTTTTTACATTCACTCCCCTCTTTTCTAAATTGATTGTTACAGTACCAGTCAAAACCCTGGTCAAAAAATTTAGCATCCTTAGGCAGTTCAACTTTGACACATTTGTCTTCAATTCTCTGATAAGTAGCTATACACGTCCAATCATTACCAGTCGCTTCAAGCACCGCATTTTCTGGCAATCTTAATTCGTTACACTGATCATTTTCTCGGATATAGCCCCGTTCACAAACAAAATCATCACCTGAATAATTAAGTTTAGCATGCTCTGGAATCACTACTTTTTGACATAGATTTTGAGAAGCAATTTTTTTATACCCTACCTGACAGAGCCAATCTGTTTTTTGAGAGTTTAAAACACCATTCTCCGGTATGTTTATCTTTTCACACTCCCCACTCGCAAAGTTAAACTTTTGCTCCGAAGGACAGCTGACAGCGAAAGTAGGATGAGGAAATATAAAATTTATAACGACAATAAAAATTATAATAGTTATATTTAGTAAGTAATTCATTTGCGAGCGGGTGCTTTGGGAGCAAAGATCAAATAATAAACCACGGGGATGAAAAACAACATTATAGTTCCAGAGAAAGTTAAACCCGCGATGATCGCTCCTCCCAAACCTCTCCACAGAGGATCCGAGATAGTTATTGGAATCAGTCCAGCAATGGTACAGACTGAAGTTAAAGCAATTGGCTCAAGTCGGGAGGCTGCTGCATCAGCAACCGACTCTGAAAACTCCATACCAGATTCCTGATTGATCAAAATCTTATCAACCACCAAGATCGAATTTTTCACCACTATTCCGAATAAAGCTAAAATACCGATCAAAGCTGGGAATGACAGCGGAATCTGAGCCATTGCAAAGATAATAAATACACCAGATATAGAAAGTGGGATAACAAGCATGACTATCAATGCCCGTCTAAAAGATTTAAACTGCAGCACCATCGTGATAATAATCAGTAAAAATGACAAAATCATCGCTCGTAGTATCGAGTTTACGGATTCCTGATTTTCTTCATTCACCCCACCGGTAGCCCAACCATATCCAGTCGGTAAATTGAGTGAGTTCGCATACTCTTCTAGTTTGGTGTTAATATCAGCTAGCACATATCCTTCTTGAACACCAGCTGAAACAGAGATCGTTCTTTTACCATCTTCTCGAGTAATCAACGTTGGATTGGTAGCAAGCTCCAGTTTACCCAAAGCTGAAAGATGCACTGTTCCACCGGTTTGGGTTGGAATAACAAGTGTTGTGATATCTTCCACAGTTTGGGTTCCAGATCCCAAACGGATAGTGACATCTTCAGTCAGATCTTGGTCACCAGAAAACTTTAGCTCATCTGCCTCAAAACCAGAGGCATACAATCGTAGCCAAAAACCAAGCTGATCAACCGTGATATTATTTTCAGCCAGCTTAGCTCGATCTGGTACAAAAGTCAGCTTACTCGTGCCTGGTTTAATGGATTTATTGATATTATTTACACCAGCTTGCTGTGACAAATAATCCTGAATACTGTTGGCGTATTGATCCAGTGTCTTCAGATCCGGTCCAAATAGCTTGATCTGTAAATCTGCACCAGCTGGTGGACCTCCTGAAATCTCCTGAACAGAAAGAGTACCTTTAGTATAATCTGCAAAGTTATTGCGCAAATGTTGGGCTATCTCGGCGGAAGTCTGATCACGCTCTTCATATAAAGCCACTGAATAAAGGAAACTGTTTGCTCCTGACCCAGACGGCCCACCGAAATCAGCTCCATAACCTCTCCCAAGCTCCAACGTAACGGTTTCCATGGCCGGAGTAGATTTAAACCGCTCCAACAATCCCAGAGCCTCTTGTTTTGCAGTCTGAATATTTGTTCCAGAAGGCAGCTCTACTGATACGTAAATGGTATTTTCATCTGAGCCTGGGAAAAATTCTGACTTTACTAGACCGAGTGGAACCAAAGCATATGAAAATAGTGAAAAGATAACCACCATAATTATGGTGTTTCTTCTGGCTTTTTTAGAGACCAGGATCCGATGAATAAGTTTGTTGTAGGAACGTTCGATCCCATGGAAACTAATTAATCCATTGTCCATCACCTGACTAAGTCGAGCTTTAGCACCAGGTGAGCGTAGAAAACCTTTGGTGAGTGCTCCAAGTAAAGCATCCCGTACCAGATACACAATCAAAACAAATGCCACCAACACAATCAGCTGTGGTACTAGCAAAGTTCCTTTGGGAATCAGGAAGTAAAAACCGGCAACTATGCCCAGCAACAACAATACTCGAGTTAGTACTACGACTCGAAAAGGTATTTGCGGCTTCAACAGGAAGATCATTAAAGGCAAAATAATAAATAAAGCCACAAAAATTGAAGCAATCAGGGTCGCCGATACGATAATAGGGATTGGTTTAATAAACTCACCAATGATTCCGGTTGAAAGAAGCAACGGAATAAATGCCCAAACGGTCGTAATCGTGGTAGTTAAAATAGCTACCCAAAAATCTTTCCATACCAACAATCCGGTTTGCAAAGGGGTAAATTTACCTGAACGGTAATAAGCTGTCATAGCTGAAATCACCACGATTGCATCATCTACCAAAAGTCCTAGCGACAAAAGAAGTGAAAAAGTAGCCAAAAATGACAAAGCAATCCCAGTAAACTGCATGACAACAAAGGTGATTAAAAAGGTCAGTGGAATAGATAACATTGAAACAAATGCCTGCCTGATACCTAGGAAAAGCAAAAGAACAATAAATACTAGTGTGATCACAATTGTGATATCACGCTGCAGATGATCAAAAGATTCGTCCACCTGTTCAGCAGTATTTACGATAGTAAAAACCTGAAAACCATTACCACTGTGCGCCAATTTTTCCTTTACTTTTTCTTCAGCCTCTTTATTGGCTACATCAAAATTAACCCCTGAAACTCGATACACGGAAAAGGTCACTGCCGAACTTACTTCATGATCATGCAGCAAGAAAGACTCTGTTTGGTCTGGTTTTGAGATCTCCCTAATCTCAGCAATTTCTACCAATGACACAACTTGGCCATCTAAATTAACTTTGGTTTCACGCAGCTGATCAATCGAACTGACCGCAGGATCAATAGTCAAAGAAAATATAGAGTTATCAGTTTTTACATTTCCTGCAGGATATGAACTAATCGAGCTTTTAATTGCTCCCATTAAAACCTGTGGGTTGACTCCATAAGTTGTAATTGCCGTGGGCTTAACTACGATCTGAACCTCTTGTTCATCAAGTCCGGTGATCTCAACATTATCAATACTGGCTAGATCTTCCAGCTCTTTCTGCAAATCTCGAGAAAATCGGATCAGACTTCCCCGATCTTTAGCTCCTGCCAAAGAAAACGTCCAAATAGGTTGATTTTCAAAATCAAGTTTTTGAACATTTGGATCCAAAGCATCTTCTGGTAAGTCGCCAACTGCATCCACTGCCGACTGCACATCTGATTTAGCTTTATCAGCATCATATCCAGATTCAAATTCGATTTGAACTACAGATGCAGATTCACGAGATGTTGAAGTTACCGTCTTTACTCCATCTACACCTCTCACTGCATCCTCTACCGGTACAGTGATCAGTGATTCAATATCAGCTGGATTTGCTCCCGGTAATACAGTGGAAATAATAACAATCGGTATCTTAATTTCTGGATTGAGGGTTCGCGGTAGAGCAAAGTAGGCCTGGGTACCAAAAGCAATAACACCCAAGACGATTAATACCAAAAATCGGAGGTTGGTTAGATAACTGGCAACCCACCCAGCTAGCAACCTTGGATCAAATTTGAGTTTGCTTAAATACGTTGATGCAGTATCCATATGTTTAAAAAATTCGAAATCCTAACTTCTAAATTCGAAACAATATCTAAATTCAAAATTAAAAACCTTTTGTCTTGATTTATTATTTCTAATTTTTCGGATTTCGTGATTCTAATTTCGAATTTATACTTAAGGTTTTACTTGTACTTGATCTCCTTCAACCACAGTTCGAGATAAAATCACTTCATCATTGGCTCCGATCCCATCGGTTACTGCTACAAAACGACCCTGTACTTGTCCCAACTGGATTTTTCTAGATTTAGCTTTACCTTCACTAACAATATAAATCACGGACTCATCCTGAGTCTGAAAAATAGCATCAAGTGGGATAAATGGCACCACTGAGTTTGTATCTGGAGCACCAACTGGAATATCAATTTGAACAAATGATTTATCAGTAAAAAGCTCTTTATATTCATCACCCAATACATATAACACTGAATACATTTGGCCGTTTGTGGCTTCAGAGGAAACATAGTATGGAGCCAAATCCAAAGTCTTTTCACCAATATGAATAGTGGATTTTTCAAATTTCGAAATATTTTTAGCTGTTGATGCAGGCACCAAGGCATTTAAAACAATATCATCAGTGGTTTGATTTAAAGTAGCTAAGACGGTTCCAGGATTTACCGATTCTCCTACTCGAACATGAATTCGCTCAATAGTAGCGGCAAAAGGAGCCGCCGGATACATTTGAGCTTCAGTAATTTGCGACGCTAAGAGAGACAGATTGGAGATTTGTCTATTTGCCTCTAAAGATTTTTCTTGGATATCTAGATTTTTTAAAGTAATTTCCCTTCCCAAATCAGACAATTGAGCTGGTGGTCGATCAGAAGCTGATTGATATTCAGCTTGACGAATTCCCTGTTTCAACTGATTGATAGCACCTAAAAATTGAGCTTTTTGACCATTTAAACTAGCCTGAGCGGAACCAGTTGATTGCGAAATCTGTGCATCCAGAGAAGCTAACAAAGACTCATTTAAATCCAGCAAAGACCGAGATTCTTCTAAAGACCTGTTGGCAATATCACGAAGCTGATCAGCATTAGCATCGGTTCTTTCAGCAACTTCTCTTTGTTTTGAGATTAGATCTTTCTGAGTATCATATGTTTGATTGGAAAGATTATTTTGTGTCTGAGCAATTTGTCTGGCCACTGACAAAGCGTTTCCACCTTGGTAATTTGAGGCTAAACCGATCAGATTTTGACCTTTGCTGACAACATCTCCTTCAATTACATTGATATATGAAACAATACCAGGCATCTGGGCTACTACTTTAATCACTCCACTTTTTTCAACCTGAGCCTGTGTAGAGATTTTTGGTGAAGAACCTATTTTGAAAGTTTGAACAGATTTAACAGTCGCCTGTTTTGGTTGCTCTGTAGGTTTGGCTTTAAAAACAGTACTTCCTAACACAATCAAAGCTAATAAAATGATAAGTGATAAAAGAAAACTAACAAATGGACGCCTGGAAATAAATTTTGAAATTCTTTGAACACTTTTCTTACCCAAATAACCAATTCTGGAAAAAAAAGTTTTTACTTTAAGTAAGGATTGATTCATTGATAATTGTTTGTTTGAATTTGCCATATTTTGAAAATTGTATAGAACGACAGACTTTATACAATATTTTGTACCACGTCAAGATAGAAGAGCCAGTATATATTATTATAGGTCCAAAGTCAATCTCAGTTGTCTTCATTTACGGATCTATTGCGCCTCAGACTCATTTTTACTACAATTACCGCGTTATGGACGTCCATGCTACAAAAACAAATATTGATCACAATGTACCCAGTGATCTCTCAGAACAAATAATTCAAGAAGAACATACTATTGAAAACAATCAACATGCAGCTTCTACTGAAGGTCATCCGACAGGAACTACCGAACATGCTGTCGAAGGAGGCCATGGTGAAGGAGGCTCTTCACATATCGTTTTAGCTCCTGAAACATTGGGATATCTTGGACCTTTGCCAGTTACAAACACTTTACTTGTATCATGGATCGTAATGGCTATTTTGATCGCTTTAAGTATTGCTGCCACCAGAAAAACAGCCTTAGTCCCTGTTTCCCGGCTTCAAGGGATGTTTGAAATAGTGATTGATGCTGTTTATACCTTAGCCAAAGATTTAGCAGCCGATAAGGCCAAAGTTTTCTTTCCTATTGCACTGACTTTCTTTCTATTCATTTTTACAGCCAATTTATTAGGGCTTTTTCCAGGATTTGCCACCATTGGATTCAACCGAGTTGAAGAAGGTCATACCGTCTGGATTCCACTTCTGCGTTCTATGGGATCAGATCTAAATATGACTTTAGGTCTAGCTTTAGTATCAGCTGGACTCACACACTACTACGCAGTTAAATACCTTGGTGTTGGTGGCTATCTCAAAAAATGGTTTTCTCTCAATCCAATAATGCTTTTTGTGGGAGTTTTAGAGCTAGTTTCCGAAGTTACAAAGGTAGTCTCGCTTTCTTTCAGACTTTTTGGTAACATATTCGCCGGAGAGGTAGTATTAGCCACCATCTCAGGATTACTGGCCTTTATTGCTCCTCTACCGTTTTATTTTCTGGAATTAATTGTTGCATTTGTTCAGGCAGCTGTGTTTATGATGCTAACACTAGTATTTATGGCTTTACTGTCTGAAAAACACGAAGCACACTAGTAAATAAGCACGAAGCACTAATTTCGAAGCACGAAATAAATTCGAAATCAAAAAAATTAAATTTAAAACTTTTAATTTTATATTTTGAATTTGTTTCGAATTTCGAGATTCGAATTTCGAATTTATAAAGAAAGGAGTTAATAAATGGAACTTAATGCTTCATTTACTATTGCTATTGGTGGTATTGCACCAGCTTTGGCAATCGGTTTAATTGGTATGAAAGCTATGGACGCCATCGGACGCAATCCTGATGCGCAGTCTAAAGTTCTGCCAGCGATGCTTTTGGGCATGGCTTTTGCAGAAGCTATTGCGATTTACGCTTTAGTTATCGCTTTCACCATGTAATTCGCTACACAAAAATGGTCATTCTGGTGAGTAGTAGCGGCTCCAGATGTAAATCTGAAATCCAGGATGGCTTAGTTTCAAAAATTTAACGTGGATAAATTTATTAGTGATTTTGGGATTCAGCCCATTCTACTTCTAGCACAGATCGTCAATTTTGCGATCTTACTTTTCTTGCTCAAAAAGTTTCTTTATGGCCCAATCATTAAAGTATTAGACAAAAGACGTGACACTATTGAGGAAAGTCTCAAAAACGCTGAAGAAATCGAACTAAAACTTGCAAAAACTGAGGAAGAATACCAAAAAAGAATTGATAAAGCATCTAAAGAATCTCGCGATATGATTGAAGAAACATCCAAAGCCACTCAGCACATGATGGCTGATGCCAAAGCTCAGGCAACTCTGGAAATGCAGGATATTTTAAAAAAGGGTCAAGAGTCTATTCAAATGGAAAGACAAAAAATGCAACAAGAGATGCGTTCTGAACTCACTCAATTAGTTATCAATACACTCGAACAAGTCACTGGTAAAGTAGTATCGAAAAAAGATCAGATCGATATTATTGAAAAAGCAGTTAAATAAGTGGCAAGTCGCCAGAGTCAAGTGACAAGGATTTTTTTAGTCACCCTAGACTCTTGACTCTAGTCACTTGAAACTAAATCTTATGAAAAAAAATAAAAAATTAGACAAAATCATCACTCAGGCCGTCCAGGCTTCTATCAAAAATGGAGCTATTGACCAGACCAAAGTAGCCCAATTTACAAAAAACTTTAAATCTTTCTCTCTCGAAGATGCTGTCTATAGTCTCAAAAAATACCAAAAAGGGCTGAAAAATTTTATCAGCCAACACACTATGACTATTTTTGCAGCTACTGAACTACCTAAAGAAACTTTAACCAAGATTAAAAATTCATACAATTCTAATTCGAAATTAGAAGTTAGAAATTTGAAATTTCATTTAGACTCTTCCCTTTTGGCTGGGTTTAAGTTTAAAATTGGCGATGAAGTATATGACAGCTCTCTAAGGAGATCTCTAGAAAAGCTAAAGATCCAATAGCTGTCAAAATTCTGATAACTAATTTCTAAAATCTAAACAATTAAAATTTTAAAAGTTTAGGTATTTGGATTTATTTAGAAATTAGAAATTCGGATTTAGAAATTTATAAATATATGGCAAATATTATAGAAGATATTGAAAAAGATATTAAAAACCTGAAGCTAAAAGCTTCCAAGCAAAACGTGGGTACTGTCACTGAAGTTGGTGATGGTATCGCCCGTATTGAAGGACTTTCACAGGTCCAGGCTTCTGAATTACTAGACTTTGGCAAAGGAATTTTTGGTTTAGCCCTCAATTTAGAAGAATACAATGTTGGTGCTGTTATCTTTGGTGATTACACCCAGGTAAAAGAAGGTCAGCAAGTCACCACAACCGGAAGAATTTTGGAAGTTCCAGTTGGTGATGAGCTGATTGGCCGAGTTGTTGACCCGCTTGGTCAGCCTCTTGATGGCAAAGGTCCTATTAAAACCAAAAAAATGTATCCAGTTGAAAAAATTGCTCCTGGTGTGATTACCCGAAAATCAGTCACTGTACCTCTCCAAACTGGTATTAAAGCAATTGACGGCATGATTCCAGTCGGACGAGGCCAGCGAGAACTGATCATTGGGGATAGAAATACCGGTAAAACAACTATTGCTGTAGATACTATCATCAATCAGAAAGATGTGATCTGTATTTATGTGGCAATTGGTCAAAAAGTCTCCAAAATTGCTCAAATCGTAGCTAAACTAGAAGAAACTGGTGCAATGAAACATACCGTTGTAGTCCTAGCATCTGCTTCAGATCCAGCACCTTTGCAATTTTTGGCTCCTTACTCTGGTACTTCAATGGGCGAATACTTCATGGATCAAGGCCAAGATGCTTTGATTATTTATGACGATTTATCCAAACACGCCAATGCCTACAGACAGATGTCTCTGCTTCTCAGACGCCCTTCCGGACGTGAAGCTTACCCAGGTGACGTTTTTTACCTGCACTCTCGACTTTTGGAAAGATCAGCTCGACTAAATGAAGATTATGGCGGTGGTTCACTCACAGCTTTGCCAGTGATTGAAACCCAAGCTGGTGATATTTCAGCTTATATCCCCACCAATGTGATCTCCATTACCGATGGTCAGATCTTTTTAGAGCCGGATCTCTTTTTTGCCGGCGTCAGACCAGCTATTAGTGTCGGTCTGTCAGTTTCTCGTGTCGGTGGATCAGCTCAAACCAAAGCGATGAAGTCTGTAGCTGGTAAATTAAAGCTGGAACTGGCTCAGTATCGTTCGTTGCAAGCTTTTGCTCAGTTTTCATCTGATCTTGATCCGCAAACCAGAGCTCAGCTCGAACGAGGAAAAAGAATGTCCGAGCTCCTCAAACAACCAGCTTATTCCCCTATGCCAATGGAAGAGCAAGTAGTTGTCTTCTGGGCTGCTACCAATGGCTATTTGGACAATATCCCAGTTGAAAAAGTTCGCGATTTTGAAGTCCGACTTCTCCAAGACATGAAAGCCAGATACAAAAAAGTCATTTCTGAGATTGCAGAAAAAAAGGTTCTGGATGAAAAACTAACTAAGGAATTGGAGAAAATCCTTAAAGACTTCACCAAGTCCTTCAAATAAACTCATGCCTAATACCAGAGAACTCAGACGACGGATCAGATCTGTCAAAAATACCGCTCAGATCACCAAAGCGATGCAAATGGTCGCTGCTACCAAGATGCGCAAAGCCCAAAACCAAGCTATGGCCGGTCGACCTTACAATTTGACACTTAATGAAGCCATGACTCTTCTATTACCCAAACTTAAAGACAACAACCATCCACTTCTCAAAGAGCAAACAAAAGGCAATTCAGCAGTGTTACTCCTTTCAACTGACAAAGCTCTTTGTGGTTCTTTGAATACCAATTTATTTAGAGCGACTCTCAATTTTATGAAAGATCAAAAAAATAATGTTTTTTACACTCTTGGTAAAAAAGGTCGACAGTTTTGCGTCAGGTCTGGCTATGATCTAGCTGCAGATTTTGAAAATTCGGACTTAGTCACCTTTAGAACAGCTTCACAAATTGCTAGACTCGTCACCAAGAGCTTTTTGTCCGGTGAAATAAAAGAGCTTTATATTGTCTACCCGGATTTTGTCTCAGCTCTCAGACAGGAGCCCAAAATCGTTCGTATTTTACCGGTCGATTTTCAAAACTTAGTTCAAACGCTTACTCCAGAGTTAGCTAACAAAAGTCGTCAGTCGTCAGTCGTCAGTCATCAGCAAAACAACTCCGAGTTTCTGTTTGAACCCTCCATTGATGAACTACTGGATTTCATCTTAAACCACTTTGTTCAGGTCAAAATATTCCAGGCTATGATGGAAACCAAAGCCTCTGAACACTCAGCTAGGATGATCGCCATGCAAAATGCGACAGATAATGCAAAGGAGCTTGTATCTGACCTCACTCTTGCGTATAATCAGACACGACAGGCTGCAATTACCAGTGAATTGTTAGAAATAACATCAGCCCAAGCAGCGTTAGAATAGAGTCAAGTCGCAAGGATCAAGAGTCAAGGATAAGGGATGAGAAATAACCAAGGGTACAGGACATTAATTGCTTGGCAGTTAGCGAATAAATTAGCTCATTTGGTTTATGACATAACAGCAGATTTTCCGAAATCTGAAATATATGGCTTAACATCTCAAATGAGAAGATCTGTACTATCTATTGGCGCAAATATTGCAGAAGGATATAGTAGACAGAGTTTAAAAGACCGTGGACATTTTTATCAGATAGCTACGGGATCTTTAACTGAGTTAGAATTTTTTATAGATTTTGCATTTGAGCGAAATATGCTTAATAAAAAAATTTATGAAGAAATTGTTATCTTACAAGAAGAATGTGCAAAAGTCTTGAATGGATTATCAAAATCCACTAGACTCTAGACTCTTGCCACTTAAAACTAAATTTATGAACAAAGGTAAAATCATACAAATTATTGGTCCGGTTGTGGACGTTCAATTTGAGGAAGGTAAACTTCCAGCTATTTACGCAGCACTTGAAACCACAGTTGGCAAAGAAAAATTGGTGCTAGAAACTCAACAGCATTTAGGGGAAGGTGCAGTTCGAGCTGTGGCAATGTCTTCAACTGATGGTCTGCAAAGAGGTACTGAAGTGGTAGACACAGGTGCTCCTATTTCAGTACCAGTTGGTGATGAAGTATTGGGTCGAATCTTTAATGTCTTGGGAGATGCGGTCGATAACAAACCTGCAGCCAAAGCCAAAAAAAGACTCCCTATTCATCGTCCGGCTCCATCATTTGCCGAACAATCTACCACCGCTGAAGTATTTGAAACCGGTATTAAAGTTATCGATTTGCTAGCTCCTTTTATTAAAGGTGGTAAAGTTGGTCTGTTTGGTGGTGCTGGTGTAGGTAAAACAGTGCTGATTCAGGAGCTGATCCGAAATATCGCGGCTGAACACGGAGGATATTCAGTATTTGCCGGTGTTGGTGAAAGAACCCGCGAAGGAAACGATCTGTATCATGAAATGACAGACTCCAAAGTTATCGACAAAACAGCCATGGTCTTTGGACAGATGAATGAGCCCCCCGGAGCCAGACAGCGAGTCGCTTTGTCTGCTTTAACTATGGCAGAAGAGTTCCGAGATGCTCAGGGCAAAGATGTGCTATTTTTCGTAGACAATATCTTCCGATTTTTACAGGCTGGTTCTGAAGTATCTTCACTGCTCGGACGTATTCCATCTGCGGTAGGTTACCAGCCAACTCTGGCAACTGAAATGGGTGCTTTGCAGGAAAGAATCACTTCCACCCAAAAAGGCTCCATCACTTCAGTACAAGCCGTCTATGTGCCAGCAGATGATTACACCGATCCAGCTCCAGCTGCCACTTTTGCTCATTTGGACTCCACTATCGCGCTGGAAAGATCTTTGGCTGAGCAGGCTCTTTTCCCGGCTGTAGACCCACTAGCCTCTTCTTCCCGGGCTTTGGATCCAAACGTAGTTGGCCAGGATCACTACGATGTAGCTATGGAGGTGCAAAAGATCTTACAGCGCTACAAAGATTTGCAGGATATTATCGCTATCTTGGGTATGGAAGAGCTGTCTGATGAAGACAAACTGACCGTTTCACGAGCCCGAAAAATCCAGCGATTTTTGACTCAGCCATTCTTTGTCGGCGAAGCTTTCACCGGTATCGCTGGTAAATATGTCTCACTCAAAGATACTATCAAAGGCTTTAAAGAGATTATCGCCGGCAAACACGACAAGACCCCCGAACAGTCCTTCTACATGAAGGGCACTATTGAAGAGGTTAAGTAACATTTAATACAATTTTAAGAACAAACCTGCTGCGAATGCGATGGATGTAAGAATTTGTAGAAATATCTTCTCTCTATTACTAATAAATCCAAAAAGATGAAAAGCACCCAAAATTACGTATAAACTTTGTGTAAAAAATAAATATATATAAAAATTCAGCGATAGTGATTTAGCTAGGTTATCTAGTGACAAAATAAGCACAAAATTAACAAAGTATGTATGTAATATATCAATAAAGATTAATTTCAGTTTTCTTTTTAATTCATTTTTAGACCTTTCAACAAAATATTTATCACCAATTGTATATGCAAGCAGTAAGAGAGGAAAAGTTAAATATTTCAAATAACTCCAAAATTCTGTGGTAAATGTTTCATAAGTAAATCTATATAAATTAAAAAGAAAAACTAATATGACTGTTCCAAACACACTGCTAAGAGACCTGCTAATACCAGTTTCTTTTATATTGATAAAAAAAATAATCCAAAATGAAATAATAAAATATGTTATTTCCAAACTTAATAAAACTAGTAATAGAAATTGGATGAATCTTAAAGGAGAACCACCGAAACCCTGAATTTGCAAAAATAACGCACAAACTACGGCTGTGAAACCAATTAAATCAATCAGTATTTTTTGACCATTATAAAAAGCAGTTATTTTTTGTTCCATAGAATATGATACGGAGTTTCTCCTTTTAGAAAGGGGAAATCAAGATGGACTATATACATTTGGTATATAAAATGGATAATTACACAACTTTTTGAAAAACACACCAGTGGTGCCGGCAGTTATACTTTTTTTCAAAGAAAGTGGCCATTTTGGCTACTCTTTCGTGTTCGATGAGCTTAACTCCACTATACATCTCCTCTATCTCATCCAGATCAAAAGTTTTTTCAAATTTACCTGTTTTAGGATGTAAAAAAGCCCCTTTTTCGGATGCAGGGGACTCTTTGATAGTCTGAGCATGGTATTCGTCCTGTGGGGAGAGCAAATAAGCTAAAAGATATCCACCTGGTTTGAGGATTCTGACCATTTCTGTAGCGGCAAACTTTCTACCAGTGGCATCTTCAATGTCAGTCGTAGCAAAACAATCGATTACTAGATCAAATGAACTGTCAGGAAAATCCCATGGAGTAGTTGCATCATGATAATAAAACTCGGTTTTATCTTTCAGTCCAACTCTTTCAGCCCGCTTTTTAGCCTCCTCTATCGCCGTTTTTGAAAAATCTATACCTGTTGAATAAATCCCCTGCTTGGCTAGCCAAATAACATTTCTCCCTTTGCCACAGCCAATTTCAATGGCTTTTAAGTTTTTGTAATCATTTTTATTAGCTTTTAACCAGTCGAGAAATTTAATTATGCCACTCGATCCTTTTTCAGAATCCATTTGCAGTAAGGAGAATGGTTGTGAGTGCTCTTTTTCCCAAATATCCTGCTGGTCTTGATGAGAGATATGCTTTGACATTGATCTAAAGATTTTGCGCTTTTGGGGCTGGATATTCAAGAGGGATGATATATATGTAGTATATACTACGTATAACTATACAATTTTACTCTTCGCCGTGGAGTTCACTTGGGATAATGCTTAAAACGGCATGTAAAGTATTTAAAAATGTTAATGGATCTTCTTTATGACTTGTTGGCAAGCCCCAATTTTGAGCATTTTCAGCATGTTCACGCCCATCAAATCCTGGCCAACTTCGGACAAAAATACCTCTTCCAGCATCAAAACTAAGATCAGTAGAGGTATATTTTCGCACATATCTTTCAAAGACAGCTAAGTTAGTAGTTAAACGATAATTTTCTAAATCCCAAATAGCTGAATATGAAAATTCAGCTAGTTTGTCTGAACGATCTGATTCAATTGTTGGGGTAAAATTGGTACTCATGAAATCCGCAAATGACGCCCCACCTCTTTGAGTAGCAAAGTTATCCATTTGTTCACGAGTTTGTTGAGATCCCGAAAAATGAATCTCACGCGGAAAGTTTTGTGCTCCATAGCGAATATAAAGCCGATGACTTGCTGGAAAACCAGGTAGGAGAGCATATTTGGCATCATACTGGTTCATTTCAATAAAAGTTTTTTTGATATCTTCAAATTTGAAACATTGAGTTAAAGTTGGATCATCCGGATCTACCAAATCACCAGTCTCCCATTTTCTAACTAAATTCTTTCCTCGCAACCAATCAATTTTGTCTTTCCAAGATGGATTAGGTTCAGTATCATGAGCTTCTTTCCATAAATAAGCAGAACCAATAAGTATCTCTGTTGAAGGTTTAAAAACCTCTGCAACTGCTTCACCCATCAATCCTCGGTTTCCAGGAGCTGCCATACTTCGCCTTACTACTTCTCGAATTTCCACTGGACTTGTGCCCTTTAAAATAGGCACTGCAAATTCATTGCTTCTTGGGATATCTGGAAAGTTCGACATATAGTGTATTATACTACTATAAGTCTTTTTTTGCAAAAAAGCTTGGCATTACAGGCTCACAATAAAACTAAAAATCAAATTTTTCATATCAAAAAAGTTAATGTTTTTTGAGATACGCTAGAGCATCTTCTGTAGATTTGAAAACCAGATGCTGTTTTTTAAGATCATTGTAGCCCTCACACTCTCTGGCTAGTACTTTAACTACCTGATTGTTGATACTTGAGATCAAAACTTTTTTCCCTTGTTCATGAACGATATCTATTATTTCATCCAAAGCATCAACTCCGTCAGTATCAATAAAATGTAGCTCTCTAAGGCGCAAAATGACGTTTTTATACCCATTTAGACCGGTGCTGAACCTTGCAACGTGTGCATGTCCATTGATATAAGCTAATGCTCCATTAAAAGAATAAACCAGAGTATCATGCTCCGCGATAGCTGACAGCTCTGTTTCCTCTGTCAAGCGTTTGACGACACCTTTTTTATGATCGTTGATAGTCACTTCATATTGACCCTGAGATATTTTATTAACAAAAATCAGCAGTGATATAGTCGTACCTACTAAGATACCAATCAAAGGATCTGCATAAATAGTGATTGCAAAAACAATCAAAGCTAGCCCCAAACCCCATTTATCATGTCTAATCAAACTTTTTAATTCATGAACTTCAATCATCCTTACTGCCGCAAAAACTAAAATTGCCGCGATCACCGCCATCGGAATGTATTTGAAAAATCCAAGTAAAAAGACGCAGATCACAGCAATCGAAACAGAGCTGATGATAGCTGAGACATTGCTGGTAGCGCCTGATTTGGCATTGACCGAAGTTCTCGCCAAAGCCGCTGTGGCCGGAATCCCTCCCATCAGACCAGACGCAATATTAGCCAGACCCAAACCAAACATCTCTTTTCGAGGTTTGTGCTTGGTTTTGGTCATCCCATCGGCAATTTTGGCTGAGATCATCGTTTCTAATATAGCTACCACCGCCACTGTCACAGCAGCCGATAAAACAGAATAATCAATAAAAAATTTGGGAGCTGTAAACAATGTTAACTGCAAATCCCCATACCGTGAACCCAAAGTCTCCAAACTAAATGGCAGTAAATGCATAGTCGTCAGATATCCTAAAGCGATACCAAATGGAGTCAGTGTGATCGCTCCAGGCACTTTTTTCATATATTTGGCCAAAATAAACAACCCTGCTAAAAAGATCGCAAATACAGCCACTGAACTCAAAGAAGATTGCGACAGATGAAGAAGCGATTCTTTGACATTTTCCAAAAAATGTTCATGTTTTTCAAGACCTGACAGACCAAAAATAAAATTTAGCTGATTGAATGCAATGATAAACGCTACACCCAGCGTAAACCCTTGAATGGTGGATCCTGGGACATAATTTAAAAACTTTTCCAATCTCAAAAGATATGACACTAATATCAGCACACCGGAAACAATTGCCAAAGTTGGCAGAGTATCTGCACCGTGAATAATGGCAAAAGTGCCTAAAATACCGGAGAGTGCCCCAGTCGGACCAATAATATTGTAATTACTCCCTCCAAAGATAGCTGCCACCAAACCTGCCCAGACTGCAGTTATAATTCCCGCCAAAGGAGAAGTTTGAGAGGCAATTGCCAAGGATATCGATAAAGGGATCGACACCAAAGAGACAGTAATCCCCGACTTCCAGTTTTGTTTCAATCGAGCCAAAAACAAATCAATTTTATCCATAATGTATTTAAATGATTTAAGTTAAGATTTAATCCGGTGATTACTCAGAGGGTTAAAAGACACTACAAAAAACAATCAGTTTTACTTCCTGCAGATGTCCAAACACCTGCAATTTGCAATTTTAACAAGATAATTCTTACATTTCAATCTGGCTAAAATAGAGGTGACAAATAGTTTATCTGGTGATACTATACGCAGAAGTTAATCAAAAAACTGGCGATTATTGATATTTATGGAAAAACACACTATCATCGGCACAATTTTATTTTTCTGCCTTTTTTTTACTCTGAGTTCACTATTTCAGCTTTTTAGTAATAAAACCAGTTTTCCATATACAGTAGCACTACTTCTTGGTGGACTATCCACTCAATTTTTTTTCAAAATTTTCGGTATTCATGCTGATTTTACTCTGGATCCAAATTTTATTTATTTCATCCTTCTGCCTTTATTGCTATTTGAAGCTGGAATGAAAATTGATATTCATCAGTTTAGATTGCAGTTTTGGACGATCACGTTTATGTCTACTTTTGGACTATTAATCTCGATGTTTGTAGTCGGACTGGGACTTTTTTACCTACTCGGATTTCCTTTGGAAGTAGCCTTGCTTTTCGGAGCTCTGATTTCGGCAACTGATCCAATAGCTGTATTGTCGATATTCAAAAGTCTGGGGGCTCCTAAAAGATTATCTTTGGTAGCTGATGGTGAAAGTATGTTTAACGATGCAACAGCAGTGATTGCATTTAAGGTTGTGGCAGTTTTTGCTTTAGGGACAGTGGTTCATGCCTCTCAACACCCTTTATTTACTTTATGGCAGTTTAACTATGTCTTCTTTGGCAGTATTTTAGTAGGAGGGCTTTGCGGCTGGCTAGCATCGGAACTAATTAAACGTATCAAAAATGATCCAGTCGTAGAATCTACGATTACACTGACTCTGGCTCTCGGTTCATTTATGTTAGGTGACCATCTGATTCATCTCTCAGGAGTAATTACCTCAGTTTCTGCAGCCCTTATTTTTGGTCAGTTCAGTAAGACTCGCATCTCACGCGGTGTTAAACATTTTGTACATGAACTATGGAATTATATCTCTTATATCTCAGTCTCGTTGGTATTTTTCTTTGCAGCTTTTCAGCTAAATATTTCTCAAATTCTAAACCAGTTGCCATCACTTCCCTACGTTATTGGGTTGGTTTTACTAGGCCGAGCTATTTCTGTCTATGTTAGTTTTGCCATTACCAATCGGGCCAAAATTTTCAATTCTGAGCCGGATATCCCCCTCAGTTGGCAGCATATCTTAAATTGGGGTGGTTTACGTGGAGTAATTCCTTTGGTTTTAGCTTATACTCTACCTTTTGATTTTGCCTATCGAGAAGTCATTATCAGCTTCACCCTAGCTTCATTTATATTTACTTTACTGATTAATGCGTTAACAATTCGCTGGCTTCTTGTTAAGCTAAGACTGCATTTACCCAAAAAAGAAGAAGAGATCAATCAAACAGAAAAAAAACTCTATCAACTTGAACAAAAATTACTTACTTTATCTTATATTCCTGATAAAAAAATTAAACATTTAACTGAAGACAAATTGATACAAGAAATTCAAGCTCAAAAGAAATATTTAGCTACTCAAACTGATCTAACACTGCTAAAACTTGCCTTCTCACTTCAAGCTCTGGATATCATTCGTACCAAACTACAATTACTCTATGACGACGGGTTTATTAATGAAGGAGTTCTGATCGAATATGAAGCTCAACTTGATCTACAACAAGATAGCCTAGAATATCCTGATGTCTACTCAGGTCGAGGTTTTAACCAAGGCCGCTTACCAAATCGTAAATTATTTAGACAGCGAGTCATTTTCTGGCGACAACTAATTAAAAACTATCCAATCTTTAAACTATTCTTTAAAAATACCGAAGATGAAGTAATAACTGAACGAATTATGATGCTTAAAGCTAAAGATATCTGTGCTCAAATAGTTTTACGCTATCTAAATCGATTAAAAACCGTATTTAAGACCAGTAAACAGGTATTAGTGTTAATTAAGGAAATTGAATCAGACTACAGTCAAAGATCACAGGAATACCAAACTGATTTAGCAGACTTAGCATCAAAATATGATTTACTCTTCAGTAAATACCAAAAAAACATCGCTTCTCAAATTGTTTATTCATAATTGAGTTTATTTTTTATAATCTCAACAATTTCCGGAAATTCCAGCTTATTGATCGGATAACCATAGTGTTGCTGATTGGTATCTTCAATATATTCACTTGCCAAATTCTTTTGAACAAATCTAGCCTCTTCAATTGGGATCAAAGGGTCATCAGTTGAATGAAACTGAACTATCCACTTTTGATTGGTACGAATCTTCTCCCATTGCCACGGTGTATCATAGTAGCCACTTATTCTTTCACTCGCCATTCCAAGATCAGTATGACAGGCTGATACTAAAATCGTTCCCAATAATTGATGACTTTCAGCATATCTCATGGCAGCCACAGCACCAGAAGAGTGACCAATCAATATTGTATCTTCATCAGCACCCAGCTTTTCCAAAAAAGGCAGCCAATACTCTTTTCTAGCAAAAACCGGATCAGGGAAATTTTGTGAGATTACCTGAATTCCAGCTTTTTCCAGCTCTTTTTTAACCCAAGGAAACCAACTATCTGGAGCATTAATATCCCCTCCCCCATTTCCAGGGATAAAAATTACTTTAACCAGATCACGATTTGTCATTTATCGATTATACCAGCTTCAGTCTTTATACTACCCTCTTGTAAGCCGTTTAGCCTTTCATGTTACACTTTATATGTGGATGAACTGCTCAGCACCCTCAAAGAAAAATCCATAATTCGCTCTTATATCATCTCAGAGTCACTGATCTGGTCGGCTTGGAATGCAGTATTTCCTATTATGGCTATTTACATCACTTCCAAAGTGACTGGTGGAACTATTGAATCAGCAGGTATCGCTTACAGTATTCATTTAGTTTTTAGGGTCATTTTTGAGCTTTCGGTTGGAAAAATTTTACACAATGCTACAGACCGCAAAAAGTTTGCCATCTCAGTAATTGGTTTGACACTAATGAGTATTGCTTACGCGGGTTTTGTTTTCTCCAAAAATATCTGGTTCGTTTTTGGTCTTTACGCTATGCTTGGAACAGGAATAGGTATCGCCAGCCCAGCCAAAAACAGTTTATTTGCTATGCATCTAGACAAGCATAAATCAGCCGGCCAATGGGCTTCCTACGATGCCATCACTTTTTTATGTACCGCCATCGCCTCAGCAGTCGGAGGAATGTTTGCCACCAAATTTGGCTTTGATGCCCTTTTTGCAGTAGTAGCTCTACTAAATTTTCTGGGGATTATTCCTTACATCTATAAAAAACACGTTTTGGAGTATATTTAAACGAAAAGCACAATTTGCTAAACAAAATACCTTATAGTATAATTAAATCGTGTCATCCCCTGATTTTAAAAAAACACTTCCCATCTCTATTTCCACTGATATCAGAGGAGGCTTAGGTTCAGCTGAACAAAGACTGTTTCAAATTGCTGAAGCAGGATTTACTCATGTTTTATGGTGTCACTACTCTGGTCGGGAAGATTATAACTACAGTAAAACAGAAATCCAAGGAATTAAGCAAAATTTAAGAGATTCAGGTTTACAGTTACTAGATCTTCATGCCCCTCGTGGTTCTAATGATCAATGGACATCACTGGTAGAAGAAGAACGCCTAGCTGGAGTGAATACAGTAGCCAATCGAATGAGAATGACCGCTGAACTAGGTGGAGGGGTTGTCATGAATCACTGGTATCCACAGCCAATGGTTAACACTCCCGAACTGGCTACTGCTTATTGGGATGCTTCTAGAAGAACATTTGATGATTTAGAAAAAGTTAGTCGTGAAACAGGTGTAAAGTTAGCAACTGAAAATATGGATGATGAAATCGATACATTTCCCTATTTAAAAACCCTTTTCAACTTATATTCCCCAGAGTATTTAGGACTTTGCTATGATTCAGGGCATGGAAATATCCACGGAGACGGTATAGACCGTTTAGAAGAGGTTTCAGATCGATTAATTTCTGTCCATTTAGGTGACAACTATGGTTTTCAGCGTGATTCAAGCCGTGGCGATCATCACACCTTACCATTTGACGGAACAGTCGATTGGGATAAATTAACTACAGCTGTAGCTAACTCAGCCTACAAAGGACCAGCTAGTTTTGAACTCTTAATGCGGAAATATCCTGATATGGAAGTCGAAGCGTATCTTGCAGAAGCCTATAAAAGATCAATGATCCCCACACAGATGTTAGAAGATAAACGTCAATTATTAACTAAATAAAAAGTTAGCTTTGGCGTAATCTTCGTGAGTGTCTATTTCCACCCAATTTAAACCAGTTATATCTGCAGCTCCGAAAGGAATACCTTTTTCTACCAAAGTAGTGTAAGTATCGTCATAATATTCTTTCCAATTGGCAGTATCTTGCATCAGTTTTTCTAGTTCATCAAAGAAGACTTTCCCACCCTCTGGACCTAGCTTTTCAATACCTATAGATTCACCAGATGCTTTATGTGGATCGAGTTTTTTACCAACTTCCAGTACCTGACCTTTATCATCAAGTGTCACTTTCACTTCTTCAGCTTCTAGATTGATATTGGTATCAATACAAAGACAATTTTCAAATGGATTGGAAATCAATTTTTCTAAGACAGCTTTTTCAAACACTACATCACCGTCAAATTTGAGGAAAGTATCATTGCCAACAAAATCCCTGGCTAAAAGAACTGAATAACCAGTATTGGTGTCTAAATATTTATCGTTATGAATAAAAGTAGTTTTTAAACTAGGGAAATTTTCTTTAACAAAGTTTTGAATATCATCTGCTCTGTATCCTGTGATAAAAGCCACTTCTTCAATTCCTACAGCCTGAATATTCTCCAGCATTCTTTGTAGGATTGGTTTACCACCACCTACTTTAAGGAGTGTTTTATGATTATTGTCAGTCAAAGGACGAATCCTTGAACCAATCCCAGCAACAAGTATTACAGCTTTCATAATTCGAAATATTATACTTCCAAATGGCCAAAGCTACAAGATTATATTCTTATTTACGCATTGGAAGTAGCAATCTATCCGACTGTGTATGGGTCTGGTAACCTCTTTCGGCAAGCCTAAATAGCCCAACAATGATATTTATGACAGTAAAAAGTAACAAGGCTATATCCAGTCTGTTAAAAATAGCAGCAATTGCTGTCAGAAAAATAAACTCTCCTTCATCAAGTAAAAAGATAATCCGATTTTTAAGCCACAAACTTTTCAACCATCCACCAGCTGTTTTCCGTAGATCAGCATGCATTTTTTGATACTTTTCATACAAATCAAGTCTTATAGCTTTACTTTTTTTCAAATAATCAGGATCATCAGCAAACCCAGAATAAACTGTTTCTAGCTTGATGTAATATCTGAACATAAAAAAGAAACAAGATGTAAATCCAGCAATTATCCACAAAACATTGCCTGTTTGAAAATAAACTGCCAAACTAAGCGCTAAATTTATCTGATAAATTTTTAATACATCAAGAGTTTTATCTAAATAATTACCAATTAAAGAAGATAACTTTTTAGTTCTAGCTAACTGACCATCCATACAATCTAATATATAAGATGCTGGAAATAGAAAAGCTGCAACATATAAATGATATGGCAAATCAGCAACCAAAAGGACACAAGCAATGACATGAAATCCATAAGATACCAAAGTTAGTAAATTTGGAGTTATAAAATTGAAAGGAGTAACTACTGGGATCAAACTATTGGCTAGTTTAGGCATAAATTGATCAACCCAATTGCTAAAATAATGTGGTTCTATAATAAAAGGTGCTTGAGTAGTTTTTTTGGTATCCATAAGGATTAATTATACAATGAGGAGTTATCTTTAAACCGTGAAGGATGTTTTGACAGATTATTAACCATCTGATTAACTGGAGTTCTATATTGATTGATAACTGTTTCAAAAGCAACTTTAAATTCCTGAATTTGATCAAAAGTAATTTCTCCAATACTGGCTATCTGGAAAACTTTATCTTTTAACGGACCTTTTCCTTCATATATCACAAATCCAAGCGATTTAAGCGCATTTTTTAAATCAGAAGCCAGCAAATAATCAGGTAAGCTAAATGTTGTTAACATAGAAGACATCAGATACTTTGAATCAAGCAATGGATGTATATCCATTTGCTTTAAAGTTTTTCTGATTAAAAGAGCTTTCTTTCTTAAATCAGCTCTTAAATTTTCAACTTTGTTTATTAAAATATTATTTAGTGCCTGTTCCAGAGCACCAAACAACTGAACTGCCGGAGTATTTGGAGTTTGTTTTAAATCTTTAGCGTAACGATAAAATTTATATAAATTAAGATATGCTGTTCTTGGTGGAATATCTTTGATAGATTCAAAAGATTTATTTTTTCCAATCACAATTGATAAACCGGGAATTGAACCTAAAGCTTTTGAAGAAGAAGTAGTTAAAAAATCAATATTCGAATCTTCAATTTCAATTTTGTCAACACCAGCGCTACTTACAGCATCAACATGAAACATAAGGCCAAATTCTTTAACTATTTTTCCGACTTTAAAAATCGGATTTAACATTCCTGTTGATGTTTCATGATGAACCATAGAAATCATCTCAATATTATTCTCTTTAACAAATTTTCGGATCTGAGAAAGATTAAAAGGTGTTCCCCATTCAAGTTTAATTTGAAAAGTATTTGGGTTATGAATTCTCGAAATATCTCCCAACCTTTGACCAAATTCCCCATTAGAGATGATTAATATCTTCTTTTGTCCGACCACAGAAGAAAGTACTGCCTCATTTGAAGCACTACCAGAACCGGTAATGATAACCGACTGATATTTACTTTGCTCTCTAATTTCAAAAACATCTAACAATTTACTATTGACACTTTTGAAGAGGACTGAAAACTCTTTCTCTCTGTGACCAATCTCCAAAGTAGCAACAACCTGTCGAACATTTTCAGCCACGTTTACAGGCCCTGGGCAAAAAAGTTTATGTGATGATTTTAAATACATTGTTGTTTTCATAGTCTTATAGTTATTTACTTCAGGATACTACAAGTTAGAATTGTACACCCTTTGTAAGCTTTTGTCTAGTCTATGTCTGGTTTATGTCTAAAAAATAGTTTGTAAAAAAACTTCAGCTTATTCTCAGCTAATATCTTTATTATCAAAATGGTCAAACTATTAAATCCTAAAACAAATAACCTCGAAGAGTCAGCTTGTACTTCCTCACTTTTTTTGGGGAGCCGCTAGTTGGCTTTCTTTTTGACTGTAAAAATATTATACACCTCTTATGCAAGTCCCTGCTTTAGCCTCAAAAGATAAAGATTGAATTGCAACTCCAAATTTATTACACTACACTCCATGGCTGAACTAATTCCGTCAGGAAGCAAGGTTTCCTTACATTTAAAAATTGTTACACCAGAGTCTCAAGTTCGGGATGAAATGGTTGATCAAGTCAACGTTGCGACCACTCAAGGAGAGATTGGTATTCTTCCCCATCATGCTGATTTGATCTCAAAAATTGTTCCGGGAGAACTCAAAATCAAAAAAGGCTCTAAAGTCGAATATTTTGCCACAGGTGACGGTTTTTTGCAGGTGACAAATAATGTTTTGACAATCATGACTGATCTAGCTGAATCCGCTGCCTCTATTGACGAGCGGGCTGTTGAACAGGCGAAAAAACGCGCCGAAGAAGCTTTGGAACAAAAACTTGGCGATGAAGAATACGCTGAAACACTGGCTATTTTGGAAAAATCTCTAGCTCAGCTCAAAGTTAAGCGACGCCACCGCAATATTTAGCTTCTGATCCGTTGTAGATTCATAGTATTCAGGGTATTATGAGTTTAAATTCGAATATCAAAATCCGAAATACGAAACAAATTCTAAATTCAAATAGTAAAAAGCATTTTGAATTTCTTATTTGGAATTTAAAGATTATTTCGATTTTAGTACTTCGGATTTCGAATTTATGTCCTCAACTTACGACTTATCAATCATTATTCTTTCCTATAATGTTAAAGATCTGCTGATCAAATGCATCGACTCTATCTATTCCAATAAAACCAAAGCCGACAACTGGCAAATTATTGTGGTCGACAACAATTCGACCGATCATTCACTAGAAGCAGCTAAAGATCGCTTTCCAAAAATCGAAGCTATCCAAACTAGTAAAAATCTGGGATTTTCTGGCGGCAACAATGCAGCAATTCCTTATGTCACAGCAGACTATGTTCTATTTCTAAATCCCGACACTGTAATCATGGGCGATGTGATTCAAAAATCGCTTGCCAAACTAAAAGCAGATTCTCAAATTGGAGCTTTGGGCTGCCGAATCGAATTTCCCAACAATTCTGGGCTAGATTACTCAGCCCACCGAGGTTTTCCGACTCCTTGGAACGCACTAATGTATTTTACTGGCCTAGCCAAACTATTTCCTAAATCCAAACTATTTGCCGGTTACACCGCGACCTATCTTGATATCAGTAAAACTCATGAAATGGATTGTGGTACTGGTGCTTTTATGATGCTACCAAAAAAAGTTGGTGATCAGGTCCACTGGTGGGACACTGATTATTTCTGGAACGGTGAAGATATCGAATTTTTTTACCGAATCAAAGAGAAAGGCTATAAAGTGATCTATTTTGCCGATGGAAAAATTATTCATTATAAAGGTTCATCCTCAGGGCTCTGGAAGACAGCCAAAATCAAAGTTGATCCAGCTGTTAAATTAAAAGCGGCCAGAAATGGCGCCAAAGCGATGCGTATTTTTTATATGAAACATTACTATAAAAAGTATCCACCGGTGATCCGTGAAGTAGTACTGCTGGGAATTGCTATACTGGAAAAGTATCGTCTGTTTAAGATAAAAGCAGGGTTAAAATAATAAGCTTAGTAAGTTCTTAATATTTTTCGAGTGATTAGCGAGAAACTTCCTTTTAAATATTATATTTTTAAGGTAATTTCTCACTTCGTTCGAAAAATAATTAATTCCTGAGCGAGCAGAGCGAGTCGAAGGATTACATTAAATACATGAACTTAGACCTATCTATTATCTACGTCAGCTACAACACCAAAGACACTACTTTGGAATCTTTGGGGTATTTAAAAAAATCGATTGATTTTGCTCAGAAAAAACTGGGAAACCAGATTGAAGTAATCATGGTTGATAACGACTCCAAGGACGGTTCAGTTGAAGCTGTAAAAAAAGAGTTTCCTTGGGTCAAAGTCATTGAAACTCATGAAAACAAAGGCTACGGAGTTGGCAACAACATTGGCATAAAACAGGCTAAACATCCGTATATTTTACTGCTCAATACTGATGCTTTTGTTAAAGAAGACACCCTGGCTGATTCACTGGAATATATGCAGTCTCATCCAAACATAGATGTGTTAGGGCCCAAACTACTCTTCAAAGATCAATCCTTTCAGCCAAATGCCGGGTTTCTCCCTAACCCATTTGCCACCTCCGTCTGGCTGCTTGGACTCGAAGCAATTCCCGGAATGAAATCAGTGTTTCCTTCAGTTCATAAGCGAAATCGTAGCTTTTACAAATCAGCTCAGCAGGTTGATTGGGTAATGGGCGCCTATTTTTTGCTCAAACAAGAAGTCTATGAAAAAACTGGCGGCTTTGACGAAAAGATCTTTATGTATATGGAAGAAGTTGAATGGTGTATGCGTATTAAAGAAGCTGGTTTTAAAGTCGGATACACACCTACCATCTCCCTCGTTCATGTTGGTGGCGCCTCCAGTGGTGGCGATATCTCAGTCCCTTTATTTCGCGAAATGGAAGGACTACTCTATGTCTACAAAAAACATTATCCCGGACTAGTCTGGTACTTAAAACTAATTATTATGCTAGGATGTCTAATGAGGATAGTTGCATTTACTCTTTTAGGTAAAACCAACCGAGTAAAAGCCTATCTTCAAGTTTTAAGCAAACTAAATTAATGTCAAATACTACCAGTGCCCAATGTCAAATTCCCAGTTTCCTATTTCAGTGGGCATTCAGCATTAGACATTAAATCTTTATGAAAATCGCTATTATTACAGTCAACTACAACGGCTCTGACGATACTATCGAATTCCTTGACTCACTAAAACTCCTACCAACTACAACCTACCAACTACTAACTATTGTAGTCGATAATGGATCAAGTGATAATTCTGTAGAAAAAATACTTAAAAAGCATCCTGATGTTGATTTGCTCCAGACAGGTGAAAACAAAGGTTTTGCTGGTGGGTACAATCGCGGTATTGAACACGCCATGATCTGGGGTGCTGATTATCTGCTGATTATCAACAACGACACTCTGATATCCGATCCCCACCTTTTAACTAAACTCGCTAAAACACTGGATGAAAATCCCAAAGCTGGCATCGTTGCACCCAAAATTTACTTCGCTCCAGGATTTGAATTTCATAAAGAAAAATACACCAAAGAAGATTCTGGCAAAGTCATCTGGTATGCCGGTGGTGAATTTGACTGGAACAATGTCTATTCCGTCCACCATGGTATGAACGAAGTTGACCAGGGACAATATGACAAAGAAGAAGCCGTTTCTTTTGTCACTGCCTGCTGCTGGATGATCAAAAGAGAGGTCATCGAAAAAGTCGGAATGTTTGAAGAGGATCTCTTTGCCTACTTTGAAGACAATGACCTCTGTATGCGAATTCAGACAGCTGGGTATAAACTTTATTACAACGGACACACCTCTCTTTTCCATAAAGTGTCCAGAACTTCTGGCATTGGCTCCAGTTTTGGCGACTATTTAATGACCCGCAATCGGCTCTATTTCGGTATGAAATACGCCTCCGGCCGCACCAAATTTGCGCTTTATCGAGAAGCGCTCAAGTTTCTCTTATTTGGTAGACAGGCACAAAAAGAGGGCGTCTGGGCCTATTTTCAGGGTAAAAAAGGGCCTCAACATCCTCAGACAACCAAAAACCCTGGCTATCAGATCAAGCTGTCAGTCGTGACTTTAAACTACAACACACCGGATCTGATCGACAACTTTTTGAAAAGTATTTTTAAGCAGGATTCAGGTTACAGCAAGCAATCAACAGAAGTAATCGTGCTAGATAACGGATCTGAACTTGGCTGTGCGGATGTGGTCAAAAAATATCCGGAAGTCAGATTCATTCAAAACCCGGTTAACACCGGCTTTACCGGCGGCAATAATAAAGCTTTTAAATACTCCCGCGGTGAATACATCCTAATGCTCAATTCAGATATTGAGTCATTGGAAAATTCTCTGAGTGACCAGCTAGCTGCCGCTGAAAAGTACCATGGTAATGCAGTAACATCTGGAGCACTCTATTTTCCAGACGGCACTCTCCAAGATTCAATTTTCTATCTTCCAACCACCTGGGGAGCCATCAAAGAATATTTCCTCCGTATCAAAGGCTCTTTCTTTATGTATGCACCGCCCCAAGACCGCGATACCAAAGTCGAAGCTGCCGCTATGGCTTGCTTTATGATTCCAAGAAAAATATTAAACAAAGTAGGATTTTTAGATGAAAGACTTTTTACATACTTTGAGGATGTCGATTTCTGCAGACGTTGCAAAAGATTAGGAATCCCAATTTATTACACTCCCAAAGCCCGTTTCCTCCACCTGCATGGTGCCACCAGTAAACGCCTCAAACAAGGCAAAGCCTATGAATTACTCGTCAACGCATCGAAACTGTATCATGGAAAGCTTAATTATCATTTGCTAACCTTTACTCTAAAAGTTGCTCAAAAGATTTCCGGCACTCAAACCCCTGTAGCAAGATAGTTAACGAAGTTTTAAATTAGAGGCTGTATCTTGGATCTTTCTCAGCCTTCTAACAACTCCATCGGGACCTTTTATCCACACGCCTCTTTTTACAGCAATTAGATACTTGTTATCAGATGCATCTAATATCACTCCTGTCATACCTCGGATAGAACTGGCAGTTCCAGTTGCAGCATCTATCAATGAGGGTTTAATCGCCGGATTACTTGCTAAAAACCTCACTTTGTCTCCCCTCTCAAAAGTATTCATAAATATAAAACTATTAAACATCGAATGACTAGAAAAAAACAAGAATTATATAAAAAAGCAGATTTAAAAAAAATTTAGTCCGGAGAATAGGATTTGAACCTATGTAGCCGAAAGGCGACAGATTTACAGTCTGTTGTGATTGACCACTCCACCATCTCCGGAGGAATTAATGTATTTTATCAGGTTCAGGCACAAGAAGCAAAGATGAAAGGTGATTTAATGGATCCTCGCTTTCGCGGGGATACGATACACAGAAATTCATCAATCGAACACTTCAACAACTAATTAACCACTATCTATTATTCACTATTGTTATTCTCAGAAAGGTCTCACCTTGCAAGGCGTGGCCTTGCGAAGCTAAAAAGATCAGTTATTAATGGATCCCGGATCAAGTCCGGGATAAGGTACCCAACAATTCAACAATTTATCTCATTAACTGATTAACTAATCCACTAATTACCCCCTTTATGCTATGATTTATCTATGCCACTGCGCAGATTTCATCGTGCACCAGATTACTCATCCGCCCGTAAAGTAAAATGGCTGTCTTTAATATCTAAATGGGGTTTGGGGATCATCTTTGTTGGACTGGTTGTATTTCTGGGCGTGATCATCTACTTTTTCACTCAAATTCCTTCTCCAGATGAACTATCCAATCGTGATGTAGCCGCTTCAACTAAAATCTTCGATCGCAACGGAGAGCTTTTATACGATATCTTCCAAAACCAAAATCGTACCCCGGTCAAGTTTGAAGATATTCCTGAGGTCATGAAACAAGCTACAATTGCTATAGAAGATAAGGATTTTTACAAACATCAGGGTTTTGATATCACTGGTATTATCCGTTCCGCCTGGAAACTGGCGATCCATCGTCGGATCGAAGGAGGTGGATCCACACTGACTCAGCAGCTTGTCAAAAACGCCCTGCTTTCAACAGATCAATCTTTTATCCGCAAAATCAAAGAGCTGATCATCGCTATTCAGGTAGAACGAACTTATGACAAAAACAAGATTTTGGAGATGTATCTAAATGAAATCCCCTATGGTGGTACTGCCTACGGTATTGAAGCCGCTTCCAATCTGTATTTTGGTAAACATGCCAAAGAACTGACCCTGGCCGAAGCCTCCTTACTCGCTGGTTTACCACAAAGACCTTCGGTTTATTCACCATATGGCACCAATCCAGAACTCGCCAAAGAGCGTCAATCCGAAGTACTTCGCCGAATGGTCGAAGATAAATACATCACCCAAGATCAGGCCGAGGCCGCCAAACAGGAAGTTTTGACCTATCGGACAAGTCAAAATGAACAGGGTTTTAAGGCCCCTCACTTCGTACTATATGTTAAAGCCAAGCTGATCGAACAATACGGCGATAAAATGGTTGAACAGGGAGGGTTGCGGGTCACCACCACTCTTGACTACAAACTGCAAGAACAGGTCGAAAAAATCCTCAAAACTGAGGTCGAAAAGCTTAAAAGTGCTAAAGCCGGCAATGCCGCCGCAGTAGTATTAGATCCAAAAACCGGACAGATCCTGTCTATGGCAGGGAGTAAGGACTACTTTGCCCCCTCCGAACCAGAAGGCTGTACAGAAGGTAAAAATTGTGTCTTTGAAGGTAACATCAATGTTGCTCTCAGAGAAAGACAGCCAGGTTCATCTACCAAACCGATCACCTATGCACTTGGATTGCAAAAAGGCTATCCAGCTTCCTTTACCATCATGGATGTCAAAACCGAATTCCCAGGCGGTGCAGCCAATCCAGTCTATGCTCCAGTCAACTATGACGGACAATTTCATGGCCCGACCCAGGTCCGCTATGCTCTCGCCAATTCTTACAACATTCCGGCGGTAAAAATGCTGGCGTTGGTGGGAGTTAAAAACAATCTTGATCTGGGGTACCGGATGGGGATCTCAACCTGGGAACCAACTCAACAAAACGTGGATAATGCCGGTCTGTCCCTGACTTTGGGTGGACGTGAAGTCAGGCTTTTAGACCTGACATCAGCTTTTGGTGTCTTTGCCAATGAAGGAAGAAAACAAGAACCCATCTCAATCCTCAAAGTAACAGATGAAAAAGGCAAAGAGCTGTTTGATTATCGTGAATCAGCTGGAGTCAAAGTCATGGAAGACGGGATCGCCTTTATCATCTCCAGTATTTTATCAGACAACAACGCCCGCGCCGCTGCCTTTGGCACTAATTCTGTCTTAAATATCTCTGGTAAAACTGTGGCAGTTAAAACCGGTACCACCGATGAAAAAAGAGACAACTGGACCATCGGCTACACCCCATCAATAGTCACCGGTGTTTGGGTCGGCAACAATGATAATACTGTCATGGATCCCCGAATCGCTTCAGGTGTGACAGGTGCATCCCCTATTTGGCAAAAGATCATGATCGCTGCATTAAAAGATAAGCCCAATGAGTCATTCAGACAACCAGACTCGGTCGTTCAGGTAGATGTTGATGGTCTGATGGGTGGCAAGCCAAAAGAGGGTGGCCCGGTCCGAAAAGAGTACTTTGTCAAAGGAACTGAACCTACCAACGTTTCTTCCGCTTATCAGAGACAACGAGTTTGTAAAGTTAATATTCACCGGATCGCCAATGATGGCCAGGATGCCGAGGATAAAGATGTCATCATGCTCAAAGAGGATGACCCTACTGGTGCCAACAAATGGCAGGCGGGTATCGATTCCTGGGTACTAACAGCATCCAATCCAGCTTTTGTCGGTGTCGCCAAAGGCTGTGACAATATTCCTGGTTTTTCAGCTCCAACAGGAGGAGGCTCAGGCGGACCGATCTCAATTGCCAATATCCCCAATGGCGCCAATGTCCCCCGTGTTTTTGATGTTTTGGCTATAGCCAACTCCCCTGCAGGTATCAAACAAGTCGTCTGGACGATCGATGGAGCCACTAAAAACAAACAAACAACCGAACCTTTTGCTCAACATGTCGAATTTCCTCAGGGCGACCGGGGCACTCACACTATTACTGTAGAACTGGAAGATAATAACGGCCAAAAACACACCAGCTCCATCTCTGTCACCGTCAACATGTAACTCTTGCATCTTATTCCTCTATGAATTAATCTTCTTCGACTAAGCGGAATTAACGCGCATGGAGAAATACATTATTATTTTATGACCTGGCAC
>CAZWRN010000004.1:0-39095 GCA_964636275.1 uncultured Gammaproteobacteria bacterium
ATTTCCTCTTCTTCGAACATATGTATTTTATTCACAATCCCCAGCGTCCACCGATCCCTGGAGATCGCAATGTCGGTGCCAAAGAAGCTGCTTTAAATATTTTGCTTCTGCAGGATAAATACGACAAAATTATCGTAACAAATATTCCGGATAGTTTGTACCCCTGGTACGCTTACTTTTCAGGTGTTGACCCAAAAGAATTTAATGAAATCGCCATGGGCAGAGGTGAAAAAGCCTGGCAGTACAAAAACATCTATTTTTCCAGCGTCCGCTGCCCCTCCAGAGACGCCTTTACTAGAAATAATGACAACGTCTTAGCTGTCGACGCCGAAGGCTGCGAAGGCGAAGCTAAATACTCCCCAGCCATCCAAGTCCTAGGCCGCATCCAAAGAGGCGACAAAGCCTATCCTTACATCTTCTGGCACCGAGTCGAAAAAGAAGTCTTCCCCCAAGAAGCAACCCTATCAGCAGTAAATAAATAGTGTATTAGAGAGGATTTGGATTAAAACCTGAATCCGATAAGAATCGGAACATATTTCTTAAATCACTAGTCATCCTATCTTGGATTCCCTGCAACTGAGTAACATAGGTCTGAGTTAACATTAAATAGGCTTCTTGTGGCAATACTCTTTGAAATCTAACCTGCCCTTCCTCGTTAGCCCCACTAAAAAACTCTTCAGGATTATCTAAATTAGCTTTAGTCCATGGAACTCTTACAACTCGATTATTGTATAAAGTCCAACTCATTAATGAACCTGCTGCAACTTCTTGCCCAACACTTCGAACATTTCTATCATCAATCTCTATTTCAGCGACAGGTAAAGTAACTGGATTGTCAGATGTTACTCCAATTTGCTGGCCAGTTTCACTTCTAGATCTCTGAGAAAGCCGTATATAAGCCTCAACCGTATCGGGCATGTCCTTAAGACCAAAGGCTCGAGCAACACCGATAATTCGGTTATGTGGTTCAATCAGTCTAGGCAGAACAGGAATCTCATCAAATGTTCTAATTAATGGACCTGGTTCACAATCAAGAAAACGTGAACTCATGAAGCGAGTATATTGTTTTATATAAAAAAAGTAAATAATATGTTGACAAAAGCAACTTGGTTGCGTTAGATTAAATTTGTAAGTTCGGCAACTTGCACAATACATTTGCAAAGGAGGTGAAAGAAAGTAAATAGTGATTAGAGATTAGAAAATAGTAAAAAACAACTATTCACTAATCGCTAATTACTTATCACTTATTTATGCAATTTTACAATGTAAAAACCCGTCAAAAAGTAGAAATTCCAGACAGCGAAGTTGAAGTCGTTGAAATGAAAAACGGTAAACTGGCTGCTCAGGCTATGAACAATGGCACCAAGCTTTTCCGGATCATCGGCAAAGAAGACGCTGCTCGTTTAGGGAAATAAGACCTTCCGCAATCATGCTAGCTGATTGTGGAATGCTACAACCCACATCTACTAACACTAACTACGTAGTTTATTACGTAGAATTTTTTGTTTGATAAAATCACTTATTTGACTTCGACAGCTCGTAAGATCTCTTTACCATTAAGCAGATTAAATTTTTTAATTACTTGTGATTCTTCGGCTGGCAAGATCCATTTACTCCCAATAAAAAGAGTTCGTTTTTTATCCCTATCACTACCTTGACCACCTTCCCAATTTATCTCTCTAAAGGTAAACTTGCCAAAATTGGATGAAGTCTCAAATTCTTTTCGCCTTGGATCATTCTGATACATTTCAGGTGATATCTTTCCGTAATACATGATATACAAATACGGAGTACCAACAGTTTCTGGCCCCAAAACACCAAATCTGGGATCAATAACAATTTCATCATACTGAGATTGATGCTCGATAGCATAGGTTGCGGCATCTTTCCACCCATCCATCGCAAATTCTGAAAAAAGCATCTGATACGAAATAGTATACAATCCAATAAAATAAGCCCAACAATACAATACGATCGCAGCCAAAAGAGAGAGGCATATCAGTTTTATTTTTGATGATAATGATCTAAAAAACCACCAAAGCCCAAACCCCACCATAACCTGTGGCATTGGAATCCAGGTTAATAACCGTAACGGGTGTTGAGCATTATTGGCTAAAGAAGCCGCTAATGGACCCAAAAAAAACCACACTATCATCAATAAATAGACTGATTTATCTATTTTCTTTTGCTGAAAAATAAAAAACCATAAACCTACCAAAAAAAACGGCAGTTCATACCAATATAAAAGACCCATATCCGGAGAATTAGGAAGTGTAAAACCCATTCCTTCAAAAAATAAAAACGGTATATCAAAATATTCAATATATCTTTGCAGCCAAAAAGTAGCAATTGTGATAGTTCCAACCATTGGAAAAGGCGATGTCCCCACAACTAATAACTGCTGTTTCAAATCAAAATCTCGCAAAAAAATGGTTGATTCAGCTCTGGTTGATCCTCCAGGAGATAAAATTGTCCATAAAAGAGGTAAAAAAACTAAGAGTCCTACAACAAAAGCAATAATTGTCTGTTTTTTAAACTGTAGCAACTTTTGTCTGTAGATAAAAAATAATGCTACAACAAATAAAGGAGTAAATACCCGTTCAGCATGATAGGCAAACATAGAAAGTACAAAAAACAACGCCGACAGCCATAAATATTTACCTTTTTTTTCAACTGCCACTAAAAACAACCATGTTGCCGTAATAATTAAAAATAACGCGAGCACAGCTTCAAAAGTAGAACGAGAAAATTTGATGTGCCAAGGTGACACCGCTAGAGAAAACGCTGTCAGAAGAGCCACCACTGAATTGGAGGTCAGTTTACGGATTAAAAAATAAACCATAATCGGTGTAAAGGCACCGATTAGAGCAATGGTGATCCTAGTACCAAATTCATTGAGTCCAAACATTGCTACTGCAGGAATCATGGTATATACCAAAAGCGGAGCTTTATAATCGCCAATTGAACGAAATGCCAAAGGCAACCAAACTCCATGTTCATCCTGAGCTGTTTTTAAGATTGAATAACTATTGTAAGCAATCGCTACTTCGTCAATTGTTAATGAAACTGGTATTTTATCCAATAAGACAACTCTCATCAATAAAGCTATGATGAAAATGGCTAGTAAATACAATTTAAGGTTTTTGAGTACAACGCTCATAAATATAATAGGTTTGGTCACCTTCACCTATGGTAAACAATTCACTAGGACAATTAAACCATTCTTTCTCGACCTTGGAAATAACTACAACATCAAATAGTTGGGGGTTTTTCTTGAGCTGATCAGCATTACCTATCGATATCCCCCCCAACTGATTAATCCATCCTTTGTAACTTAAAACTCCGGTGTTTAAATTTGAATCTGTATATGGAATATGTAATTTGGTGGCCAAAACAGGCCCGGGGTTGGGATCAATGGAGTCAGTAATCCAAATTGTTTTGATCGGATCTTTGGTTGGAAGATATGTTAAATTTTTATTTCTGATTTTATATTGTATGGTCTCAGCTAATACCGCAGTTGAAGGATTGAATTCGTTATTAGGAATAAATAATGTGTGGTGAATGAATAAAATTAACGATACTGCTGATCCAATCCAAAAAATCATCTGCCATTTCTTAGTCAGCTGATCGATTCCATAGGCAATGAATATAAACATTGGAACTATCACCCAAAGTGAACGGGATAGTTCAAATGAACCCGCAATAAACAAAGTTGGGATAGTAGCAGTAAACAACAAAAGAATACAAAACGCCACAGAGTTTGTTTTTGCTTTGATTAAATGATAAATGCCAACTAGGCAGATTGGCACCCAAACTATAAATAACGGACCAAAATTGTAAACAGTCTGTCGATAATCTACCAGTCGATTTGAAAATAAAAAAGGAATACTTAAAGTCTCAAAAAAATGTTTAAAAACAACAATCACTAACTGTGCTTTATTAAATAGCAGTAATCCCAAAAAAGCCGGAAGATGTAATGTCAAAATATGGCCTCGTAATAAATTCAGATTATCTAAATATGTGTTATTAAAAAAGAGTGACAGGTCATGATCTTTGATACTCTGAATAGCACCTGAGGTTATTATAAATAAAATAGCAAAGGCACAAAATACCAACAACTGTAGCAAGAGTACTAATTTATTTCTGACTAAAACCCAACTTATGAAAGGGAGAAAAAAAGAAAACAGCAAAAGATCTCGACTAGTAATTCCACCCAAGATTACCAATACCAAACCCAATACAACTCTTTTTTTAACAAAGAAATAAAAACCCCAGATAGAAAAAGTTAATGCTAAAATTTCTGCATTCGGAAAACGGGAAAATATAATTAAAACCGGCGAAATACTGGCAATCACAAGAGTATAAAAGGCCAGTCTGGTATTTTTGAAATAGTTTCTAACGAAAAAGAATAAACCAGTGATGAATAATGTTCCTATGAGTGAAGCAATAATACCATTGTGATACATCAAGTTTGGATCTAACAGTCTAAAAAACAACATGACATAAGTTAACACTGGAAATTCAAAATTCTGCCAATTTGAAAAAATAAAAGGATAACTTCGACCAAATTCATCTTTACCATAAGAAAATAAATTTTCGACCCGCCAATCAAGTAATGCACTCGAAGAAGGAGTACCAGAAGGGTATGAAGAAAACACAACAATCCTTAAAAAGGATGCAAAAAAGATCAATACCAGTAAACCAATAACCGTTTTATATCTCATTGTTTTGTCACAACATAAAATATCGGAGCCCCTTGCGGGTTGACAACTGTTTTTAATACTTTCACGCCAGCTGGTGGGGTCTTACTCCAATCCCAATCCCCTTCTACTTCATCTCGGGCTGACATCATGTACAGATAACCTGGCTTCAAAAATTCTTGGACAGCATAAGGTTTGTCGGTATTCCCAAAATAATACTTACTATCAAATACAAATCCGTTAAAACCTTCTACTATCCCCTTTTGACTTTCAGTCAGACTATTAAACTGAGACTGGATGCGTCGGGGGTCGGCCTGAGTCCACATTAAGTAACGATTTAAAGAAGGTTCGTAGGTATTATTGAAAAAAACTTTTTGATATTCATTTTCGTGCTGAGCAACATACTGCATCGCTTCCTTAAACCCAACATGCCACCAGCGCCAAGACTCCACCGGATAGTGTTCATAATAGCGATGAAAATAGAAAGTCATATTGAGGATCATAAAAACACCAAGGATTACCATCGATCCATATCTCACAACTAACCATTTTTTCTCACCTACGAACAACTTTTGAATAATAAATACCAATCCTAAGGCGTTTAATATCACCAGCGGCGGCAGCATAATGAAAAGCCGGGTCGCATGATATCCTCCATCAGCTGTGAGAGATGCTGGAATCGGCGCCAAAAGCAGCCATCCAAATACAAACCAAGCCTTCTTCCTCTCTTCTCTACGCGCTATCACCCACACCCCACACGCCAATAATATAATCTCAAAATAATACAGCTCCCCCATCTCATGAATTGACTGCCGGAAATTTATATCACCTTCAGAAAAGAGAAAATTAAAGGACAATGCTTTGGAATAGTTGGTTGCAAAAACCTGGAGATAAACCGTAGCTTTATTGTGAAAGAGTGATTCAACTTTTTGATCACTGGTTCTAAACTCACCCTCTGGTGTGTAATACCCCATGGTAGTTCTGGCCAAATTAATCTTATCCAGAAGTACAGTGTCGGTGAAAATGCTTATTCCCGAAAAACGATTTGTCGCCTGTCCACCAATGATGGATATCACTACTCCTGAGATAACAACCGTTCCAACGACAATAGCTATACTCAGCCAGTTCCAACCAACTTGTTTCAAAGCAGCTTTGTTATTGAGATAAATTCCGGCAAACAAAAGCACCAATAATGGAACAAACACTGCAGCAGTGGAATAAATATAAAAAGACGCACCAAATAAAATTGCAGCTGGAACTAAATAGTAACCCTTTTTCAAACCCAATAAAGTCAACCAGCTGGCAAACAGCAGAAATGACAACAGCATGGTGACTTCAAATGAGCCACGGGAATACTGCAAGTGCCACGGTGAAATGGACATCAAAAACATCGCGGCTAGACCAACATATGTATTAAAAAGTTTGCGTGTCAGCAGAAATATACCAATCAATGATACGACACCCCAAAATGCCGCTGGAAGTCTGACACCCCATTCGTTCAAACCAAAAATCCCCACAAAAGGGACAGCTGAATAAATATAAAAAGAGGCCCGGTATTCGGTTAATGATTTCAAATACAGCGGCAATATTCTGCCACTAATATCTTTGCCAGTCGTTAATAACGAATAAGCCTGGTAGCCTACATCTACTTCATCACCAAATAAAGCTGGAGGATTGGTGTCCAGTTGATAAACCCGCAAAAAAGTCCCAACAGATAATATTAAAACAAAAGCTAATATTCCTAAATACAATTTGGAAAATTCTGACATTACCATTTAAATAAGACCTTTCGTCTTTCTTGCTGTAATAATTCTTTCAAAAAAGTGGTGTAGTTGTACAGTAGCAATACCCCATACCCCACAACTAAGAAAAATAAAAATGAATTTGAAATAGTCAGGTCATAAATCACTGGAATCGTTGGTTGCAAAAGTCCGCGGTAGACATTGATAAAATGCAAAAAGGTAAAAAAGATCAGATTGATCCACATTCCCATCATCAGCAACCTTTTCTGCTTAAAGCAAACTAGGATGGTGGCAAAAAGCACCACCGGTATCATATACCGCTCATGCATTCTGGTAAAAAAGAAAAAATAAAATCCCGAAATTAAAAACAGATAATAAAAAAGCAGATACCTAGTCGTTCTCTTTAAATAAAACACTATCGTGATTGGTAGGACAAACAACGTAAACATCAGATAACCCCAGTGATCGTAAGATAACCCTAAAAAGTTACTTGAAGGGGCCATACCAAAATTGATCACCGCTCCCCAAAAATTGAGAGCATTTTCAGCCACCCCAAAATCCACCAAAGTAAAATTGGAATAGTAAAACTGCAGCGGCCAGAACACAGAAGGTGAATGAAAAGGCAGATAGGAAAGATAAAAAATAATCAGTGAAACCAAAACTGCCTGAATTGTCCTTTTTATACCAAATTCTTTCAGAACATAAAACATATACACACCCCATAAAAGTAAAATAGTGTGCTTAGTCATCAGAGCTATTCCAGCAAAGAAGAAAGCCCACCACAAACGTTTAGCAAAAGTAAACCCTAAGGCCAATATTAGAAAGAGATTTTGGATCAGATCGGTTTGTCCCCAAACTGACGCTACATAGATAACTGCCGGATTTATCAGCAGTAAAAAAGCCATCAGATATTTATTCTTAATAAAAAGTGTCTCCCCAGTTTTCTTGAGTAGCCATGGCATTACTCCAGCAAACACCACAGCTCCTAACAATCCTGGCAGTTTCAAAAATGAGATCCAAACATTTTCCCATTCCATCCAGTGAACCAAAGGAGAGGGAAATATTGGCACAGTTGAATTGATAAAATACACTAAACCTAGTTTAAACTGATAAAGCCACCAACTCGCTGCAAATGAAAACATGATTAAAGGTGGATAGGTCGGAAAAGAATATCCTGGAAAAGTCCGATCAAAAAAATTGTAAGGTCCCAACTCCAACAAACTTTGCCCCCAGGCCACATGGTTTTTGACATCTCCGGAATAAATGGGTAGGCTAATTAAAAAGTACAAAACAAACGCTATTAGGAGAAATCCGATGAATGGAATTGTTTTCATGGTAATTATTGTTAAATTATTAAATTGCTAAATTGTTTGCTCCGCATCAGCCGTGTTAACAGCAATATAACAATTCAACAATCTAACAATTATGATTCTTGATTTGGCTCTGGAATCTTTTTAGCAAAATACAAATAAATATAAAACACACAAGCTGAGGCAAAAATAGTTGCTAATATACTTCTGATATATACCTCATCAATTCGCACACCCAGCTCTTGCCAGGTTCCAGGTAATGAATACAAAGCTGGGAAAAGTGGTGCAAAGATCTTTATTGTTAGGGATGGATCAAACAGGAAGATCATACCAATAAAACTAAGTGCTAAGAAAACATGCGGTAATACCGTTTTAAATCTAAAGCTGACTACCTCAATCACCAAAAATGGAGCTAACCAACTCAACCACTGAGGATGGAAATGAGTAAAGATGAAAAAGCTCAAAAGAACCACAAACCAGCGCTGCCAAACTCTGTCAACAGATCTGTCATAAAACCAGAAGTAAAAATACATCACCATAAGTAACAATGGAAACAGCAGTATACTTTCACCTCCAGATATCGGAATCTGAGCATACAAAGTCTTTTGAGTCAGTCCAGCCACCAACGCCGATGCTCTAAAACCGGCAGAAGGAAGAAAAGCGGCAATAGAAAACAGATAAGGGAAAACTGACAAAAATCCAAGTGCAAATCTCTCTTTCCAATTTTTACCAATAATAATAAATGGCACCACTAAAAACAGTGGATACAACTTGAATGCCGCAGCTACACCTAGTAAAAGCGCAGCAAAATAGAGCTTTTTTCTTTTGATACAAAACAGGGACCAGACTGTCAGAACAGCCGGTATCACATCAAACTGACCCATCATGTAGGCTGAATATAAAATGACCGGATTAAACAACCACAGCAAAGCGGCCCAAATCTGGTCGCGTTTTTTATCAAAAAAACTGACAATAGCAAACACCACTGGTAGATCAAAAAAGAAGTAAGGTGCTTTCAGCAAAAGTAAATGTAAATTAAATAACCAATTTCCAAAAAAACTAGCTTGATCAATCACAAAACCATTTAATATCTCTTTACCAAAAATAAATGAAATAATAGTGTTAAAAACTCCATGCAGTAAGTAAATCAGTGGTGGATAAATAAATAAATCAGCCCCAAAAGTTTTTACCAACGGGTTATCAGTCGTACAACTGGCGAGATAGTCATATAAATTGAGTACATTCCCCTGACTAATCAGATCACCAGCTAAATTAAAAGCTCGGATATCAGGATGAAAGGTTGATGAAGCTAAGAATATCCTTAGTAATACAGCTGGAACTAATAACCACCAAATTTGAAAATTGAAAATTTTACTCATTTAATAAATCCAATATCTCTTTCTTAAAGCGCTGATCACTAAATATTTCAGCTCTAGCGGTAGCCCCTTTTGACAGTTCAGACCATTTTTTCTCATTTCCAGTCAAAGAAACGGTTTGCTCTATTAATTGTGCCTGAGTTTCCCAAAATAGTCCACTCTTGTTTTCCTCAACAATCTCTGTTTGACCACCTTTTTTAATCACTACAGGTACAACTCCAGCTGCCATCGCTTCAACGGTAGTAATACCAAAATGCTCCATTTTGGTCGGGTCTGTCTCCTCAAAACCCATGGCATGCCAATAGATCTTTGACATACCATACAAATGCTCCAGATCTTGATGCGCAATATTGGGTAAAATCATGATTGGCAATCCGGCTGCTTGGGCTCGAAGTTCATCAACATAAGATCGGTCTCCATCTCCCATAGATCCAGCCAGATACAAATCCCATCCTTTGAGCTGCCCACTCTCTACCATGTTGCTAAATGTTTCAATCATCATTTGGTGTTTTTTCTCGCGCAGATAACCAAAAAAACGCCCCACCGATAATATAATTCGTTTTTTAGGAGCATCAGTCTTTTGATTGATATGAACAGGCGGATAAATGATCTTAGATGGTAATGGCCAGTTTTTTTGAGAATATTTTTTGGTAAATTCTGAATTGTAAACCACTTCCTGCCAACTTTTAAGCTTAATCCTACCCCATTTACTAGCGGATGGATGAACATCCAAAGGGGTCTGAATATGCAAAATATTTCTCTTACTGGAAGCCAGAAAGATACTCCCATCCGTCACAGCAAACAGTAGCTCATACCTTCTTAGAAAAAAATACCGATCCACTGTTTTACTACCTTTACCTATCGGTGCATGAACAAAAGTAACTTTACTAAGATCAATACCCAGCCTTTTAGAAACATCGGCTTTGTACTCATCAGGGTGCAGGGTATGCAGATGGGTTGGTAGAAGTAAATCAACCTCATGCTTCTCAGAAAAAATTGCAGCAACAGTCAAAATATACCGCTCTCCACCACCTTTGGTATCTAAATATGGACTGTACACGGCGATATGCATAGAAAAAAATTATCAATTTTCAAAGCTCAATTTTCAAAGAATTTACAATTTTGAAAATTTACTAATTCTTATTTGATTGAATTTTGAAAATTGAAAATTGAAAATTTAACTTAATCTAACTTAAATCCTTTCTCAATCAACTTTTTGTCCAGCTCATCATAAGTTTTACCTAATGACTCTTTCTGTTGCATCTCCCAAAGTCTCACATAACTTGTAAACAAGAAAAATGTCTGCATGAGAGAGTCAATTACTCCAACCGAACCATTAAAAAACCCTTTTCTGACTATTCCTTGATTCCAGGTTTCGGTAATAAAAATTCGTAAAAATCTCCAACCACTCATTTGCGGATGATGAGCATTAAAACGTAATTTAGCATCGATTTTACTCCATTCCAAATTTTTCAAAATCACTTGATCAACATTCCGATGCGTCAGATGAATAAACGAGTTTTTGGTATATCCTAGCTCCCCGCTAAACTGAGGCTGCTCATGAACTCTACCAACCCATCTTTTAAAATGCGCCTTATGCAACAGTCTAATCACCCAGTCAGGGTAAAAAGGACCATACGATTTATGCTCTCCCCAGATAATATTATTTCGAGAAATAGCATAGGCTGAAAATTTGGAGTCTTCAAAAATATTAAATAGTTCATCTTTAAGTCCTTCAGAAACTCGTTCATCCGCATCGATATATAAAATCCAATCCCCAACCGCTTTTGAAGCACCCAGATTGCGTCTTTCTGAAAAGTCATCACTATCACTCTGAAAAATCTTAGCCCCATATTGCTTGGCAATATCTAAAGTTTTATCGGTTGAGCCTTGATCCACAATAATAATTTCATTCGCCCATTTCACCGATTCTAAACAGGCTCCAACTCGACTCTCTTCATTTTTTGTGATAATAATGACGCTTAACATTATGGTTTAGATAATAATACCATCTTTAGCTTAGGTAAAAAGAACCACATTAAACCAGCTATAAAAACTCCTATCGCACTCAGCCCTGCCCCCACCAAAAAAGAATCTGGCAGATAGTAGAGAGCGATCTGAGACTTTCCGGCTGGAAGATGAATACCGATAAATTGATTATTAATTTTTAACAAAGGCTGACTCTGGCCATTTACCTTCACTTTCCAACCAGGCTGCAATGTTTCAGTCACAGCCAGTAGTGAAGCCCCCCCACAATCCGATTGAAAATCGTAGCTTTGTTGGCGATAACTCTGTAGCTGCAATTGACATTGAGACAGAGGGGAATTGATAAATTGATCAGGCTGATCGACATAAACAGTAAATGGATCAACAGTTGGCTGAGCCAAAGACAGATAAATCTGATTTTTTTCTGCATATAACACTTTTTCAGGGACAAAAAAACGCTCCAAACTCAACTTATTTTTCAAAATCACCACTGGACCTTCCTGAAAAACTTGTTCAAATTTATTGGTATCTATCAGATGGCTCAATTTACCCTCAGCCTCAGGAGAACCAATCTGTCTTTTCAATGCCAGAATATATTGAGCATTCACCTGATCAAGAAGTGGGGAATTAAAATTTTTAATATCCAAAAATCGGGCATTTTCTTCCCCGGTTTTTCCATTGTTTAAAACGCTCACAAAATCGGCCGTAGATCGAGGCAATAAGATATTGTAACCAGTGACACTTTGCAAACCATAGACACTCCAGGTATTGGCGGTCATCAACTCCCCTTTTTCAATAGCTAGTCGATATGGTTGCGGTATATTTTTAAGGTACTCGATCGTTTTTGTTTCTGGGAATACCAGTTCAGCTGCTGTAAAAGGAACATATTTACTTGAAAAGCGAAACATATCGACCACAATAAGTAAACAAACAATCCAAACTGCCACAGAAAATCTTCTTATTAAAAATAGAACTATAGTTGCTATAAAACATACTCCAAACGGCAGCAGAGTATTTCGAAGAGCAATTTTAACATTGGTCAGATGAATCGCTAAAAAGTCTTTATACTCTACAGAAATAATCAGCTGATTAAACCACCACCAGATCATTAATATACCAAGCAAAACACCAAAAATTGCAGCTATGGCTATCAGACTTTTCAATTGAAAAGCCTTCGCCTTTTTGTCTAAAACGGCTTGCAATCCCAACGCCCCCAAGGCACTAAATCCAAAGCTAAAAACAAAAAGTACCCGGCTACTGACAGATCCTTTTAATCCTAAAAATGACAGTGATTGCACCAGCCAGGCAAGAGGCCCTGATAAAGCCAAAAGTAAACTTCCTAAAACAAAGATTACCATCACAATTGATAATCGTCTGTTTGCCGAGTCGGCAAAAGACCAAAATACAAAAGGCAACAAGGCAATACTAGTGTAAAATGCAAATGACTCATAAGAACCTTGTCCATAGTAATTATAAGTTGCCGAGTTGCCGAAAAAATCTGCCGCCAAACCAGTAATCAAGTGAGAATAGGGTAAATAAGTTACCGCATTACTCGCTGCCACTACGTCAAGGTTGCGTATCGACAAACCAAGTGTTTCAAAACCAGGCAATAGCTGAATACTAGCCAGACAAAGTCCCAACAAAACACTGAAACTAAAAATAACCGTCCATTTAATCATGTTCGTGTACGGCCGTCTTCTTGAGTACGATAAAACCAAACCATATAAAAATGAGAAAAACAGCACATAATACAGCATCTGAATATAACCAAAAAATATACCCAGGGTGGTTACAAAACTTATTCCCATCAACCACCGAGCTTTCGATTGTCGAATAAAGACATCTACTACCAGCAATGACAAAGGCAGTAAGACTATTAGAAATCCCAATAGGTTGTATTCCATCCAAACTAGCATCGGAGCCGATAATCCATATCCCAAAGCTCCCGCCAGCGCAGCCGGTAGAAACAGTTTCCATCTTTTAAACAAAATAAAACTAAAAGACATGGCTAAAAAAGGCTGAGTCACGACCTGTATGCCCCAGGCAAATGAAAAAGAGATCGGTAGTAAAAACAACAGATTAAATGGATTAAAAATAGCTGCCTGAAAATTACCAATCAGACTTTGTCCTAAAAAAGAGCTAGCATCCCAAAGCGGTAACTGCCCTTGTTGGATATACTCAAATACCAATTTTCTCCAAGGATACATCAGTGAAACCACATCAGACATCGGCGGATTTTTAACCGGAGGTGAAACAGCAAATCCCCATGTTTCATTCATCCAGGGGTAATAAGTTCCTATTAAAATATCTCCCGGTATTGGGATCTCCCCTTTCCAAAAAAAGGACCAAAATAGACCCACAGTGACTAATATCAGCAAAAAAATACCAAGCAAATATGAAAAATACTTAGATCGAAAATACGTATACATGCATCAGTCCAGTTTAGGCAGATTAAAACAACTTATTTTTTACCTTTTGTAAAGTTCGTTTCAAAGGATTTTTTGACAAGTTGGAATATTTAAACCAGTATTGAAGATCATCTCCCTGCTCTTTCATTAAATCAACTACTTCGTTGTACCCAAGCTGTTTTTTATCAAACTGAGAAGCCTCCCATACTTTTAACATCATCACAAAATGAGAAAATGCTTGAAGTAGAGACAGTGCTAAGCCATGCAAACCATCTTCAAAACCACGATGAGCAAAAAAGCGGCTCATAAACTCTCCCACTGGTTTTTTAATTACATCTTTCCAGTCAAACTGATAGCCATCATTTCTGATCTCCCGGGCTTGAACATCTGTATATCTATTCATCCGAGCTATAAACTGTGACACATTGGAATAATGATGGTGAATTATTGCAAATCTCTCCTCAGCTGAAAGAGTTAAGCCCTGCCCCTGAGTCTTTGGCTTACTATGAATTTTATTACTCCAAATAACAAAATCTTTTTTAAAAAACCGAACATTATAATCTGGCCACCATCCGGCAGCTTTCATCCATTTACCAAAAATCAGATTTTTTCGAGGTATCTCAACATGGGTGACTACTCCATTTTTTTTGATAATATCTTTTAATTTATCTTCCAGCGATTCTGGTATCTCTTCATCTGCATCAACTATTAAAATCCATTCATGTGAAGCTTTAGAAATTGCAAAATTTCTTGCCGGCTCGACAAAACCAGTTCTTTTATGAAAAATTACCACGGCCCCCTGTTTTTTTGCGATCAGAGCAGTATCGTCTTCAGAATGCATATCGCAGACTAATATCTCATCTGCCCACTTAACACTTTTAATGGCCCGCTCAATATGAGCGGCTTCATTGTAGGTATTTATGACTACGGATATTTTTCCAACCATTAGATTTACTATACCGTATGGCTACCCAATAGCAAATACCCTTTAAACCTAGTAATATACTAAAGATGAGTCATCTTACCTTAAAAAAAGCTCTTTTTATTGTGGCCGTTGTATGTATTCTATTTAGCGGCTGGATACGCTATGCCCAGGTTGCAAATTACAATTTTCCCTTCACTACTGATCAAGCCCGAGACATGATCGATTTACGAGATATCGTGGTTGGGATCAACCCGACTTTAGTTGGACCTACCACATCAATCAATGGGGTCCGACTTGGTCCTGGCTACTATTATTTCAATGTTGTGCCTTTTGTAATTGGTCAAGGAGATCCAGCATTCTTAGTCTACTGGAATCTATTGTTCTATCTTATTGCTGCTGTACTTCTGCTCTTATTACATACTAAAAAAGAGGTCGCCTTTGGCTTTTTTGCTTCTATTTTATTTATCTGTGCACCTGGATATTTTCAAGCTACCCGCTACTTTTGGAACGCTCATGCTATGCCTTATTTCACAGTAGCCTTTTTTATTGCTTTGTATTTTTTCCTCAGAAATCCATCGGTAAAAAAAGCTATATTGGTTGGTTTATCTGCTGGCATAGGGCTCCAATTTGAAGCTGCTTTTGGCATTTTATTTATGCCTTTTGCTTTATTAATCAGCGGATTTTTCTATAAAAAGATCGACTGGAAGTTATTTTTGTATCAGATATTTGGTTTTTGTCTGACATTAGTGCCACAAATATTATTTGAACTAAAAAATAATTTTGCTATGACTCAAATATTCATATCAGAAGTTACCGGTGACAGTCAGATCTTGGGAGAAAAACTAAGTTTTACTCAATCGATCCTGAATCATATTAATAGTTACATTCAATTTTCCCATGGTGTAATTGCCTTACCATACAACCTTGATTCAATAGTTTTAATTGCAGCTATTCTGTTCTTAGGGCTTAAACTTTATCAAAAAAAGTTGGATCCAGATCTAAAAATCTACTTTTTGATCAGTCTGGGATTTCTGATTTTCTCATTCCTTTTTTATACTTTGTATCATTATCCCCTCAAAAGTTGGTATATTTTAGGTCTGCGCGTTCCTTATATTCTGCTTATAGCAACGTTTTTGACAGCAGTATACAACCACTTGCTTGAAAACAAATCTTATCGACATCTGCCCAAAACAGTCACTATTGCAGTTATTTTAATTTCTGTAGGATTATCCTTTCTGGACCAAAAACAGTTCATTCCAACCAATGATAAATTCAGATCTGATGATAAAAGTAATTTAAGAAACTCTATTGAAGCCATCGATTGGGTCTATGAAAAAACCCAAGGTAGAGGGTTTAAAGCCTACAACTATATTCCATCAGTTTATGACTTTCCGTATCAATATTTATATTGGTGGCACGGAACCAAAACTTATGGATATCAACCTGAAATAATCACCTATAAAGACAATGTCCCGGAGTATATTCCAAATAATAAACAGTTTCTAACCAAAACAAAATCTCAAGAAGACAATTTAATTGCCATGATTTATGAAGATGATGAGTCTATGGATAGAATCTTTGCCTGGGGGGGCAACTTTACCAAATATTGCCGGGTGACTGATATTAAGTATAGCTGGGGAACCACAGTCGAAATCAGACAACCATGTTTACCAGGAGAAGATTCACCTCGTCTTGAACCAGCCAGAAGATAATTACTTTTTTATTTTGAGAAACTTTGGAACTGGCAATTTTAAAGTTTTAACAAAGATAAAGAATATCACTACATTGATCGCCGATAAGATCCTTGTCACAGTATTATCATTCCAGATGATTGCTTGATGAAGCCATTCCCACTGTCTGGGTACCCACCAGCCATGATACAAATTCACCCAAAAGATAATACTCATGACTAACCAAGCTTTGAGAAACTTGGGATAATACACCAGACACATCATAGAAAAAACAACCCCAGCAAAAACATATCTTTCAAGCATATTTATCATAAATATCCAACTACCAAGTCCAACTACAGCAAAAGCCGTCAATATAGTTTTCTGATTTTTAACTCTAACAATCCAAATTGCAATCAGATTGATTACTGCAAAAGACAACCATCCCCACACATATGCAGGGATTCCTAAGTAAGGAGTGAAATGTTCTCTAGCATTATTACCAATAAATACATGCCAAAAATTGAAAGAATTGGTTGATACCCTAAACCCTGATTTAAATAAAATTTTATTTTTCAGATCATAATTTATAAACTGCCAAAGATTATCATTTGTAAATATCGTAATTGTTAGCAAAAAACCTCCAATTGCCAATGCAATACCCGCTATATACTCTAAAATATTCTTTCTGGCAGATAAATAAATCCATCCAAACAATGGAATAAATATCAAAGAAGTTGGTTTCATACTCACTGAAATCATTAGCAAAAAAGGTGCTATAAAAACATTTTTTTTGATCAGTGCCCAGACTGATAATAGTAAAAACAAGAAACTAAGCTGATCAAACTGCCCCCATAAGGCAGAAATATAAAAACTAAACGGTGAAAAAAGATACAAAGTTGCAAAAAGAAAGGCTTTTTGTGAACTTTCTTTTCTCAGTATCAGAAAGATCACAACAGCGGTAAAGATATCAGCCAAAATTGCAATAAATTTAATTGACAGAAAAAAACCCAATTTTAAATATGACTCCGGGTACTGGGCATCCGTATACCATTTAACAAAATCAAAATACCAAAGCATATGTCCAGGAGCTAGATGTGGAACAATATAATGAGAAGTAAATCGAAACCATTCCAAAGAATTAATATACAACCAAAAACTAGCCGCATAAACTAAATTAACCAATGGCGGTTGAGTTGGCCAAGAGTAGACCCAAACATTATTGTAGTAAAAATTTTTAGTACCGTTATTGTAAATCCATTCCCCCCAATAAGCCTGTGATAAGATATCCAAATGATAAAAAACTGGAGATAAAACGAGTCTCAAAATAAAACCGAATAAAATAGCTATCAACAGCCAAAACCATTTCTGTGAAATAATTTTCTTAAATTGTTTTTTCATTATCTTCTTTGATAGATTGCCACATCCTGATTGTCAAATATCTTTTCAACTCCCAATCGACCTTCATCTACCTTAACGTTCATTTGTTTGGGTATATAAATATACTTTATATCATTCTTTTCAAGCAATACTTGCGAATTATTATTTCCTTTCAAAATTTCTCTTGTAGCATTTACCCTTGGCAAACTATCTATATTGAGAATCTCCAAATTGACTGAATCCGCAACAAAAGAAGGCTTGCCAGAAAAGGCACTGACATAAGATGTCGATGTATAGGCAAACAAGGGCTTTGGGGCTCCAAACCGTGCATTCAGCCTTTCATCATACACCGGTGACATGACTACACCTTCTGGTTTTAATTTTAAAATGTTTAATGCTTCGATTTCAGTAACAGCCAACTTTGCCGGCGGTCTTTTTGGCAGATAGTGTACCAAGGTACTCATAGTTGTTGGTACGGTCAAAAAAACTATCAGTAAAACCAGGACAGGGCTAATGAATTTAGGGATTTTAAACAACCATTTTGCTAAAACAAGTCCGGTGAGTAATGATTGCAACATCAATGAATAATAGAAAAACTGAACAATATTCCAGTTGGTTCCTGCCTGAAGAAACAACATCGGAAGAATAAAACCTATTAAAGATAATAAACTAATTAAACCGAACTTTCTGTAAGGGGTGGTATCTGTATATGAAAAAATTCTCAACCCCATGTTGCCTACCAGAAAAATCATTATCGCTACTCCCATGGCCATCCATTCTTTATACCAAACCCCTGACTGCATCGTTAAAAGCAATCGTGGCCAAAAAAGTCGATCCTCAAATTCCAACATAGTCCTGACCAACCAGAACGGTGAAAAACTAATGAGACTATTACTTGATGAGTTGTTTGGTAAAAAGACAATCAGTGACAAGACAGCAACCAGTACAGACATGACTAAAAACCACCATTTACCCTTAACCAATTTAACCAAAGATACCAGTCCTAAAGCAGACAGCAATAAAACACCAGCATAAGCTTTAAATTCAATTAATGTCCCCCAGAGTAATATCAGCAGCAAACCCTTTTTAAATACTTCCCTTTTTTGATTGAAATCAAAAGAATAATATATATATAGTCCCGCAAATAATAAAAATATTGAGCTAGCAAAAGGTGGATTGAGTAAAGTCGATATCGATTGCTGAGCCCAAAAAGTTGTCTCCCCTCCAAATGATCCATTCCTAAAAAATGAGACTAGCCAACCAAAACTTCCACCAAAGTAAATGAAAAACAGGGCTAATAATCCAGCCAACTTTGATCTAGACCAGGAATAATCAAGCTTTCTTGCTAACAACACAACCAAATGATATGCCATCAAGCCAATTCCTAAACTAAGTAACAACGGGAAAAATCTAAATAACAGATTTTGCGCATCAACCCCCAGAAGCTTAACTATCTGAGCTAAAACTAGATCATAAAAATAGTGATAATTTTCAAGCTTTTGGCCTGCAAAAATAAAATTATCAGGAGGTACTTTTTCAGTTAATGCATTAATTAGCTGCAAATGCCAAATACCATCATGTCCATTTGGTCCCCAATACCCATAACCATAATTAAATAACAACCCGTTTTTAACCTGCGTTAACATCCAGGTTATCGATCCTACCCCAACAATCAACCAAGCGAACACATCGGTTTTTTCAATTAAAATTTTATTTGGACCAACTTTCTTATAAAATCCTACTCCTAATGCCACCACTGGAATCAACCATAAAGCCATCTCAACTCTCATCCAGGCCAATACAAATGCCAACAAACTAAAGATCGCCATCCCAACCGGTACTGACAACAACAATCGGCGAGACAAAACAAATCCAGGAAAAATCAAAAACAGCAACACAAAAATCAAAAATTTAAACCCGTCTAGAAATAGTCCGGGTAATACTTTTGCCCATTCCACGTAGGAAACAAAATCCGCTTCATTTTGATACACTACTTGATTTGATTTTTGGGAAGATTCAACCGCATTTAATATTGCTGTAGCAATGGTTTTAATTTCATCATCAACCCGAATATCGTTGGATAAAAATGTAATAGTCCGACTGAGCCCTGCGCCATTTACATAAGAGATCTTTAATCCTTCCACTGTTTTCTCCGACTTAAATTCTGTAACAACACCTTCATCGATCACCCATTTAGTCCCATAATTTATCTCATCAATTGCCTGATTGGCACTAAAACCCAGCTTCAATCCATCACAAGCTTTGGCATAACACGCCTCTTCTACTCCATCATTAAACTGCCGAAGATCTCTGACAACTACACCTTCATTGTTTACAAACAATCCAACCCTGTATCTATCGGTCTGATACCAGACCACTTTACCATCACTTCCTAATGGATCATCAGAAAAAATTTCCAGCTTAGGTGATATTTTGGGATTTGCTTTACGGTACGCTTGACCAAAACGTTCCATTGTAACTACTTGGGTATTAGTCAGACCAGCTACATATTCCACCTGCTTGGAATATTCTTCACCAAATTGTTTCCAATCAAAATCATTTTCTAATCCCACTACCAGCTGTGGATAAGGTGATACCAACTTTTTAAAATAATCTATTCCCAAATCATGCAAAATATAGTCATTAGCCTGAACAGAAAATGTACTTTCAAAAACACTATTTCCATACCCATTGAAAGGATCTCTGGCAGCCCACTGTATAGTTGTAATTCCAATCTTTTCTTTCTCAGAAGAGGCTGGCATTAGAGCATTCTTTTTACTTGGATAAAACGGTGAAGACCAATACTGCCCCCAGACCTGGTAACCATCAGTTGAAAATTGATCAGCCACATCCATATTCATCTCAACCTGGTATTTATCTTTCATATATTGCAGTGAATATGCATCAATCCACCAGGCACCAACTGATTTAGGATAACGACCAAAAATAGATTTATATTGGGACATTGCAGTATCAATCAGCTTCAGACGGTCTTCGGGAGAATATCCAATTACCAGTACAGATTTGGCAAAATGCCAGTTGGGGCTCTGATTGTAAATTACCCCCGAATCGTTGGTTAGTGTCGGTGTGACCTCCAAGAACAAACCAACCTCTTGTTTTGAATTTAGATTTTTTAAAAATTCCTGAACAGTATTATTTTTAAGTGCATCATAGCGCACCATCCAGGTAGCCTCAATGTTTTTACTATTGATCAGTTCATACTGTTTTTGGGGTGTTTCTAAAATTGAATAAGGATAACTCCAAAAATCTTCACCCCGGATTGGATTGACGATAGTTATCTGCTTTTGTTCCTGGGCTGATACAGCCGGAACAAAAATTATACTTATTATCAATATTAATAATGCTGCTAATAATTTAGACACTTCTAAAACTCCTAATCGTTTCAAATATTTTATTTTTTGCCAAAACGAAGATACTAATACTATAAAGTAGTATTCCAGCTATAATCAAACCGACTAAGACAAAAATATTTTTTGGTAAATACAACGAAATAAGATATAGCAGAATAGCCATCACTGCGGAAGCTAAAAAAGGTTTAAATAAAGTCCCTATCACATCAATATCAAGCATCCTACTCACCAATACAATCGGTATTATTGAAGTAAATGAGATTAGCAAATAGGCTACAGCCACACCGGTATAATCAAAATAAATTGCAAAAATTGGGGCTAAAATCCAGGTTAACAGAGTCCACATAACCATTAGAATTAGAGTGATTTTTATCTTTCCAATGGCATTTAAGACGTTGGTAAAGGTTGTAGAAGGAATTGCCCAAAAAGAGGCAAAAACAAATATGTATATTAAATGCATTGTTGGTTGGAATTTTTGTTTACCCATAACTTCGATAAATACTGGAAGTACAGCCAAAATCCCGAAAAGTACTGGATACAATAAAATCACCGTTAAAAAAAGTGCTTTTTCAACTATTACTTTCAAGGCATCTTTATCATGTTGTAAACGGGAAAAAGCCGGGAATGTTACCCTGATTACAATACTCATAACTTCTAAAGGCCGATTGGCAATTCCCTGTGCCCAACTGATATATCCAGTTTTTTCACTACCCAAAATGAAAGCTGTAATTAATGGTGTGAGTCGATCTTTAAGCAAGGCTAAAATGGAATTTAGTTGAAAAGGCACCCCAAAATGAAATAGTGCTTTTGCGGATTCTTTCGAATAACCTATTCTTATTCTCCAGGGGGCTAATATATATATAGTAACTACCCCAATCACTCTTTGGGCCAAAACTGCCCAGACAAACGCCCAAATACCATAGTTATTAAAGCTTAAGTAAATCAATAAACCATTAAAGACTATCGCTTCCACAATATCAGTCCACACAACCCGTTCAAATCTCAGATCTCGTTCTAATAAAACGCTGGGGATTACTTTTAATGATGTTAAGAAAAAACCGACCGCCAGTACCCGTATCAACCACATCCCCCCTTCATCAAAATTGTAATAAGTAGCTAGCGAAGGCGCTGCCAACCAAATAGCTAGGCAGATGACCAAGGCAACAACCTCTTGAATCAGAAAAGTTGTTTTTAAATCATGTTCAGTTACTTCCTTCTTTTGAATTATTGCGCCAGCAAGTCCAAAGTCTGAAAAATAACTAAAAAATGCTAATATGCCTGATGCTATAACGAAAATACCCAACAACGAAAATGGCAGGATAGAGGCCAAAACAACATAGATAGTTAAGAAATTTATAACATCAAGAATAGTTTTTCTCAGTGTTAAACTTAAAAAACCTCTGGTTAACTTCTTATTAATAGTCTGTATATCCATCAGCTTAAAACCACCTTTCTGGCTCTTTTCCAATAGATAAATATGATCAATAGGACACCTGAAATTATAGTTATAATATTGGCTATTATTCTTATGGGGGTATTAAACAATTTTCCATAAACTGAATATTCCCCTGGAGGCAGATCTATTCTCAATCTTCCCCAATGGTTTTCGTCCGAATGAGGGTACTCTTTTCCATTGACAAAAACTTTCCAGTTTGGATATTCAATAATTGGTATCTCCACATTGGCTGTCTCATCAACTTTGATAGTAAAGGTGAAACTATCAGAAGCCACCTGATAATTTTCGGGATCCGCTTTACCGGAACGAATCTCAGGTTCAAAAGGAGCTCTAGCTTGAGGTTCGTAATAAGCAGCTTTTGGCAAATAATCCAAAAGCCCGGCTTTTTGCTGAATCTCCCATAAAGGATCTGATAGTTTTTGATTATCATCAATCCATGGATAAAAATCCTTTGGAACAAAAAACTGCCAATTTAAAAAGAAAGTTACAAGTACCAAGATACAAGAAACAAGAAACTGAATTTTTCTAGGTAATACAAAAACGACGAATCCACCTATTAAACTTGACGTAAAAATGGCTAGTGATAAAAATCGCCAGGGAAACTGCGCATATTGAATAGCACCCACGGCTTCCCAGATAAAGGCTGATTTGTTGTGCATGAAAAAAAGTGAGATGCCAAACAACCCTGTCATTAAGATCGCAATAAGCGTTTCTATTTTGATTAAGCTTTTTCTATGTTGAATCAGAATCCAAAGGAAAATAAATCCGGCCGCTACGACCAACCACCAATGAGGCCAACCTACCTGAAATGAGATAGTATCTCCATTGCCAAAAACACTGGCTCCATAATCCCAGGTTCGTTCAAAAAATATTTGCGGCACAGTGACGAAATGAGCCCGAAAATCGCTCCCTCCTTCGAGCAAAGTCTCAGTTCGAACTAAATCCTTTTCCAGAAAAACTGGTAAGACAAAAAAAGCAGCTAAGCCAATCCCCAATAAGCCAGCTATGACGACCGGTTTAAGTTTGTGGAAGTTGAATGCTGCAAGCTGAAAGCTAATCAGTAAAATCCAAATCCCTAAAACTGGAATGAAAAACATCGTCATAATGTTGTGACACATCAAAAATAGTGCCAGAGAAACTGACGCTCCAATAAAGTTACCGATGGTTCTTTGCTGAATTAATTTAAGAAAATAGAAAAAAACAAATGGAATCACTGCTAGTGCAAAACTTTCTGCAATCGCGCCTCTGACATAACCATCCAACGCCCGATAAGGCGCAAATTGATACAATACTCCCGCTGTTAAACCAGCCCAGTCACCATACAGACGACGAGCCAAAAAATACATACCAAAACCACCGATAAAAAGTGGGATAAAAAATAAGACTTTAGCTGCACCGACAAAACCAAAAATATAACTGGCAACACCGCCAATATAGTAAGGCAGCACACTGTAATAGTTAAAAAGCGGATAACCATTTCCATAGCCCATATCCGGGACCCATCGACAAGGGATCTGTCCAGTATCAAAACACTTTCTCATCTCAAAAATCCGCATCACTTGTAAATCATCATGGTGAAAAAAGTATCCCGGCATAAAAGTTGGCCAAACAATAAATCCAGTTAAAAGGATTAACAATACCAACTGTAAAAACATTAAAGGAAGTTTTTTAATCTTTTGTAGCATGTTTTTTCTCCTTATAGGCAACCCATCCCAAAAGTCCCAGTATCAAAACAGCAACTATTGTTGAAATATTTCCCATGGTTCGGATTGGGGTATTTTCCAAATGAACATCAACTACATAATTCCCTGGAGGTAATTTAAATGTAATGAGTCCTAAACAAAATTCCTGACCCCGGCAATCATCATTCCAATGATCAATAACCCAATATGTTTTGACTACTTTTGCCAAATCATCATTTTGAGCAACTTTCACAGTCATTCCAGGAAAATCAAATAATGGTAACCTCACCAAAGTGTCTTCAGTCACATTGATAAATCCATGTTGCCAGTCACTACCTTTATACCAGTTTCCGACTTGAGCTTGACCTTCTAAAATCTCTGGTTTCTCCGGTGCAGCTTGAATTGGTGGCAACTCTGCATAAATCGGTAGATAATCAAAAATACTAATCGTTAACTGTTTATTCCAAGAAGTCCCGGAAAATTTTTCCTGATCAGTAATTTTTTTCCAATCATGACCCTGGAAAAATGACAAATGAAGTGCCATCACACCCACTATCACTATAACACCTAAAAGATATTCAGCTTTTATTTTTCCAAACAGCTTTAGCTTAATATCCTCAGTATAAAAGATAGCAATCCCTCCCAAAACGCTAAGAAGAAAAACACTGTCAGACAAAAAACGCCAAGGGAACTGTAAATAAGCCAAAAATGGTAGCTTCTCCCAAATAAAAGAGGATTTTTGGTGAATCATAAACAAAACAAACAAAGCCAAACTAAATAATATTAGTGTTACAGCTGATAACTTTGGGTGTTTTTTAAACTGGACCAAAGCCAGCAATACAGCAACCAATGAAAACAGCGCATGAATCTGACCTGTTGAAAGTGACATCCCATCCCATGGACCCCAGACAGATGATCCATACCCCCAATAATTGGAAACAAACAATTGATACAAAGATGCAAAATGCATCCGGTAATCAAAATATCCACCTATTATCGTTTCCAAATGGACAAATGGTCTTTCCACAATAACTGGAAATATAAAAAACCCGGCTAATAATATACCTAAGACACCAAAACCAGCCAGCCAACCTATCAATTTCACCCTTTTCTCTAAAACCAACCAAATTAATCCCCAGACAGCAGCCAAGGGTAAAAAAATCAACGGCATCAGATTGTGTGTCATGATTAATCCTCCGACTGAAAGAGCCAAAAAAATACCATACTTTTTTTGCTTGGTTTTTATAAACTGATAGATTGACCAAAAAATAAAGGGATAAAAACTCATCGCCCAATATTCACTCATCGCACCTCTGACATAAACATTGGCAGCTTTATATGGAGCATATGTATATAAAACAGCAGCTACAAAGGCCGGCCATTTCCCCAGCCAACTTTTTATAAAAAGATACATCCCCAATCCCCCAACTACAAACCCCAGCCCAAACATAATCTTAGTAACATCGATAAATTGCACCCCCAACTGAGCAATTGATGTCCCTACATAGTAAGGACTCGGCGGATAAAAATTGAATTGCGGATACCCATATTGATATCCCATATCGGGAATCCATCGGCATGGGATCTGCAGATCTTTAAAACATTTATCCATCTGCTGAAACCTAAAAGCCTGAATATCATCATGCATCGAATATAAACCTGGCTGAACCAAATTTATAAATGATGGGACTATAATCAAACAAAGCAACAAAAAAAGTCTGTTACTTTTAATAAAGTTCTTTAATTTGTCCCCGGCTGTCTGACTACTCATTTAATAGTTGCTCCCTCTTTATATATCACTCTAAACAGCATTGTTGCTTCTTGAAAACCATCTTCAGAGACAACTTTTGGATAAGTTTTAATAAGTTCTAAATTTTCACCAAATTTTGATTCCTGAGATTTATTGGCCACAAAAAAAGTTGGGTGTTCTTTGGCGGCATTATTTAGTTGTGCCGAAGGAGAACTTATACTTGGAATATAAGCAATACGTCGATTTTTATCAGTATATATTTGTAAGCCTTCCGGCAATGTACCAAATCCTCCATCAGTCCCAACTACAATATCTTGATTCACACTTTGTTGATGCAGATAATCTGCAATTTCCTTTAATCCAAAACCTGCCGTCCACTGACGAAGATAACCATTCTTTTCAACCCTCGGCATAGGTGTATTTTCTATATCAAAATGCAAATAATACAGATAATAACCCGGCCAAACCAGCATAATTAATGTAATTATTCCAAAAACTAACTTAAATGATATTCTCTTCATGGCCAACTGTACAACCTGATCGATGCCGAAGGCTGCAAAGATTGTAAAATAGGTCACCGAAAATAAAATATAACGAGCAGTAAATGTTCGAAGTAAAGCCATCTCAATAAATAACGGAATAAAACTAATCAGTAAAATCGCCATCAGATAAATATTTTTACGTATAATCGACAAAACAATACCCATACTAAGGAAGATTAAAAAAGGGTAACCCAAAAGTTTGGGGAACCAATCAGATAAGTCACCCAGATGCGGTATAAATGGATCCCAGGGCCTGAAAATTATGTCAAGAGGCGACAAAACATAATCCTGATTGCGGGAATTCAAACTAGAAAAACTTGGCCCAAGCCGTAAAATATTGTATATAGCCATCGCAATGACCAATGCGATCAGCCACAATAAAGCCAGTTTTAAAATCCGTCCTTGTCTATTGGCTGCCTTAAAATTTAGAGTTATAGCAGTAAAAGGTACTGTCAGAATAGTAAAAAAAGCCGGTGTTTTGGTCAAAAGGGCACCTCCCAATAAATAGCCGAGTATCATAGCCAGATCAAATCGCGGGTGGCGGATCAAAAGAAAAGCCAAATAGATCGACCAAACAGAAAAAGCAGTCAGCATCGAATCTGCCAAAGCCATCCGATCAAAAAACACAAAAAAAGGAGTAACAACGTACAAAAAAACTGACCACAAAGCTACACGTCCAGAGATTAAAGTTTTACTCAACATAAATAACCCCAGCAACGTGATAAAACCAGACCCGACAGATAAAATTCTTCCGGCAAACAAGGGATCATTAAAGACTTTAAAAACTGGCATCATGACCCACATAAACAAGGGAGTTTTTCCATCCATCAAAGGCAAAAATCGCAAAGTTGGTTCAGATTTCATCACCTGAGCCCAACGAATGTAGATCGCCTCATCGGCAAACACCGGCAAAAGGGTCAGATTTGGTAAACGAAGAATAAAATAAGCCAATACCAGTAATCCCAGTAAAAGCAAACTTATATAATTTTTTTGTAAATAACTTATAACTTTTGACATAATCACTAATCACTAATCACTAATCACTAATCACTAATCACTAATATTTTGTCTCTATCTGATTTTAATATCTGATACCGATCCTTTGCTATACCTTGATCATCAAGACGAAACTGTTTTGTAATCATGGTAAATGCTTTGACACTACCAAACTGTCCCTCTCTATTAAATAAACGTTTCACATCATCATCCCGTATTTGCCCAACCCTCTTACCGCCTGAATACCAAACCGCCGTCGGACCAAAATCGTCATCAATAAAGAAATCGGCATCATAACGCCCCGCTTCAGAAGATAAAATCTGCTCATCAGAAATATATTTACTCTGATCAATAAACTGCACCCATGCCGAACGTAATTGAAAAAACGCAATGTACAAACCAAATACCACAATAGCAGATGTCATTAGATTATTTAAATACAATGACGGTTTAACCCGTTTAACGATAGTCCGGCCTATCAGCTCAACTATTTTTTTCCCAACTGTTAAACTCACAGCAAAAAAACAGATGATCATAAAAGGATGAAGCGGAATTAGATGCCAGATTTGCCCTTTGGCTGACAAAACAAACGGACTAAAGAAAGAGATAATAAACACGGGAAAGATAAACCACCGTCTATCTGCTTTTTTTATTATAAATAGATACATACCATAAAAGACAGATAATCCGACCCCAAAAACTCCCGGCCAAAACCATTTTCCTATTCCATCATGGACATAGGTCTTTGCCAGCTGAAAGTTATCCAAATAAGATGTCTGCACTCCGACACCTGGCAAACCTATCATTAAATACCGATCAAAGAAACTTGGATTGGTTAAAACTTGGGAAACCAGCCAGATACCTCCTATCACAAGTAATAAACTACCTCCGGCAACTGCATCCCGCCAGGTATATTTTCTTCCCCAAAAGACAATAATCAAAGCCGGAATAATAGTAAACGGAATACCTGTCTTTGTCAGTATTAACAATGCCGATGATAACCCAAACCAGATCATCCATTTTGGATTGTAACGAGCTTTCCAAGCAGTTAAAAATGTCAGGATAAAAAAGAAAGTCAAAAAAACATCAAGATTGCCAGAACGAGAACGAAATAGAAACCAAAACGATGATGCCAACCCGACGGCACTAGTAAATCCAACCGCCCGATTAAACATTGATTTGCCCAAAAAATAGACCGTTATCACGGATAAAAACCCTACTACAGCCGAGGCAAATCTAACCCCAAATTCACTATAGCCAAATAATATCTCTCCTATCGCAATCAGCCAAAAACCCACAGGAGGATGATCATAATAAGCATTCTGATTCCATGTTAAATTAAATAAATCTCCACTTTTTATAATATTACGGGCAATTTCAGCATACCAAGCCTCATCCCAAGATACTAAGCTGGACAATCCAAGATTAAAAAAGAAAAACGGTAATAACAAACAAAAAGATGTCAGAATAATATAGTCCGGCCAAAACTGCTGGTGAAAAAGTTTCTTCATTATTTAGGCCTTAAATTCACTATAAGAACCAGATAGATCATTAACTCGGATCTTAAGCATATCCTGCAAAGCATCCAAAGAATCTCTGATTGCCTGTACCCGCTCACTGCCAACATAATGCCACTCTACTGGAACCTCAGCAATTTTAAATCCAATTTTTTTAGCCAGAAAAAGTGTTTCCACATCAAATCCAGCATTCACAGCAGCTCCTTTTTTATTAAGATGCTTTTGCCATCTCACCAAAAGCGGCTTAAATACTTTATCAATTGAAGCCCGGTTAAAAGCTTTAAACCCGCACTGGGTATCTTTATATGGCAAACCAAGCAATATTGTTCTTAAAACAGAAAATCCCCAGGCCATCAGCTTACGGATAGGAGGAGCGCCTTTCCGACCTTTTCTAGATCCAAAAACGATATCATATCCCTTTTCAAACAAAGGCATTAGTTTTTCTATTTCTCTAAGCGGAGTTGCCTGATCCATATCAGTAAAAAGTGCTATCTCCCCTTTACTTTCAATCATGCCCGTCATTACAGCAATAGCTTTCCCTCCATGATTATTACGGATCAAACGATAGTTTTTTTTGTTGAGAATAAACTGTTCGATCAGCATTATTGACTGATCTTTGGATCCATCATCAACTATAATCACCTCATACTGATATTTTTGTTGTGATAAATAATCATCAACCTCTTTTAAAACTCCATTTTTAAGATTTTCTTCTTCATTGTACGAGGGAATAACAACTGAAATTAATGGTTGGTTCATAAGGTATTATTATCTCAGATCGGGCGGGCAAAATGATAGGTTAAGGAGCCTGATCTGCTGGCTGATCCGGCTGATTGTGAACAAGTTTAAACACTTTTACTCCTTCAAAATCCTGTTCAGACTCAATTTTAGTCCATCCAAACGCTGCTATTTCATACTTGGGATTGCCAACAGGCTGACAAATCTGATCTTCACAAACCACATAAAGCTGATCGGTAATATCAAAAGGTACTTGTAACGGTTTATGCCCCTTCGCATCCAATACAAATTGATAGGCAGCATCATAATTGTGTTCAGCAATCAATGCAAAATTAAATGGTTTACCCCCCGCTTGCTGAATAATAAAATCAGCGATCTTCTCTGTCCGTGTAAATTGGTTGTTAGGTGGCATTCGTAAAGGACTTACTGAAAAGTTGGCAATTATTAGTCCTATTGCCAATATCCATAATCCTCCAACAACGACCATAAACCGTTTTGGCAGTCGTGAAGCTAAATACCAACAGGCTCCTAAAAGCAAATAAACAACCGGATTTATAAAACCCAAATAATGATCATAAATTGTCTGTTTATACAAAGATAAACCAGCAACACCAATCAACATCCAACTGCTCAAAACAAACAACGGCCAATCAAAACGTTTTCTGGCCAGCTGAAAAAAGAAACTGACAACCGGTATCAATATCAATAATCCCACTACCCAGCCTAAAAGCTGTATCTGACCGGCAGCATATCTGCCAACCAATGTATCAAAATAGAGGGTTGGTATCCGACCTAAAGTATTTAAAAAGTTTAGATTGACAGTTGTTTGCCTATCACTAAAAAAAGTCAAAATTGCCCGCGTATTCATCCAGGGATGACTGGGATTGAGATCAAAAATAATCAAAGGGGACATTAATACTAAAAAAGTAAAAATAGCGACTATGGTCCCTGTCCAAAAATATTTATAGTCTACCTTTTTCTTAAAATGCAAAAACAGCTCATACAACCACAAAACTCCAGCTATCGGTAACAAAATCAAAGCCAGATAATGCATTTGAACAGCAAACGCCAACGCCCCGCCTGTAATGATGAAATATAAAAAATTCTTTTTTGCCCGTGCCCAATAAACACCAGCCACTGCTAGTAAGGCAAAAAAAGGAGCCGGATTTGGATTCCAGGACGATCTAGAATAGATAATATTTACCGGCGAGATAGCATATAAAAAGGCGGCTATAAAAGCTGGTGTTTTTCCAAACCAATTTCTGGCTAAATAATAGATCAAGCCAACAGATGCAGTCCCAATCAATGCCACCATTACAGCTGCTGCCAATGGATTTAACCAAAATATCGCCATCGCCAAAGACATCATGTAGTAATAAAGCGGCCCCAAATACATATTTCCAACCGATGTCGGTGGACCCAAAAGAGGAATATCTCCAGTTGTTAAAATGCGCTTGATCATCAAGGCATCACGTCCTTCATCACCTAAAAATGTCATATATCCGTCAATCTTATAAACTCTTAAAAACAGGGTAAAAATAATTAAGGTTATTAATAAAATAAACTCTAATCGGTTTTTAGATATCCAGTTTTTCATAAACTCAGCTTTTGCTAAATTGCAGCTCCTGCCACAACTTCATCATATCAACAAAACTTTTGATTACGACAGCCAAATTAGCTCCAGTTGGAACTCCATGAATCCGGGGATAGTGATGAACCCCTACTTCAGCAAATTTATAACCTTTTCGTTTGGCTTTGATCAGCATTTCTATTTGAGTCACTTTCTCCTCTGAATTTATTGGCATAATCGCTTCAAAAACATTCTTTTTGATCATTTTAAATCCACAGGAATAATCTCGGACATTCAGTCCTAAGATAATCATCGCCAGCATTTTCCAGCCCCAGGTAAAAATCCGCCGCTGAAAGGGATCGGCTCGATTGAGACGATAACCCAAAATAACATCGGCTTCATCTGTCTTTTCAAGCATTTTTTTGACATCATCAAACTTGAATTGACCATCTGAATCAGCAAATACTACCCAGGGGTATTTAGCTTGGGTAAATCCGGTTTTTAAGGCTCCCCCATAGCCTTTATTTCCCTGGTGATTAATTAAACGAACAGTCGGATATTTTTTCATCAACTCTTCAACCTCAAAAGCTGTCTTATCTTTTGACCCATCATTAATCACCAGTATCTCCCATTCCAAAGGTAAAGTTTTTAAAACAGCCACTGCATCTTCAACAGTAGATTTAATATTTTTTTCTTCATTAAACGCCGGAAAAAAAACTGAAAGTGACTTAATCATAGGTAAGTTCTAATTGATCTAATTTCTAATTAATCAAAACAAATCCCAACATATTAATTTCAAAATATTCTTTGATATTTGATTCTTGATCTTTGATATTGTTTAGGATTTAGAAATTAGTAATCAGAAATTAAAACAAAGCTACATTCTAGCTAATTTATATGCTAGCATTAAATGCAGAGATAGTCACTATCAGATATGAATAAAACACTCAGAGATCTTTCCGTTATCACATTCATTGTAATTGCCCTAACTTTGGCCATCTGGCTGCCACATTTATTGCGACTAAACGTCTATGGCCTCAACTTTGCCGAAGGATTTAATACTATTTATCGAAATTATGATGGGATGGAATACATCACCATAGCTAAAACACTTTATTTTCCTGAGCAAATAAAAAATATCCCCCAGCCACTCCCAGCTATATATTATGCTGCTCATTTTCCAGGTTATTCACTGGCAATTTTGGTATTTGCACCTCTGATGGGCTTTTTAAAATCCATGCTATTTGTTGCACTGCTTTTTACTATTTTTTCTGCCTGGATGTTTTATCTGTTGGTCAAAGATTTCGACCTGACCAAACATCCGCTTTGGCTGACAATATTGTTTTTAATTATTCCTGCCAGATGGCTGATTATTCATTCTGTCGGTTCATCTGAAACGATGTTTGGATTTTTCATCATCTCAGCTTTGTATTTTTTAATGAAATATGAAGCCACTCAAAAATGGAAATTCATTTACCTGACCGGATTGATGGGCTTGGGAGCCCAGATTACCCGGCCTCCAGGAGCGTTACTAGCGATAGCAATTGGAGCCTACTTGCTCTGGAAAATAATAACTACCAAGAAAAATTTTATTGCCCAACTTGGCATTACCATATACCGATATCATCCACTCTTACTAATCCCTTTAGCCCTACTTGGAGTATTTGGCTGGTATCAGCTGTCTTATGGTGATTTCTTTGCTTATTTTAAAACTGGAGATAATATTCACTTGGTATTTCCTCCTTATCAGGTGTTTAATAAAGACTCGTATTGGGTTGGCGAGTTTTGGCTGGAGGACATCATATACATTTTCATTTTTGGTTTTTTGGCAGTCATGTATCTATTTAAACAAAAACTTTATCCTTTAGCCTTCTTTGTCTTAACTTATTTGGTTGCGACTATTTTTGTTACTCATCGCGATATTTCCCGCTATGCTGCGCCTATATTCCCTTTTGTATTGATAGCATTTGAAAAAGTTTTAGTCAGTAAAGAATTTAAAATTGTGATGGCCGTTGTGGGCTTGGCAATCTATCTGTATGCTCAAAATTTCCTGCTAAACAATACAGCTCCCTATCCCAATGTCGAATGGTTTAACTAATCTTTTTTGTGACGCCAAGTTACATAGTGATTGACCAAAAAGTTCCACAACATAACAGGAGGGATTGTGGCAAAGAAGTAAAAGTTGTTGTAGGCAATATGCCTTTCACCGATCCAGACAAAGCCATCTCCAAAAATCTCATGCAAGACTTTAACTATAATTACCGCAATACCCAAACCAATCGAGCTGACAGCGACAAATGTTCCAAATTTGCGGAAATAATTATCCGTATTTTTTCTTCCTCTGAATGTCCAGATATCATTTAAAACAAAGTTATTTACAATTGCAATTGAAGTTGACAAGGCTTTGGCGGTGGCTGGCGGCAGACCATAGTAATTTATAAATATTTTATAAAACAGAAAATCAATGATAGTCCCTGTTGCACCAACCAGGCCAAATTTGAGAAATGTTTTTGCTCTTCGGCTCATTTTGAAAAAAGGAATGGGCACCCCCCACGAATGAAGCCTGGCGTCGATAGCATAGGTAATGACATCGTATGTGTAATTAAAGGTTTTATTTTTAGAATACCCCTCAGCTCGGTTTTTAAACACCAGAGGAACCTCTTTATATTTAGCTCCAGCCATAATCGCTTCATGTAAAAAAGCTGGCTGCACAATAAATGTCTTTTCTTTCCAAGGCATCCGCTCGAGATTGATCCGGCTAAATAATTCAGGTGTAAATGCCCTCGCCGAGTTGGTAACTTCTTTAATATTAAACGGCCCCATCAAAACCCTGACCACCCAGGAGGCTCCGATACTAAAAATCCGACGCGATAGTGACAGGTCGTTTTTCCCTCCGGTCACAAATCGGGAACCCAAAGCTAAATCATATCCATCTTCAATCGCCCGAACCAATTTTGGTAAGACAGCCACTTCAACCTGACCGTCAGCATCCAACTGCGCCATCACATCCGGATTTAAATTTTTTGCTGAATATAAATGCCCTCTGATCAAACCAGCTCCCAATCCCCTTTCCACATTTAAATAGTGTATTCGTGGATTATCTTTTGCCATTTTTTCAGCAATCTTTCCTGTTCCATCCGGAGAAGAGCTATCGGTAATAACAACCTCAACTTTCCAACCAGGCAGCTGTTTTTCAGTGGCTAAAACTTCCTGGGTAAAATGCTCCAACGAATCCTTCTCATTAAAGGTCGGCAAAACTACCACAACTTTTTTTGGCATGTTTGTAGTGTATTTGAAAACCCCTGAGTTTACAATCTATTGTTTAGTAATAAGAGATAAGCAAAAAGCAAAAAAATTATTTATTAACACTTGTTGCTATTGTACTTGTTGCTTATCTCTATTTGAGCTAAACTCAAAGTGCAATGAAAAAAGTTTTGATTACCGGCAGTAATGGTTTTGTCGGACAACACCTGCAAGAAGCCTTGGACGATTATTTTATAATAGGACTAACTCATGGAGGGGATCTAACAGACAGCCAAAACCGCAAATTTTACAGTGGCAATATTTTAGACAGCCATTTTTTAGAAGAGATCATCGAAAAACATCAGCCAGAGTACATCATACATTTAGCTGCTATAGCCCCAACTCATTTTAAAGATGCTGAACAGGTATTTAAGATCAATTTACTGGGTACCAACAATTTATATCAGGCAATCATCAAACAACAAACAGACCATTATAATCCTAAAGTACTCTATATCTCTTCAGCTGAAGTTTATGGAAAGACGAATCATCCTGAAAATATTGTTGAAACAGACACTCTAAATCCACTCAATTACTACGGCACAAGCAAACTAGCTGCTGACAAACTGACCACCCAACTTGCTATCAGCCATCAACTCAATGCCATAGTAGTCAGACCATTCAATCACACCGGCCCCTTACAAGGACCCGGTTTTTTTGTCCCAGATATGATCTCTCAAATTGTTGAAATTGAAAAAGGTTCTAAAGAGCCAGTTATTTCAGTTGGCAATCTTGAAAGTACGCGTGATATTTCTGATGTCCGAGACATTGTGAATGGGTATAAATTACTTTTGGAAAAAGACACACCAGCCGGTGAAGTTTACAATATCTGTTCCGGACACGGAATAGTTATGAAAGATCTACTGACTCAGCTACTATCTTTATCAAAAAGTGAGATCAAGATCACTCAGGATTCAGAAAAAATGCGTGCGTCAGACAATCCAATATCAGTCGGCAACCACGACAAGATTACTCAACAATTTGGCTGGCAGCCAAAAATCTCACTAGAACAAACTTTAAAAGACACTTTTGACTACTGGCGCAACAAAGATTAAAAACCAAGGAACAGGCCAATTAATAAAGGCAAAATTTTTAACTTTTTACTTGCACTTTTGACTTATTATTTTTGACCTTTAATTTTATTTCATATTATTTCTTGTATCTTGATTATTACCCAAGAATATCTTAAGGTAATTTAGACCTATGTCAAAGACAGCCCTCATAATTGGAGTTACTTCTCAAGATGGTTCCTATTTAGCCGATCTTTTACTGACCAAAGATTATAAAGTTGTTGGAACGCTCAGACGCACCACCAACTATTATCATCCAAACATTTCTCATTTGTTGGGTAAAATTACTATTGAAGCTGCTGATTTAACTGATTCCACTTCTTTGGAAGAGGTCATCAAAAAACATCAGCCAGATGAAATCTACAATATTGCCGCTCAGTCTGTTCCAGCCGATTCCTGGTCACATCCTTATTACACCGGTGAAGTTACCGGTTTGGGTATCGTCCGGGTCATGGAAGCTGCCAGACAATTTGCCCCTCATGCCAAAATCTACCAAGCCACTTCGCGAGAAGTATTTGGCAATATTGAACAAGAATCTGCCACCGAAGAAACACCCTTGGATGCTAACAATCCTTATGGCATCGCCAAAGCCTATGCTCATATGATGATGCGATGCTATCGGGAGTCCTACGATATGTTTACCTGTGGCGGCTTTTTGTTTAATCACGAATCCCCTCGCCGTTCAATGCATTTTGTCACCAGAAAAATCTCGGCCGGCGTGGCCTGTATTAAAAATGGGGTTAAAAATCCCCCACTCAACGAACTTGGTGAACCTCTGGTAGATGCCAATGGTAAACTGCACCTGGGCATGCTTGATGCTAAAAGAGACTGGGGCTATGCCAAAGAATACGTCGAAGCGATGTGGCTGATGTTGCAACAAGACAAACCACAAGATTTTGTGATCGGTACCAATTCTGGACATTCAGTTAGAGAGTTTTGCGAAATAGCCTTTGCACAAGTAGGATTAAACTGGGAAGATCACGTCATCTCCAATCAAAAGCTAATGCGTCCAACCGAAATCAAAGAGCTCAATGGTGATGCTTCTAAAGCCAAACAAATCCTCGGCTGGGAACCAAAAGTATCCTTTGAAGAATTAGTCAAAATCATGGTCGACGCCGATCTTGAACGCTTCAAATGACATAGTATATACTTCATATATACGTAATATATATCACGTATTTATCATCTGATCTGCTTGAGAAATTCTGAGATTCCTTCTTTATTTGACTTCAAAATATCAGTACCAAAACGTTGTTCAAACTTTTTGATCGACATCCAGCTGTGATGCGGTCTGGGAGCTTTTCTTCCGGCATTAAATTCAGCAAAAGACACCGGCATGATCTTGGAACTGTCTAATCCTGCCTGTCTGGCTACTTCTTTAGCAAAGTCAAAAGGAGTAATACTATCTGCTGAAGCCACCTGCCAGATTCCACCAGCTTTTTCTTCAATGATCTTAGCAAATGCTCGGACAGCAAAATCAACAAATACTGGAGTGATCTGCTGATCTTTGATTGATTTAATCTCTTTACCCTCTTTTAAAGAGTCGAGAAAAAACCTGGCAAAATCTTTGCGTTTTTCAAAGACAGCTGAATACGGCATTTCCGGACGGACAATTGAAAAATCGGAATCAACTCCCAATACAAATTCCTCGGCCCAGCGTTTGGTTTTTCCGTACCAATTGATCGGATTTGTCTGATCTTCTTCAGTATACGGAGCATCAATTTTTTCCCCATCAAAGACATAATCAGTTGAAACATGAACAAAATGTTTACCAGTCTTTTGGCATTCTTGAGCCAATGTTTGAGGCACCACAGAATTGAGCTTGTATACATTCCCCTCTTTATCGCCCTCTTCATCCTGGCAATTATCTACATTGGTGATAGCTACTAAATTGATTACAACTTCAGCGTCAGAATTGGCAAGGTAACTAGCAATCTCTTGTTGGTTTAGCAAATCCAAATCGTTGTGAGAGGGAGAGTCAACTTCAAACTGGTCTTTTGTCAGATCAATAAACCGCGAACCAACCAGACCACTGCCACCTAAAACCAATATTTTTTTCATTAAAGGGATTCTTTATACTCCTTGAGAGTTGGATTTTTTTGGTCTTTGTCTGACAAAATAGGATCTGCCACCGGCCATTCAATACCTATTTCCGGATCATTCCACATGACACCTTTTTCAGCTCCTGCTTGATAATATTCATTAACCTGATATTCATAGACAGCTTCCTCTGACAATATCAAATACGAATTACCGATCCCGGCTGGCATAAAAACTTTCACCCGATTGTTATCCCCAATCTCTAAAGAGATATGTTTACCAAAAGTAGGTGAATCTTTTCGCAGATCTACCAAAGCAATAAAAGCCCGGCCATAGGGCACGTATATCATCTTATCCCAGGGAGCAATGTGAATCCCTCGCAAAACACCCTTTTTGGAAAAAGCATGATTTTCCTGGACATGCACCCAGGATTTTCCTAAAGCCTCTTCAAACTCGTTGCGTCGCCATGGTTCACGGAAAAAACCACGGTCATCACCAAAAGTTTGACCACCTTCAATTATTAGAATACCTGGAATATCGGTTGTTTTAATCATTTTTATCTTCCAAAGATGCCCGCTGGGCTGAAGGATCTATATTGGGTCGTCCTTCTTTGAGTGGTCTCCACCACCAGTCATTGTCTTTAAACCAATCAACAGTAATCTTCATCCATTCTTCAAAGTTATGCTTGGGCTCCCATCCTAAAGCTCGCAGCTTTGATGAATCTATCGCATAACGAAAATCATGACCCAAACGGTCAGGGATATATTCGATCATTGATTCATCCTTACCAAGCATTTCCAAAATCATTTTTGTTACTTCCAGATTGGTCCGGGATTCACCAGACACGCAATAGGTCTCTCCTTCAACACCTTTTTGCAACACCAGATCTATCGCCCTGGCATGATCTTCTACATACAGCCACTCCCGAATATTTTCACCTTTACCCATTAGAGGCACTTTCTGATCAGTTAAAAGGTTGGTAATAAAGCGGGGTATTAGCTTTTCCGGGTCATGATATGGTCCAAAGTTGTTGGCACAGTTAGTAATGGTGATCGGAAGACCATATGTTTCGGAATACGCTCTAACTAAATGATCGGAACCAGCTTTTGAAGCTGAATACGGAGTGCGTGGATCGTATTTGGTATTTTCATCAAATGGCGGATCTTCATGAGTCAGTGAACCAAAGACTTCATCAGTGGATACATGGTGAAAACGTTTGACTTTATTTTTAACAGCTTGTTGCAGTAAGACGCCGGTGCCTAAAACATTGGTTTTAACAAAAGCCATCGGATCTAAAATAGATCGATCAACATGTGACTCAGCCGCAAAATGGACTACGACATCGACACCATTCATTGCTTCTGCTACATCGTTTGGATTCGTGATATCCCCTTTGATAAATTTGTAGTTTGGATTGTCAGCGATATCTTTGAGGGACTCCAAATGACCAGCATATGTCAGAGCGTCCATATTGACGACCTGATCTTCAGGATGTTCTTTCAGCCAATATCTAACAAAATTTGAACCAATAAAACCAGCTCCGCCGGTAACAAGTAATTTCAT
>CAZWRN010000004.1:39195-64865 GCA_964636275.1 uncultured Gammaproteobacteria bacterium
TCTAAAGCCATCAGGTATTTGCCATACCCGCTTTTAAGCAGTCCTTCGGCCAACTTATGCAACTGTTCTTTATTTATAAACCTCTTTCGATAGGCGATCTCTTCAATACAACCGATCTTCATCCCCTGCCTTTCCTCTATCACCTGAACAAACTGGGATGCCTGCATCATACTAGCAAATGTACCAGTGTCAAGCCAGGCGGTACCGCGATCCAACAAACTGACCTTTAATTTACCCATTTTGCGATATTCATCCAAAACCGATGTGATTTCAATCTCCCCACGGGGACTTGGCTCAACATTCTTAGCTATTTCAACCACCTGGTTATCAAAAAAATAGAGTCCAGCGTTGGCATAGTTTGATTTTGGATTTTCTGGTTTTTCCTCAATTGAGATTACATTCATATCCTGGTCAAATTCATAAACTCCATATCGCTCCGGATCTGTTACTCTAGCCGCAAAACCAATTCCTCCATCAACATGCAAAAATTGAGCCAATTGATCACCCATTTCAGAACCATAAAAGATGTTGTCACCTAAAATCATGGCTACTTTATCTTTACCGATAAAATCTGCTCCGACAATAAAAGCATCAGCAAGACCTCGGGGAGAATCCTGGATTTTATATTCAAACTTACACCCCAACTGAGAACCATCACCCAAAAGCTGCTGGAATCGAGGCATATCGACCGGTGTAGATATGATCAAAATTTCTTTGATCCCTGCCAACATCAAAGTCGACAACGGATAGTAGATCATTGGCTTGTCATAAATAGGCATCAGCTGCTTACTGATAGCCTTGGTGATTGGATATAGTCGGGTACCAGACCCGCCAGCTAAAATAATGCCTTTCATAGATTGAGGGTAGAAAATAGAGAATTGAAGATTGGGGTAGAAAATAGAGAATTGAAGATAAATATGTCTATCTTCTAATTTCTATCATCAACTACTATCTTCCACCTTCAACAATCCATCTTCTTAACTAGCTACTCCTAAAATAATCAGAAATGCTAAACTTCCTACCAAAATATACTCAAAATAGGTGCGTAATGTCAAACTCTTATCCATAAAATGATGCAAATAAGATAAGCTAAAATATAAAATCAAAGTCACAGCTGCCAATTTGAGCTGGTATATATTGTTGTGCGGATGCAAAAAAGATAAAACCACAAAGCTAGCACAAACGGACAGAAAGAGGATATTAATCACCTGCTGAGATATAAAATGTTTTTTCATATTAATTTCCCATGACAAACATCACTGCTTGTTGAGTAATCTGGCCGGCTCCACTATTCCATAAAACACTCCCTGCTACAGACAACAGAGCTAAATGAGGCAAATGGCGACTAGCCAGACGATGAACCATCCGTCGTCGCAAAATATACAAATCCAAAGCTATCAACACCACCAACAGTCCAATAATAGTCAGGCCTATGGTGCGGGAAATTGTTACGGGACCTAGATTGATATTGACCGGACCGGATTCACTACCAGCCACTAATACCTGCGCCCCTGGCTGTGTACCTACGCTAGCAGATGGAACAATCGAGGGAGATGGTATTGGCGGGGAATTATTTTTATCTGATAATGCTGCCAACATATCCTGGGAAGGCCGGCCAAACTCCTGTACCACCAGCACCGTTCTCTCTCCATTAATCATTCCTTCAGCCACCGCCATACCAATCTGCGTATAATGGGTGTTTATAATATTGGCTTTATGCGTTGGCGATGCCATCCAGGCATCAACCACCTCAGGTGAAGTTTCAAAATTACGAGCTAAGTTCTCACCTGCATAGGAAAACTTATATCCAGCTCCCTGAATAAATCCCCAGGGGTCCTTACCCGATGGCGAATAATGGGCCCAATAATTTTCCTCAAACATATTTTGAGCTTTCGCGGCTGCAGCTGCATTTAACCGAGGATCTTCCTGCAAAGGTGGCAGACCCGCCTTGGCTCGCTCTTGATTGGTATGTGCAATCAGCTCAGACACAGACAAAGTACTAATACCTAAAACTGCTGCTTGGCCTAAAGGGGTAGCTCTGATAACAAATTCAATCAGTAAAAAAAGCAAAATATAAACAGCAAACGCTTTAAAGGAGAGCAAATGGGCTTTATCATGCGTATCGGGGTGGGGCAAAACCCAACGATGAAGCTTCATTAAGTCAGTATATCACTGCTGCTATATCAAGCTGAATATTTCAATTCAGTTTCCAATTTTTTCCCATTAACGGGGATTTGTAGTGCAAAAGCTAAACTATTTGCCACAGCCACCCCAACTCGTAAACCGGTATATGAACCCGGACCCGTAGCTACTTCTACCCCAGTCAGATCTTTCAGCTCAATTTCAGCCTCCTCGATTACCTTTTCTATCAGTCCAATCAGAGCCTGAGATCCAAATTTTTGCTGGCTCTCATGCCGATACTCCTGGCTATTTGTGCGTAATATCACAGCTATTTTATTGGCCTCTGATGTATTAATAGATAGAATATTCATCAGTGCGATTGTATCAAAAAAATTTAACAATTTAACAATTAACTAATATAAGGTAATATAAATTCGCCATGAAATTCTTAAAATTACTCCGTTTCTGGAAACTACCCAAAAAAATCTGGATTCCGCTTATTCTTTTACTGCCTGTGGCTTTGTATTGGGGGTTTAAACCAGAGACACCCAAAGAACAACCCCAAATAATTGAAGTAAAAAAGGCCGATATCCAATCAACTATTTCCGGATCAGGAACTCTGACCGGCGCCAATTCAGCTACCTTAAAGTTTCTTCAGGGAGGCAAACTCGCCTATATCAATGTTAAAGAGGGCGATCGAGTAAAAAAAGGTCAGGTGATTGCTGGCCTTGATACCAAAGAGTTGTCTATTACCTTGCAGCAAGCCAGAAACACCTATACCGCCAAAGATGCCACCGCCAAAAGAGCTGAAGATGAAGCCAAGGGCAATGATGATGATGAGACCTTTGAGCAAAAAGAAGACCGAGTCTTAGCTCAGGTAGATCGGGATAACGCCTATGATTCGATGAAAAAAGCTGAACGAGCTTTTGAAGATGCTGTCATTGTGTCCCCAATTGCTGGAATTGTCACCCAAGCTTCACCACTGGCTGGCCAAACAGTTACCGCAGCAGACACTATTGCCCAAATCGTTGACGAGTCAGCAATTTATTTTGACGCCGAAGTAGATGAAACAGATATCGGGCAGATTAAGCCCAATATGATGGCAGAGGTGACTCTGGATGCCTATCCGGATCAAATATTCAAAGGTGTCGTGGAAAAAATAGTTCCCACCACCAAAACTACCGACTCTGGCGCTACAGTAGTCATTGTCCAAATAAATCTCAACTCGCCAAATTTAACCTTTGTTAACGGTCTAAATGGCCAAACCGATATTATTACCAAAGAATTAAACAATGTCTTAATAATTCCTCAGGAAGCTTTGATTGAAGAAGATATGGTTTATCTCAAAACAGGTGATACCTATCAAAAAGTCAAAGTGGAAACAGGACTTAGCTCAGCTGAAAGTATTGAGATCACTGCCGGACTCAGTGAAAATCAGCAAATTGTAACCAATCCAGCTTCTATCATCCCCCCTTCAAATAATCCAATTACAAAATTCATTCAATCTTTACAGAAAAAATAACCATGTATGCTGATTCATTTGAAAAATATCAATAAAATCTACCAACTGGACGAGGATCTGACATTTCAAGCTCTCAAAGATATCAATTTGACCATCGATAAAGGTGATTTTGTGGCAATTGTTGGTCCTTCCGGATCTGGTAAATCCACCCTTATGAACCTGCTCGGTTTACTAGATCGCCCAACATCTGGAGAATACGAGCTGGATGGACACAATGTTGCCCAACTCAGCAACAATCATTTAGCAGAGCTACGTAATAAAAAAATCGGATTTGTTTTTCAGAGTTTCAATCTGTTGGCAAGAACCTCAGCTGTTGATAATGTCTCACTTCCCCTTATTTATGCTGGTATACCTCAAAATGAACGTATATCTAAAGCTAAAAAAGCGCTTGACGCTGTCGGTCTGTCTGACAAATATGGCTCAAAACCCAACCAGCTCTCAGGCGGGCAGCAACAAAGAGTCGCCATAGCCAGGGCTATTGTGACCAATCCGGATATTATTTTAGCCGATGAACCAACCGGCAACCTTGATAGTAAAAGCGGAGCAGAAGCGATGGCTCTGTTGGAAAAACTACATCGTGATGGAAAAACAATTATTCTGATCACTCATGACTCTGTCACCGCCGCCCATGCCAAAAAGATAATCAGAGTCAAAGATGGTGAAATTACATCTGAGAAAGGCAAAGATACTAAATGAACTTTTTAGAAACGATCAGACTGGCCATTAGTGCCATTTTGCGAAACAGACTCCGATCTTTTCTGACAATATTAGGAATTGTGATCGGTGTACTATCGGTGATTGTATTAATCGCTCTGGTCAACGGACTTCAAAGCTATATTACCGGACAAATTTCCGGCTTTGGCTCAAATTTAATTTTTGTAGTGCCCGGCACTTTAAATGGTGGACGCGGTCCAGGAGGTGCACCGGTCAACCGGCTGCAATTCAATGATGTGACTACCTTGGAAAGAAATATCGCCTCAGGCAGTGAAGTGGCTGCTGTAGTCACAAAAGCTGCTACCAGTAAAAATGGCAGCAAACAAAGCAAAAATATGACCGTCACCGGAGCTGAAGGCAACTATTTAAAAATTGTGACAGGCACAAAAATGGCCTCAGGCCGCTTTATCACCGAATCTGAAGCCAACTCAGGCAAAAGAGTGGCTGTAATCGGTAAAACAGTGGTCGATAACCTGTTTGATGGCGGTAATCCTTTAGGTAAAAAAATTACAATTGGCAATCTCACATATGAAGTGATTGGTACTTTTGCTCCCAAGGGAGCGACTTTTGGACAAGATCAGGATAACGCCGCTATTGTTCCCCTGGATGCTGTCCGCCGTCAATTTGGCATCAATCAACCAAACGCTATCTATATCTCCGCTCCCACTCCAGAGGATATTCCCAAAGTCTCCGCTGAGGTCAAAAAAGTATTACTAAAGCGACTGACAGATGAAGACTTTACCGTTCAAACCCAGGAACAAGCTTTATCAACTATCAATCAGATTACCGGAGTTCTCACTTTAGCCCTGGGAGGCATAGCGGCAATTTCTCTCTTGGTTGGAGGCATCGGAGTCATGAATATCATGCTGGTATCAGTCACCGAGCGAACTCGTGAGATCGGTCTGCGCAAAGCTTTAGGCGCCAAAGATAAAGATATCCGCAACCAATTTTTGATTGAAGCTCTAACTCTCTCTGGTCTAGGAGGGATTTTAGGAATTATCATGGGTATCGCTATCTCGATGGCGATCAGTTATTTCTTTACTACGACAGTTACATTATGGTCAGTTGCTCTGTCTTTTGGATTCTCAATGCTGGTTGGAGTGATCTTTGGCGTCACCCCGGCTATCCGAGCCTCCCGCCTCGATCCTATTACCGCACTCCGTTACGAATAAACATCTTCATCTTTCTCTACCATTGATACTTTTGGTACTTTTGATACCTTTTCTGCCTTTCCTGCTATAATGCCCTCATGGATGACATCCAACAAAAGCTCAAAGACCAAAAAGACCGTTTAAATAAAATCAAAGCTCAACTTGATCGTGACAAACTTCAACAAGAATCTTTGCAGCTTGAAGCTCAGACTATGAAACCTGGCTTTTGGGACGATCAGAAACACGCTCAAATAATCACTCGTCAACTGTCAGAAAAACAAAAAACAATTCAGACTATGGATGAATTGGACAACCGAATATCCGATGCTTTGGAACTAGCCAGTGATCCGGTGATGGAAGAGGACCTCAAAGCTGAAACTCGCCATATTGAAAAAATTCTGGCTGATTTCGAGCTTAAACTCTTTTTATCTCACCCTCATGATGAATCAGAAGCTATCATTGCTGTCCATTCTGGCGCCGGAGGGACAGAAGCCATGGATTGGGCACAGATGCTCGCCCGGATGTATCAGCGCTATTTTGAGAAAAAAGGCTGGTCTTATGAAATATCCGATGAATCAGCAGGTGAAGAGGCAGGGATCAAAACGATGTCGATGATAGTTCATGCTCCTTTTGCTTTCGGACTACTCAAAGGTGAAGCCGGTACTCATCGGCTGGTCCGCCAATCCCCTTTCAACGCTGATGCTTTAAGACAAACCTCCTTTGCTCTGGTTGAAGTGTTGCCTGTGATCGAAGATAATGCCGAAGTTGAGCTCAATGAAAACGATATCGAATTTGATTCTTTCCGCAGTGCTGGAGCCGGTGGGCAAAACGTCAATAAAGTATCAACTGCTGTCCGTTTAAAACATATTCCAACAGGCATCGTCGTAACCTGCCAAACTGAGAGATCTCAACTCCAAAACCGGGAAAATGCCATGAAATTACTCCTCGGTAAACTATGGCAAAAGCAACAGGAAGAACAAAAAGCTTTAGCTAAAGAGCTTCGTGGCTCCAATACCCAGGCCTCTTGGGGTACCCAAATCCGATCGTATGTCCTACATCCTTATAAAATGGTTAAAGATTTACGTACCCAGGTTGAAACATCCAGCGCCGAAGGGGTCTTAGATGGCAATCTGGATGAATTTATTGAAGCCGAAGTGAGACAGTTGTAGAAATTCTAATATCGAAGCTCTAAATCCTATACAAACTTAAATAAAAAAATCCCAATCTAACAATTTATTATTTTGAATTTTGGAACTTATTTAGAGTTTAGAAATTAGGATTTAGAATTTTCATACTATCTCCCTCTTGAAACCTACTAGCCAAAGTATGCTACAATAAAATCCATGGACGAAAATAACCCTGGTCATTTCACTCATAAAATACCTCACAACTCTTCATTAAAGATTTTTGGCATAGTTTTAGGTGTAGCTTTATTGGCCGGAGTTGGAACAGGTTACGCACTGGCATCTACTCAGTCTGGTTCTCCAGCCGAAATTATCACCGGCCAGGCTCAACAAGCCGATTCAGCTCATGAAGATACCCAAACATTTAAAGATTTTGCCGAAGGAAAAATCACCAAAAAACCAGAGGCCAAACCAGGCACTTATTCCGAAGGTACACATTTACTCGTCCGTGACGGAGCCGTCCCAGTGGCACTAACATCTTCAGTTGTGGATCTATCTCAGTTTGAAGAGAAAAAAGTCAAAGTGTATGGCGAAACCCAAAAAGCGATTAAAGAAGGCTGGCTGATGGATGTTGGTAAAGTAGAAGAAGTCAATTAGCGTATAGCGTAGCGTCTGGCGTTTAGTAAATTGCAAATATCTCCACGCTGTCCGCTTCCACTATACTCCCAAAAAAATGATAATTAGATTTGAATCTGTCACAAAAAAATTTTCTAATTCCATCACGGCTATTGATGATGTCAATCTGGAAATCCAGTCAGGTGAATTTGTCTTTCTAGTAGGGCCATCCGGTGCCGGCAAATCAACACTGTTACGGTTATTAACTCGCGAGAATTCCCCCTCATCAGGAAAAATCACTGTCGGAGAGACAGATGTAACTAGACTAAAATCAAGTGACATACCCTACTATCGACGTAAAGTTGGCTTTGTATTTCAAGATTTTAAACTACTCGAGGATCGTACTGTCTATGAAAATGTAGCACTAGCTCTAGAAGTCCGAAATTATGCAGAGGATGAAATCCATAAAGAGGTCGAACGAATCTTAAAACTGTTTGAAATCTGGGGTCGACGCAATCTTTTTCCCAATCAATTATCTGGTGGAGAAGCTCAAAGAACAGCGATTGCCAGAGCTATTATTGGTAAACCTGAAGTCCTCCTAGCAGATGAACCAACCGGGGATCTTGATCCTCAGACTTCCTGGGGTGTAATGCAACTTCTAAATGAGATTAATTCCTGGGGAACAACTGTCGTGATGGCCACCCACAATCATGAAATTGTCAACTCTCTCAAAAGACGGGTTATTTTGGTCAAAGAAGGCAAAATAGTCAAAGATATTAAAGAAGGAAAGTACGAATTACATTAGTGGCAAGTCGCAAGAATCAAGTGACAAGGATAAAAATCCTTAATACATTCACTCGATTCTAGACTCTTGTCACTTGAAACTAATATGAGATTACTAAGCTTTGTAAAACGAAATATTAGACGCACACCATATCAGGCTATGGCGGCTATCATGGTGATGTTTCTGACATTTTTAACCATGCTAATTTTTATCCTACTCGCCATGGGATCTCATCAGCTGATCAAAGAATTTGAATCCAAACCACAAGTAATAGGCTTTTTTGAAGATGGAGCTACAGAGCAAGATGTCATGGCGATCAAAAAAAATCTAGAGCAAACCGGTAAAGTAGCTTCGGTCAAATACATCACCAAAGAAGAAGCTTTCCAAAACTATAAAGATCTCAATAAAGCCGACCCAAAATCCCTCGAACTCGTCACCTCAAGCATGCTGCCTCCATCTCTGGAAGTATCTACCAATAATCCTCAAGATTTGGCTCTAGTTGCTGATATGCTGGCTCAAGAACCAGTGATTGGCAAAGACAACGTTATCATCCCGGTTGATGTGATCGATGCTATTTCAAAATTTTCCGCCACCGTCCGCACCACCGGCATTATAGTCATTAGCTTCCTCAGCCTCTTTTCTTTGCTGATTATTCTGATGATCATCGGTTTTAAAATCCGGATTAAAAGACGTGAAATAGAGATCATGAAACTGCTGGGAGCTACCAGTTGGTTTATCAGGGCCCCATTTATTTTAGAAGGCATATTTTATAGCTCCTTTGGGGCATTTATCGCCTGGATCATGTCTTATCTGATTTTATGGTATGCCACTCCCTGGGTCCAGGAAGCCATCAAAGATGTCAGCCTTCTACCAGTATCCCCACTTATTATGCTTGAGCTGCTACTAATAGGACAGCTGATTGCGATCTTCATCGGATTTATTGGATCTTACGGAGCTATCAGACGCTACTTACATCTTTAACCCATTTATGAATAAACCATTCCTTCAAAAGCTTATGGTATCTAGCTTAATACGACATATCAAACTCTGCTTCTTGTTTATAGTCTTTTTGTTTTCAGCTCTTTTCCTACAACCTACTTACTACCACCTGCTTACTCCTGTTCACGCTCAATCTTCAGCCGATCTCGAGAAACAACTTAAAGAAAAACAAGAAGAAATTAAAAAAGTTCAATCTCAACTTGAAGAGGCACAAAAACAGGAAAAAACACTAAAAACACAAATCCAAGTAATTGATAACCAGGTCAAAATTACCCTTTTGAAAATAGACGAAACAGAGTTTCAAATTACCAAGCTAAATAAAGAGATAGATGAACTTGAAGGACGAATAGGTAGATTGTCTCAAAATGTTGATGCATTATCTGAAGTTTTATTAAACCGAATTGTTCAAACTTACAAACACGGCAGTACCAGTCCTTTAGAACTGATCTTTTCTTCCGAAGGCTTAGGCGATCTGATTCAAAAGCTAAAATATTTACAGGTCATTCAAGCCAACGACAAAAAAGTCCTCTATGAATTGCAGGCAACTAAAACCAGCTACAATGATCAAAAAAATGACAAAGCCACCCGTCAAGCAGAACAGGAAAAATTAAAGAACGATTTAGAAAAATACCAAACACTTCTCGCCGACCAGAAAAAGGCCAAAGATGAACTCCTTCGAGCCACCCAAAATGATGAAGCCAAATTCCAACAACTGCTGGTTAAACTGCGGGCAGACACGGAATCTATTTCGAGAGCTTTATCAAGTGGAGGTACCAAACTGGGTCCTGTCAAAAGAGGCGAAAGGATCGCCTCAGTTGGCAACTCAGGTTGTTCGACAGGACCTCATTTACATTTGGAAGTGATGACACCTGCTAGAGTTGAAAATGGGATTATTATCGGAAAAGAAAATAAAGTCGATCCAAAGCCTTATATTGATTCAGGCAAAATTGCCAAACCAACAGCCAGCTACAACGGAGAAGACTGCAGCAATAGCAACGTCTGTCGTCAAGGAAATATATCTACTCGTTTTGGACAGGTCTATTTCCTGGGAACTCATTCCGGTCTGGATATTCCAGATTATTATGGAGCTTCTATTTACGCCGCTGATGATGGAGATGCTTATGCCACACAGGATTCTAAGGCCTGTTATCTGACCGGAACTGTCGGTAAAGGGGTCTATATCGATCATCACAACGGCATCGTCACACTCTACTGGCATATACCTTAAGAAGTTAAAAGTTAAAAAGCAAAATTTCCGATAACCTCATACCCTCTTGACTCTTGACTCTTGACTCTCTATTATCCCCCTACGGTGAAGCGTTGGATTTTTACTCTTACAACCTTGACTGCCCTTCTTTTTTCAATTCACATCTCACACGTCCAAGCAGCCAATCCAGCTCCCATCCAGGTTACTCCGCCAACTGGGCAAACTGTTTCAACTACCAGATTAGAATGGTTGGCTCCCGACTATAGTCTCAAAAGCACTTCACCTTACCGGGTACAGATCGCCAATAATCCCGACTTCCAGCCTACAGAAAAAGACTATTCCACCCAAAACACCTACTATGCTCCTACCTCTTTAACCGAAGGTGTCTGGTATTGGCGGATACTGGCCAAAGATATCAATGGAGTAGAAAGCGCCTGGAGTCCCACCAGCCAATTCACCTATTCCACCAGTATTCCTACGCCTTTTCCCAGCCCTAGCATTGAACCAAGCCCTACTATCACCCCGTTACCAACCCCTACTCCATTTACAATCACAGTTTCTCCGAGTATCTCCCCAACACCAACTCCTACCCCCAGCCCTTATTTCAGTTTTGGAACTCTTCCATCTACAATCAATTCAAATCAAAGTTTCCAACTTTCAGTCAGCCTTTATCTACCTCAATCCCCCCAAACTATTTTTTATCTGAAGGGGGCTTTTTATGAAGATGGCAGCTCTAATTATTTTGGACAAACCAAATACAGCGGCAACTGGATAAAAAATAGCCAAACCTATTCCAGTCAATATAAGATCCAAACTGATTCTGCGGGTAGCTGGCTGGGCAACATCGAATTCATCCCCGACCCTCAGGATAGTGGCTTTGATTCATCCGGTGAGTATCATTTTAAGGTGGCCAGATACACCTCTTCCGGCTCAGGTCCAACATGGAGTGACAGCCAAACCCTCTATATCAATGAGATAATCATTCCTTCCCCATCCCCTTCATCATTACCATCAGCTTTACCTAGTCCAAGCCCAGCTACTACAGCTGAAACTGATAATACTTTTGCCAGTCTGATTGAAGACCAACCAATCTATGAAGAATCAACCATCTCGGGCACAGAAGCATCACCATCAGCTTTTATAAATCCAGAATTGCCTCAGGTAGCAGGAATAGCCACAGTAGCCGGTGATATAAATACCAAAAACAACACAGCCACTGACAAACTGATCAACCCGGGATGGTTTTACCTAAGCTCTGGTCTCCTTTTTTTGATTGGCATAGCTTCAGCATTCATAGTAAAATACCAACTAGGCCGTCAAATAAAAAAATGGTTATCTCCTCCAACTCAGCTGAAGACACCCAAGAGTTTGCCGCCTCTGTGGCAGCGCGATTTACCACCCACGGAGGAGTGGTTGCGCTAATCGGTGATTTAGGGAGTGGAAAAACCACCTTCACTCAAGGCTTTGCCAGAGCCCTCGGAATCCACGAAAAAATAGCCTCCCCTACATTTACTTTAATCCGCCAACATCAAATACCAAATTCAGAACGAACTCTCTATCATTTGGACCTCTACCGACTTGAGTCAGTAAACCCAACTGAACTAGGATTAACTGATTTATTCCAACAACGTGAAGATATTGTATTGATAGAATGGGCAGAAAAGCTGGGAAACCAACTACCAAAAGATGCTTTGGTTATTAACTTTAAACATCTTTCTGCCGATAGACGGGAAATTGAAATACCTGAAACCATACTACGTAGTTGACTACGTAGTTATCTACGTAGTTTAGACAGCTACACTTTTTTTCTGAAGCCAGGCAATAAATTTATCCGGTACTGGCATGGTTGAAAGTCGTCCTTGTCTGACCAGATACCAGTCATCAAACAGATGTGACTCTTTAATCTCCCGCAGAGTCACCGGTTTTTCCAGCTTACTGACAAATCGAAACCAGGGAACAAATGATTTAGGATTTTTGGGATCGGGCTGCGCCTCTTTACTCACTTTAGCCACCCCCACAATCGCCGGATCACCCGTCCCACTGTGGTAAATGAATACTATATCGCCAATTTTCATCTCACGCAAAAAACGATTGGCTAAAGGATTATTGACCCCATCCCAATAATCTTCCCCCAGCTTTTCCAGCTCATCTATGGAATAGACACTTGGCTCAGTCTTGGCTAAAAAATATTGCATAATTTGTCTCCTTCCAAACTATATACCATATACCATATACTAAATACTAGTTATGCTCAGATCTCGTCTTAACTCTTTTAAATACGCCTTTGCCGGACTCAAAACTGCCGCCAAAGATCAACCCAATTTTTTGATTCATTGTCTGGTAGGATCAATCGTTATTTTTGCTGGCAGCTATTTTAATATTTCACAGCTAGACTGGCTGATCCTGGCCCTCACAATTGGCATGGTTATCACAGTCGAACTCACCAACACGGCCATTGAAGAGATAGTTAACTCATTTACCGATCAAGTCCATCCAGCCGCCAAAAAAGCTAAAGATGTAGCTGCAGCTGCAGTACTGGTATCTTCAATTACGGCTGTTATTGTCGGATTGGTGATTTTTCTACCCTATTTGTACTAAATTTTTTCTCTTTTTTGGACCTTGATCAGACCATACTCTTTTTCTTCTACCGGTTGAGTAAAAATATTTTCAACATTCATAAAATCATCCACCATGTATTGTTCAATGCCTCTCACCGGCTCCATTATCAAATACTGAATGCTGGGTAATTCAGAACGCGAAGTTTCTACTTCCAGATGTCCAGCATATCCACTGGCTGCATTACCTCCCCATACCGGCAGATAGCCATATTTTTTAGCTCCATATTGTTCTAAAACATAACTCCAGACGATATTTACATTGAGTGGTATTGATAAAGCATTGACTGAAAAAGGCCTCCCCCCCGCATTCTGGTAGATATAATCGATAACCTTTTTTTGATCAGACCACAGCATCCCAGACTGAACATTTATTGAAGGCAAAGTCCCAAACGGGTTGTATTTTTTAATTTGATACAGATTGGAAAAAATAATTAAAACTACTAAAATACTACTGAGCCACAACCATTTCTGACTCAGTTTTATCAGTAAAAAACTGACAAAAATAACAGCAGCAACAGATGCCCCACCCGAATAATAATAAAGCGGGATTGAAGCCGTATTTTTAAGATACGGTATGAGTCCCACCCCAAACCAGACTAATAAAAAAACTGTCTTTTTTAGCTCATACTTTTTCCAGACATAGAAAATTGCCAAGGAAAATATTAACAACCCTATCAAACCCGGCCAAATATTAAAGATCGAATCAGCAATAAACCGGCTATATATCAGGGAGCTATTGGCTAAAAGATCCGGAGTGGTATCTGAGTGTGAAAATAAAATACCAAATATCAATGTCTGAACCCCTCTGAAATGAAATTTGAATTCAGCCATTATAAAGCTGGAGATGACAATCAAAAATACAGCGGCTGAAATTGCAATTTGCCTGATAGAAAGCTTGGGTAAAAGTTTACCCAATTTACCAAGTCCAAACAAAAGTATAAATCCTCCAATACCCAGATATATCAGAGGGAACTCCAATTGAATTGCTAAGCCCCAGCCTAAAGCAGCCACTACCAACCCCCACCATCTCTTTCTAAACAACAGCAAAACTAAACCTAAATAAAAGACTAATCCTGCCTGTACAGATAAAGATGGGTGGTTTTGATAGATAGCAAACTGAGTTTGTTCAAAAGAAACAGCGTATAAAAAAGCCGCCAGAAAACCAGTTTTTCGGCCATAAAGAAAATAACCGATCAAAAACACCCATACAATCCCGGTTGCATTCAGTACTCGTAAAAAGGCATTAATCACTTCAGGATTACCACCAGAAATAAAATGAAAGGGAGCGAAAATATAGTAATACAACGGACCATGAAACAGACCATCAATCAAAGTTGTCGGACCGACCAACCGCAAATTTCCCTGTAGCAGCTCTTGAACCACAAAAGCATCCCGCGCCTGGTCATAACCAAAGTAAATATTATATGGAAAATACAAAAACCTGATCCCTAAAGCTAAAATAAAAATCATTCCCAGCAGCCAATATTGTTTTAAAAGCTGAACCATAACTCAAGTGTAATTCAAATATATCCTTTTACAACAAGGAACTTGGTATACTCATTTAATGAAAAATTTCACTGAAACTATCCAAAATTTGGCCAAACAAATCCCCGCTGGCAAAGTTGCCACCTATGGGCAACTTGCAGCACTCGCTGGTCAGCCAAAAGCGGCTCGGGCCGTCGGGATGATCATGAGCAAAAATACCAGTCCTGAAACCATCCCATGTCACCGGGTAGTAGCTTCTAGTGGTAAATTGACTGGTTATGCTTTTGGTGGAATTGAAAAAAAGAAACAATTACTAAAAAAAGAAGGTGTCAAATTTATTGGAGATAAAGTAGACTTAAAATATTCACTGTGGAATCATGAAGTTACTCATTAATCTTGGCCCGCTGCTGATTTTTCTTTTCTGGAGTTATCAGCTGATATTTACTCCTCAGCATTGGATAATGCTCGACTTTGCCAATATTATAATACATGAAACAGGCCATCTACTTTTTATGCTATTCCCACAGTTTCTTTATATTTTGGGAGGCTCTTTTTTTCAAATATTTATGCCCTGTATCGCACTCGGTTATTTCTTCTTCACCCATCAAAAACTGGCGACTATTTTTAGTCTATTTTGGATTGGCAACAATTTGATTAATGTTGCTGTCTATATTAAAGATTCACAAGCTATGCGGCTACCCAAATTTCTTGGTATGAATGGTATTCACGACTGGAATTGGCTACTAAGTCAGATGTATCTTATAAAATACGATTGGCTCATCGGCAACATCGTTTTTGGGATCGGAATTATTTTTCTATTAATGAGCATTTGCTGGCTCACAATTGAATCGTTGCAAGAACTTTCCAGGATTAATAAGAATAATTAATACTTACATTCTGGAAGTTTATTCATCAGAGTCAGATTTGATCCTATTTCATATTTATTGTCGTCATCCCCGCCATCATCTTTCATTCTATTTTGATATAGAGGAGACTCTAAAACAGTATTAATCTCCCAGTTATCAGCACTTGCACAATAGGCATAATGAAAGGTTTGGTTATTTTTTGGATCGATAGATAATTCCTTAATTGGCACCCTGGTCTGTTGAGTCAAATCAGTCTTAACCCAACCATCACCATTTGTCTGAAGGCCTGCTAACAAACTTGAACCATAACAGTTCGAAGGAATGTGCAACCCTTTACAAAGAATATTAGGTTTTTCTGGATTAAGTGTGGATTCTTGAACAGCCACATTTATGGCATTCTGCAAGATAGCCAAATCTGTCACACGTTTTACATCACGGGTTAACCTATGGTCTAAAAATTTGAATGTCGATAGCATTTGATCAAACATCTGAATACTCTCTACATCATAGTAAGCAAAATTTATCTTCCAACTATCTACTGTAGAAACTAACATTCCGTTAGAATATATATATTTCTTCATTTTCAAAGTGTCCAAATTAGTTTCCTCTATTTTAAGTGGTTTATTCGTAAACATCTTGAAAACCATATCCGGATTGATCTCAAATAATGGTTCTCGCTTACAATCTGAAATTTCTTCTGAATCGGCTGGAAGTCTTTTAACTAAAACAAATTCACTCTTGAACTCAGGGCAGGAATTATAAACGAACATATCTCCTGGATACTTTATTGAAAAAAAATTATTCTTATCGGTAAAAACTTTCCAGGAATCAGTTTGATTGTTTATCTCAATTTGCACAGGATTTTGAACTGAATTTAAATCTTGAGAATTCGACAGAGTTGAATAATACCAGGCTCCGCCTATGATACTCAAAGAAAGAATAGAAATAACAGCAATAAAAATAATCGGAACAAAACCCCTCTGATTCATCAATCTTAATGATCTGCATTCTGAAAGTAAAAAGCAAGAATTAATTAGGATAGTGACACTTCTTTAGAGAATGAAGTGCTACAGAAACAGCGATTTCTGTAGTGACGTAATTCTCGCAAAAAATGTCACTTTGATTAGAATTAATTAGGATAGTGACACTTTTTAAGATAACAGAATGCTCCATGACAACGATCATTTTAGCAATGAAGTTATCGCAAGAAGTGACACTATTACTATAGCATTAATTAGGATAGTGACACTTCTTATACTTCTTACCAGAGCCACACCAGCAGGGATCGTTGCGGCCAATTTTTCCGTGCGATTTTGTAGCCTGACCTTGTGCTCCGTAGAGTTGTTCTGAAACAACTTGCCCACCTTTTTCTACGGTAACTTTTGTAGTGGCTGTTTGCTCCACAACTTGCCTGGTTGGTTGCGATGAATACGCCTGATCATTGCTGGAACCCTCCACTTTAACTGACACCCCTTCACCTGGAGTATGATCCATCAGCTGCCCGACTTCTTCTATCAAATTTTGCTCATCCAAAGCTTCTTCATGAATCTCAGTAGTTTTAGACAGATCAACTACTGGCTGCGGGGCTTGGTGATGGTGATGATCAACATTAAATTTGTAGATTCGTCGGGTAATTTCACCATCGATCTCCGCCATCATTCGCTCAAACATATCAAATCCTTCCCTTTTGTATTCAACTAAAGGATCTCTTTGAGCATATCCTCGCAGATTGATACCAGAACGCAAATCATCCATATTTACCAGATGCTGTAACCAAAAAGTATCTATCGTATTCAAATAGACAAATACCTCCATTTGTCGCATGATCTCACTTCCAACTACTTTTTCTTTCTCTTCATACAAATCTCTGGCCAACTTGATCAAAAACTCATCGATCTGATCGGCATTACCGATCTGTTTGAGCTGCTCGACCAGATTGTGACGACTACCTTCATCAAAAGGCACAATAGTCCCAAACTCTTCAGCGATCTTTTCATACTCAGTCCCTTCCTGGGAATGCATACTGACTATAGAGACAATCTGCTGATCAACTTTTTCTAAAATCAGCTCCTTAAGACTTTTTGCTACTGACTGATCTGTTTCATCTACTATACCCGGCCGAGTGAATGGTTTTCCCGCTGCAATATGAAGTACCTGATCACGGACGCCGTATATGATCTGACGCTGCTGATTCATCACATCGTCGTATTCGACCGTATGTTTACGGATATCAAAATTGTGTCCTTCAACTTTCTTTTGAGCAGACTCAATAGCTTTGGATACCAGACCATGCTCAATCGGCTGATCCTCTGGCATCTTTAAAAAATTCATCACTTTAGCCACTTGATCACCACCAAAAATCCGCATCAGATCGTCTTCTAAGGAAACAAAAAATTTGGTACCACCTGGATCACCTTGCCTACCAGAGCGACCGCGCAGCTGATTGTCAATCCTACGAGACTCATGTCTTTCTGTACCGATCACATACAAACCACCCAACTCATCGGCTTTTTTACCCAGCTTAATATCCACACCTCTTCCGGCCAAATTGGTAGCCACCGTAACTGCCCCTTTTTGTCCTGCATCTGCAATAATCTCAGCCTCTTTTTCATGATTTTTAGCATTGAGTAAAGCATGAGAGATCTTTTTCTTTTTCAGCAGTGAAGATAAAAATTCATTTTTCTCAATTGATGTAGTACCAACCAATACCGGTTGACCTGTTTCATGAATCTTAGCAATCTCTTCAGCCACTGCATTGTATTTTGCTGCCTGAGTTTTATAAATTGCATCGGCATAATCCTTTCTAGACATCTGCCGATTGGTAGGGATGATGACAACATCCAGTTTATAGATTTTATGAAACTCCTCCGCTTCAGTAGCAGCAGTACCAGTCATACCCGCCAACTTTTCATACATTCTGAAATAATTTTGAAACGAAACTGTCGCCAAAGTTTGAGATTCTTGCTGAATTCGCACTCCCTCTTTAGCCTCTATCGCCTGATGCAATCCACCTGAATAGCGTCTACCTGGCATCAAACGACCGGTAAATTCATCTACAATTACCACCTCACCATCACGCACGACATAATCACGGTCCAACTGAAATAAGGCCCGAGCTTTTAATGCCTCTTCCAAGTGGTGCAGAGCTGAATAATCTTTTTCAAATAAATTGTCCACTCCCAAAAGCTTTTCAACTTTAATGATCCCCTGATCAGTCAGATGGGACGTTTTCAATTTTTCATCTACTACATAATCTGTTTCAGCATCCAGCTTATCGATGATTTGTTTAAATTTAGCGTATTTCTGAGTCGGTTCCTGGTCTGGTCTGGAGATAATCAGGGGAGTTCTGGCTTCATCTATCAAAATTGAATCTACCTCATCAACAATAGCGTAATGATGACCTCGCTGAACTTTATTTTCCAAAGCCAACGCCATATTATCCCGCAGATAATCAAACCCAAATTCATTATTGGTGCCGTAAGTAATATCTGCCGCATAGGCCTCTTTTCTGGAAACTGGTTTGAGCTTTTTCAATCGCTTGTCAGCGGCATCTTTATTGTTGTATTTAGCATCGTACAAATAGGCTTGTTCATGAACAATCACCGCCACACTCATCCCCAAAGCATCATAAATAGGGCCATTCCATCCTGCATCACGTCTAGCCAAATAATCGTTGACCGTCACCACATGGACACCTTTGCCTGTAATAGAATTTAAGTAGACTGCTAATACTGCAGTCAGTGTTTTTCCTTCACCAGTCTTTTGCTCAGCTATTTTCCCTTGGTGCAAAGCAATACCACCCAACAGCTGCACATCAAAATGACGCATACCCAAAGTCCGGTCGGTGGCTTCACGAACCAAGGCAAAAGCCTCAGGCAACATCGCGTCCAGTGATTCACCTTTTTGAAATCTTTTTTTTAATTCAACTGATTTATTTTTCAGCTGAACATCAGTTAATTTTTTGGTTTTAGCTTCCAAAGAATTGATTTGGGATACTATTTTTGAGTACTCATTTAAAGTTCTTTTATTTGCGTCCAGGAATGAAGAAAAGATATTTAACATGAATCACGATTATAACAAAATTTGAGCCTAAATACAGTTATCAGTTTTCAGTTGTCGGTTTTCAGAAATAGGTTGGACAGTTTTCAGTCAATCAGATTTCAGATAGTCACTCTAACATTTACCATAAAAATTATTTTAGTGGTTTAAAAACCTCAATCCAATTACTTTCTTTGAAACCCATTTGTTTATACCACTTGTAAGATTTAAAGTTTGGATTAGTCAGAAGCCGGATCGCAGCAAATTTGTTCTCTTGAGCATAAGATTCCATTTTATCCCACAATAGCTGCCCAACACCTTGATTCTGATATTCAGGAATTACCGCAATTGATGCCACAAACAACTCTGTACCAAGTTCTCGAGTTAAGGGTATTGCCAATATAAATCCAACAATTTTCTTATCGACTAGCGCAATATAATGACACTTCCCAAAGAATCCTTCTTTTATATTTTCAGCTGCAAACTCGTGAGACCAGTGTTCACCACTCGCATTAAATGTATCAACAAAAATCTTAACTACTTCAGCCAAATCAGTTTCACGCATCAACTCAATCTGAATATTCATACATTGAAATTAACACATCTTAAAACTGATTAACAGACAACCAGTTTACTTAATGCGGATAACCGAAAACGGACAACCGATAACCGTTAAAGTTGACAAACCTTTAGCAGTCTCATAAACTTATTATTACTGCCATGGATAATACCAACAATTCAAATAATTCTCAACCAAATTCACCTTGGTCTCCAGCTGCTCCCGTAGCCACACCTCCATCAGCTGATCCTTTAGCACAGACACCACCAACAACTCCACCGACTGACCCGGTCATGCCACCAACTGCTCCATTTGGCGCTCCATTACCAACTGAGCCAACTGCTCCTTCTATGCCTGCCACACCCGAACCTGCCAACTCCCCAGCCTGGTCGGCACCAAGCCAGACAGTTACAGAAACACCAGCCAGCAGCCCTACTCAACCAGCCGGTACTCCCAGCTGGGATACTCTAGGGGCTCCTGCACCAGCAGCTCCAATCTCTGAACCTGCTCCTGTTACACCATCTGCAACTACTGCCCCTATAACATCCACTATGTCTACCCAACCAACTGATGTTAATGCTACTGCTACTCCAGCGCCAACCCCCACCTGGCCTCCAGTAAATTCAGCTGAAACTACCCCTGCAGTCTCAGGAATGATAGATCCAGCCACCCAGCCAGCACCTACCAATCCCAATCCAACACCGGCAGGTCCTACCGAAACTGCTCCAACTGATTTATCTCATCTGATCGGCAACGAACAACCTCCAGCTGATATCTCTCCCAACAATACCCCTCAAACTGCGGCTGGAGCAGGCAGTCCGCCCCCTCCAACCGGAGATAACAACGTAGTAATCCCCCCTTCCAATCCACCATCAGGCGGGCAACCACCCAGTACAGCTCCGGCAAATAAAGGGATGAATCTGTCCATAATTTTAATAATCGTAGGCGTAATTATGCTACTTTTAGTTGCAGCTGGATCTTATTATTTCTTTTTTGGACCAGGACGAGCTCAGACTGAAACCACTACCAATTCAGTTCCCGCTGAAACCTCCACCGGAACTTTAACCAATCCTCCGGCACCAGCTCCCCTAAATGAGCCATCTCCTGTTGCCACCAACTCCGGAACCAGCAGTTTTGGCTCAATGATGAGTGCAACACCATCTGGAACACCAAAAGGATCTGCCTCACCCAAAGCCAGCTCAACCTCAGCGTTAGACATGCTGAAAGCCAAACAAGCCTCTTCTTCTGCCAGATAATTTTTTTAGTTATAAGTTAATTGTTATAGAAACTAGTATAGTTATAAGATTGTGGTTGTTAGTAACAATATCTTGCAACTAAAACCAATAACCATACCGGCATCTAAAACCATTAACTTAACTCTATAACGGGAGTTTATTTCTTAGGAGTAATAACCGAAAAACCAGTGTAGGGAACCAATACATCCGGGATCTTGATCGAACCATCCTCTTGCTGGCCGAGTTCGATCAAAGACAGAACCCCGCGCGAAGTAGCAATGAGTGTACCATTCAAAGTATGAGCAAATTCTGTTCCTTTGTCGGTTTTATAGCGGATATTCAAGTTGCGTGATTGATAATCTGTGGTATTTGAAGTCGAAGTGATCTCTCCCCAATCTCCTCTCCCTGGCATCCAGGCTTCCAAATCATACTTTTTCACAGCCTGTGAACCCAGATCAGCTGTACACATTTCTAGTACTCTAAAAGGCACACCTAAACTCTGCCAAAACTCTTTTTCAATTTTTAAAAGCTCCTGATGCATGGCAGCTGAATCCTCAGCTTTAGTATAGACAAACATCTCAACTTTACTAAACTGATGAACCCGGTAAAGACCTTTTGAATACTTACCATAGGCACCCGACTCCATCCGAAAACAGTGTGAATACCCTCCATATTTTTTGGGTAGATCAGCATCCGCTAAAATCTCGTCAGCATGATAACCGGCTAGTGTCACTTCTGATGTAGCAATCAGTCCCTGATCAGATCCTTCTATTTTATATGTTTGAGCCTCTTCACCTTTGGGTAAATAACCAGTTCCCAGATAGTACTTTTCCCGGGCCATATCGGGAGTGATCATAGGAGTAAAACCACGAGAATGTAAAAATTGCATCGCGTAATTTACTACCGCAATTTCCAGCATCGCCCCTTCGTTTTTCAAATAGTAAAAACCACTGCCAGATACCTTAGCTCCAGCTTCAAAATCAATGATATCCAAAGCTTTAGCTAGTTCAACATGATCTTTGGCTTCAAAAGCAAACTGAGGAATTTTCCCGACAATCTCTCTTTCAATATTTTCATCCTCACTTTTACCAACTGGAGCATCATCAGCAGGCAGATTGGGAATCTCAACTATCAGTGATTTAAATTTGCTTTCAGCTTCTTCCAGCTGTGGCTCAAGCTGCTGTAACTCTTCTTTGATTTGTTTGGCTTTAGCAATCTCTTCCGGAGTTGGTTTTTTACTTATCTCATTACGAGCTTTACGTAGATCTTCAACTTTTTGCAGCAAATCCAACCGCAGTTTATCTGCTTCAAGCACCCCATCCACTACAGATGGATCATAATTTTTCTTAGCAATACCGTCTTTAACTTTGTCCGGTTCAGTTCTGATTAAATTAATACTTATCATTTTTAATCCTTTTACTATGTCATTCTGGCTACTATTATTCTTGGAATTAACCTATGAATAAATAGCCCAGAATCTAACGATTGATAATCCCTACGTTGGAATAATACACCTTTTTCTGGTAATTTTCCAATGCCTGAGCCACTTCAGGAGTTAAATTGGGAGGCAAAGCTTCCAATCCAAACCATCCGATATCATCACATTTATCCTCTTCACAGTTGCGAATCTCACCTTCCCACTTTGTAGTCTCAAAAAAGAAACAAACATAGTTGTCATCTGAATACATTACCAACTTAAATCTTAAATCCTGAATCTTAACTCCAACTTCCTCTTGCGCTTCCCGAATAGCCGCCGCGTCAGGAAATTCACCTGCTTCAATATGCCCTGAAGGCAAACTATATTTACCATCTTCATAGCCGGTATTTGCCCGTCGCATCAACAGGATCTGGTTTTCCCGACGAAATAAGACATAGGAAGCGACGTGTACTTGATGTTTATTATTCATAATTAATCTCTTCAGACCCTCTCTGTTTTTCGAACGAATTCTCTAAGAATAACCGTGAGAAATTATCAAAATTAATGTTATTTCTCGCTCTGCTCGAAAAGTATTACTTGCCCCACAGATTTAATCCTCGGGTGATCTCATCCAACTGACTCTTCTCTCCAAACAGACCGATCCCCAGATACTCCAGATGATCACTATCCTGCTCACCAATCATCTTTTCCAGCTTTTTATCGTCAGTGGTCTCAATCATATCTTTGGTAAAAGTAATTTCTAAAACACCCTCTTTTTGAGCTTGTTCAGTTAATTCTCTAATTTGAGATTTAGTTGCTGAAAGAACCACTATCGGAAACTGACTGTTGCGTGGCAACTTTACTCCATCTTTAGTTTCAAAATGAGTCCCTGTATCAAAATTATCTGGCATCTTATTTCCGATAAAAGCTGCCATATGGGATAAAGCATTTAGCAATTTCCATTCACCCAGCTCTTTTTCAACTACCATCACCATTTTTTTATCAAAGTTTTGCTTTTGGTTTTTTGACTCAGACCGCATAGTAGGAAATACTACCGTCTCCCTGATTGGCCGATCCATTAGCATAGCAAACAACCGTTCAGAAACGCCAAAACCGGTATTTGGCGGCATACCATACTCCATTGCTTCCACATAGTCTTCATCCATCATCTGTGCTTCATCATCCCCAGCCGCCCGCAGCTTCATTTGCTCTTCAAATCTCTCCCGCTGATCCAGCGGATCATTCAGCTCTGAAAAGCCTTTTCCTAACTCTGATCCCATCGCCAGCACCTGCATCCTTTGAACTAAATTTGACTGCTCAGGAATTCTTTTGGCCAAAGGTTCAACTTCGACCGGATAATCCATCACAAACATTGGCTGAATCAGATGAGGGCGAATGGTTTTTTTGTAAATATAATCCAACATTCTCCCTTTACCGAGATTGGGCTCGACTATAACTTTATATTTTTTCGCCAATTCATATAGATCTTCAACCGTCAGCTTTTCAATATCCACTCCCCATTTTTCATTGAGCAGATCAGTATAGGAAATACGTGGCCATTCACCAGACCAGTCAATGGTATGACCTTGCCAAGTAGTTTCCAATTTTCCAAATAGAGCCATGATCACTTGCTGATACATCTCCTGAATCATCTTCATCAGATCGTTGTAATCTGCATAAGCCCAGTAAAATTCGATCTGGGTATAATCCTGCAAATGCTCCGCATCAATCCCTTCATTTCGGAATATTCGCCCAATCTCAAACACCTTTTCATAACCGCCAACTAATAATCTTTTGAGAGGCAATTCTAGAGAAATCCGCAAATAAAGGTCGATATCCAAAGCGTTGTGATGGGTGATAAATGGTCTGGCATCGGCTCCACCCGGCACATTTTCTAAAATCGGCATATCAACCTCTAAAAATCCCCTATCCAGCATAAACTGGCGGATAGTTGACCAAAAAAGGGCTTTTTTTCTGAATAAATCTTTTACTTCAGGGTTTAGTAATAAATCCAAATATCTTTTACGCAGTCTCTCTTCAGTATCTTTCAAACCATACCAGTCTGAAGGCAGCGGTAGTAATGATTTGGTTAAGAGTTTAAATGAAGTGACACGGACGGTGGTCTCTCCAGCTTGTGTCTTAAAAACTTCCCCTGATACCTCCAAAAAATCACCAATATCCAGATTGGGCAAAAAATCAAAATTCTGAGTAGTATCCTGCTGAAAAAAAAGCTGAATCTTGCCTGATTCATCTTCCAGGTCGGCAAAAGCGATCTTACCGTGAGGCCGCAACGAACGAATTCGACCAGCTATTGCAACTTTTTGATCCATTAAATCCCGAGCCTCAGAAATCCTCACCCGAGATTGAGCATTATCCAAAGTCGCCGGATACGGATCTACCCCCAAATTTTTGAGGTTATTCAACTTTTTTATTCTGTCCTGTTTTAACTGATCAAGCGCCATAGGCTTAAGTATACCGATTTTGAGGCTAGAATAAAAGAGAAGGAAAAGAAATTGTAGCGCTTAGGGGTTGAACCCCTATCCAATCTTCTATGGGGAGCGCCATGGGTAAGAAGATAAGAAACGACGCAAACTTTGTAATCAGCCTCAAAATCTGTTAAAATTTACTCCTAAGTTAGGCGCGTTCGTCTAGTGGTCCAGGACGCAACATTCTCAATGTTGAGATCACGGGTTCGACTCCCGTACGCGCTACCAATTAAACTCTAATTTTATATTTCTTCAGATACTTTTTACCATTTTTTGAAGTGTAGGAAACTTCTAAGCGAGCATCTTTGACATTACTGTGATAACGACAAACATTGTTGGAACAGGTAGCAAATAAAAGATCGGCTTTATCACTGGTTTGACCTCCCAGGTTGATTCCTCCCATCGCACCTTCTTGCTGACCATCATGCGAATATATCAACTGATATGACACCGAAGAGGCATTTTGCAGATTGGAAAAATAAACATTAATCGCCCTTCGGTCGGCTCTCATTTTAACCGATACACCAATGGTCGACCCACTTGATCGCCCGACAGCTTGAGCAGGCGCCCCTTTACCCGCCTGCGGCAAAACTTTAGCCTCTACTACTGGGACAAAGAATAAAATGGAGATTAAAATAAATCCAGCAATAATTTTGAACATAATCTTCTACCACCTACCACCTACCACCTACCACCTACCACCTACCACCTACCACCTACCACCTACCA
>CAZWRN010000004.1:64965-70119 GCA_964636275.1 uncultured Gammaproteobacteria bacterium
CCTATTCTAGCATGTTATACTAAACTCGTGAAGAAAACTGTTTTACTTGGTCTAATAGGCTTTATACTATTTTCAGCCACTATCTGGTGGTTTTGGCCACACCAAAAAATTTCTACTGGACTCAATAATCCATTAGCCAAAAAAGAGATTACACCCTCTGATACTCTTATAGATTATCAGGATCCAGCCGGCTTTAGCTTTTCTTATCCCGACAATATCTCCATCACCAATCATCTGACTGAAGAAAATGCCGACCCCAATGCTTATGCCGATTTACAGCTCTATTCCAAAGAAAAAAGTGGTAGTCTTTCACTCAGAATTACCGATACTAACCACGCGACTTTATCCGCCTGGCTAAAAGACAATAATATTGCTGAAAATAATCAGCCCCAATCTACTACGCTCGGATCATTACCAGCCTGGCAGGTAAAAACTAGCGACCACATACTTCTAGGTGCTATAGATCATGGGGTGCTGTTTACAGTGGAGATGCCCTTGATAGAACAAACTTTTTGGCAGCCAGTGTATGAAAAAGTAGTCAGCAACTTTAGCTTTATTTCACCGGAGGTAGTCACCACCCAGGGAACTTCATTTAGTGGCGAAGAGATCGTTTTTGAAGGCGAAGAGGTGGTGGAATAATCAGACAATTTGTCTACTAGATCTGGCTTTATACAAACCGACCCCAGCCAATCCGACTGATCCCAGTCCAAAACCCATCCAGATCAATGTATTATCCCAAAACCCAGCAGTTGGTAACTCAGTAATACCTCCCTGGGACTTAGAAGCTGAATAAGTAATTTGCCCATCTTTAATGTTATAGTTGGCAATGTTTGCTTTTGTCCATTCCATATCCAAAGACTCAGTTCCATCTTGTTGTAAGGCTGTTATTCCATCAACAAATTGCAAACTGGCGGTTGTATTAACCATTTTTGGCTTAAATCCGACTGTGGCAACCAAGACATCCCCAGTCACCCCAGATACATTTTGCCGGGTCATGGCAAAAGTCCCATTGCCATAAGTATTACCAATATTAACCGGAAATGCCGTCCCTGGTCGGACAAAACTAACATCAATCTTATCAACCGGGTAACTAAAATAGACCGAAGTCCAGGTGATAGATTCCGGTGCAATCGCATTCATTCGGATCTCAACCGGAAAAACTGCATTAGGATCCATAGTTCCGGCGATTGGTTTAAAATACAAAATTGAAGCGTCAACCGGAGCTGTAAAAAACCATAAACTAGCTAGACTAAACAAAAAATATTGGCAGATTTTAGCTCTCACCTTTAAAGCGTAACTTCTCAAAGAAAATTATTCAACTCAGCAGTTTTAGGAATCAACCCGACTGGCACGCAAGGCATTTAGTATCACACCAACATCTATTGCCTCCTGAATCCCAGCTCCGACAATAGGTGGAATCAGCCCAAAAGAAGCAATAACCATCGCTAAAAGTGACAATCCCATCCCAACCAAAATCGATTGCATAGCAATATGAATGGTTCGCTTAGACAGATTTAAAACTTCAGAAACATGCTTAAAATCTCCTCCAAGAAATACCACATCCGCAGCCTCTGAAGCAGCAGTTTGTTCCTCATTGGAAAAAACCATTCCAACATCGGCCAAAGCCAAAGCCGGAGCATCATTGATCCCATCTCCCACCATCGCCACCACTTGTTTTTTATCTTGCAGCTGTTTGATACCAGCTTGTTTGTCCGCTGGAGTACACTCAGCTTTTATCTCAATCCCTTCTCCCAGAACAGCCGCTACTTTGTCAGCAGCAACTTGTTTATCACCAGTAAAAATAAACAATTTAAATCCCATTCCTTTAAACCGGTTAATGATTTTTTTAGATTCCGGCTTGATCTCATCTTCAAATGTAAATATTCCTAGTTCTGTCTGCCCTTTATATAATCCAATTTTCATCCCTTCATTGGAACCAAGCTTACTCAGGCGGTAATTTGTACCATCGACCTCCCCAAAAATCCCCTGACCAATCTTTTCTGTAATTTTTTCAGCTTTAACCCTGGCAACTTTTTTTTCTTTGGCATATCTTACGATCGCTTTAGCCAAAGGATGTAAAGAGTTTCTTTCTATAGCTTCAGCGATTGCAATTAACTCTTTTAGGTCCTGATTTTTTTTAATAACTTCAAAAGAGACCACTTTGGGCATTCCTAAAGTGATAGTCCCTGTTTTATCAAAAATCAAAGCATTAATGCGAGATAATACCTCCATGCTTGCCAAACGTTTAACAATAATTTTCCTTTTGGCAGCTGCATTCACCCCTCCCAAGAGAGCAATTGGGGTAGCTAAAAGTAATGGACAGGGAGTTGCTACTACCAGAATTGCTAATACTCGATTTAAGTCAAATGTCCAAAGATAAGCTCCAATCGATAAAATAGCTGTCAAAATAGTAAAAATTGTCGAATATTTATCAGCCAAACGGACTAGAGGAGCCTTTTCCGTCTGAGCTTGCTTAACCATATTAATAATTTTGTTGTATGTCGAATCAGCCTGAGTCTTGGTTACTTTGATCACCATTAACTCCCCAATATTGATAGTACCTGAGCGAATTTGGTCACCGGCAAATTTTTCACTTTCATAAGGTTCTCCAGTCAAAGATGATTCATCAACCAAACCATTGTCTGAAATCAACTCTCCATCCAAACCAATAACTTCACCTTTTCGGATCACAACCTGCTGGTCAATTTGAACCTGAGAGAGTTTAATCTTTCTACCTATTTCATCGTTTTCCCATAAAGTCACTTCATCTGGTATTCGATCTACCAGGCTGGTCAAAGCATCTTTAGCTCTTTTGAAACCATATTGTTCCAGGTTGCGTCCAGAGGCAATCATTAAAGCTATAATGGCTGCAACTAGAAATTCGCCTGTCATCAATCCGACTATGATAGCAACCAAAGCAATATAATCTAAAACAAAATGTTTCTTAATTATCTCTGAAACTGTTTCCACAACCAACTCATAACTACCTAAACCAATCGAAAACAAAACGATAACCAAAGCTGCATTATGCAGTCCAAACAGATTAAAAAATAAATACAGAATTATTCCAGCAAGTACGGTAGCAGGAACCCAAAATTCTTTCAAAAGTTCAAATTTATTCATATCACGCAATTGGTAAAAATCTTACCTTTTTCCATCTTACACCCTCCATGACAGAGATCACAAACAGCTAATATTTGCACTATAGGTGTATAATATAGGCATAAAAATGACTAAAGATCAGGAAAGTAACATAAGAAAGATTACAGAAAATCCAAGATATATCTTTCAGACTCCCGAAGCTCAAAAATGGAGTCCGAATACATTAAGGTTTTTACGCGTAGCTGTAATGAATCATCTCAATGTTGATCCCACCGAAATATATACCAGCGAAAAGTACCGGGCAAAATTTACCAAACTATGTATTACAGGGACTCATGAATCAGCCCATATGCATGCAGCCAGAGAGCGAGGGTCAGGAGTTACAGGAAAAGTATTTGAAAATGGCAATGGAATAACCAATTTCATCTTAAATGCCCGGGATTTAAGAGAATACGTCCGTGATATTAATTATGTAGGGTATATGGGAAAATTTGCCGAAGAAGCTTTAGGAGAAATACCACACGGACATGGTTTCGACATGGATCAAAATGATGCCTATGCCAATTACCTTTCAGAAGTCACAGGCAACTCTGGTTCATCCGTGCAAAATGAAGCTGCAAGTTGGGCCCGTAGCACTGTCAGGTCCAGACTAGATAACATGGTTGATGAAGGAGTTAGATTAGCCTTAGCAGCCTAAATATCACTGATTAGTCTTCGATGGAATCTCGCATTACTTTTAAAGCCTCTTCTTTACCACCCCAACCGGTGATTTCAACTTTTTTGTTTTGAAGATCTTTAAGATAATGGAGTGCTATCAAAAAAACTATTTTGATAGTAGCGAAATTATCGCAAGGATTTACAAGTTAATCTTCTATAGACTGATTCATGACTTCTAAAGCTTTTTCTCGATTACCCCAACCTGTAATTTCCACCTTTTTACCTTGTAAATCCTTATAATGGGTAAAGTAATGTGTTATTTCTTTGACAAAATGTTCACCAAGATCAGCTAACTCTTTAATATGGTCATAGCGGGGATCATCGGCACAAACAGAGATAATCTTTTCATCTTTTTCACCAGAATCTACCATGTAACAAACACCGATCGGTCGGCAATTCACCATAATACCCGGATAAGCTGGGGCATCCAAAATCACGATCCCATCGAGATGATCTCCATCTTCACTTCTGGTTTTTGGAATAAAACCATAATCAGCAGGCATCGCCATCGCACTATAGTACACTCGATCAATTTTAATAATATCCAGCTCTTCATCGTATTCGTATTTATTGTGAGAATTTTTTGGCATTTCAATCACTAGATTGAACTCTTCAGGATATTTATCGCCACGCGGTAGATTTTTGATGTTCATGTATGAGTAATTTACTAAAATAGGCTTCAACAGTCAAGGGAGAAAAGATCACATAACTAAGCTAGTGCCGGAACAGGTGTTCGCAGTCTTTTTGAAGTAGATCCAACAGGTGGTCTGGTCAATGCAATCTGCAATACTTCATCCATATGCTTTACAAAATGGAATTTAATCTCATCCAGGACGTATTGTGGCATCTCTTCCAAATCTTTTTTATTATTATCCGGCACAATCACCTCTTTAACCCCCGCCCTATGGGCCGCAATTACTTTTTCCTTCAAACCACCAATCTCCAATACTCTGCCTCGCAAGGTCACTTCTCCAGTCATAGCTACATCCCGACGAACAGGAATGCGTGTGAAAGCGGAAACAATAGCAGTTGTAAGCGAAATACCAGCTGACGGACCATCTTTTGGTACTGCACCTTCTGGAACATGGATATGAATATCAAATTTATGGAAAAACTTCTCTGGTAATCCCAGCTTGGCCCAGTTGGTTCGGACATAGCTGACTGCCGCCTGAGCGGACTCTTTCATCACATCTCCCAACTGACCAGTGATCTGAACAGCTCCCTTTCCAGGCATTAGTGTCACTTCCAAAAACATAATATCTCCACCGGCTTCAGTCCAGGCCAAACCAGTTGAAGTCCCAACCATATCTTCTATCTCGGCAAGTTCAGGAATAA
>CAZWRN010000005.1:0-60494 GCA_964636275.1 uncultured Gammaproteobacteria bacterium
GTTTAGGGAGTATTATGCCTAGAAAAAATTATATTATTTGTTATCATAGCTTTTCTCGAGTGGGAAATAGTTATTCAATTGCCCCAAGTATATTTAAGCAGCAAATTTTGTCTTTGTCTTCAAAATTTAACTTTGTAAGTTTGGATGAAATTTTAAAAACTAATAAAAAAAATTGTATCGCACTGACAGTCGATGATGGATATGAAGATGTTTTAGCTATAATGCCATTTATTGAAAAGTATAAAATCCCCTTAACGCTCTTTGTCTTAGGAAATCCACAACAGGCCAACCGAGTGGAGCTATCTCATCCGGGCAAACTTTTAAATTTTTCGCAGTTAAAGTTGCTTCATAAGAAAGGTGTCACAATCGGATGTCATAGCATGACTCATGCCAATTTTGGCTCTTTGAATAGCAAACAACTACGTGAAGAGATAGTGGATTCGAAAAAAATACTTGAAAACAAACTTGGTATCAAAATCCAATATTTTGCTTTTCCTAAAGGAATATATACCAAAGAAGCATTAAAATATGTCAAACAATCAGGCTATAAAGCCGCCTTTACAGTCAATTCGGGCGCAGTAAAAGGTATCGATTTTTTAACTCCTCGCACCATTATTGATCAATTTTATTCGGTTGATGAAATTCATTCTTTATTAAACCCTATGATAATTGAAGTTAAAAACTTTTTAAGCAAAATGCAACTTTGGAGGGTGATGCCAAATATATGAAAAAACCTACTATTTCGGTTGGAATTAGTGCATACAATGAACAACTCAATATTGCCAATGTAATTACTTCTTTATTATACCAAAAAGAGACTAATTTTATCTTAAAAGAGATAATAGTAATATCTGATGGAAGTACAGATAAAACAGTAGAGTTAATTGAGCAATTTGGTGATGATCGGTTACATTTGATTGCTCATTCTGATCGGGTTGGAAAAGCGAGAAGGCTCAACGAAATAATTTCACTTTTTTCGGGAGATTTTTTATTACTCACAGATGCCGATGTTTTGCCTGACGATCAGTTTGTATTTGAAAAAATAGTCGATAAGTTTCTGAAAGACAGCAAAACTGATATGGTTTTGGCAAATGTTCGGCCTCTTCCTGCGATGACTTTTTTTGAAAAAGCAATTAACAATTTCTTTTATGCTAGGGAAGACCAGAAAAGACAGTTTGATTTTTATTCAACTATTCATGGGGCCAGAGGTGCCGGACTGGCTTTAACGCGAAAAGTGGCTAAAAAGCTTATTTTCCCAGACAACCTAATTATTGACGATGCTTTTATATATTTATTTATTAAACAGTCTGGATATAAAGTAGTTGCAGCTAAAGAAGCAATTATTTGGTTTCGCTCAGTCCAAACAATTGCAGATTTTAAAAAACAGATAATGAGATACATGAGAGGTGGCGAACAGCTTCATAACTTTTACAATGCAGAGTTGATATATACCACATCCTATATTCCAAAACATATAATGATTAGAGTCCTTGTAAGTCAGCTAAAGAGGGACACTTTGGGATATCTACTTCTAAAGGCAGTATTCACTTACTGTCGTTTTTATCTGCGATACAATAAATATCGAACTACCACCAGATGGCTTGTATCAAAATCATCTAAAAATCTGCAGGTGCAAGCAAATATACAGACTTCCATTTCCCATCCAAGGGTTGATAGACTTGGTCTGTTGAAAGGACTGCTTTTTGTATGGTTCACAAACTAAAACCTCTATTAACGGTTGGTGTCCCAGCTTATAATGAGGAACGAAATATCGCAAATTTGATAGCATCAATCATCAAACAAACTTCTATAAAGTTTGAACTAAAGCAGATATTGGTTGTCTGCGATGGTTGTACTGATAAAACTGTTCCTATAGTTAAAAAGTTGGCAAAGAAATATAAAAATATTCGTTTGATTGAAAGAAGTATCAGGTCAGGGAAAGCGGCGGCATTAAACTTGATATATGAAAAATCAAATACTGACTTTCTAATGACTATTGATGCAGATGTGGCATTTGCAAACAAAAGTAGTATTGACTTGCTTGTTTCAACACTGATTCAAAATCCTAAATTGAATATGACTGGCCCCCGTCACATACCAGCGCATTCCAATACTTTATTTGGTAATTTTGCGAGAGTTTCTTATCAAAGTTTTGAAGATGCTTTTTTAAAAATTAACCAAGGCAATAATTTTTATGCCGTAATGACAACTGAAATGATGAGAAAAAGTTTTTATAAATCTTTTGTTTTTCCACAAGGAACTGTCTCTGACCAATGTTTTGTTTATGCGAAATCAATTGAGAAGAATAGAGAAGGCTTTAAACTTGTAAAAGAATCTAAAGTAGTGTTTGGAACTGCCAAAACTTTTCACGATTGGAGAATACTCTCTGCGCGTTCCGTTGTAGGAGATAAAGAAGATGTTTTGAAACACTTTGGTGACTGGATTTTGAAATATTATAGTATGCCCAAGAAAATATATTTTCAGTCCCTTCTAAAATGGTTATTTAAAGAACCTTTTTACCTCATAGGTGCTCTAATTATGAACATTTATATTAGGAAGTTTCCTTATAAAAAAAATATTGTTAGAAATGGAATTTGGGAGCTTGTGAGTTCCTCAAAGGATTTAATATATGTCAATTAATATTAAGAAATCTACTCTAACCATAGGTATACCGGCATTTAATGAGGCAAACAATATAGGCCATTTGCTTTTAGATCTCAACAAACAAAAAGTTGCGAATGCAAGATTGAAAGAGATTATTGTAATCTCTGATGGAAGTACTGATGAGACGGTAGCTATAGCCAGACAACATAACACTCACAGGGGTGTTTCGTTGAAGGTAATTCAACATAAAGTAAGAAAAGGTCGAGCTGAAAGACAAAATGAAATTATGAAACTTGTACAAACCGATGTACTAGTATTACTTGATGCAGATGTGATGCTGAAGAAAAGTAATTTTATTGATGAGCTGATTAAACCAGTTGTTTTAAAGAAAGCTGAATTAACATCGGCTCGAGTTCAGGAGATAGAGGAAACAAGTTTAATCGGAAAAATATTGCAAGCAAGTATGAAATTCAAAAAAAACTTGTTTGAATCCATCAATAATGGACATAATCTTTATACCTGCCATGGCAGATCACGTGCATTTGCAAAAAAATTGTATAAGCAGATTGTTTTTCGCGAAAGTGTAGGAGAAGACGCATACTCATACTTATATACAGTTTCTTGTGGACTTCGTTACCATTTTGTCAGACAAGCTGAAGTTTTTTATAAACTTCCTGTAACCTTTGCAGATCATGAGAAGCAGAGTATCCGTTTTTATAACACGCAGAAAATGTTTGAAAAAGAGTTTGGCAGAGATTTTATTTCTAAAGAAAACTACCTAAGTACAGCTTTTATTTTAAAGCATTTTTTTGCTGAAATATTTAAAAATCCATATTTACTAATGTATATACCAATGGCTGCATTTTTAAAATTTAAATCACTTTTTAGTGCTAACTTTGCGAATGACTGGATAGTTTCACAGACATCGAAAAATTTTAGGAGGACTATTTAAATGGTCAAAAACAAAAATGAATTAACAATATGTTTTTTTGGGACATATGACAACACATATACTTCGAACAAGATGGTACTACAGGGTCTTAAAGATAATGGGGTAAAAGTCGTTGAAGTTAATTCTCATACCAAAGTAACAAGACTTGATAAAAAAGCTGAGATGAATTGGTTAAATTTGCTTGCCAGAGTGTTTAGTAAAGTTAAAATTATTCAAGAGATAATTAAATATTGGTCTGCTATCAAACAATCGGATGCCATATATGTAGGGTATCCGGGTCATGTTGATGTATTCCCAGCATTTGTAATAGCAAAAATATTAAGCAAGAAATTAATATTTAATCCGTTACTTATTATATATATTGGTTTTGCTGAAGAGCAGGGGATTTTAAATAAACAATCACTGATGGGTTGGGTTATTAAGCAATCTGAAAGCTTGGTTTACAAAATGTGTGATTTAGTTTTTGCGGATACTCCTTTTCAGGAGCAATTTTTACGTAAAGATTTTGGTGTGCCATCTCATAAACTCAAAGTATTACCAATTGGAGCTGATGATAGGTTTTATTCCTATACACCATATACCAATAAATCTAAAAAAATTAATTGTTGCTACTATGGTTTATATAGTCCAGTTCATGGAGTTGAACATATTATCGAAGCCGCGAAAATACTAAAGAGTAATAAGAATATCACTTTTAGCATGATTGGGAATGGTAATACTTTTGAAGTAAATTACCAAAAAGCCAAAAGATTGGGTTTATCGAATATAACTTTTTATCATGATACACCTGAATCAGAGCACCCTAAAATAATGGCTAAATCAGATTTATTTTTTGGTTTTTTAGCCAATACCCCCACCGTTGACCGAGTAATTCCAAATAAAGTTTATCAGGGAATGGCACAAGGAAAATTGGTTGTTACAGCAGATGCTCCTGTGACAAGAAGTGTGTTTAAAAATGATGAAAATATGGTATTAGTGAAGCCAGCCGATCCTAATGCTTTAGCTCAAGCCATAGCTGATCTATCCGAGAATCCTCAAAAAAGGGTTAAAATGATAAATCAATCATATCAGTTATTTAAAAGTAAATTTACACCAAAAGCTGTGGGCAAACAAATAAAAGAGGATGTTTTGGAGATATTATAAAAAGAATTATGAATTTTTTATCATACATACATAAATACTTTCCCTTGAATTGGTTGAAGAGTTCTTTTGGCATGGGTTTATTTGTCCTTTTTATTGTTGTGTTGTTGATGGGGGTTTTTAAAGGGCAACCAGGCGATCCTTTGGCTTTTCAATACAGCTATCAAACTAGTGTTGGTTCTCCATTCGAAGGAACCAATAGCACGTCAAGATATGCTTTAACCCAAGCAATAGTAGACAATGGCAGGTTTTATTTTGATGAAACACAGGCTAGATTTTCTAGTCCGGATACATCTTTTTATAACGGAAAATATTTTTCTTTATTTACACCAGGTGTTTCCTTTTTGGCTGCTCCTTTGTATTTTGTAGGTAAATTTTTTGGATTACCTCAATTTTATACATTCCTAACAAATATTGTTTTTGCCGTGATAAACGTATATTTAGTTTATCGGGTAACTAGAAAACTTGGTGTAAATACTTATCTGGCTTTACTATCTGGCGTGGTTTTTTTATTTGGATCAAATGCATTGGCTTACTCTTTAACATTGACTCAACATCATATTGCAGCAGCTCTTGTTTTAACAGCCATTTTATTAGCACTTGAAAGGGTAAGTACTCTGAATAATTTCTTATTTGGAGCATTGTATGGGTTTGGATTATTGGTTGATATCCCTGTTGGGTTTTTGATGATGCCATTAGGATTTTATTTTGTATACAAAAATTTTGAAAAAATAGAGACGGCACAAAATGTATTGATTAAAGTACGTTATGCGATGATAGCACTTTTGATAGGGGCTATTCCTTTGTTAGCTATCTTTGGATGGTACAATCACCAACTAACTGGGAGTTATACCAAGCTTGCTCAGTTGATTGGCCGAGTTGATGTACCAGATAATAATCCTGATGTTCAAAACCAACTAAGAGAGGAGATTCCCGTACCTGGCCCTAAAGAATTTAAAATATTCGAAACACCTTTTAATACTAGAAACTCATTAGATGGTTTTTATGTGTTGCTGATAAGTGATGAAAGAGGTTGGTATTATTTTAGTCCTGTTTTAATTCTTGCGACGATAGGAATCTATCTTAGTATTAAAAGGCCGGTTACCAGGAGATTGGGTTTGTTATTAGGTACTGTCGGAGTTGGTAATCTGCTTTTATATTCAATGTTTGGAGATCCATATGGCGGATGGTCTTTTGGTCCTCGATATTTAATTCCGGCGACGGCTGTGATCGCTCCTGGAATTGGGGTATTTCTTCAAAGATGGGGTAAAAATAGTGTGGCACTTCTGGTGTTTTATGGGTTAGTAGTATACAGCGTTTGGTTGGCTACCATAGGAGCTATGACTACCAATTCAATACCTCCAAAACAGGAAGCGATGTATCTTTCAACACCGATTCCGTACACATACCAGTATAATTTGGATTTTATACAAAGTAATTTTTCAAGTTCATTGATTTTTAATATGTTTTTGAAAAATCAGATTACTGTTGACTCATATGTAAAAATTTATATCGGATTAGTTATGGTATTAATAACAATTCTGTATGGAGCTCACCTTTATTCTGACTCAAAAAGAAAAATTAAAATAAATTTCAAGGAATGGAATATTAAATTTCCACGAATTAAATTGCCTGTTTTCATAAAGAAAAGTTCAAACCAGACTACAGATCAATCAGCTGTGACCCCTTTGCCAGTACAACCATCAGTTAGAACAATTATAAAAAGGACAAGGAGAAATAAAAAATGAATAATATGGGAATGACTCTAAGGTTCAATAAAAATATAGGATCGCAGCTATATCAATATTTTAATAAAAATCTTTTTCTTTTACTAACTATTTTTTTGATAGGTTTTTCTATTGTTCATTTTCTTTTCTTTTATTGGAATGGCTTGGGTTTGGCCTACAATGATGCCCGATCTCATTTGGATATCGCCCGCCGAGTAGTTGAAGGATTGAAACCCGGTTTAGCACAGATCGGTTCAGTTTGGCTGCCTTTGCCCCATTTACTTATGGTGCCATTTGTCTGGCATGATTTTTTCTGGCACACAGGTTTAGCAGGAGCTATCACTTCAATGATCGCATATGTGATAACAGGAATACTCATGTATAAGTTTATGTTAGAGTTAAAAGTTGGTTTATTAGGGCGATTAATCGGGGTGGTAGTTTTTGCAACCAATATTAATGTTTTGTATCTGCAATCAACAGCTATGACGGAACTGTTATTAATTGCAACAACATTGGCTGCTGTGTATTACCTTTTGCTCTGGAGTAAGAAAGAAGAAGCGATCAATTTAATTAAAGCAGCATTTTGGACAATGATGGCGACACTGGCACGATATGATGGTTGGTTTTTACTTGCCACTATGACTGGATTGATCGGGTTGCATTTTTTGGCTAAAAGATTGGGTGATGAAAAGTTGGAGACAAAAAACCGTGTTGTCAATTTTCTACCAATCAAATTTATTGTTTTATTTTTTAAATCATTTTTCAAGGAATACAGTAAAATTGAAGGCACCTTGGTGCTATTTTTAACCATGGGATCTTTGGGCGTAGCCTTATGGTTTTTATGGAATTTATTGATCTTTGGTGATCCGCTCTTTTTTGCATTTGGTCCTTATTCTGCCCACTCACAACAACTTCAGCTGGAAAGTGCCGGGGACCTGATCACTAAATACAATTTAATTCAGTCGATTGAAACATACAGTTATGCGATGTTTTTTAATATAAATGCTTTCACGGGGTTTGTAGGTCTATTCGCTGGTTTATTTATGCTCTTTGATAGAAGTATAAAATTATCGATGAGACTTGTGAGTTTAGCCTTGTTATCACCGTTACTTTTTAATATTATCGCGCTTTTCTTTGGGCATTCAGTTTTGTTTGTTCAAGGCATCAATGGTAATACTTGGTTTAATGTTCGTTACGGTATTATGATGATTGCTTCGATTGGTATATATCTGGGTGTTTTGATCGATCGGGTTAAACCAATACGAGCTCCTTTAATCGGATTACTAATTTTTGTCATAGTGTTTAATTTCTTAAACTTTGACGCTGTAACTATCGATGATGCACGGGTTGGATCAAGTCAAAAAAATGTTTCAGAAGTGTCTGGCTATTTGAAAACTCATGCGAAAGATCAAGAAGGTTTTATTCTGATTTCTGCTGCATCACATGACGCGATTATATTTTCATCAACTTTGCCAATGAAACGATTTATCCATGAGGGTACTGGGGATTATTGGAAATCAGCAACGTCATCTCCAGATCGTTGGGCCAGATGGATAGTCATGCGGACATATGATGATAATGACAGTACCTGGAGATTGGTTAAAGCAAGTGATGGTTTGGCGAAATATACTTTAGTTGCGAAATATCCGTTTGCCGATGTCTATCAGCTCAACGATCAATACATACATGAACTCAATACTAAGCCGATTTTGCCAAAACAAAAATAAATATATTGTAGGTTGATATATTACACACTATAAGTTAAAATTCGCATTATGGATCAAGTTATTCAACAAGCTATTTCAAAACGCCAAAAGCCAGTAGATGTAATTGTGGTGGGTTTGGGTTTTATGGGTTTAGGATTTATTTCAGGAGTAGGTCACATTGAGGGTATGAGAATTGTCATGATAATTTCTCGACGTCCGGATGAAGCTGTCAAACAACTCAAAAAGAAGGGTCTGAAGAGTAAAGTAATAAAGTCGGTTCAGGAAGTATCAAAGAATATCCAGAAAAATATTATCTCCATTTCAGATAATTTAGAATTTATTCATGAAGCGCCAGCTGATGCGGTCTTGGAAGTGACAGGTACGGTCTCGTACGGAGTTGAAGCTTCATTAGCGGCGTTAAAAGGGAAAAAACATCTGATAACTATGAATCCAGAGCTTCAGGCGACTGTTGGTACTGAACTTAAAAAATTGGCCGATGAAGTTGGGGTTGTTATATCTGATGTTGCTGGAGATCAACCTGGTAGCCTGTCAAATTTGATTGCTCGGGCTAAACTGATGGGTTTTAATATTTTAATCGCAGGTAATATGAAGCGTTTTCTAAATCGTTATGCAACTCAAGAGGAGATGGCTGCCTGGGCAAAAGACAAAGGCTTGGCAGTGAGACAAACAACTTCATTTACAGATGGTACAAAACAGTCAATTGAAATGAATCTAGTAGCAAATTATTTTGGTTTAAATATTTTAAAAACTGGTATGGAGGGACCTCAGGTGGAGGAGGTTCATGGTTCAATTATAGCCTTTGATCTGGAAAAAATTCCTGCAGGAGGAGTTGTTGATTACGTAATAGGAAGAACACTTTTCCCCGGGGTTTTTTTGATTGCAACGCACCCTGATCCCAATCAAAAACAATATTTAAGATATCTTGGATTGGGTGAGGGTCCGTATTATGTGTTGTTTGAGCCATATCATCTGTGTCACCTGGAAGTTCCAAGTACTATATTTAAAGCAGTGTTGTTTAATACCGAAACTATAAATAATGGCCTTAATCCAGTAGTAAGAACGGCTAGTTTTGCAAAAAGAAATTTAAAAAAAGGTGAGACATTGGATGGTATCGGAGGAAATTGTGTTTATGGCAACATTGAAAAATATGAAAAAGCGAGTGATTTGTTACCAGTTGGTTTGTCAGAGGGAGCTATACTGAAGAAAAGTATTAAAAAAGATCAGCCGATAAAAATTTCCGATGTGATCTTACCAGAAAATGCGGCAACCCGACTTTTGGGGTTAGTAAAAGATAAGAAAAAAGTTGTTTCTGATATTCATGACTACCTTTTTTTAACTAAATAATTTAACCAAATTTAGTGTAGATTGTTTTTCAATTTAAATAGGAGAAATAGTACAATGAAGAGAAGTTCATACCCGATGAATACAACTATTAAACTGCTAATTATTTTATTTGTAGTAATTTTATTTGGGTTTTTATTTGCAATTTTGACTCGACCTCAGCTTTTTGAACCAGAACCTTTGGTAAATCCTTGGCAATTTCGAGCCATAGATACGATGAAATATTCGCGAGATGTGGCGGGTGAAAAGCTTAATGATCCTTCCTATGATCAAGAAATCGAAACAGAAGTAAAAAATATCGCTGCTACTGGTGCAACTCATGTGGCAATTGCGACACCTTATGATGAACAATTTCTTCCCTTTTTAAAACGTTGGGTTGAAGCAGCAAGAAGACATCATCTAAAAGTCTGGTTCCGCGGTAATTGGTCAAACTGGGAAGGATGGTTTGGCAGAGAAAGAAAGATGACTTTTGATGAACATACTCGGAAAACTGTTGAGTTTATCAAAAATCACCCTGAACTTTTTGAAAATGGTGATGCTTTTACTGGCTGTCCGGAGTGTGAAAATGGTGCTCAGGGAGATCCTCGAATGACAGGTAAAGTTAATGAATACAGAAAATTTTTGATTGAGCAGCATGTTGAAAGTGAAAAAGCATTTCAATCAATTGGAAAAACCGTCAATACCTCACTAATGTCAATGAATAAAGATGTGGCTGATCTGATAATGGATGAAGCTACGGCTAAAGGTGTAGGAGGCTTTGTCACTATCGATCATTATGTTGGGGAAGCAAAGAGGGTGGCTCGGGATGTTAATCAGATTGGTGAAAAAACTAAAGCAAAAGTTGTTTTAGGTGAATTCGGGGCACCTATTCCGGATTTAAACGGAGAGATGACAGAAGACCAGCAGGCCGCTTGGATCGACGAGGCGCTGGCTGATTTACAAAAAAGCCCATACTTGTATGGAATATCATATTGGGTAAATAAGGGTGGAAGTACTGCGATTTGGAACGATAACAATACTCCCAAAAAGGCGGTTAATACGCTGACAAAATATTTTCAACCAATGCAGCTTTATGGTTCACTGACAGATGAGCTTGGGTTTAAAGTATCTGATGTACTGATTGATGCAAATGGTAAACATTATCGATCCGAGAATGGCGAATATTTGATACCACTTTATGGTTATCAGACGGTGAAGTTTATTAAAGAGGGATATTTTATGGAGACAGTTGAAGTCAGCGCTGCGCCCAATGGGAGACACAATATTAAGATGAAACCTCAAAGTCCAAGTGTATTTTATTCGTTTTGGGTCAGTATGAGAAGAGCGATTTTTAAATAAATTTCTGCAGTATTTTTTTTGTCACATTTTGTAAGACATAAGCCAAAAATAAAAATTCGATCAAATAAATAAGAGTAGCTATTGATGCTGGTAGATATTGATAAAATACATCATAACGAACAAGAAGTGGCCAGTGTAATAGATAAATTTCGTAGGAATACTTTCCAAAAATACTGAAAAGTTTAAATTTAATATTTTTAGCTATAAATATAAATATTATTGAAAACATAGTAATCAAAGAAATTGTTTGTTCAATCTCTTTTTCAAGTCCGACTCCTGAGTTGATAGATGTATAAGCGAAAACCCCAAGAAAAAGTGGTATTAAAATAAATATTAAATTTGATCTCAGAAAAATATTTTTAAAATGAAATCTAAGTAATCCCAGGCTTTTATCCTGGATAATTAGAGAAAATAAGACACCTAGAGGAAATGACACAAAATGAACTTTATATAGATTTAGAACATCCTTAGTGACTGGCAGATCAAATTTAAATAGAATAAATGGGATCACTAGTAATAATAATGGTGCTAGATAGGCAATTTTTTTATGAAATACCAGCGGATAGAGCAGGTAGTAGAATAAAATCATAGTGAAATACCAGAGGGGAGAATTAACATCTAAAAACAGATCCGCTCTGGGGGAAAAACCAAGAAAATTTTCTAAGGTGATATTTAAAGGGTAAGTACGACGTAAAAATATCCAGTCCATCAATAAATAAATTCCCAAAACCACCCACATTGGGATAAAAAGGCGGGGTAATCTTTTTAGGTAAAATGTAAAAATAGGAACGGACTGTTTAAGAGATGAAAAAGTCAGACCCATTCCTGATAAAAATAAAAATAAATTTACTCCGACTCCGGCGATAGTTGAGAGAGGAAATAGAAAACGATGATCAGATATTAAAAAATAACCAATATGGGAGAAAATGACCGCAAGTATAGCCAATCCTTTTAGTTCTTCAGTCAGTTGAGGAGTAAAGGAATGATTGGTTTGAAATTTTTTAGTAGAAAGTATTAATGCGAGCAGAAAAATATTAATAAATATTAAGTTTTCTGCAGGACCGTTGATGATATCAATTTGCATATAAAAGTGTTGCTATTTTACCATTGTGGTAGGATGGTATCTGCCCAGAGGCGATACCCTTTGTCAGAAGGATGAAATTGGTCAATTGAGTACAAATCGGAACTTTTGATAAATTGATTTTTTGTCGCAGTATAAAGATCGATAACTTTAATATTTCTTTTTTTAGCTACCTCTTGAATAATTTTGTTAAAATCTTGCATTCGCCAATCTAAAATAGTATTCCATGGCGAAAGCAAGATTTGATCAGATCCGATAAAAGGTATATTTACTACGGTAATTTCCGCTCTGGTTTTATTGTTTAATTCATCAAGCATCTTGGAGTATTGCTGTTTAAACTCCCAGGGAGTAATTGGGTTGTGAATATCGTTTGTGCCAATCATAATTAAAATATAATCAGGATATAAATCTATGGCTTCAGGAACTTGGTTGGTTATGACATCTTTTGTGGTAGCACCTGCTTGAGCAAGCTTGGTTAAGGTTCCCGATTTCTGTTGATTTTGTAAATGTCCGGCAAAGATAGCGGGTAAAGTTGCTCCAGGATCGATATTCCCTACGCCATCCATCAGGCTGTCACCTAATAAAACATAGTTAAGTTCGCCAGCTTCACGAGTGCCAAAATTATAGACTTTTTGACTGACAGGTGAGAGGTGGTGAGCTTTTAAGAAGTTAAAAAAATGAGCATAGGACGCATGAAGATTCAGGAAGAGGAATGTGAGTAAGAGTACGGTTAGGCAAGTAATTAAAAAGATGATATAAGACTTTTTACTTTTGATGGCTTTCTTCATATATTTACTATACTATAGCTTGGGAGAATGGAAAAACGATCAGTATTATTTATAGGTAGATTTCAGCCGTTTCATAAGGGGCATCTAGGAACCATCAAAAAAATTGTGGATTCAGGCGAGGTAGCTTCTTTATTAATAGGGATCGGTTCTTGCGAGCAGTTCCATACTGCTTACAATCCCTTCACTGCCCAAGAACGGGAGGAGATGATTCGCGCCAGTTTAAAACTAAATATACCATATGAAATCAAGCTGATTCCGGATAATCCAGACAACGACATTTGGACGAAAGACTTACTTGCTAAATACTTTAAAGGTGATTTAGTTTATTCAGGAAATTCATTGGTTCAAGAGTTGCTTACAGCCGCTGGTCTGGAAGTCAGAATTCCACCACCAATTGAAAATCCTAGTGGAACACAGATAAGAGAAATGATGAGAAAAGGGGAGAAATGGGAGGATTTTGTGCCTAAAGGAACTCTGCAAATGTTGTATAAAATCCGTGGTCAAGATCGGGTTAAGCGAATTCTGGTCAATGCTTTTTAAGTAATAAAAGGGTATTAATTAGGTGTTGACTATCGGCTGGATTTCTGGTATATTTGCACTTAACTGAATAAAATATTTTGGTATTAAAGTATCAAGATATTCATGGTAGGCATGCTACTGGAGTATGCGTACCTTTTTTGCGTAATACCGTTTTTGAAGCTAGCCAGATCAAAAATGAAATAAATACAAAGTATTGGTCGCTTTGTAAATAAGTTTAAAAGTTAATAAAAAGAGCAGGAACTCACCTAATGCAGGCAGCACAACAACCTAACACTATCAATAAACGAGTATATTGGGGTAAAAACCGCAATATTTTGAGTAATGTTCAACTCACAAAACAGGATCTAACTCGTTTGCAAAAAGAATCTTATCAGCGTTTTCTTACTGAGGGTATCGGTGAATTACTAAATGAAATTTCTCCGGTCACTGATTTTACTGGAAAAAATTGGAAATTAGAGTTCGGTGATTTTTTCTTTGGAAAAACCCGTTTTACTCCAGAGCAGTGCCATGTTAAAGGGATCTCTTATGATGCACCGTTACGAGTTAGAGTGACCTTAACCAATCTTCAGACCAACCAAGAATACAAGCAAGAGGCTTTTTTTGGTGATATCCCCCAGATGACAGATAAAGGCACCTTTATTATTAATGGTGTTGAAAGAGTAATAATCAATCAGATAGTGCGCTCACCAGGAGCGTTTTTTTCTGCCTCAGATGATCCTATCACTGGACGAAAATTATTTGGTGCTGAAATCCGCCCCCAACATGGTTCATGGCTCGAATTTGGTGTGTCTAGATCAGATGTGTTAACCGTTAAAATTGATCGCCGACGAAAATTTGCCGCTACTACTTTGCTTCGCGCATTGGGTTATTCAGAAGAGCAGATGCGAGAAGAGTTTAAATCAGTTGATAACAATGATGATCATCAATACATTGAATCTACTCTGGCTAAAGACACTACTAAAGATCAGAATGAAGCCTTACTTGAGATTTTCCGAAAAATGCGACCAGGTGATCCAGTTGTATTAGAAACAGCTAAATCTTTATTACAAAATATGTTCTTTAATGCCAGAAGATACAATTTGACTCGAGTTGGTCGTTTTAAAATGAATAAACGACTTGGTTTGGATGTGCCAAATACTCCTGAAAATTGGACTTTGTCAAAAGAAGATATCATCTCTACCTTGAAATATTTGATCAGTTTGGCTAATGGTAAAGGTCGAGTAGATGATATTGATCATTTGGCCAATCGTCGAGTTCGAATGGTTGGTGAATTGGTAGCTCAAAATGCTTTCTGGATCGGTTTGCAGCGACTTGAAAGAGTTATTAAAGAAAGAATGAGTCTGTTATCTCTGGATCAGGAGATTACCGCTGCTGGTTTGGTTAATGCTCGTCCAGTTATTGCCGCTATTAATGAATTCTTCCGATCTTCCCAGTTATCGCAGATCTTGGATCAAACTAATCCACTATCTGAAATCGATCATTTGAGACGACTTTCAGTAACGGGTACTGGTGGTATTTCCCGAGATCGAGCTTCATTTTCGATTCGTGATATCAACCACTCTCAGTATGGTCGGATTGATCCGATCCGCTCTCCTGAAGGTCCAAATATTGGTTTGGTGACCTATTTAGCTTTATTTGCAAGAGTAAATGAGTATGGATTTTTAGAAACTCCGTACAGAAAAGTTGTTGCTGAAGGTAATAAAATGAAGATTACTGATGAAGTAGTGTATCTGACAGCTGATGATGAAGAGGATACCTATATTACTGAAGCAAGTATTGCGGTAGATGAAAAAGGTTATATTACTGCCAATCGGGTGCCTGTTCGTTTCCAGGGCAGTTTCTTTGAGACAGATGTTAAAAATGTCCAGATGATTGATGTGTCTCCTCAGCAGATTGTTGGAACTTCAGCTTCTTTGATTCCATTTTTGGCTCATGATGATGCGAACCGAGCTTTGATGGGTACTCACATGCAATGTCAGGCTGTTCCATTGTTGCTTCCAAAAGCTCCAGTTGTTGGGACTGGTATGGAGGAGTTAATTGCGGATTCAATGGCTCGGGTTGTCCGCTCTCCATTGGAAGGTACAGTAACTTTGGTAGATGGTGATCGGGTAGTTGTGGAAGGTAAAGAAGGTAAACACGAATTTAAAGTTAATAAATTTGTAAATTCACCCAACATGACTTGCTATTCTCAGAAACCAGTTGTAAAACTCAATCAAAAAATTAAAGTTGGTGATCTTTTGATCGAAGGTACCTCTTCCGACGGAGGAGAGCTAGCTTTGGGTACCAACCTTTTGATCGCTTACATGTCTTATGATGGTTTGGGGTACGAGGACGCTATCGTGATCTCAGATCGATTGGTTAAAGACGATGTGCTGTCTTCTATTCATATTGAAGAGTACTCCACCGATGTAGTTGAAACTAAATTGGGCCCAGATGAGGTTACTCCGGATATTCCAAATGTATCCGAAGAAGCTTTAGCAAATCTGGATGATCGAGGTATTGTTCGAATTGGTGCTGAAGTCGCACCTGGTGATATTTTAGTTGGTAAAGTTCAACCAAAAGGGGAGACTGAACTGACAGCAGAGGAACGACTTTTGAGAGCTATCTTTGGTGAAAAAGCTAAAGAAGTTCGAGATACTTCTTTGCGAATGCCTCATGGTGAGAGGGGCACAGTTATTGGTATTGAAATCTTATCACGAGAAGCTGGTGATGATTTGGGCGCAGGTGTATTGCAGAGGATTAAAGTTAAAGTAGCTCAGCTTCGAAAAGTCACCGCTGGAGACAAGTTGGCTGGCCGACATGGAAACAAAGGTGTTATCTCAAAGATAGTTCCAGAGCATGACATGCCACATTTGGAAGACGGTACCCCAGTGGATATCATTATCTCCTCTGTGACGGTGTTGTCTCGTATGAATTTGGGACAGTTGCTGGAAGCTCACTTGGGTTTTGCAGCTAAGAAGCTTGGTTATAAAGTCGCTGCTCCAGTTTTTGAAAAGATTCCTGAAGATATTATTGTTGATCAATTTAGAAATGCTGGTATGCAGGATAGTGCTAAAAGCCGATTGATTGATGGTCGAACAGGTGAGTATTTCAAACAAGATGTTGTAGTAGGGTATTCTCATTTCTTGAAATTGATTCACATGGTTGAAGATAAAACTCATGCTAGATCAACAGGTCCATACTCTTTGGTTACCCAACAGCCTTTGGGTGGTAAAGCTCAGATGGGTGGTCAGAGACTTGGAGAGATGGAGGTATGGGCACTGGAAGCATACGGTGCAGCGAATATCTTGCAGGAGATGTTAACTATCAAATCAGATGATGTAGTAGGGCGAGCAAAAGCTTTTGAAGCAATCATTAAAGGAACGGAGATCCCACAAGCTTTGATCCCAGAATCATTTAAAGTGTTGGTTAAAGAGTTGCAATCTCTGGGTATTTCAGTTGATCCAATTGGTGTTAAAGAAGCTGTTGAAGAAGAGCCAACTGAAGAAGTTTCTAAAGAGCAAGAACAGATGATTAACCAAGCTAAAGAGGCCTTGGATGTTGAAAATGTCGGTGTTGAGCAGGAATTGACTGCAGAAGATGGTGCCATGGAGGTAGTTGACCCTGCGGTTGAAGTCGAGGATAATATGGACGCTTTAGCTGATGAAGCTGCCGCAGCTATGGAAAGTGGCGATCTGGAAGAAATGGAAGAAAAAGAGGAGGAATTAAGTTAAAAATAATCAAGTTACAAGATAACAAGAAACAAATAATTTGTATCTTGGTTATTGTATCTTAAAACTTAAATATATATGCAAAACAATTTAGTTGATTTTAATGCACTACAAGTACTGATTGCTTCACCAGAGCAGGTACGCTCATGGTCTTTTGGTGAGGTTACCAGACCAGAGACTATCAATTACCGAACTTTGAAAGCTGAAAAAGATGGGCTGTTTGCCGAGAATATTTTTGGTCCAACTAAAGATTGGGAATGTTATTGCGGTAAATACAAAAGAATTCGTTATCGAGGTGTGATCTGTGATAAATGTGGTGTTGAAGTTACTCAGTCAAAAGTGCGACGAGAAAGAATGGGTCACATCACTTTGGCTACTCCAGTTGCTCATATTTGGTTTGTTAAAGGTGCTCCATCAAAACTGTCTTTGATTTTGGATTTGACTATGAAAAACTTAGAAGCAGTTATTTACTTTGCTTCTTACCTGGTCATCTCTGTTGATGCTGATGCTAAAGCTAAAGCTATCGAATCTTTACAGAAACAACTTGATGCTAAACAAGAAGAATCCAAGAAAAACCTGGAAAAACAGATTGCTGAACTCGAAAAAACTCAAGAGGATGCCTCAAAAGAGCTAAAGAAAAAGATCACTGATAATGAAAAGTTTGAATTAGCAGCATCTGAATCTCAGTTGCAAAGCCGAATGCAGATCGCTAAATTGCGAGAACAAAATCAAGTTGAACAGGGTCAGTTGGAAGAGATTTATAAAACAGTTACTGAGCTGGTCAAATCAATAGCTCCATCCAAGCTGATTTCTGAAGACGAATATAGTAAATTGTTTGAATACGATGTAGCCGAATTTTTGAAAGTTGGTATGGGTGCTGAAAGTTTGTTAGAAGTACTTTCTACCATTGATCTTGATAAATTGGCAGCTGATCTGCGACTTGAAGTATCTAAATCTTCTGGCCAGCGACATATCAAAGCAACTAAAAGACTTCGACTGATCGAAGGAATGAGAAGTGCTAAAGTCAATCCAGCCTGGATGATCATGAGCGTGCTTCCCGTCTTGCCACCAGATTTGCGACCAATGGTTCAATTACCTGGAGGTCGATTTGCTACCTCTGATTTGAACGATCTGTATCGACGAGTGATTAACCGTAACAATCGATTGAAGAGACTGATCAACTTGGGTGCCCCAGAGATCATTTTGCGCAATGAAAAACGTATGTTGCAGGAAGCAGTTGATTCTTTGATCGACACTACCAACCGCACAACTAGACGAGCAGGCACACACCAATTGCGATCTTTGTCTGAAATGTTGCGAGGAAAACAGGGCCGATTCCGACAAAACTTGTTGGGTAAGCGTGTGGATTACTCTGGTCGATCCGTTATCATCGTTGGTCCAAAACTCAAACTTCACCAAGTTGGTTTACCAAAAGAGATGGCTTTGGAGATGTTCAAACCATTTGTATTGCGGGAATTAATTTCCCGAGGTTTGGCTTCCAATGTTAAAGGAGCTAAAAATGTGCTGGAATTCCGACCACCAGAAGTTTGGGATATTTTGGAAGAAGTTATCAAAGACCATCCAGTATTGATCAATCGTGCTCCAACTTTGCATAGATTGGGTATTCAGGCTTTCTTCCCTGTTTTGATTGATGGAAATGCTATTCAAATCCACCCATGTATTTGTGCTGGATTTAATGCTGACTTTGATGGAGATCAGATGGCTGTTCACGTCCCATTGTCTGAAAAAGCTAAAGAAGAAGCTAAGAACTTGATGATGGCAAAAGAAAATATTTTACGACCATCAAACTCTAGTCCAATCAACGTTCCAAACCGAGAAATGGCGTTGGGTTCTTACTATGTCACTTCAGTTGATAAAACATTTGAACTTGGTGAAAAAGTTTATGGTGAGCAGGATGCAGTTTTTGCTTATCAGATGGGTGAACTAAATCTTCGAGCTCTTATTAAGGTCGCTATGAAGGGTGACGTAGTTGAAACGACTGTTGGACGAATTATCTTTAATAGTTTCCTCCCTGAACAGTTGCGATTTGTTAATGAAACTATCAACAACTCAGGAATTGCTAAGATCATCATGAAAGCTTTTAAACAGTTCCCTAAAGATGAAGTGGCGAAACTGATTGATGATATTAAAGAGTTTGGTTTCTGGGGTGCTACTATCTCAGGTTTGTCAGTTGGGATATTTGATAATAATATTATCTCGGAAAAAAGAGATTTGATCGCCAATGGTGATAAAGAGATTTTGGAGATTGAAGAAAATCTAGCCAAAGGTTTGATCACTGATGAAGAACGACGAGCCTTGGCTCAAGAGGTTTGGACCAGAGTTGGTGATGAAATCGTGCGAAAGACAATCGCAGCTATCCCAAGTGATTCTCCAATTGAGATCATTATGAGATCTGGAGGTGCTCGTGCAACTACCGCCCAGATCGCGCAGACTGCTGGTATGCGAGGATTCTCAGTTGATCCAACTGGTAAGATCGTAGAATTGCCTACCAAGTCTAACTACCGAGAAGGATTGGGTGTGTTTGAGTACTTTACCTCTTGTCGAGGTGCTAGAAAAGGTGTGGCTGACCGTGCTATCCGAACTGCTGATGCTGGTTATCTGACTCGAAGATTGGTTGATGTGTCTCACGATGTCATCATTCGAATTGAAGATTGTAACACTACAAATGGGACTGTTCTGGAAGTTCCTAAAAACAATCCAGGTCAGGTATCTACTCGATTCTTGGGTCGAAAAGTGGTTGGTAAAGTAGTTGATGCTAAGACCAAAAAGACCATTATTGAAGATGGAGCATTTATTGAAGAAGCTGAAGTAGATGTGTTGGCTTCTGCTGATGTTGAAGAGATCACTGTTCGAACTCCTTTGACTTGTGATTCTAAGTATGGACTTTGTGCAGCTTGTTACGGTTTGGATCTATCAAGTCGAAAACCAGTGGAACTTGGTACGCCAGTAGGTGTTATTGCTGCTCAAGCTATTGGTGAGCCAGGTACTCAGCTGACTATGCGTACCTTCCACTCAGGAGGTGTTGTTGGTGCGGATATTACACAGGGTTTGCCACGTGTTGAAGAGCTGTATGAGGCACGGGTACCAAAAGCAGTGGCCCCAATTGCTGAAATTGCAGGTAAAGTAACCATCTCAGAAACTGAAGAAGGTACAGTAGTTCGGGTTCGCACAACATCTAAACCTCATACTGAGAGAGAATACGCTATTCCAAAAAATGCGACCTTACTGGTAAATGATGGTGACACTATCGAAGCTGGTACTCAAATAATTGGTGGTCATTTGGATATTAGAGAAGTTTTGCGAATTCAGGGGCTACGAGCAGCTCAGCGATATATCGTTGATGCAACTCGTGAAGTGTATGAATCTCAGGGTGTGCAGATCAACGAAAAGCATTTTGAAGTGATCGTACGAAAGATGTCTGATAAAGTTCGTGTTGAGTCACAAGGTGATACAGTATTGCTTCCAGGTGAAGTAATCAACCGAACCAAATTTGAAGAAGAAAACACTCGGATTTTGGCTGAAGGTGGTGAACCAGCAACTGCTGCAGTGATCATCTTGGGTATTACCAGAGCTTCACTTCAGACTGAAAGCTTCTTGTCAGCTGCCTCATTCGTTGAGACAACTACAGTCCTTTCAGAGGCTGCAACTACTGGAAAGATTGATAAGTTGCTTGGATTGAAAGAAAATGTTATTATAGGACGTCTGATACCTACGAGCGAAGATAGAGCGAAGCTCAACCAAGTTGCTTAGGTATTAGATCAGACGTCCTTAACCTTGAGGTTTGTAAAAACCGAAAGGAGTTATAGGTCGACTAATTCCAACAAGTGAAGATCGAGCAAAGCTCAATCAAGTAGCTTAATGGTTTAGAACACTGCAAAGTTTTTTAACTTTGTAGAGTAATCGCCTAAAAGCGATGAAGGGTTTTTTAGAATTACTTTTGTATTCTTCAGATCCTTCATTTGCTTTCAGAAAATTAGGAAATTATAAAATGCCGACGATTAATCAATTAGTTAAAAAAGGACGATCAAAAGTAGTCAAGAAAGTGAAGGCTACCGCTTTGCGACGTTCTTACAACGGATTACACCGGGTTTATAGCAGTACATCAAATCCTCAAAAACGGGGAGTTGTGACATTGGTTCGAACTATGACTCCAAAGAAACCTAACTCAGCTTTGCGAAAAGTGGCTAGAGTCCGACTTTCCAACCGTACTGAGGTAACAGCCTACATTCAGGGGATTGGGCATGATTTAGCTGAGCACGGTATCGTTTTAGTTCGAGGCGGACGTGTTAAAGATTTGCCAGGTGTGAAATACCATTTAGTACGAGGCAAGCTCGATTTGGGTGGAGTTCAAAAACGAACAACCTCCAGATCAAAATATGGTGCTAAAAAACCAATGGCTAAAGCAGCCTAAAAGAAAGGAATAACCAAGAAACAAGATACAAGTACCAAACAAAAACCATTTAATCAATTAAATAATTATTAAATTGAAAATTGTTTGGAGAACTTGAATAATTGGAAACTTGATTAATTAACTAAAAATGCGAGGAAGAAAAGCAATCAAACGAATAGCTCTGCCAGATCCGATCTATAACAGTCGGGTTTTGACCAAGCTGATAAATAAAATTATGTTGGATGGTAAAAAAACCATTGCGCAATCTTTGGTTTATAAAGCTATGGCCGAGATTGAAAAATCTGGTAAAAATCCTATGACTGTCTTTGATACAGCCATGGCTAATATCTCTCCAAAAATGGAAGTTCGACCACGACGAGTTGGTGGTGCTTCTTATCAGGTACCAGTTGAAGTAAGAGGAGATCGAAAAGAATCGTTAGCAATTCGATGGTTGGTAGACGCTGCTCGAAAAAGAGGTAATGGTCAGTACAAAACATTTGCCGCTAAGCTGGCAGCTGAGATCCAAGATGCAGCAAATGGTGCAGGAGCTGCTGTACGAAAGAAAGAAGATACATTGAGAATGGCGGAGGCGAATAAAGCTTTTGCCCACTTCAGATGGTAAGCTAGTGGTGCAAAACCTTTGATTTCTCCTTCGTCGAAATTAAAGCCTTCGCGCATTTCCGCTGGTAAATTTCTTTTACAACTGGATCAAGTATCCTAAGCCTCCTTGTGGGGCTTTTTATTTGTTCAAACAAGTCAGGTTGGTGTCCGGACATTCCAAGATTTATACTATAAAATGTAAGATATAATTCTGGTTTATAAGTTGACTTTTTTTGAAGCACAAGGTAAGATTTACATTCCTAAACAGGTTACTGAGACCCCGAATAGGGGTTTTTGCTTGTTAGGACAATCTAATTATGACTAAGCCAATTGACGAAAAATTACTCCGACAAAAGCTGGAGATGTGGACAAAAAAAGTTAACGATCTAGAAAAAGAATATGAAGTAACCATGGTTGCTCGAGGTGAAGCGGCTCGTGAAGGTGATTTGCGAGAAAATGCCGCTTATCAGATGTTGACTGAAAAAGGTGAATTCATTTCAGCTCAAATTGGAAACACTAAAAAGATTATTGTCGAATTAAAATCCCAGCTAGGTGAAGAGTTGTCCGAAGTCGCTTAGCTGATATAGTTTGTGATTGACTTGAAGCTAAATTTAGGTTAATATACCCGTATAAGTCCTCTGAGGAGGATTTTTTTATAATCAAGATATGGCATCACAAAATAAAACAAAAAGAGATTTTCCATTAAATCAAATCCGCAATATCGGTATTATTGCGCATATTGACGCCGGTAAAACAACTACGACTGAACGAATCCTTTTCTACACTGGTCGAACCTACAAAATTGGGGATATTGACGATGGTACAACTACTACTGACTGGATGGAGCAAGAAAAAGAACGAGGTATTACTATCGTATCAGCGGCTATCACTACATTTTGGACTCCAAAGAGTGGTCCTTTTAAAGATCAAGAATTTCGAATCAATTTGATCGATACTCCAGGTCACGTCGATTTTACTGTTGAAGTAGAGCGATCACTCCGTGTACTTGATGGGGGTGTAATCGTTTTGGATTCAGCTTCAGGTGTTCAGTCACAGACTGAAACTGTCTGGAGGCAAGCTGATAAATATGGAGTTCCTCTGATTGCTTTTTCCAACAAAATGGACGTTTTGGGTGCTGACTTTTTAGGAACTATTCAATCTGCTCGTGATCGGCTTGGTGCAAATGCATTAGCTTACAACTTACCAATTGGATCTGAAAATGATTTTAAAGGAATTGTTGACCTTTTGACTAAGAAGGCCTTTATTTGGCTGGGGGATGAAACCGGCGCTAAATTTGAGGAACGAGAAATTCCTGAAGATATGGTTTCAGAAGTTGAAAAACACCGAGAAAAATTAGTTGAAGAAATTGCTGCAACCGATGAAGGTTTGATGGAAAAATATCTTAATGGGGAAGAGCTTTCGATCGATGAATTAAAAGCAGCTTTGCGACAAGCAGTAATCTCTAAAAAGATAGTCCCTGTTTTGGCTGGATCTTCTCTACGTAACAAAGGTGTTCAACCGATGCTTGATGCAGTTATGGAGTTTTTACCTTCTCCACAAGATATTCCAAGTGTAAAAGGTGTTATTCCTGAGACTGGTGAAGAAAGAACGCAAGAAAATACTAAAGATGCACCTTTGGGGGCTTTAGCCTTTAAAATTCAGATTGATCCACACGTTGGACGACTTACCTATGTTCGTGTTTATTCCGGAACCCTAAAAGCAGGATCAACTATTTATAACTCGACTAAACAGGTTAAAGAGCGAGTAGGTCGTGTGCTTTTAATGCACGCTAATGAACGGGAAGAGATTGATGAAGCCTACGCAGGAGAAATTGTGGCAGTGGTTGGTTTGAAAGATACTATCACTGGGGATTCATTGGTAAACGAAGGAAATCCATTAGTTTTGGAATCCATTACTTTTGCTGAGCCGGTGATTTCCCTGGCTATTGAACCAAAAACCAAATCTGATCAGGAAAAGTTGGCTTTAGCTTTACAACGACTGGCCGAAGAAGATCCAACATTCCGGGTTAAGGCTAACGCCGAGACCGGTCAAACCATCATTTCTGGAATGGGTGAGTTGCATCTGGAAATTATCGTGGATCGCATGAAGCGAGAGTTTAAAGTGGAAGCAAATATTGGTGAACCACAAGTCGCTTATAAAGAGACGATTACCATGCCAGCTCAGGGTGAGGGTAAATACATCCGACAAACTGGTGGTCGAGGTCAATATGGTCACGCTATGATTAAAATTGAGCCACTGCCACGAGGGACAGGACGTGAATTCATTTCCGAAGTTGTTGGGGGTAGGATCCCACGTGAATTTATCGCACCTATAGGCAAAGGTATTGAAGAAAAAGAGGATAGTGGATTGTTGGCTGGTTTCCCTGTTGTTGATGTCAAAGCGACTGTATATGATGGTTCATTCCATGATGTTGATTCTTCAGAGGTAGCCTTTAAGATCGCGGGAAGTATGGCTTTGGCTGATGCTGCGCAAAGAGCGGGATTGATCCTGCTTGAGCCAATTATGAAGGTTGAGGTTTCAACACCTGAAGAGTTTATGGGGGACTTGATCGGTGACCTATCTTCAAAAAGAGCTCAAATTTTGGGGACTGAAAAACACGGAAATTCATCGATTATTAACGCTTTGGTTCCGTTAGCTGAATTGGGTGGGTATATAACGGCAATTAGATCGATGTCCCAAGGAAGAGCAACCGCTTATATTGAGCCATCTCATTATGAAGAGGTTCCCGCCAACATTACTCAAAAAGTTGTAGCTGCTTCTGGTTTTACGGGCCGAGTTGAACACTAGTACTATAGTATTTATTTAGATTATCCCCAAAATAAGATTTTTAATATTTCTTTTTAAAACCAGTCTATTGCATTTTAATTAAAGCTATAGTATATTTACTAAATCAGCTTGTATTTTGAGCTGTTTTTTCTTCGGACGTAGCTTAAAATAACCTATTGACAAGCTAAGAAGAATACGGTAAATTATCAGAACCTAACAAGGTAATAAAATTATGGCAACATTTGATAGATCAAAACCACACGTAAACGTCGGAACCATGGGTCACGTTGATCATGGAAAGACAACATTAACTTCAGCTATCACTAAAGTATTGGCTGATAAAGGAAAAGCAACCTTCCGCGCTTATGAAGATATCGACGGTGCGCCTGAAGAAAAGGCTCGCGGTATTACCATCAACATTTCTCACCAAGAATACGAAACAGAAAAAAGACATTATGCTCACATTGATATGCCTGGTCACGCTGACTATATCAAGAACATGATTACTGGTGCAGCTCAAACTGACGGTGCTATCTTGGTTGTATCAGCTCCAGATGGACCAATGCCTCAGACCCGTGAGCATTTGCTTTTGGCTAAACAGGTTGGTGTACCAGCTATCGTTGTATACCTCAACAAGTGTGACATGGTTGATGATGCTGAGCTTTTGGATTTGGTTGAAGAAGAAGTCCGAGATCTTTTGAAGAAATATGAATATGATCCAAATTCTCCTATTATCCGAGGATCAGCCAAAAAAGCTCTTGAAGGTGATGCAGATGCCGTAAAATCTATCGAAGATTTGATGAACGCTGTTGACGAATGGATTCCAACACCGGCTCGAGAAAAAGATAAACCATTCCTGATGGCTGTTGAAGATGTTTTCTCTATTAAAGGCCGAGGAACAGTTGTTACTGGAAGAATTGAAAGAGGCGTTGTTAAAATCAACGAAGAAATTGAAATCGTTGGAATTAAACCTACTACTAAATCGGTTGTAACTGGTATTGAAATGTTCCACAAACAGCTTGATCAAGGTGAAGCTGGAGACAATGCAGGTGTATTGCTTCGAGGTATTGAGAAAGATGATGTAGAAAGAGGACAGGTATTAGCAAAGCCAGGATCTATCACTCCTCACTCTGAATTTGAATCAGAAGTCTACATTCTTTCTAAAGAAGAGGGTGGAAGACATACTCCATTCTTTAAAGGATACAGACCACAATTCTATATTCGAACAACAGATGTAACTGGTGAAGTAACTTTGCCAGAGGGTGTTGAAATGGCTATGCCAGGTGATACAGCTAAGTTTAATGTTAAGCTGATCACCCCAGTGGCTATGGAAGAAGGACTTCGATTTGCTATCCGCGAAGGTGGAAAAACAGTCGGAGCTGGAGTTATTACCAAAGTTGTAAAATAAATTTGGTAGTCTTCAATAAGGGGCCCGAAAGGCCCTTTTTTTGTGAATATAGCAATTTTGTGCCTAAGTGTGTTAGAATACATGCAGTTAAGAAGGCAGCACGTTAAAAGGAAGTGATTTTATATGGCAAAAGGACGAATTAGAGTACGACTTAAATCATACGACTATAGAGTACTAGACGCTACTTGTGAGCAGTTGCTTGATACTGCTTTACGAACAGGTGCTAAAATTGCCGGACCTATCCCACTTCCAACTAAAAGATCTACAATAACAGTTCCTAAATCTCCATTTACAGATAAAAACTCACAAGAAACTTTTGAAATAAGAGTTCATAAAAGAATCGTGGAAATCATTGAACCAACGGATAAGACTATTGATTCTCTCATGCACCTAGAGCTTCCAGCCGGTGTAGACATCGAAGTTAAGATGTAATTTTATTTACGAAAAGAAATTAGTTGCAACCACCGAAAGGTGGTTTTTTATTGCCTACGTCATTTTGAGGAGCGAAGCGATGTAAGAATCTTAATCAATTATGTCTCTATAAAGGTCAGTGAGTGAAGGATTAAATTTTTTGATTAGCTGCGCTTTCTTTTTACGAGAATACTTCTTTAACTGTTGTTCCCTTTCGACCATTGAATGAGCTGAACCAATGATTTCATAATATAGTAGATCATGACATTTGTATCTTTTCGTAAATCCTTCGAATTGTTCATTTTTGTGTTGCCAAATCTGCCTGCCAAGTTGCTTGATGATCCAACGCAAAGAACTGTTCTAGTGAAATTGCTAACAATGTAAACTGAATAAATTTTGTTTTTCATGTTTTAATTAGATCATGACGCGTATATACTTTGTAAGTTCGCTCATGATGACGGTTGAGGGTTTATTATATAAACTAACTTGATGCATGCCGGCCGGCTGATTGCATTGTTAATTAGGCTGCTGCCTGTTCCTGAAGAAATCCAGTGATTTCACTCATACGAGACTGAAAATTTTGAACTTCTTCTGGAAATAAAACAACTGAATTTCTTTTAGCAGGCTGCCCAGTCTCAACTAAACGAGATTCAGTTATTTTTAAGTATCGTTTGTTGTTGGAAGCTTCTCTGATGTCAAAGAAATATGTTTTCTTACCGCAGTTTAAAACTGAAGATTTAATAGCTTTTTTTGGTTCTGTTTGATCCAATTCACTCACCCCCTTTCCTTAAATGTCGTTACCCTTGAGTTCTAAAAGTTAAACCTGACCAATCAATGCTTACTTGATGAGTTTTCTCGAATTTTATTCTTTGGCTTAACCCTTGAATATGTAACTCGCTTGAAAATTGTAGCGAGTTACATGCATCTGTCAAACTTGATTTGTAGTTAAATCTGAATATGACAGCTGTAGTGAACTCTCCATTAAAATACCCGAATAAAACCCTACTGTCAAGAGATTAATTTGAATTTGTTTTTATGAAGATATATACTGCTCCTGATGGAAATATTTTGGATTGTCTTAGCGGTGTTAGCTATATTCCTATTTTTTTCTTCGGTGCGGATTGTACAAGAGTATGAGCGGGCGGTTATTTTCTTTTTAGGCCGATGTACAGGTGTCAGGGGTCCAGGGTTGATTCTTTTAATTCCTATATTGGAGTCGATGCAAAAAGTGACATTGAGAACAATCACGATGGATATTCCTGCTCAGAAGATTATTACCAAAGATAATGTTTCGATTGATATCTCTGCTGTGGCTTACTATCACATTATTGATCCTAAAAAATCTGTGATTGCAATTGAAGATGTTTATGACGCTGCCAATCAAATTAGTCAAACAACGGTTCGTAATGTGGTTGGTCAATTTACACTTGATCAATTACTTTCGGATCGGACTAAAGTAAATGAGCAGATTCGGAAGGTGATTGATGTTCATACAGAGCCTTGGGGTATTCAGGTAAGCATTGTTGAAATTAAGGATATAGTTTTACCGGAAAATATGCAGAGGGCGATGGCTAAAGAAGCGGAGGCTGAAAGAGAGAGAAGAGCTAAAATCGTGGCTGCTGAAGGTGAATTACAGGCTGCAGAAAAGCTAGGTTTGGCTGCTGATGTGATGCAGAAACATCCAGTGGCTTTGCAGCTTCGAACTTTGCAAACAATGGCTGAAATATCGGTGGAAAAGAATTCAACAATTATATTTCCGGCTCAATTTATGACTACGGTCCAAGAAGCTATTAAAATGTTGAAAACTGATTCTATTAAGTAATCTCTTTAAAATACCTATAGCTTGCAATTAGCTTCAATTCTGTGTTAAAATTACGAAAGAACTGAATGATTACGTCAGGATAGTTTTTACAGTTTTAAAAAAATCAGTAAGTTGTGCGTCCTCCGATGGGATACGACAATTGAAACAGGCACATTTTACTGAGTGAGAGCCCGCAAGGCCTCACTTTTTTTGTTGTTAAAGGCATTATGATCAATACATTAATTGGTATTAAAAAAGATATGACTTCAGGTTATGACCAGCGTGGTAGACGTGTGGGTGTAACTAAAATTTCTGTGCCTTCAAATTTCATTACTCAGGTAAAGACTTCTGACAAAGATGGCTACAACGCTGTACAGATTGCGACAGGTAGTAAAAAGAGTGTTCTCAAACCACAACGTGGTCATTTTAAAAAAGCCGGTGTCGCAGAGACTATGCGTTACATCGCTGAAGTACGAACTGAGGAAGTAGCAGATTTTACAGGAGGCCAGGAGATAAAACCGGCCTCTGTTTTTAAAGTTGGGGATATTGTCAAAGTTACCGGAGTTAGTAAAGGAAAAGGGTTTCAGGGTGGAGTAAAACGACACGGTTTTCATGGCGGACCAAAAACTCACGGTCAGTCAGATCGACATCGAGCTCCCGGATCTATTGGTTCTGGTACCACTCCAGGTCGAGTTTATAAAGGTAAAAAGATGGCTGGTCACATGGGTTCTGAGACAGCAACTGTTCGTAATCTGGAAGTGATTGCGGTAGATCGAAAAGAAGGTGTTTTAGTTGTTAAGGGTGGTGTTCCAGGACATATTGGTTCAGAGCTTCGAATTACTAAACTAGGTGTTTTGAAGGGATATACTCCACCACCTGAGCCAGAAGAGGAAGAAGAAACTCCTTCTGATGTTGAACAGATGGCCGGAGTAACTGAAGAGCAGGCTCAAGAAGAAGTACCAGCAGCTGAAATCGTAGAAGCCGTTGAGGCTGCAGATACTCCTGCTGAAGAAGTAAAAGCAGAAGATACTTCAGTCGAAGAGGAGGCTAAATAATAGCTATGGCAACTAAACAAGTAAAGACAGAAAAAGTTGAAGTAAAAGCAGAAGCTCCTAAAGTTGCTGTAAAAACAGCAAAAACTGCTGGCCTGACAGTTACTACTTATTCTGTTGGTGGTAAAGAAGCTGGCAATTTGGAATTGCCGAAAAGTATTTTTGAAGGTCCAGTAAATAGTGCATTAATTGCTCAAGCCATGCGAGTGTATATCAATAATGAAAAAGGTCATTATTCAAATACTAAAACTCGAGGTGAGGTAACTGGTTCAACTAGAAAGATTTACAAACAAAAAGGGACTGGTAGAGCTAGACATGGAAGTATTATGGCACCAATCTTTGTAGGGGGAGGTATCGCTTTGGGGCCTAAATCTAGAATTACCAATATGGAGTTACCAAAAAAGATGAAAAAAGCTGCGCTGGTCGCTGCTTTACGGGAGAAATTGAATACAAATGAGTTGAGTGGGGTTGATTTGGGTAAATTGACCGGTAAAACCAAAGAAGTGGGTAATTTCTTAAAGGGAGTTAATAAAAAAACAGCTTTGGTTGTGGTTGATGGATTGAATGAAATGGTTCAAAGAGCTACCCGAAATGTTCAGGGTTTGTCAGTAATGACTGCTACTGAGATAAATGTTTTTGAAGTTATAAAGCACCAGAGTGTGTTTATGACTCAAGAAGCCGTTGTAAAGTTGGAAGAAAGAATGGCCGGTAAGAAAGTTGAGGAATCAAAAAAATGAGAGCTGTTATCTTAAAACCTTTAATTAATGAGAAATCAATGACTTTGGCTAAAACAGATTTTTATACTTTTTTGATCGATCTTTCAGCATCAAAAGATCAGGTGGCGAAAATAGTTCGTGAAAAATTTGGAGTAACTGTGTTATCAGTTAAAACTGTTACTATTCAACCAAAAACTAAAAACCAGAGAACTCGTCGAGGCACTTATACGACAGCTAAAACAAAAAAAGCGATCGTTCAGGTTGGTAAAGGTCAGCGAATTGCTTTGTTTGAAGAAGCTACAAAAGAGCCTGAGGAAGAAGTAGAAGTGAGAACTGCAGAGGGTGAGAAAGTAACTGAAGTAAAAGAGAAAAAAAGTTTACTGAAAGGTACTAAAGTAAAAATTGAAAAAGCTGCGACAGGTAAAGTGGCAGATAAAGCTGAAGTAGCAAAAGAAGAGACTCGGAAGCAATCGCAGAAACAATCAGAGAAAGGTGGAAAATAAGAGTAAGGTAGTGCTTCGACTCGCTACGCTCGCTCAGCATGACAAATTGAATGAAAATTATATTCAATTTGTCAAAAAGCAAAAGATAATATGGCATTAATAGAGTACAAAGAGAAAACCAATACTAGAAGATTTAGCTCTCGAATTGAGAAGCCAAAAAAGACTGGTAAAAAGATTAAAGCGTTGCAGACTTTGCTGAAAAAGCACGCTGGTCGTTCTAAAGGTCGGGTTACCGTGAGACATCAGGGTGGACGACACAAAAGACAGTATCGATTGATCGATTTTAAGCGAAATAAGTCAGGTGTAGAAGGTAAAATTGAGGCCGTAGAATATGATCCAAATCGAAATGTTGATATCGCTTTGATCAACTATAGTGACGGCGAAAAAAGATATATTTTGTTGCCAGGTGGAATGAAAAAAGGCGATACTGTAGTAGCTGGTGACCGGGTTGAAGTACGAACTGGAAATGCGATGAAACTGAAAAGTATGCCAGTTGGTACTTTGGTTCACAATGTTGAACTAACACCAGGTCGAGGTGGTCAGATTGGAAGAAGTGCGGGAACTAGTTTGATTATTCAGGCTAAAGAAAGTGGCTATGCACACTTGAAAATGCCTTCAGGAGAGATTAGAATGGTCTCTTTGGAAGCTATGGGTACGGTTGGGGTACTTGGTAATGAAGAATGGAAAAATGTCGTATTGGGTAAAGCTGGAAGATCACGACATATGGGTATTAGACCAGCTGTTCGGGGTGTAGCTCAGGATCCTCGCTCACACGCTCATGGTGGAGGTGAAGCGAAATCTGGAGTTGGTCGAAAGAGTCCAATGACTAAATACGGCAAGAAAGCTGTTGGAAAGACTCGAAATAAGACTAAATGGACAAATAGATATATTGTTAAAAGGAGAAAGGCATAAATTATGGCAAGAAGCTCGTATAAAGGTCCATATGTGGACGAAAAATTGATGAAAAAAGTTATGGCACAGAAAAATGGTGCTCCAAAAGTGTCCATCAAAACATGGGCTCGAAGAAGTACTATTCCGCCTGAGTTTGTGGGGCATACTTTTATGGTTCATCAAGGTAAAAACTTTATTACTGTCTATGTTTCTGAAGCCATGGTAGGACACAAACTCGGTGAGTTTGCTCCAACCAGAACTTTCAAAGGACATGGAAAGATGACTGATAAATCAACATCAAAGACATAAAAGGAATGATAAGTCGCAAGTGACTAGAGTCTAGGAAGACAACCTTGATTCTTGACTCTTGCCACTAGAAACTAAAATGGAATATATAACGATACAGAAGAATATTACACAGTCACCTCGAAAGGTGCGACTAGTGGCTGATATGGTCAGAAAAATGGATCCATATCGAGCATTGGATGTTTTGCAGTTTACAAACAAAGCTGCTGCACTTCCTTTGGCTAAAGCGATTAAATCTGTTTTGGCAAATGCAGGTAATGCTGAAGGTTTGAGTTTTGTCAGTATTCAGGTAAATGAAGGTCTGAAGATGAAAAGATATCGAGCAGGTACTGCTGGTCGAGGTCGTGGTCGTCCATACAGACGTCGAATGAGTCATATCAAGATTGTGGTTTCTGATGAGGGAATGGTAAATGTACCAGTTACTATGCCAGCACCTAAAGTAGAAACTTTTGAAAAAGTTGAAGCAATTGAAGCAGCTGAAATTAAAGAAGTAAAGGAGGATAAAGCTAAGAAATAATAATTGGAATACTTGATTATTGTTTCTTGGATACTTAATTAAAAATGGGACAAAAGATACATCCAATTGGTTTTAGACTTGGTGTGGGTTCTCCTTGGGAAGCCAGATGGTTTGCTCCTGGGAAAAAATATCAGCAAAATCTGATGGAAGATATTAAAATCAGAAATTTGTTGATGAAAAAATTGCGACCGGCTGGTATTTCAAAAATTGAAATTGAACGAGCTGTAAGCAAGTTAAAAGTTATTTTGCATGTTTCACGCCCTGGTGTTTTGATTGGTCGGGGTGGAAGTGGTTTGACTGATTTGAAGAAATACCTGATGAAACAGTTGGGTGTCAAAGAAGAAAGTAATCTAGAGATTGCTCCAATGGATGTTAAAAATCCAGATATGTCAGCTTATTTGGTTGCGCAGTCAGTTGCTGAACAGCTAGTTCGACGAATGCCTGCGGCTCGAGTGATGAATCAGACTTTGGATCGTGTTATGCACGCCGGGGCTAAAGGTGTGAAAGTAGTGTTGTCTGGACGAATTGGTGGAGCTGAGATTGCTCGACGAGAATCAAAGTTTGCTGGAAGCATTCCACTTCATACTTTGAGAACAGATATCGACTTTGCGGTATATCCAGCGTTGACTAAATCTGGTTATGTTGGTGTGAAAGTTTGGATCAATAGAGGGGAGAATAAGATATAGAGTCTAGTCGCAAGTGACTGGAGTCTAGAAACTAAAAACTAATATGCCATTATTAACACCAAAAAGAGTTAAATTTAGAAAAGCTTTTCGAGGGAAAAGAGGCGGTGTAGCAACTCGAAATAACACTATCTCTTTTGGTACGTTTGGTTTGAAAAGTGAAGAAGCTGGGTGGGTAACATCACGACAGATTGAAGCTGCTAGACGAGCTATGGCGCGATATACTCAGCGAGGTGGTCGTATTTTTATCCGGATCTTTCCAGATAAACCGATTACCAAACATCCGGCTGAGGCTCGAATGGGTTCAGGTAAGGGTGACGTGGTGGGATATGTAGCGGTGGTAAAGCCGGGTACTATTATTTTTGAAATGGGTGCAGTAGCTGAGGATATTGCCAGAGAAGCGATGCGATTGGCTTCGCATAAGATGGCATTAAAAACTAGGTTTATTACGAAAGGAGTAAATTAGAGATTAGCAAGTAGAGATTAGAAAATAGTTTAAAAAATCTAATCACTAATTACTAATTACTAATCACTAAAATTATGGCTGACAAAATGGATGTAACAACTATTAAAAATATGGATACTAAATCTGTTCAGGCAACTGCTCAAAAACTAAGAGGAGAGATTTCTGATCTAATGGTTGATAAAAACTTAAATAAATTAAAAGATTTAAAATCTATTGATAAAAAAAGAAAAGATTTGGCTAGAGTTTTGACTATCTTAAATCAAAAACAAGTTCTGGAAAAACTTGAAGCTGGAAAGGAGGCTAAATAATTATGATCGGACGAGTTGTTTCAAATAAAACTGCAAAGACAGTGACTGTTTTGGTAGAAAGCCGAAAAAGCCATCCTTTGTACAAAAAAACCTTTGCATGGAGTAAAAAATATTTAGTTCATGATGAAATAGGTGCTCAGATGGGTGATATCGTTGACATTAAAAAGAGTCGGCCATTTTCTAAAAGGAAACATTGGATGGTAGCAAAAATTGTTGGTCGAGATATTGTACCGATGAATGAAGAAGCTTTGAAAGAAGTCTCTCAGGATGTGATCGAAGAAGTAATGCCGGTTGAAGTAGAAACTGAAAATGTTGAAGCTGAAGTGATAGTTGAAGATAAAGCTGATGAAAAACCAGCTAAAAAAACTAAAAAAGCGAAGGAGACTAAATAAACAATGGTACAACACAGATCAGTTTTAAATGTGGCAGACAATAGTGGTGCTAAGAAATTGCAGGTTATCCAGGTTTTGGGTGGATCAGCGAAAAAGAAAGCTACTTTAGGTCAGTTGGTTGTCGCTGTTGTTAAAGGGGCTGACCCAAATGGTCAGGTTAAAGATCATGAAGTAGTCAGAGCAGTGATTGTACGAACCAGAAAAGAAGTTGGTCGGACTGATGGTTCTCATATCAAATTTGATGACAATGCCGGAGTAGTAGTTGGTAATGATGGTAATATGCGAGCTACTCGTATCTTTGGGCCGATTGCCCGGGAAGTTCGAGATGCTGGTTATACTAAGATTGTTTCTTTAGCAAAGGAGGTTTGGTAAACATATGAACAAAATACGAAAAGACGATAATGTGATTGTTTTAACTGGTAAAGACCGTGGTAAAACGGGAAAAGTTTTGCGAGTGATGACTAAAAAAGATCAGGTTTTGGTTGAAGGTGTGAATACCTATAAAAGACATGTCAAAGGTCAGGCGCAGATAGAGGGGGGTATTATCGATTTGGTAAAGCCAATCCATATTTCCAATGTGTCGTTGGTCGATCCCAAAACAAAAAAGGCTGCTCGAGTGGGCTTTAAAATGAAAGATGGTAAAAAGATGCGGGTTTTTACCAAATCCGGGGAGGAAGTTAAATAAATATGAATAGACTAAAACAGAAATATACTGATGAAGTAAAAAACAAACTGCAGGAAGAGTTTGGCATTAAAAATGTCCACGCTTTGCCAAAACTGACTAAAGTTGTTATCAATATGGGACTTGCCGAAGCGAAAGATTCTGATTCAGTGCTTGATAAATCAGTAACCAACCTAACAGCAATAGCCGGACAAAAACCTGTTGTGACAAAAGCTAAAAAATCGATTGCGGCTTTTAAAGTTACTCAAGGGCAGACTATTGGTGTAATGGTGACATTGCGAGGAGAAAGAATGTACGCTTTCTTAGATAAACTGATTAACATCGTTTTGCCTAAAGTTAGAGATTTTCGTGGTGTTTCGCCGACTGCTTTTGATGCACAGGGTAATTACAATTTGGGTATGAGAGAACAGGTGTTGTTCCCAGAAGTTGATTATAAAAATGTCGATAAAATTCGTGGGATGCAGATCACTATCAACACCAATTCTCAGAATGTCGAGCAAGGTCGACGATTTCTGGAGTTGATGGGTATGCCTTTCATGAAGGTTGCTTAGTGAGTGCAATTTGAGATAGTTTGATCTATAATTATAGGTCGGAAGGATAAAGAATAGAGATTAGCAAATAGCGATTAGATAATAGTTAATTAATTTAGAAATCTAATCACTAATCACTATTCACTGATAAAATGGCAAAAACATCGAATGTAGTAAAAAAGAAATTTAAATTTGAAGTTCAGAAAGTGAACATTTGTTCTCAGTGCGGACGTTCAAAAGGTTATTTAAGAAGATTTGGTATTTGCCGAATTTGTTTTAGAGAATTCGTTTACAAGGGATATCTTCCTGGTGTTAAAAAAGCATCTTGGTAAAGCTTCTAGCTTCGTCTAGAAAGAAAGGAAAACTAAATATATTTCGGATTTCGAAATTCGGATTTAGAGTTTATTAATTATGGATATCGTAGCTGATGCATTAATTAGAATTAAAAATGGTTACTTGGCTCAAAAAGATGAGGTGTTGTTGCCTTATTCTAAATTGATCAGTTCAATTTGTGATGTATTGAAAAAAGAGGGATACATTGCGGGTTGGAGTGAGAAAAAAGCTGAAAAAAGTAAAGTAAATATGGGTGTTACTGTCACTTTGCAATACAATGATCGAAAACCAGCTATGACGGAGGTTCGAAGAATCTCAAAACCTGGTCTGCGAGTATACAAAGGTGCAAGTGCTTTGCCCTATGTATTAAGTGGTGTTGGAATGGCATTGATTTCTACACCAAAAGGTGTGATGACGGATAAAGCAGCCCGCAAAGCCAAATTGGGCGGAGAGGTAATGGCTTACGTTTGGTAAGAAAGGAATAAACCAAGAAATAATATAACAAGAAACAAATAATTGTATCTTGAATATTGTCTCTTGGAAAACTTAATTATGAGTAGAATCGGTAACAATCCAATAGTTTTGCCACAAGGAGTTGAAGTAACTCTAAGTGATGATATGGTAGCTGTTAAAGGGCCAAAAGGTGCTTTGGAGATGCCACTTCATAAATCCATTAAGGTTGAGCAGGAGGATGGTAAATTGATTATAAAAAGAAAAAGAGGCAATCAAGAAGGTCGTTCCATGCATGGTCTGATGAGAACATTGGTAAATAATATGGTTGTTGGTGTAACTACTGGTTGGACCAAAAATTTAGAAATGGTTGGTGTGGGGTATCGGGCTCAGGGTGGTGGAAATGCGTTGATATTAAATGTAGGATACTCTCATCCGGTGAAGATGGAAGCGCCTGAAGGGATCACATTTGCAGTTGCGGAGAATACAAAATTATCAGTGACTGGAATTGATAAAGCCTTGGTTGGACAGATTGCTGCCAATATTCGGGCTGTAAAACCACCTGAGGTATATAAAGGTAAAGGTATTCGTTATGTTGGTGAATATGTCAGAAAGAAAGCTGGTAAAGCTGGAAAGGCCGCCGGAGGAAAATAAATAGGCAGTAGTAAGTAGGATTTGATACATTCCTACTAACTACCACCTACAGCCTACTAACTAAATATATATGTTTAAAGCTAAAAGAATACATCGACATACAAAAGTACGAAAAAAGATCTCTGGTAATGGAGAAAGACCTCGAGTGGCTATTTTTAGATCAACTCAACATATTTATGCTCAGATCATTGATGATATGCAGCATAAAACACTGGTTTCTGAGTCAGATCTGAAAATTAAATCTGGAAATAAAACGGATAAAGCTACTCAGGTGGGGGAAGCTTTAGCCAAAAAAGCGGTCGCTCAAAAGATCAGTAAAGTAGTATTTGATCGAGGAGGTTTTTTGTATCACGGTAGAGTGAAAGCTCTCGCTGAAGGTTTGCGAAAAGGAGGGTTAGATTTCTAATATGGATCGAAATATGGACAATCAGAATAATCGAGGAAATAGGCCAGGTGGAAATCGTCCGGGTGGTCAGAGACCAGGTGGTCGTTTCCAAAGAGGACAAAATGCTACCCCATCTGAATTTTTTGAAAAAGTAGTTCAGGTCAATCGAGTTTCTAAAAAGACTAAAGGTGGAGATAAACGAGGGCTATCTGTCTTGGTTGTCGTTGGTGATCGAAAAGGTCGAGTTGGTGTTGGTTTGGGTAAAGCTGCCGATGTACAGTCTGCGGTTCGAAAAGGAACCTTATATGCTAAAAAACATTTGATCCGAGTCCCTTTAAAAGCTGATCGGACTATCCCGCATGAGATTTATTTGAAGTATGGTGCAGCTAAATTGATCATGAAACCAGCTCCAGAAGGTACTGGTGTGATTGCGGGTGGTCCTGTACGTGTAGTTGTTGAGGCTGCTGGTATTAAAGATATCGTGACCAAGCTGTTGGGAACAAAAAACAAAGCTTCCAATGTCTATGTCGCTTTGGAATCTTTGCGACGAATTAAAGCTGGTTCCGGAGATGCTCCAAAAGTTGAAGTAAAAACTGAAACAAAAGAAGAGCCTAAAGTTGAAACTAAAGAGAAAGCAGAGGAGAAATAATGCAAATTAATTCATTACAAAAAGTTACAACCAGGACAGCTAAACGAGTTGGACGTGGTATTGGATCTGGAAAAGGAAAGACCTCTGGACGCGGTATGAAAGGTCAGAAATCCCGTGGTAAAATTCCGGCGGCCAACGTTGGAGCTGGTTTAATTTATTTTAAAAAGCTGCCATATCGAAGAGGTTGGGGTAATACCAAAGTTTCTGCCAAACCTGCTTTAGTTAAAGTCGACCAGCTTAATGTATTTGCTGCAGGAGCGGTTGTTACAATTGCGTCCCTTTTGGAGCATAAAGTTATTAATGAAACATCATCTAAAAAAGGTGTTAAAATAGTTAACGGAGGAGCTTTGACTGTGAAAAACTTGAGTGTTGAACTGCCAGTTACTCAATCAGCCAAATCAGCTATAGAGTCCTCCGGAGGTAAAGTTGTCTGAGTTATTAAAACCGATCACACAAGCACTTAAAATCCCTGAACTTCGACGTAAACTTATTATTACTGCAGTTATACTAGTTATTTTTCGTATTATTGCGCACGTTCCTTTAGGAGGTATTGATCTAGTTGGGTTGAGAGCAATCTTTGAAGGCAACCAACTATTGGGGTTGTTGAATATTTTCTCAGGAGGCACTTTAGCAAACTTTTCTATTTTAGCAATTGGTCTTAATCCATATATTAATGCATCGATTATTATTCAGCTGCTAACTATTGTTTTTCCTAAACTTGAAGCTTTAGCCAAGGAGGGTGAGTATGGGAAACAAAAAATTAACCAATATACTCGCTATTTGACGGTACCCTTGGCGTTGCTGCAGGCAATAGGGGTGTATACTTTGCTCAAAAATCAGGGGTTGGTTACTGTGGAGTCACCAATGCAAATAATAGCAATTGTTTTGGGTATGGTAGCAGGTACCATGATTGAAGTATGGCTGGGTGAATTACTGACAGAGTATGGTATTGGTAACGGTATTTCGGTTTTAATTTTTGCGGGTATTATTGCTAGCGCTCCGGCATTGCTGCTTCAGACAGCTTCTATTTTAGATCAGCAGCAAGTACTTAATTTACTGATTTTTGGGGCCCTGGCCTTTGCTGTAACTTATGCAATTGTTTTTGTAAATGAAGGTAGAAGACAAATAGCGGTCAACTATGCCAAAAGATTTGCTAACAATAAAGGCAGTGGACCAGTTCAAACATATCTGCCATTGCGAGTAAATCAGGCCGGAGTAATTCCGATTATTTTTGCAGTATCTTTAGTTTTGATACCTTCGTTTGGTGGACAATTTTTAACCACTGTTAATCAACCTCAAGTGCAGGATCTAGGACGCTGGTTGGCAGCCAATTTTAATCCTAATTCAATAGCATATAATCTGACGTACTTCTTGTTGGTAATGGGTTTTACTTTTTTCTATACTGCTGTTATTTTCAATCCAACTAAGATTGCTGATGAGATTAAAAAGTACGGAGGATTTATTCCGGGTATTCGACCTGGGGCAGCGACAGCGGCTTATTTAAATTATATCTTGATAAGAATTACACTCGCTGGAGGTATTTTCCTGGGATTAATTGCAATTTTACCATCATTAGTGTCTAGCTTTACTGGTGTGACCACTTTGGCAATTGGAGGAACATCCCTTTTGATTGTTGTATCGGTGGTTTTGGATACAGCTAAACAATTTGAAAGTAAGCTGATTGAACGTAATTACGATAAATTCCTGCAAAGATAATGGAGAAATAAAACATGAAAGTTTTAGTATTAGGATTACCAGGCAGCGGGAAAAGTACTCAAGTTGATAAATTAGCTGAATATTTGCAGGTGCCAACTCTGAAAATGGGAGCTATTTTGCGAGATATTGTTCATCAAAATGGTGAGTTGGGGCAGAAAATTAGTTCGGTCATGTTGCAAGGGCATTTGGTTGAGGATGAGATTGTTGAAGAGATCATGCGGGAAAAGGTAAATTCTATAGGTGTTGACGGCTTTGTAATGGAAGGATATCCTAGAACTCTTCACCAAATAGAAAGCTACGATCCGGGATTTGAAAAGGTATTTTACTTAAAATTGGACACTGAGCTAGCTCATCAGCGAATGGTGTCTAGAGCCAGAGAGGATGATAATAAAGAGGCAATTGAAAACCGGTTTAATGAACAGATGAAGGATTTGGATAAAATCTTAGAACATTATCAAGCGATCTTAACTACGGTTGATGCAACAAAAGGAATCGATGAGATATTTGAAGAGTTAGTTAGTAACTTGCCAAAGATGTGAGAAGTTTGATGTGCGAAGCTAGAGAAAGAAGTGAGAGGTGGGATTATTCACACTTCAAAAATTCAACAATCCATCTTCACATTTCCCAAATCTCACAACCAAAAGAATAAAAATATGGGATTAATACCAGTAAACAAAGATCAGTTGGAGCTAATGCGCAAAAGTGGAGTCATCAGTGCAAAAGCTCTAAAAAAAGCCTTAGAAACCGCGCAAGTCGGGGTTTCTGAGCTCGAGTTGGATAAAGCAGCCGGAGATGAGATCTATAAACGAGGTGGTGATTGGTCGTATAAAACGGTTCCTGATTATCATTGGGCAACTTGTGTAACGGTCAATCAAGAAGTAGTTCATGGCATCCCCAAAGAGAGAAAAATTCAAAATGGGGATTTAGTGAGTGTAGATTTGGCGGCTATGTATAAAGGATGGCACACTGATAATGCCTGGACGATATTGGTGGGTCAGGAGACATCTGACAAGAGTCAAGAATGGGAAGAGAAGAAACGATTTTTACAGGTTGGAGAAGAAGCTCTATTTTTGGGTATCAAGCAGGCAGTGGCAGGAAACCGAGTGGGTGACATTTCAGCAGCTATTCAGAAAAAGGTTGAAGGAGCTGGATACCATGTAGTTAGAGCATTAGTAGGACATGGGGTAGGAAGAGAGATGCATGAGGAGCCAGAAGTGCCGGGTTATGGTCGTCCGGGGACTGGACCTGTATTAAAAGAAGGTATGACGCTGGCAATTGAAGTGATATACGCGGCCGGGACTTCCGAAGTAGTTATTGCCGATGACAACTGGACATATGAGAGTGAAGATGGATCAATGTCTGGACTTTTTGAAATGAGTATTGTGGTAGGCAAAAAGAAGGCTGAAATACTGACTGATTGGCGCAATGTGTAAAATCGGTTAGCAGTTTTCTGTTGTCGGATATCAGATTTGAGTTTGCCTGGTTTCAGTTATCTGTAATAAGTGTTTTTTGATTTAACAGAATTGACCGAAAACGGATCAACTTTTTTCAGATACCTGAGAACGGAAAACCGATAACTGCCTTTATAGGCTTCTACCTTGTAAATCTGTGCGTAGTTTGTTACAATAACCAAAGTCCTTTTTAAGGCCCAATTATTTTGTGCTAAAAAGGAGTAGAAAAGTGTCATGGATCAGATACCAGATGAGATTGAAGTCGAGGGAGTAGTGCTAGAGGTGTTACCAAATACCTTATTTCGGGTGGAGATTACTGCTTCCCGAACTATCCCTGAACTGGTAAAAAGGGTGATTTTATGCCACATTTCTGGTAAGATGCGCAGACATTACATCAGGTTGCTACAAGGTGATCGAGTAGTTGCTGAAATGAGTCCGAAATATGATTTGGACAAAGGACGCATCAAGCTGAGATTGAGATCTTAGAAGTGACAAGAGTCTAGAGTCAAGAGTCTAGGCAGAAAGGGTCACTAGTCACTAGACTCTAGCGACTAGTTACTAATATGAAAGTAGCAGCAAGTATTAAAACAAGATGTACTGGATGTAAAGTTGTTAAACGCGAAGGTGTTTTGTTCGTGATCTGTTCACGTGATCCAAAACACAAACAGAGACAAGGATAAGAAAGGAAAAAATTATAAAGTCAAAATTATAAATGATAAAACAAGGTTAACTTCGTTCAAGTTTTATAATTTATACTTTATAATTTGAAATTTAAATTAAATGGCTAGACTTGCAGGAATTGATATACCAAATGATAAAAGAGCTGATATTGGATTGACCTACATTTTTGGTGTGGGCAGATCCAATGTGCGCCAACTTTTGGAAAAAGCTAAAGTTGAAGGATCAAAAAGAGTTAAAGATTTATCTGAGGAAGAAGTTAATAGATTGCAGAAAGCTTTGGAAGGTTGGGTTGTTGAAGGTGATTTAAATCGAGAGATCGCGCAGAATATTAAAAGATTGGAAGAGATCGGTTCATATCGAGGTTTGAGACACCGAAAAGGTTTACCAGCCAGAGGTCAGAATACCAGACGTAATTCACGAACTAAAAAAGGTAAGAGAAAAACAGTCGGTACAGTAAAGAAGGAGACGAAATAGCTTATAGTTGTTAGCTTCCAGCTTTTAGTCTAATCACTAGAAGCTACAAGCTTAAAGCTGAAAGCAAAAAAATAAATATGGCTAAAAAAGTTCAGATTAAAACTAAGAAAAAAGCAGTAGAGCAAAAAACTATTGAAAAAGGTCGAATTTATGTTACAGCGACTTTTAACAATACTTTAGTAACTCTGACTGATACAGCGGGAGCTGCTTTGACCTGGAGTTCATCCGGAAATGTTGGATTTAAAGGCGCCAGAAGGGCAACTCCATTTGCTGCAATTACGGCAGTTGAAAAAGTTGCGGCTAAAGCCAAACAAATGGGAATGAATTCAATGGAGGTCTATATTAAAGGACCTGGTCCTGGACGAGATGCATCTATCCGGGCTTTGAAAAATGTTGGTATGGGTATTACTATGATCGCCGATATGACACCGGTTCCACACAATGGCCCACGGGCTAAGAAAAGGAGAAGAGTATAAGTAGAGAATAGCAATTAGAGATTAGTAATTAGTTTTGAAACTATTTACTATTTGCTATTTACTAATTACTAAATCAAATATGGGTAAATATAACGGACCAAAACGAAGATTATCACGCCGAGAAGGTGTAGCATTATTTAAGAAAGATCTTAAAGCAATTGAAAGAAAAGGAGCAGTCCCTCCAGGTATGCGAGGCACTAAAACTCGTTCACGAGTTACAGAATATGGTACTCAGTTGCGAGAAAAACAAAAAGCCAAACGGATGTTTGGTATGACAGAAAAGCAATTTAGAAAAACCTATGAAGAGGCTGCTCGAGTAAAAACAGCAACTGGTAAGAAAATGTTGGAATTGCTGGAAACTCGTTTGGATAATGTTGTCTATCGTCTTGGTTTTGCTGCTTCTCGAGCCCAGGCTAGACAGTTGGTAGGTCACGGACATGTGGTTGTGGATTCTAAAAAACTCAACATTCCTTCCGCACAAATACGGGTAAATTCAGTAGTTGCAATTTCTCCAAAAATAGTAGATAATACACAGATCAAAAAGAATTTGGATGAGAATCCAGATGTTCCTGCATGGCTTGAAAGAAAAGGCCTGTCAGGAAAAATTGTGCGTCTCCCAGAAAGAGATGAGATGGAGAAAGGTGTATCTGAACAGTTGATCGTTGAGTTCTACTCTCGATAAAACTATAATAAAGAGATACTGTTAAATAAAATATATGAAATTTAAAGTAAAAGTTGAATCAGAAAATAAAAACACCGCAACTATTGCGATCGAGCCATTAGAAGCTGGATACGGTTATACCCTTGGAAATGGTTTAAGAAGAACTTTACTTTCTTCTTTGCAGGGAGCTGCTATTACTTCAGTTAAAATCAGTGGTGTATCTCATCAATTTTCAACAATTCCAGGAGTGATTGAAGATGTTATTCAAGTGATATTAAATCTTAAAAAAGTTAGAGTTAAACTTTATGGTGATAAACCAGTTAAAATGAGACTTACATCAACTGGTTTGGGTGAAGTAAAAGCTGGTGATATTGACACATTGGGTCAGGCAGAAATTACAAATCCAGAACAACCAATTGCAACTGTTTCAGACGCTAAAGCCAAACTAACTATGGAGCTTTCAGTAGAGCCAGGAGTTGGTTATATGATAGCTGATGAAAGAAAAAGTACTGAGATCGGTGTTATTCCAGTCGATGCTATTTTCTCTCCAGTATCAGCTGTGAACTACACAGTAGATCAGACTCGAGTTGGTCGAAGAACCGATTTTGATAAATTGACTTTGGAAGTTACAACCGATGGTAGTTTAACTCCTTTAGAAGCTGTAAATAAAGCTGCAAGTATTTTAAGTGGATACTTTCACCAGATTTATGAACCAGTAGCTGATGATGAAGTTGAAGAGGTAAAGGCTCCTTCTTTTATGGCTAATGATATGATGAAGGCCTCAATCGAAGAACTGGATCTACCTGTTCGTATAAGTAATGCTTTGAAAGCTATTGATATTGACACTATTGGTAAATTGACGACTACTCAACCAACTTTGTTGATGAAAGCTAAAAACTTGGGAGCAAAATCTTTAACTCTTATATCAGAAAAGTTAGCAGAGAGGGGGCTGTCTTTAGGTGAGGCATAATGTTTATGGCGCACATCTTGGTCGAAATAAAAATCAACGGACAGCTCTTTTTAAAAGCTTAGTCCAATCTCTTTTTTTATCCGAATCGATTCAGACCACAGAAACCAAAGCCAAAGCTGTTAAAGGTTTAGTTGATAAAATTATCAATCAAGCCAAAGATACATCTTCCCGGAGACTAGTGTCTCAGTTTTTGACAGCAAAAACTACTCAGGATAAATTAATCAAAGACTTGCTACCTCGTTTGAAAGATCGAAATAGCGGATATACCAGTACTGTTCGATTGGGTGCTAGACAGGGTGATGGCGCTGTTATGGTGAAAATGAGTTTATTACTGTCGGAAGCAAAAAAGGAAGCTAAAGCTGCAAAAGAAGAAAAAGCTGAAGTTCAAGAAGAGGTAAAGGAGAAGAGTAAATAATGTCGACAAACACAGTATCAGCTAAAAGTGTTAAAAGAGCTTGGTATCATATTGATGCCAAAGGTCAGGTTTTAGGTCGATTGGCTGTACAAGCAGCTGACAAACTTCGAGGTAAATCCAAAGTTAATTTTGTTCCTTATTTGGACATGGGTGACTATGTGGTAGTGACCAATGCTGCCTTGGTAAAAGTCACTGGTAAAAAAGCGACAGATAAAAAATATGCCCGACACTCTGGTTTCCCAGGCGGTTTGAGAGTTGAGACTTTTAATCAGATGATTGAGACCAAACCAGAAAGAGTAGTAGAGCATGCGATCAAAGGAATGTTGCCAAAGGGAAAATTAGGTGACCAGCTTTTTACCAAACTGCATGTATTTGCTGGCAATGATCATCCATATAAAAAACAGCTCAAAGTAGAGAAAGTTGAAGAAGTTACTGAGGAGGTCGCTCAATAATGGCAACTGTACAAGACAATCATCATCAAGCAGTCGGACGCAGAAAGTCTGCGGTAGCACGAGTTCGTCTTTTTCCAGGCCAATCCCAGATGACCGTTAATGGTAAGCCGATTTCCGATTATTTTAAAGGCCCAGTAGCTCAGAAAGCTTATCAAAAACCATTTGAACTGACTAAAACACTTGGTAAAATGACTGGGACCGTTAAGATCATCGGTGGTGGCCCAAAAGCTCAATTGGATGCATTAGTGCACGGTATAGCAAAAGTATTAGAATCAGCTGATTCAGCTTCTCACAGGAAACCACTTAAATCAGCGGGTTTATTAACTCGTGATGCGAGAGTCCGTGAACGACGTAAATTTGGTCGAGCTGGTAAAGCCCGAGCTCTCAAGTCATCTCCAAAACGATAAGTTTCGATAGATTATTCTTTGATATAATTCTTCTCAAATGCAAAATAAAGTTAGTTTACGGAACATTCAATTACTAAGAGAGGATCTCTTTGGTTGGAAAAAATATCCGTTTAATATTCCCGTAATTAAAAATTTAGACAGATTGGATATAAAAAGCCGAGTATGTTTTTTTATTGGCGAGAATGGAACTGGTAAATCAACTTTACTAGAAGCCATAGCTGCGGTTTATGGATTTGGCAAAGAAGGAGGCAGCAAGAATATCGGATTCTCGACTGCTGATAAAGACACCAATGATTTGGCCGATCATATTCGATTAAGCTGGTCTAAAAAGTTATTAGGGGGATATTTTTTTAGAGCTGAGAGTTTTTTTAATTTGGCAACTTATCTGGATGATATGAAAAACACTTTGGGAGGAGAGAGAGCTTACGATTCCTATGGTGGAGAGTCGCTACATATTAAGTCCCATGGGCAATCATTATTAGCACTATTTAATAATCGTTTCTCAGGGGAAGGCTTTTATCTATTAGATGAACCGGAAGCAGCACTGTCCCCTCAGAGACAATTGTCATTGCTGATTATTATCCGAGATATATTAAAGCATTTCCCTGATTCTCAGTTTATTATTGCGACGCATTCGCCGATATTATTAGCTTTTCCTGATGCTCAAATAATGACCTTTGATGGTAAAACCATTGAAGAAATTCAGTATGAGGATACAGCTATCTATCAGATTTCAAAGGCTTTTTTAGCTTCTCCGGAAAATTTTATCGAAAAACTTTTTGTTCAAGACTCCAAAAAAAACCGCTAACTTGCGTTAACGGTTTTTTTTGTTACCTTGATGTAACTTAAGATCAGTTTATGATAGTGTAATCTGATCCGACTTCGTAAACGTTGTCGTTATCTCCACCATCATTTGCCATCTTTGTTTGGTATTTTTGTGATTCCAAGATAGCATTGATCTCCCATTTATCACCAGCAGAGTTGGTTGTATAGGTATAATGATAGGTTGCATCATTAACAGGATCAGCTGGTAGAGTTGGAACTGTAACACTTCTTTGTCCACTTAAATTCACCTTAACCCAGCCAGTACCATCGGCTTTACGAGTAGTACTTTGAGGTAAAGTGTTGGATGTGCCAGTACATGGAGCAGTGGCAGGTGGATTACAAAGTGTGCCTGAGTTCGAAGCCTCCTGGACAGCTACATTTAGTGCGTTGTTTAAGCTGGTCAAATCACTCATACGAGCGGTATCCCGGCTTTGTTTTGTCAATTCCATAGGATTAATGATCAAAATTACAACAGCTGCCAGAACAGCGATGATTGCGATAACTACTAAAAGTTCCACCAAAGTGAAACCATTTGATTTAGAACGAAGCAATGAGCTTCGTGAATATTGGGCAGTTTTTCTCAACAGTCTCACCTCCTTAAGGTTTTAGATTTAATTCTAGCAGTTTGATTAAATACTAGATGATTTACTGCAGAGGATATAAACGTCCAAGGCAGTAAACGTACATTCATTGTACACATAGGATAGATGGTAACGTCAAGTCGCAATCTTACAAAACTTTAGGCAGAAGATCCGCCAATTTTTGGAAATCACTAGACAAAACCTCTTTAAATTGTCGTCTACGCAGGGCAGCAGCTGGATGATAAAGAGGAAAAACTATGATACTGAGACCATTGAATGTTATAGGGTGAGGAATCCCGTGAACTTGAGAGATTTTGACATCCGGCAAAAATTTATTCAACGAAAATCTACCCAGAGTGGCGATGATTTTAGGTTTTAAGATAGCTATTTCTTTGTCAACATAGGGTTTAAAAGCCGCTATTTCGTCTGGTTTTGGGTCGCGATTTTTGGGAGGCCGATAACGCAAGACACTGGTAATATAGACCTCTTCTCGTTGAAGACCAATTTGTTCAAGCATAAGGTTGAGTAATTTGCCTGCCTGTCCGACAAATGGAAGCCCAGACAGATCTTCGTGTCTACCGGGAGCCTCACCCAGAAAATAAACTTTTGGATCAGTGCTGCCTTCACCGAATACCAGATTGGTAGCGCTGTCACGTAAAGGGAGGGTCAAATCGTTGGCCATTTCTTGTCTGAGAAGTTCTAACAGTTGTCTTTTAGTCATCTTTATAATTGCCAAAAAAATAAGGAACTTTATTGGCTAGTTTAAACTGATTGGTAGAAAAAAGAAATGACAAAACCAGATATTGAATGACAGTATATAGTATTCCCTGTTTGTAAAATCGGCGAGGGGAAACTTTAATCCAAAAAGGTAGTATGCGATAAGAATGGTCTCGGCTGAGTCTTCTGATCAGCTCGATATCTTCAAATTTATAGTTCAAAGAAAATCCGGCAGAGGTGATAAAGACATTTTTTTTAATGATCAGGCAGGTACTAGCGCCAGAAGGTACAATTTTTTGCAGGAGCCAAAACATCGAATTAAAAAATAAGTAGATCCCCAAAATGAGGGGATTATAACTCATTGGTATAAACCACGGACAACCTAACTGGGTGGGATTTTTTGAAAAATACTGGTCAACTTTTTGCAGGAATTGTCTGGGGATTGTCGTATCAGCATCTAAAAATACCAGTAACTTACCGGATGCTTTTTGAGCACCGATATTTCTTTGGAGTGCTACAGAAGGTTTAGAGTAGAAAAGTTTGGTTTTTTTAAATTTGCTTACTATTTGGACAGTATTATCCTTTGAATGAGCGTCAACAACTATTATTTCCAAGGCTGCTTTAGTTTGATTTTGCAGTGACTCGAGAAGAGGCCCGATATACTGCGCTTCATTTAGGGTTGGAATAATAACTGAGATTGAGCTCATATTTTTTCCAGTACTACTAAGATAAAGAGAAGAAACCCTAGCAGATTGTTGAGCCAGGGAAAATACCAGTAAATTCTACTCAGAGAAATCTTATTATTAAATACGGCTATAAGAGGTATTAAAGGATATAACATTGTTAGTAGGGAATAAGGATACAGCTGGGATATCTGTAAAGTTATGCCGGCAAAAATAATCCATAGTAATGAGCACAAAAGGAGTGATGGGGTTTGTCCAAAAAAAATTGCTGAGGTTTTCAGCTGAGCTTTTTTATCGGCTTCAATATCGGGAATAGCGGAGAAAAGATGCATGGCGACAGCCCAGCAAGAGATTGCCAGCATGATTGGCCAACTCAGCTGATTGGCTGTCAGTTGATATCCAATAAGTCCCGGCAAGATATATAGCACATTGGAGGCAGAATCTATAATTGGTTTAGATTTAAATCGGAGTGGGGGGGCTGAATAAAATGCAGCTAAAAAGATGAACAGAATAAAAAAAATTCGAGCAATCAAAGAAGGTAACAATAAAAAGGCCGGTAGTGCCAGTAAGAGTGAAAGCAAAAGGAATAATACTAATTTGGTTGATTCGGTTTTTTGAAGTCGATGTTCCTGCTGGCCTTTTTTACTATTATACTGATCGGTGTCTTGGTCGAATAAGTCATTTATGCCATATAAGAAAAAATTAGCTGGTAATAGGAAAAAAAAGAGCAGATAAAAAAAGGTGAGTGTGTAAAATTCAGTTAAGTCTTGGATCCCGATGGTATAACCGACTAAAAACGTCCCGCCAAGATAGCCCCAAAATTTTGGTCGGGATATTTCAATCAAGGTTGAGATCTTCATAGTGATAAAGAGTTGCGTCCCAGCTGATATAAAATATGAGAGACTGGTGGTTTGACTTTAGTCCGATAGACGATAAACGGGTCCCGATAAATCTGCTCTGCTGTCCATTCATACATATTGGTGGCGGTTTTGACTGGTATTAATAATTCAGTTGGTAAATAAGCAAATCCAATTTTGCCTTGTTGATTGATCTGCCGGTATTTTTTTACTTGATGGCGGATAAATTTTTTAAATTGTTCTGGTTGTTTTTGGGCTGTTTCATAATGAAGTTCTTTGTTAAACTGGTAAAACTGTTTTTTTTGCTGAGGAATGATATCGACATAGTTGTCTGCAGTTCTGACAAAGCTATAAAAACTAAATACATCATCGCGAATAGAGGCTGGGAAAAATAAACTCGAGTAAAAAAAAGTCTTGCTACCTTTTCTGAAAATATTAAAAATCTTACTATTTATCATTTTTTAATATCTCTTCAGCGACAATTTGCGAAGAGATCATGACCATAGGGACTCCGGTGCCAGGATGATTGTAGAGTCCAGTGTAGTATAAATTTTTAACTTTTTTACTTTGATGACCTGGTCTAAAAAAGGCCGACTGAAAAAATGTTGGAGCCATTCCCAGAGCCGTTCCTTTAAAGGCGTGATAATCTTTAATAAAATCACGTTGAGAGTATATTCTTTTGACTACGATATCTTGTTCAAATTCATCACCAATATTTTTTTGTAAATCTTTAATAATTTTTTGATAATATTTTTCTCTGACTAAGTCTGTATCACGCAAACCAGGAGCAACTGGTACGAGTATAAAGATATTCTCCATCCCTTTTGGCGCAACGCTGGGATCTGTTTTAGAGGGACAGCTGATATAGTAAGAGGGATTTGAGTGCCAGGATGGCTGATCAAAAATTGCGTTAAAATGCTGATTCCAGTCATTGGCCAATACCAGGTTGTGATGTTGTAAATTTTTAACTTTTCTCTTGACACCCAAATAAATAATAAAAGCAGAGGGGGAGATGATCTTTTTATTCCAATATGCATCAGGATAGGATTGAGAGGATTTTGGTAAAAGCTTTGTTTCGGTAAACTGCATATCGGCATTGGATATGACTACATCGGCCATATATTGGCCTTTGGTTGTTTGAACTCCGACAACCTGGTTGTTATCTAGCAGGATTTTTTTAACTTCATTATTATATAGGTACGATACCTGATATTTTTTACCTAAATCGACCATTTTTTCAACTATTGCACCAAATCCCCCCATCGGATACCAAACACCTAGATTCATATCCATATGTGCCATAATGGCGTACATGCCGGGAGTGTTTTTGGGTGACCCCCCAAGAAAGACCATAGTATATGACACTATTTTTCTGGCTTTATCTGATGAAAAAAATCTGGCTGTAAATTTTTCCATGGTATCAAAGACATTTAATTTAGGACCTTCTTTAAGAAGTCTTTTATTTACAAAGCTGAAAATGTTTTTATACTCCTTATAAATAAAATGCTCCATTGAAACATCGTACTGATATTTAGATTGAGCCAAATATTTTTTTAATTTTTCGGCACCATTTTCTTCTAGACTGTCAAACAACTGATAAACTTGGTTTAGATCGGGTGAAATATCTAGTTTGTCCTCTGGAGAGAAAAATATTCTGTAAGCCGGATCGAGTCTTTTAAGTTGGTATAAATCAGTTGGTTTAAGACCAAATTCAGCAAAGTATTTTGCAAAGATCTCTGGCCCGAGATACCAGGAAGGCCCCATGTCAAAAGTAAAGCCTTTTGTTTTCCAGACTTGCGCTCTTCCCCCGGCCATTTTATTTTTTTCAATCACCTGAACTTTGTAGCCTTGTTTGGCTAGTAGGGGTGCAAGAGAGAGTCCTCCGAAACCTGCGCCGATAATAATAGCTTTCTTTTGTTTCATAGTTTTGAAATTTTATAGTCTCCTTCTCTGATTAATTCAAAATTTTCATCTAGCAATTTAATTATAGTAGATGAACGACCAGTTTTATCCCCATCATCCAGATAAAAATCAATCTGGTTTTCAAAATATTGTTCAGCCTCTTCAATATTTGATGCCGGCTTTTCACCCTCAAAATTGGCGCTTGGTGCGACCAATGGGCCCGATATTTTTAACAGTTGAATCAGCCAGTTAGTTTTTGGTAATCGAAAAGCTAAAGAGTTTTTTCCCCGATGCAGATAAGCTAAATTTTTACCAATAGCTGGAACTATAATGCTGACTGGATTAGGCCAGAGTTTTTTTAAAATTATTTCTTGCTTTGGGTCAATTATGATTCCAAAATTTTTTATATCCTGGAGGGTAGGTATTAATACAATTAATGGCTTATCACTTGATCTTTTTCGAAGTTGATAGACCTTTTCGACTGATTGTTGGTTGAGAGCTGAGGTAACAATTCCATATTGAGTGTCAGTAGGAATTATTGCGATTGCGCCACTTTTTAACTTATTCCCCAGATCTTGTATTTGAATATTTGTCAGATTTTTCAACTGATATTTCATGCTTGAATACTAACATTGAAAATCAGAAGTTAAAAGAGCGAAATTTGATCAAAATACCAGCCAGATCGGGGATTGTTAAAAATAAAATCAGTCCAAAAACAACTAAGCCGAGGACTGTTATAAAAAAACTGGTACTTTTGCTTTTACCCAGCAAAATCTCTAAACCAGAAAATATCAGTAAAACTGGCCAAAAAGGAGATAACTGCTTCCATATACTCCAAGGAATAATATTAAAGTTGTTTAGTAAAAAGATAAATCCTACGATTACTAAAAATAGCGGCCAGAAAATACTGACTGATTGTTTGGAGGAAGAATTAGTGTCTTCGGTCATTTTTTTATTAAAAAGATTAGTCCGGCAATTATTAAAATGATTGGCCAGAAACGGCCAAGGTCAAGATTGTCAAAAACGCCAAAGTTTTTAAACAAAAAGAAAAACCCTGCTGAAATTATCAATACAGCCCACCAAAAGCGAGAATTTTCTTTTGATGATTTATTCAAACCCAATGTATGTGTAAATGATTTGGCGCGGTCTTTTATCTCTTCTAGATTGGACTGGACACGGCTATTTGGTTCTTTATCAATTTGAGATTTTGTTGGTATCAGCAGCCACATGACTAAATAGATTATCGCCCCAACCCCATTTAATAATGTGAGTAAAATAAAACCAATCCGAATAATAGTGGGATCAATATTGAGATATTCACCCAAACCCCCGGCAACTCCCCCAATCATTCGATTGGCTGTTGAACGGTAAAGTTGGTTTGAAGTTGGGAGATTGGCGGCTTTTTTCATGTCTGTATTTTAACAAATGTTGTCAAACAAAGTATAATTAATTAGTTAGTAGGTGATAGTTGGTAGTTTGTAGGATAGCTACAATTGATTTATTTCTACTAACTACAACCTACTGACTACTTACTAACTACATGAAAGAATTTATTATTCCATTTATCATCCTATTGGTTGGTTTTGGGGCCTATTTTTTATTTATTGGTAAAGGTGTTTTTTTCTTGCCTACCAAAGAGATGGTTGCCCACCAAAAAGCTCAACCGGCCTATTATCCGCCGGCAAGTGGTTTGCCTGCAGCAACTGTACCTCCACAGACTTTGACACTTGAGTCAATTTTTAAATCAACCCACGTCTTACCCGTCAGGAGCGGATTACCTGTTATTACTTTGGTTGCAACTGGAGATGTGATACCAGCTAGAAGTGTCAATTATCAGGTGATCACTAGAAAAGATTTTACCTGGCCTTATTTAAAAACGGCGGACAAGCTTAAAGAAGCAGATATTACCTTTATCAACTTGGAAACTCCGCTGATCAAAAATTGCCCGGTGACTCAGGAAGGGATGAATTTTTGTGGAGATGCCAGAAATATTGAGGGGCTGATATATGCCGGAGTAGATGTAGCCAATCTGGCCAACAACCATCTTGGTAACAAAGGCAAAGCTGGAGTTGATGAGACAATAGCCGGACTGAAAAAAGCCGGAATTCAAACGACCGGTAGTGGCGACAATCTAGCTATATTAGAAGTTAGAGGGATCAAGTTTGCTTTTTTGGGATACAACGATATTGAGAAAACTCCTTTAGTGACTTCAGCCGATGAAAAATTGGTGGAAAAAGAGGTGTCAGAAGCCAAAAAGAAAGCGGATGTGGTGGTGGTGCAGTTTCACTGGGGGACAGAGTATAAAACTGAAGTTGAAGACAGGCAAAAAGCGTTGGGTAGACTAGCGATAGATAGTGGAGCCGATCTAGTAATTGGTAATCATCCGCATTGGATAAAGCCGATTGAGCTCTACAAGGATAAATTGATCACCTATGCTCATGGTAATTTTGTCTTTGATCAGGAATGGTCACAAAAGACCAAAGAGGGAGTTGTAGGAAGATATGTTTTTATTGGCAAAAATCTGGTTGATGTGGAGTTTTTGCCGGTTGAGATCAAAGATTATGGACAACCTTATTTTCTGGAGGGTGATGCTAAGCAAAAGATTTTGGATGAGATGTATGAAGCTAGTAAACAGATGAGATCGGATGAGATCAGATAGATCGGATGAGATCGGATAGATCGGATAGATCGGATAGATCGGATAGATCGGATAGATCGGATGAGATCAGATAGATCGGATGAGATCAGATAGATCGGATGAGATCAGATAAATCGGATGAAATCGGATAAATCAGATAAGTAAACTTGAAGCATCGCATTAGATCGGATTTATCTGTAATTGACTTCAGCTTATAAAAGTGTAATTATAGGGTTATGCCGGAGCAATCTTCGCCAAGTAGTACACGAGGAATACTGACAGCAATTGTAGTTATTTTACTACTGGCTGGTGGGTATTTTTTCTACAACAAATCTCAGCCCAAATCCCTGCCGGTGCCAGCTCCTACTCCCGAACAATCGGTGACTATTGAGCCATCACCTTCGATGGCAGCTATGGAAGCCACACCTTCTGTCAAACCGGGTGAACAGATGACTATCACTTTGCTTGAGCAGAACAAATCTAAACAAGCAGGGATTGCAACTATCACTGAGCTGGGGGATAAAGTTAGTGTTAAATTGCAGATAGCGGGAGCCTCTTCTTCAGCTGAACCGGCTCATATTCATCTGGGCAAATGTCCTAAGCCAGGTGAGGTCAAGTATCCTTTGACCGACGTTGTCGGGGGGATTTCGGAAACTATGCTGAATGTCTCGATGTCGACATTGAAGTCGATGTTACCACTGTCGATCAACGTGCATAAATCTAAAGCAGAGATTGGTGTTTATGTCGCCTGCGGCGACCTTAAGTAACCGCGTATCTTGTCATCCCGAACTTGTTTCGGGATCTTCCAATTCAGTTTTCAACTAAAGATTAATGTTTATCATTTAAAGATCATTTTTTACTAACTTGGAAGATGCTGAAACGAGTTCAGCATGACAAGAAGGGAGATCAGCTGTTGTTGTGGATTTGGTCCATGGTTTTGCCAGAGTAAGCTGAGATATCATCTTTCTTGGCGTCATAGTCTGGGATGACGTGATCGTCTTTGTGTTTGATCATTAGCCAATTGTCTTTGGTGGAGCCTGGAGGGAAGTTTTTGGTTTTGATCAGAGCGAAAGAGCCATGGAGTTTTTTGCCGTGCAAAGTAAATTTGAGTTCGCCTTTTTTTAGCCCCTCTTGCATGACTTTTTGTCCTTCGTCATGATCTTTAATCAACTGTCTTTCACCAGGAGCAGTTTCTATTTCAGGAATATAATAGCCTTCGTCCCATCTCATGACAGGGCCAGCGCCTTCGCTACCTTCTTTTAAGTTACCTTCAAATTCGCGGTAAGCTAGTTTGTGATCATCCATTCTGACAGACAGTCTTTTTTGAGTGGGATCCATTGTCGGACCTTTGGGGATAGCCCAAGACGGCATGACTTTGCCGATCTGAAGTCTGAGATCAAAATGCAAAGCTGTGGCATGATGTTTGTGAATCACAAAAACTAGATGTTTATCAGCCATGCGATTATTTTAACACTTTGGTACAATAGCTATCATGCCAAAGGTCGTAATAGTTTTGGAAAATCTAGCAATTTTTCTGTTTGCTGTTTATATGTTTCATGTTTTTGGATCCAGTTGGTTGCTATTTGCGGCTTTATTTATGGTACCCGATCTATCAATGGTGGGGTATTTGATTAATCCAAAAATTGGTTCTTATCTATACAATGCTATCCACAACTATGCTCTGGCGGCTGGACTTTTAATATTGGCGTCAATTTTTCACTGGGATATGGTGGCACAGATAGCATTTATATTAACTGCCCATGTGGCATTAGACAGAGTGCTTGGTTTTGGACTCAAATACCACACCCATTTCAAAGACACCCATATTCAACATCTGTAGAGTTGTGACAGAGATCACATTCATATTTACTCTCACTGATTAAAATCTTGCTATGTTAGAAATAGCAGGAGGAGCTGTTCAGCCTAATAGAAGATTAACCGAATTGGGTTATGTTCAGCCGGATTTTATGCGGCGGTTTACTTATGACCGTCGGATTGATTATGGCAATGTAGTAGTAGAATTGGTTAGAGACCCGCGATTTAACAGCTTAAATGTCTTTATTGCGCCTCATGATGAGACTGCTGGTTTACGAAGGATGGTTTTGATCAATCCAACTCGATATTCAGATCAGGCACATGCTCAAGAAGGATTTGAAAAATTTGGAGTTTTTCCTTTAGGTGTTCATCCCTGTGAAGGGGTGATGGCCGAGATAGAGATCAGGACAGATGCACCAGAGGGTTATCCGGCGTATTTAGTATTACCCGAATTTAAAATAAAAGGTGAGCATGATGATATGACGGAGTATTTACAGCGGGGACTTAGACGTCACAGTGAATATTGTCGAACGCATCGGATGGCTCAGTTAGAAGACCAGCATATCGTATTGGAAGATCCAGAGCAAAGATATGCGGCTTTAGCGCATGAGCATGCAACGGCCTTTTTAAATTCTCCGGATATTTTTAGAGATGCTCCGATTTTGAAAATGCCGGCTGTAGTCCGTTAATAATTCTCAATTCAGACTCAATTGTGTTATTCTACTTTTTACTTATGAGTCAAAAAATCCTCACTCATTTTCAGACAGCGGATCCGGTTTTATATCAAGTACTTTTATTAGTCCACCAGGAACATGGGGACAAACTGTTTGAATTAAAAAAGGCAGACAATCTGTTTGAGACTTTATGTGAATCAATTGTCTCTCAGCAGCTATCTGTCAAAGCCGGGGACACTATTTTTGGCAGAGTACTGGATTTATTACCCAACAGAAAATTAACTCCGGAAAGTATTTTAAAACTTAAAGATCAGGATTTGAGGGATGCTGGATTGTCTTGGGGAAAGGTCAGCTATTTAAAAGATCTGTCGCAAAAAATCAAAGACAAAGAAGTGATACTTGAAGATCTGGATCAACTGTCGGAAGAGGATGCGATCAAGGAATTAACGAAGATTAAAGGGATTGGTAAATGGACTGCAGAAATGTTTTTAATGTTTGCACTAGGTAGGGAGGATGTTTTTTCACACGGAGACGTCGGACTGCAAAATGCGATCAAGAAAATTTACAAAGACAGGTTGCCTTTTGATAAAGATGGGAAATGGAAATATGATCCGCAGCTTGTTGAGGAAATAATTATTAAATGGAGCCCTTTCAGGACAATAGCGGCGAGGATACTGTGGCGAAGTTTGAGTTTGAAATGAGTGAAGAGATTTAAGATTCAAGATATTGTTACTTATTTCTTTTTCATTTATTACTACTTCAATAAGATTACAAATTATAATGTGCGTCATATGAAATGGTTGATGGCGTTTATTTTGTTTTACTGTTTACTTTTTACAATTGTCAGTGTGAGTTATCAGGGTTGAGATATTTTAAGCCAGTGTTTTAAAGTAAAAATCCAGTCGTCATTGTCTTTGTCATTTTGTTCCATTGAACTTAGTAACCAGACTAAATATTCTTTGTCTTTGTAATACACATCTTTGACTAGCTGATCTCTGTATTTACCAAAATTAAATCTTTTGACCAAAAATGGATTTTTGGAAACATCGATCATCTTCTCGATAGCGGTATCTTCACTGCCAGTGATCTGCATCATGTGGTCAAGCAATTTTTTAAATACTCCTTCCAGTACCATCACATCACTTTTAGCATCATGGGCCAAAGCCTCAATTTCCAGTTCATGGTGATAGCGCAGGTACTGCAAATTGTACTCAGGAATCACTCCATCTTCATCAAGGTACCGCGCAACTTTCAAAGTGCAAATATATTCTTTCGTCTCAACATCTTCTTTCGCCAACATCGCAATATCAAACTTCGCATTGTGTGCTACCAGCACATGCGATTGCAAAAGATTTTGCAAATCTTTCTTCATTTGTGAATCCGCAAAGGCAGGTTTGTCCGCCACCATTTTGTTGGTCACATGAGTGATAGATTGAGCTTTGACAGAAATAGCAACCGGCGGCTTAAAAAGCTCCTGATAAATTTCTCCACCAGTAGAATAGCAAACTTCAAACAGGTGATCTGTGAGTAAATTGTTGCCGGTAGTCTCGGTATCTAAAAAGACTAACTTTTTCATAAAGGTATTTTAGCTGTTTAAGATTTAGAATGACAGTCTTAATAAAACCAATCATATTCTGGCTCAATAACTTCTTTTATGCTGCTTTTGAGCATTTTATAGATGCCGTCTTCCAAAATGGTTTGCCAGGTTCCTTCGTAATAGTGATAGGACACCTCTTGTCCATCCCAAATTTTGGTTGAAAATTTTACGAAAACAGTATCATCAGTATTGTTATATATGCTGGTTTCTAAAATTTCTACATCTAAAACATCTCTAAAACGATGAGTCCACTCTTCGTAATTGGTTTTTTTGAGATATTCAGTACTTAGAAGTTTAAATCCTTCGGACATATTTCTGGCTTTTAAATAGGTGTAAAAGGCTTTAACTGACTCCTCGGGAGAGAGGGATGGATTCACAACAATTTTTTTTATATTTTGATCGGAAAATCCGGGAAGTACATGGTTAGCCTGGTATCCTGATACAAATAATGACAACCCAGCTAAAGATTGGGTGTTAATGCCAACTACTTTACCACACTGATCAGTCAGAGGCCCACCGCTCATACCACTCACGACACTGATATTTGTCTGAATGTATACGATCCCATCTTTTTTTGACTGACGAAAATCAATAAAGTTTCCCCTCACTGTAGTTGCCCGCCCTGTGAGACTGGTTCCCAATGGATAACCGGTTGAAAGAAGTGGTTCATCTTTAGTGATCAGATCTTCATTTGGTAGGGGTAAAACATATTCAGGAAAATTTTTATCCGTATAAAGCAGTGCCAGATCCACTTCTTTAGTACCAGTTATTTTGACTGGTGTAATAAATGTACCATCGGGGAAGATAATTTTCGGACTTGGTTCACCATCGATAACATGAAAATTGGTAATTACCTGATCCGGTTTGATAAAAAATCCAGATCCCTCCGAATTTCCACCTACAATTCTGACTACAGAATCCTGTACTTTGTCTTTGGCACCGTAAGCACAGAAAAATTTGCCAATATATCCGTACTGGCTGCTAAGATAGTCGATCATGACGAAAAGAGATACCGGGATATATAAAACCAAAAAAATAATAAACAGGCTTTTTAAAAAGTTTTTTAAACTTCTAAAGGGGAAAAATAGACATTCAAAAAAGATTTTTATCAGCGAAAAAACCAGACCAATCAAAAATTTTAACAAATAATATAGAGAGTAGGTGACAAGTTTGAGTGGAAATAAATGAAGAGGAAAAAGCAGTCTTTTGAAATAAGCTTTTAGTCTATTTTTTAGTTCTCTTATTTTAGATTTAGCGCGATTCAACAGCGTCATTATGGTTGAGTATATCAAAAGAAACACAAAATAGAATACCGCTATGTAAATGGATTCCTAGCATGACGAAGATATGGTGTGCATCCAGTATATACCTAGATTGGATCTACATTCCTTCAATAAAGGTTTGAATAAATTCGTTTATTCTGTTTGCTACTCTTTTAATTATAGAGCCTCGTTCCAATATTCTAGGTTTTTCATTGAGCGTACTTACTAATTCGTCATTTCTAAGTTTTCTTCCGCTAAAAATATACTCATCAAGAAGATTTTTTAGTTTTTCTTGATTGATTCCTTCGTCATGGCAAAGCGTGTTAAATGCTTCGAGTTCTTCTGTTTTCCAAAATGAGTTAAATTCAGTCTCAACGTCATCAGAATTATCAATATATGGGATATTTTGATCTATAAATTTCAAAATTAGCTCTTTTTTGCTTCTTAAAACAGAATCTGAAGATACAGCATCCGTTATTCTTTTGATGATTTTTCTTGAGTCTTCAATATCCGCATTTACCAATTTAGCCAGAAGTCGGAGGATATAGTCAACATTTATGTTGTCTATTCGGATTAACTCAAGTTCAAAGTCGACATCATCAAGAATTGAAACTTTTTCTTTTTCATTATTACTCTTTACCTTACTGTATAAATCTAAATATTTACTGGTAAAATCAACAAAAGTTTGTTCGTTAATAAGTGTGTCACTATACTTAAAATCAGCAAAAGTAATCAAAATATTTCTTAATCTCATTAACTCTCGAAAGGCCTTAACGAATGCAAGTTCAGATTCTTCTCCGAATAAGTTATCTACATCTGAAGGAGTAGGAGTAATCTCAAACAAATTTTGAACCGCATCATTAAACATCTGAACATAATCTTCGTATGGTTTTATGAAAATAATCTCTTTGGCTTCTTTATTACTAAATAAGGCAACCGCATCATCTGTCGCTTTTTTCAAATTTCTGAAAACAACAATATTACCTTGAGATTTTCTTTCATCAAGTATTCTATTTGTTCTTGAATAAGCTTGTAATAAACCATGATATCTGAGGTTTTTATCAACATAGAGAGTATTTATTTTTTTAGCATCAAAGCCAGTTAAGAACATATTTACAACTAGAAGAATATCTATTCTGTTTTCTGGTAAATCAGCTGCTTTCTCTCTATTTTTTAGTTTTTCACCAATATCTCGATAATAGTTATAAAAACTCTTAGTATCTTTTGTTGTGAAGTTAGTACCAAACATTTTGTTGTAATCGGAGATATAGGAGTCTAACTTGTCGCGTGAGTGTTCGTTTATTGGGCCTTTTTCTGAAATATCAATATCATCATCTAAAAGTCCATTTGCATCTTT
>CAZWRN010000006.1:0-59678 GCA_964636275.1 uncultured Gammaproteobacteria bacterium
TAGCTGATAGCTGATAGCTGATAGCTGATAGCTGATAGCTGATAGCTGATTATACGCAGTTACTTATTGCTTATCTCTTGTGTACTTATTTCGATCTCTTATGCCAATAGGAGTAAAAATCTTCGCCTAAAACAACCACAATTTGGGCTCTGGAAGTGGTTACTTTGGGATCGACAGAACTACAACTCTCTTTCTGACACCAAGGCGCAAAAACTTCCTCCAATCTTTTTCTAGTAATTTGGATATTTTGAGAATCCTCTCCCCTATCTATAACCATGGTCTTGTCTTGAAGAGATTCGGAGTTACCCAAAAAGACTACAGTTCCACCCATATTTGTGATCATACGGGAAGCAAAATTTGCCAGCCCAGGATGATTGGTCGCATTCAAAACTGCAATTGTGGCATTTTCATCAATAAATGCCGCATCGGCTAAACGATCACGGATAAAGCTATCCAGCTGGATTGTATCAATACCTAAAACCCGACTCGAATCTGGCAGTAATTTACTCTCAGTGATGGTACTTTTCGCCAGATCCAAAGAAACTACTTTATCTGGTCTAATAGAGGCAATAAATTGACCTAGGGTGATGAGTTCCCAAGTGGAAACATTACTTTTGATCTTTTGGGAAATACCCCAAAAAGCTAACTGATTTTTCCGTAAGGAGCTGATGATATCTTCGGCTGTTTCAACCCCGCCTTCTTTAATAATAATTCCATCAACCGGCAGTCCGACCAACCTAGATAACGACAATCTGAGCAGAGCAGTCCCCCGGCCACCATCTTCCTGTCCTAAAGGAAAAACGCTGCCAATAGTCCATTCACCATAACCTTTTGGAACTTCCAGATAGACATTGTCTGAAATATGCAAAATGGTGATCTTTTTTTGAAGAGGCTGTAAATTGATAAAAGAGATCGCCGACAATTTTTTTTGATCAGTTTGGACGGCATATAACAGATTGTATGAGGAGGTAGTATCCCAGGGGTAGGTTTTAAAATCAGCCAAATTGGGGGTATAAGGCTGGCCTAGTGAAAAAATAAAGGATACGATTTTTCCCAATAAAACCAATAGTATCAGTGCAGCCAGAGCTAAGAGAGCTGGCTTGATTGATTTATACGATGTTTTGGGCGAAATTTCTTCTTTTATTGGCGGCAAAGTAAAAACTCCTTTCTTTAGAACTACTATACCCTATTTTTTCTTCAGTAGAAAAGAATTGACAATGAGTATTAATAAGTATTTTTAGCTTTACCTTTTGGTGAAACAGAAGGAGCAACAAAAACAGGTGAAGCACTAAAATTTTGCTTCACATCTGTTTTCTTTTTCTTCTTTTTATCTCCCTTGTAGAAATCTCCAAATCCCATAAACAGTTAATCAGTTAATTAGTTGACTGGTTAATTAGTAATATATGTCTGAATTAACCACGCTCTAATAACTGCCTTTCACCTCCTTGTACTTATCATAGTCATAGATTCACTCTTAGTCAAATTATTCTAGGCCAGTAAAGTGGACATTTGGCCAATGAGTTTTTAGCTGGGTGACTAAAAAGTGACTTGATACTGTCTCAGGTAAAATGACATAGTCTGCGCCCAAATCCTTTAATGCTTTGGCATGCATATCATCGACCGCTCTAACTACTATTTTAGCCTGAACCTTTTTTCGATGACACTCTTCAAGCAGCATTTCATTGTCTTGCATAGTTGTGATTGTAGAGATGATCAGTTTGGCTTTTTCCAGCTTCAGACCATCAATAATTTCCGGATCAGAAATATCGCCAAAAATAACATTCACCCCTTGGTCACGTAGTTTTTCAACTGTATGCGGATTGAAATCGACCACCATCAGAGGGATTTTCTGCCTGCGCAAAAAATTAATCACTGGCTCCCCTACTCTGTGAGCTCCGATCACAACGATATGATCCTCCACCTCCTCCAAGGCTTCAACTTCCAGGAAATGTCTTTTTTTGCTTTCAAAGAATTTGGTCAGCGGTAAAGTCCAGTTATAGATCCGTTTACTTTGTGAAACCATAATTGATGACAAAACTATCGACAAAACACCAACTGCTGCCATGACAGATAAAGTTGACTGAGAAACCAATCCGGCTTTAAATCCAACCAGCAACATGACTAAAGAAAATTCAGAAACCTGAGACAGATTGAGTGAAGACTGAAACATAGTGTGTTTTCTAAAACCAAATATTCCCAAAATAGCCAGATAGATAATAGGCTTAATAGCGATCGCATAGAGTGTCAGAATAATGATCGCAACGGGATGATTGATCAGATCAGTCACTTTGGCTTCAGTACCTAAATACACAAAAAAGAGGGTAACAAAAAAATCACGCAACGGTTTAATTTTTCCTTGAATCTGTAGATGATAAGGTGAAGAAGCGAGAGCGACACCAGCCAAAAAAGCACCGATGACAACTGAAAAACCGCTTATAACAGCTAAAGTGGTAAAGATAAAACACCAGGTTAAAGCCGTCAAAAATAGTAATTCAACTGATTTGGCAACAGCATCAAAAACTCTTTCTAAAACAAATTTTGACAAAATAAAGGTGAGGAAAAAGAGCCCCACGGCTTTTAAAGCAAATGTTACAAAAGGTAAACTGTTTTGCAGACCCAGTTGAAACATGGAGCTGCCTACTGAAATACCCATCAATACAATGATGGCAACCAAATCCTCAACCAATAAAATACCGATAGCCAGTTTGCCATATAATGAGGTCAGGTCTCTTTTTTCAAGCAACATTTTGATCACAACTACTGTTGATGAAAATGATAAACCGAGCCCTAAAAAGATACTTTCGGTGGCGTTAAAACCTAAAGCTCCGGCTATCGCAAACCCGGCCAAAGCAGACAAGACAATCTGTCCGATCGAAGCTGTGATGATTGGTTTACCAAGAGCTTTGATCTCACGTAAATCAAGCTCCATACCGATCAAAAAAAGGACAAATGCGATACCTATCTCAGGTAAAAAAGTAAAAATTCCGGCGTGGTGCAGATCAAAAATTGAGACGATAGACAAACAGACACCGGCCAGCAAATAAGCAACTACCAAAGGCAATTTTAGCTTCATAACTAAATATCCAAACAATGAAGCTAGTGAAAGGACGACAGCAAACTGCAGAAAAATATTATCCACAAAATTAGTATATAGAATATAGTAAACAGAATATAGTCGGTAGAAAAACTATCAGCTTAGCGGTGTAAGAAAGTTTAATGATTGCTGCAGGTCTGGCGGCAGCGGACATTCAAAGACCATAGGATCATGGGTCCGCGGATGAAGCAGAGAGATTTTCGCGGCATGCAAAAATTGCCTTTTGCACCATCGGTGATCCAGTCTGACAATTTTACGGCCGCCATATTTTTCATCTCCCACAATCGGATAGTTGATATGTTTTAGATGAACCCGGATCTGATGAGTTCGGCCAGTTTTTGGAAAAGCACTCACCAAGCTGAACTGAGCATAATTGGTTTTGATCATTTTTCGCCGCTGAATCGAATTAAAATCTGGAAACAGTTCGGCCATTTTATCCTCAGACATCTGATACCGTTTCACCAATGCAAAGTCAGTTACCGCTTCTTTACCACTTTCTAAAACCGTAAATTTTTCTCTATTTTCTGGATTTCGGCCAATATTGCCATTTACCGTCCCCTTCTCCGGAATAAATTGATGAACCAAAGCTAAATAGGTTTTATGGATCGTTCGTTCTCTAAATTGATCTTGCAGTGCATCAAAGGCATGCTGGGTTTTAGCCGCCAGTAAAATCCCCGAGGTATCTTTATCAAGTCGATGAACTACCCCTCCCCTTTCCAGGGTGTTACCAAATTCATTTATTAAAATATCTGAAACGGTTTCTCCCACGATAGATTCAGCTGGCGTCGTTACCAGCCCAAACGGCTTATCTATTACCATAAAATCATCATCCTGATACAAAATAGTTAATCTAGACATTTAGTGTTGGGTTACTTAGGTTTATTTTATCAAAGTAGATATCTGAAGATAGTTTTTAATTTCTTGTAATACTTGATCTGGATTAAGCGCAGATTTGATAATATAACCAGAGGCTCCCAGATCAAAACATTGCCTGATGATCGCATCCTGACCAATGTTGGTCAACACCACGATAGGCCCGTTTACTTTTTGGGGAGGATTGGCTTTATTACCTTGCAGTATTTGAATACCATCTTTTTTAGGCAGCATGATATCCAGCAATATCAGATCATATCCACCTTCATGAATCTTGGTAGCGGCTATCTCCCCTTCTGGAGCTGAATCAATTTCAAATCCCTCTCCTTGTAACAACTCTTCATAAAATTCCCGTAAAAACTGATCATCTTCAACAATTAGAATCCGTTTAGAATTATTATCCATGTAAGTAGTATCACTAACTGGATAGTTGGAAGTCAATAGCAGATCAAAGATGGATTAGGATTTAGGAGTTAGGATTTAAGATTCATGAATCTTAAATCTTGAATCTTAAATCTTGAATCTTTTTTATGCGGGTTCATTGGGATATGCCTGAATGGCAACCGGCTCAAGCAACCTCGCCTGAGGAGGTTTAATATGATACTTTTCGGCTTCAGAAAGTAATTTGGGAGTAGCAACTGGAAGTGTAAAGGTAAATGTTGAGCCTTGATTGACACCAGCTGATTCGACTTTTATAGTCCCTTTCATTAAATCGACCAAACTTTTGCATATAAACAAACCGAGACCTGTGCCACCTGTCCCTGCAGCAGCTACATAGGAATTGTCCAGCCGGCTAAATTTCTTGAATAATCGATTTAAGTCATCTTTCGATATACCCACTCCGGTGTCTTTGATAGATACAGAGATGGCCATCCCATCAGACTGATATGAGATGATAATACGTCCTCCATTTGGAGTGAATTTTAGTGAATTTCCAATCAGATTGAGCAATATTTGGTGAACTTTATTTTCATCGGCAAACATATGGGGTATCTTAGTTGCCTGATGTTCTATGATCAGACCTTTTTCTTTGGCTTTGGCATCAACTTCTATCAGCACCTCCCCTATCAGATTGGATAAATCAAAAGCACTTGGGGCTATTTCAATTCTGCCAGATTCAATTCGCGATACATTCAACATGTCATTAACAAGATTGATCAGGCGTTCTGTTGATATCAATGTCCTTTCCAAATAGCGTCTGAGTTTGTCTGATAAAGGGATATCCGAACGATGAAGTGCCATCCAGGCGTATGATCGAATAGCAGTCATCGGTGTTCGCAGTTCATGAGAAGCGATTGAGACAAAATCATCTTTCAACTTATTCACTTTATGCAGTTCAGAATTGGCTTTGTAAACTTCCTGTGATACATGCACCAGAGAATTTTGTGTTTCAAAAAGACGATACGTGAAATTGACCAGCTGACCTATTAGTTTGAGAAAGTCCTGTTCATCTGGGCTAATCTGATCTGCCCCTCTTTTACTAGTTAAAATAAAACTGCCTTTTAAATGCTGGCTATTTAGAAGAGGAACAAAGACAACTGTCCTGATCTGGTCTTTAAGCGGAAAGTTACTTTGAATCAGGTTGGCAGTATCCGATGAAACCATTATTTTTCCCCATACCATCTCTTTCTCAATTAGCGAACTGGGATGAAAAATCAGATTACCTGGCACTATTTCGTACTTAACTGTTTCATTTTTTGTAACCTCGGGGTCGTAAAAAAAACTATCAATTACTTTTGCATCTGTATCAACTATTTGAATATTTACATTTTGATACAGAAATCCCAATTTATTGAGCTCCATTAAAAATTCGACCAAAATACCGTTCAATTGGATCGATGGATCATCAATTGAAGTGATTTTTTCTGACAGTTTTATATAGGTTTGCAAGGCAGCTGGTGTGATCATAGTACTAATGAGAAGCTAATATTTCAGGTATATCTTTAGCTGGTATTTTATCCTGAAACTGTTCAAAAGCATCCCGACACACTTGGACTGAAGCCTGTCCAAAGATTTTGGCATACTGACTGATCAAATTATTCAAAACTGTCTTGTGGTCACCAACTACCTCCACTTCATCCGGGGAAAATTTCAGACCGGAGACTTTTTTGGCCTGTTCAAGTGCAATTGGCCCCATGATGGTCTGTTGTTCTTTTATTATATTTTTGACAGCCTGGGCAAGTGGGTCCATTTAATTTTCTTTTAACTGCATATAAATCATATTAAAATTCACTAATGCAAGCGTCATGCAAAAATATGCAATTAAATAGATTAAATCATTGATACCACTGTCAACCCAAGTGGATCTTGATGTTTGATATAAAAATGTATAATCAGCTAAAAACTGAACAAACAAAGCAAAGATCAAAAATTTTATTTTATTTTTCATAAGGCCGCCTAAGGCTCCGTGAGATAAAATATATGTGCTTATTGCTAATGATATATATATAGCTGATCCAAAAGGATATCCAAAATCTAGAAATGTCTTAATAGGGGCTGATAAGTCTAAAGTATAATCCTGAAGAAATAGATAATAGCCGGCGGCCAATACTGCAAATGTTAACAATATTGACGGGATTATCCTCTTTAGGGATTTCAGATAAATCCCCACCCCTGAAACCTTTGCCACATAAAAAACACCTATACAATAGAAAGGAATTGTGCCAAAAAAGCCAACATCTCCAAGTGACGGATAATCGGCCACTTGTAACTGCTTTACTATATAAAAATAAGAATAAGTCAGCTGGCCAAATTCCTGCAGAAAAAGACCTATTGACAGAAAAATTAAAGCTTTGCCAAAAAGGCTATTAAATCCACCCCATTTTGAAGCTATTAGCAGACCGCAGAATGTTCCCCAAAGTGCCATGATTCCATAGAGAGTGCTAAAAGTATAAATCTGGTGATGATGATGAGTTTGTCCAGTTAGGAATAGTTGGAATAAGATCCAGTAAACGACAAAAAAGATAAAAAGCCCTATCGATATATTTCTAAGCCAACTTGAACTAATTCGTTGCATCCTACTATACAGTATCTATTCTATGTAGATACTGTCAAGTAATGTGTAAGATGGTAATACACTTTGGGTTAGTTTAATATTACACCATGGCTAAAAATAACCAACTAACTATATTCCCAAATTTTAAAAAAATTGCTATTCATCATAAAGAGCTGATAAATAAATTTATAGAAAAATATGCCCCCTACTCTGATTTTAACTTTACCAGCATGTGGATTTATAATACGAATTCCCAAGCAAGTTTCACTTGGTTAAATAGTAATTTAGTAGTATCTATACCAGATTATATGACCAACAAAGTGATATTTTCTTTCTTAGGAGAAAATGACACTATAGATACAATTAACAAAATCATCGACTATATTAAGCATGAAGATCTTGATGCTGAAATTGATTTTATTCCTGAGGTATCAATTAAAAAGTATTTAAACTCTGATCTAATCAATTTTACAATCAAAGAAAATCCAGACCAACATGATTATATTATTCCATTAAAAGAATCAGCGGAATTGACTAATATTCACCATCGTAAACTTCTGAAGTATAAGCATTTTATTGAAAACCATTCAAAACACGAGGTTAAAGAAATATTTTTAAATGATTTAAACAATCAAAAGATAATTTTAAAACTGTTCCGCAAATGGGCCAAACAAAAAGGTAAATCCGCCTCTGAAATAAATACTGAACTCATTGCTCTTAAAAGATTACTTAAATATAACCAAAATTTTAATTTAATTACTCATGGGTTATTTATTGAAAATCAATTGGTCGGTTATATAATTGATGAAAGAATTCATGGATCATATATCATGGGTCATTTTATTAAAGCTGATATGGATTTCCCTGGAGTTTACGAAGTTCTGAATAAAGTTACAGCAGATATACACTACAATCACGGATATAAATATATAAATATTGAGCAAGATTTAGGTATTCCTGGTTTAAGATTGTCTAAATCACAAAGATCTCCAGCTTTTTATTTAAAAAAGTTCATGATCAAACCACTAAAGTAACTGTTATTAAATAACCTATTTATTGGGTAGTTAAATAAACGCCACAAACAGCCATTATTCCCCATAATATTTTTCTAACTAACAAAACCCGGGAAATATTTTCTTTAAAAAAATTTGGTAATGTTATAGTTAACAATATTCCATAAAAAACACCAAAAAATACTTGTGTCGAGCCCACTACCACAACCATTGCCACTGGAGCCAGTGTTAGGGCAAAATATGTCATCAATCTTGCGATTACAAAAAAAGATTCATTGAGAAAAATAAAAGACATCACTGACTTTCCAACTGTTCGGAAATTTTCAAGGAAGGCTCTTTTAGACGCAGGATATAGAATACTTAATATCACCCCGCCCACACCAAATCCCCAACCTTCATATATTAACAGAGTAACAAAGCTATTGGATTCAGAAACGAATTTAAATATTACATTTGCCAGAGCCCAGAAAAAATTGCTTATCACAATTAGCCAAAATGCTTGTGAAATTGCAAAAGATTTTTTAGTTAATTTTAGAGAAGTTCCTATTGCAGCGACCAGAATCAATAAAAATCCGAGCAACTGATTGTGAGAGATACTCTCCCCCAGTATTAGATATGAAAGCGACAAACTAAATAAAGGTCCTAGCTGAAATAAAATAATAATGATACTCGTTTCTTCTTGTGAGAGAGCCCGAAAATACATTGTAAGGGCAAATACGCTAATTATTCCGGTTAATAGAACTAAAAATCCATCGAACCAATTTAACAGTGGAAAACCAAACAAGAACCACGCTCCAGTACCAAAAATAAAACCAGCTATTGCACTGTAAAGTGGCATGCCTCGATAATCCTTTACTTTGCTTTCAATAAGATATTTATCTAAATAATTTATGATAGCGTAGGTGGCTGGAGCTAATAATGCAAAGAATAGCCAATTATTCATTTATTTCCACCCCTCTGATTGATACACCGCAATTACCAGAACACACATCGGTTTGTCTTTGACCTGAGCTATCGATGTCTGAATCTGAACATTGTCTATATTAAATGGTATCCCTCGAAAATCACACAAATCATGAAGAGAATTTTTAATTAGTTCCTCTAAATCAGTTGTGGATGCCAGCTTTGTATCCCCAATCAATTCATGTTCTACAAATAAACCTCTTCCATCCTCCAGCTGATACCACCCCACCCCGGCTGCCAACCATTTTTTAGCTTCATTACTCCGCATCTCGGCTCGTACTACATACAATTTATGTCCAAACTCATCTGACGGTGTTGTATATTTTTTAATTTTTTTTATGACAGAGTTTGGCGGAATTACTGAAGAGAGGACCAATAAATTGTAGTTGCTGACACCTGCATTATTTAAAGCGGCATCAAAAGCAGATAGTAGTGTTTTCCCTGTTCCGACAGAACTGATGACAGCGATCTTAATCATATTGGAGAGAATAGATCGGATTATACATCTTATTGAGGGACTTTAATATCGTTATTTGAATGGACATCTCCTTGTGTAGTTTTAATATATGGCTCGGTAGGGACCTTGACATTGATCTGAATAGTGGAAGTTGCATTATTTGTGCCATTTACAGCCGTTAAGGAAAGTAAATATGATCCTACTGTTGAAGTCGGGATAGTTGTCAGTCCCGAAACTGGATTAACTGTACCATTCCAACTATTTATTAATGGACTTGATGCAGCTGTGGCACTCGTAGCATTGGTGATCTGCCAATTTAAAGTAATGGGGTCATTTTGTTTAACAGATACTGGCAGATCATTTGAATTGAATACCCCATCAGGGGTTGTTAAAGTCAATTGAATTGTTGGGGTTGGGACTGTTGGCTCTATGGGTGTAGTTCCTGTCTGACAGAGTTTTGGTGCCAGCCCCACTGACATAGCAGAGAATGGTGACTCTATATCGACTGATGTCTCGGGATGATCAATAAATCCAGTTGGGTTTCCATTTTCATCAGTAGAAGTTATTTCAGTATAGGCTGGTGTTACAACTGTTTTGTATGAAGTTAGCCAGTAATTATAAGTTTGACCCAATACTAAACTTGAATCAATTTTGCTTGTAGTATTTGAAGGTATATTGGGTGGCAAAAAAACTCTTGATTGAACATTATTGTCAGTTCCACGATATAATTTGAAACCATTTATACCAGAACTATTACTGGCCCATGATACATTCAAGTTTTCAATAGTTCCGGAATTTGTATCAGGACAACTTGCAACGACTTTAGGTGCACAAGAAGGTGTTAGAACTGCGACAATATTGGAAAGCGGACTCCTATTGACACCTCTGTAGCCATAAACACGATAATAATAGATAGTTTCTGGATCCAGTATCTGCTGGGGTGGCGCCATAATATCTCTAAAATTGGTTTCAGTTCTCCATCGAGAGATATAGGTGCCAAATACACCGCTTTTTAACACTCTCCAATCATGCACAATACCATCTGACAAAGGTGACGGGGTCCATGATAAATCAACCACCGGCTGTCCTCCTTGACATCCAGTAGTTCCCGTTAAAACAGGCGGGCCTCCCTCGATGTATGGATAAGTTGGGTTTGGATCTGGAGCATCTATGTTTACAGTGTCTCCCCCACCACCTATTGAATTACCGCTGTTATCACTCTGGGAAGAATCAAATGTTACCTCTGTTTCAACTGGACTTATATCATTTCCAGGACTTGAAAACGATACGGTAAATGTCCCATCACTATTTACTGTTACCTCCGCAGTAGTCCCCTCTGGTCCTACTACCGTGGTCCCATCAAAAGTAACAGAACCATCAGCATTGGCGGTTTCATTGGCAGTAACCTCTGCATAACCAATGGTACCCGGGTCGACACTTATGTCGTTGGTAGAAACATTTGAATCAAAAGAAGCGGTGTTGTCTTGGGTTGAATAGCTTTCTCCACCTTCCTGACCAAAAGTAACCGGCGCTATAAATAAAAAAAGGATAAGTAAAAAATAAACAAAAAAATATTTCAGTAAGAATTTAGCTTGCACTAATTTAATGTATAGCAAGTTTTATTTACTGTCAATTGTATCAGGGCTTTTTGGAAGGAAAATTTACGTTAAAATTTGGACCTGCAGTAGTTACAGCTGCAGAATCAGCTCCCTCAGCACTGATAATTGTTCCGGCAGATGTAACCGTCTCACCATCTGTAAATTCCAATATTAGTGTTTCTGACACAACACCCGGTTCTTGATTTACGGCGATGTTATTGAAATCAACCTCAGGACCAAATGTAACGACATTTCTTTGTATGGGATCACTTTGTGCTAAATTATCTGCAGAAATATTATAAATCGGCTTAATTAAATGCAGAGATCCAATCGATAATGCTGAACTGATAACAAAAGCTCCACCAAGATTTATCATATATTCTGTTAAAACTGATTGAGGTAATCTATATCTGTGAGATCTTTTCGGCCATGAATATGAGGCTCTCTCTTGATATGTACTAGAAGGCCATTGGTTTGAATCTAGATGATTTGAGTTGTCTTCAACCCTGAACATAATCAATATTATATCTCATAGTAATAATATAATCAACTCTAGTTATTTTAATTTATTAGATTTGGTCGCTTCTGGCTTTTTTTCAACATTCACTAAATATCCAATTGAAGTCACAACATACTCTCCTTTTTCTGGTCTGACAATTATTGTGACATCTTTGCCCAATTTTAGATCTTGTAACCCTTTGGTTTTAATACTTTTTTTAGTTATCGGATCTTGACTAGTAATTTCAATATTCTGACCAAGCTTTATTTCACCTATTTGTCCCTGATTGTTTTTAACGGTTATGGTATTTTTATCTAATTTTACAATCTGACCATTTATAATGGCGCTTGTTAATAAGTTCTGCCATCCCAGGCCAGTTATATTTGACCATTTCCCTTCTTTAGAAGACCAGAGATCAATATCATTTGGTAGATTATATAGCTTGAAATAGTAGGTTCCCAAGCCCAAGACTACAATCAAAAGAATATTTAGCAATATTGAAAGCAGCAATACGATGGGACTTTTTTTGGTGTTTGCAACTGTTTGTACAGTGGCGGATTCATTTTTTATATTTGTAGCAGTGTTTTCCATCATTAATGGTATTAGATTTAATTTAGGCTTATTGTAAGAAAGTGTCAAGCAGAAAAATTATTTTTTAGAACAGGAGATACAAATATTGGCGGTAGGCATAGCTTTTAAACGTTCAGGTTCTATTTGTTTACCACAAGTGGAACATTTGCCATATTTGCCTGATTTTAAAGCAGCCAGTTGAGCTTTAATACGAATTAGTAGTGACTTCAGATTTTCTTTCATCGCCATCACCCGACCATGTGTATCTGCTACCCAGGAATCTGTTCCTGGCTCACTACTTTCGGCCATGCCCAGGGAATTAACCGGATCGTCTTGTTCGAGGGATTTAATTTCAGCTTCAACCTCCTTTTGCTGCTTTAAAAGGGACTTTTCTATTTTGTCAGAATTTTTCTGGATTGGATTTGACATGTAAAATTTTGAATAATGCTCTTTTTGATCTCAACAACGATAGCTGTGCATTAACATAAGTATTATACCACCAACGTCTAGCCTTCGATAGTGCTTGTTTCCGTTTGTTTTCCTGAGCAATTACATTGATAGAATAGGATAAATCTTGTCTCAATGATTTCTTTGATTTATTGTACAGGACCCAAATACCAGCAATAATTATTAAAATACTAAAAATATACGTCACACTGAAATCTCTGATAGTGACCTGAGCCGTTTTAAATGGTTCGGTGATGAGTTTAATTGATCCCAAAAATACCAACCCCACCCCTACTATTTGGCCGTCAAAATGGAATTTGATGACACTCTTCCAAATATACCAAAATGCACCAAAAGCCAGTAAGCTTTGGATTATTTGTATAGGAAATCTTTTTTCCAACACACCTATCTGAGTCACAGCTATCGGTAAGGTGGAAATTATCCCATATTCACAGCTGCTAAACAGACAACCAATACTTCCTACTGCCCAAGACATAAAAAACCCTGCTGTCATCAAGTCTGCAGCCTGCCAGATTCTCAGTTTAAGACGACGGGATCCCAAAATTAAAGCAATTATGCCCCCCACCAATCCACCCCAGAAAGACAACCCGGGGCTACGTAAAATATCAAGAATGCTTAAAACAGAGTTAAACTGAGGCAAATGTGTCAAAACAAAAAAAATCCGAGCGCCAATAATACTCCCGATGAATATTAATAGTGACAAGTCGATAATCTTCTCTTGATCGATATCATATAGCCGGATAATCCGCCAAATCACAAAAAAACCAAGCAGAAATGACAACAATAAGAAAACACCAAAAGAGGAAACTGAGACTCCTCCAACACTTGCTAAAACAGGAAACATTCTTACAGATTAGCAAATTGAAGTCTGAAAAGCTACTTAAGCGGTGATTTGCTTGAGGATTAATACCACCAACCCAACAGTAATTACCTGGGTAACAATACCCCAAGGGAGTGCGGCTTTACCCTGGATTCCGGATTGGATTTTATAGAAAAAATTAAAGGGAGGGAATTTCCAATTGAGTATCAGATAGGGGGCTTCTAAAACATCCCAAGAAATCGCAGCTCCGATACAGGCCAGTAAATACCAGGGATTGACTCCGGCTCCAAATAAGACAAAGGTAGCAATGACACCGGCGGACAAATCGATAGTGCATTCTGCAAATAAGCGGAGCTTCTCTTTTTTTCTCCAACCCCAACCTTCATCCCAATGCGGAATCATATCTAAAAGAGGGTGCGAAAGCAGCGCCAATGAGATACCTAAAACTGGATTTGGTATAGCGGCGGCTAGAGCACCACCAACCAGTGCATGTGCGGTTGCGGTCATAAAGAACTTACGTAATTATCTTCTTTTTTTTACATGAAGTCAAACTTATACGGAGATTAGTTTTTGGATTCGGAAACTACAGAGTGAAGATATTCTTTAAATTCTTCGCCAATTTCTGGATGCTTTAAAGCTAAATCAATGACGGTTTTCATATACTCCAGTTTATTTCCGGTGTCATAATATTTACCATTTTCCACAACTACAGCATACAAAGGTACGCCCTCTTTATTTAAAAGATTGATCGCATCAGTTAACCAGATCTCTCCACCTTTACCGGGTTCAAGTCTTTTGAGAGCTCCAAATATCTCTGGAGGCAGAATATAGGCGCCATGAGTGGCAATATTGGAAGGAGCTTCATCCGGATCTGGTTTTTCCACAATCTTTTTGATTTTAAAAACATTGCCATCAACTGGCTCCAGATCAGCGATACCGTAGCGTTTTAAATCAGATTTTCTCTCAATTTTGACACCGGAGATGACCATACCACCGTATTTTTCAAAAACCTTTGTCATCTGCTGCAAACGAGGAGGTTCAGCATAGATAAATTCATCCCCCCAGAGGACTGCAAATGGGTCACCATCAATAATCGGTTCACCAGCTAATACTGGTGTCCCATTACCATAAGGGCCTTTTTGGCGAACATAGATAAAATTGGCCATGTCGGCAATCTTTTTAACTTGTTCAAGTAGCTTTTCTTTACCGCCGGCAACCAGGTTTTGCACCAGGTCTTGATTGGGGATATCAAAATGATCTTCAATGGCTCTTTTATTGGCACCAGTGACAACAATGATATCTTCGATTCCAGATGCAACTGCTTCTTCAACTACATACTGAATAACTGGTTTATCAACGATCGGCAGCATCTCTTTAGGCATGGCCTTGGTTTGAGGAAGGAAACGAGTGCCAAATCCGGCGGCAGGAATTAAAGCTTTTTTAATCTTTTTACCCATGTGTTTTTGAGCAGAACTGCCCTTTAGCTTACTCCAAAATACTTGAGGTGTCAACTTCATAAACTTGATTAATTTTAAAAAAGATTTGTGCAGATTGGAAGATGGGGATTTAGCAGTAGATGGCTAGTTTCGGCTTCGTAGCCAGGTGACACCAGCAGCAAAAACTATGACTGAGGATGCAGTTATTCTAACCAGAGGGTCACGAACTGTGCAGGCTACTATCGTTGAAAGATCGATTGGATTTTTGCTTTTTTTTGACCCTCTAATACAGCAGCGAGGGTCAGGCTCACGTCCAATTGCAGAACTGCCGAGGACGGCTGCCCCTAACACAAGACTTCCTAGAAAGGTACGCCGGGTAATATTTTCAGATGAAAGTGGCATTATTTTACTCGTTCAACATAAGCCCCGCTACGAGTATCGACTTTAATCTTATCACCGACTTTACCAAACATCGGGACTTTAACCATCAGACCATTGGTCATAAAGGCTTCTTTATAAACATTGGAAACAGTATTGCCTTTTTCTTCTGGACCGGTTTCGGCGATCTCATAAACCAAACTGTTTGGCAACTCCAAACCCAAAGCTTCTTCATCGGCTACGATCAGATTGACTTCAAGTGATTCGTAAAGATATTTGGCATTGTCTCCCAGGATTGATTTTGATATCGAAAACTGCTCATATGTCTCAGGATCCATAAAGTTGTAGGTATCGCCATCAGCATACAAAAACTGAGCTTTTTTCTTTTCTACATTCCCCTCCTCTACTCGAGCACCGGTGATAAAGGATTTTTCGGTAATAGCGCCGGTACGGACATTTTTAGCTTTGACTTTGATAGTCCCACTGCCCCGACCCATTTTATTGTGTTCGTAGGTGATCACCTGCCACAAAGCGCCATCTTCAGCAAATACTGTGCCAGTTCTTAGATCTGTAACGTTGAGTGCCATAATTTAGATAATTAGTTAATCGGTGAATCAGTTGATCGGGATGTATATTTACGAGATAAATAATTTATATATCCGTTAATCCCTCTGACCACTTTTATATATTCTGATGACATATTATCGTATTCTTGCGCCCAAAAATCAATCTCCTTTAAATCTTTGGCAATTAGTAAACAATTTCGAACTTCTTCCGCTGAAGCACGTGCTTCATAAAGCATTCTAATAGTATCTTTGTAAAAATATCTGGCTTGGGCTTCTGCAATAATAAGTTCAGTTGAAACAGCAGCTCTTCTGGTTTGGGAAATTAAATTGAATTTCTCAGTTTGAGGCCAACGGGAAGTAAAATGATAAACTAACAACGTCAGATTATGCGCTATTTTCCAAATTTCCAGTTCTTCAAATCCTTGTGCCATACCTCTTTCTCTTCCCTATAATATCTTTCCGATTAACTAATTAACTGATTCACTAATTAACCCTTTATAAGCTCAACCAACGTTTTTACACCTACACCGGTGGCGCCTACACCTCTATAAGGACGGGGTTTCATGTCCCAGGCGGTGCCGGCGATGTCTAGATGGATCCAGGGATTATCATTTTCTACTCCGGCTTCAATAAATTTAGCTCCGGTGATCGATCCAGCAGCTCCAGGCATTGACCCTCCTACGCCTATGTTGATAATGTCGCCAAAATCACCTTTGATCATCTCATCAAAATCCTCATCCATTGGCAAGGGCCAGTAGCGCTCTCCGACCCTTTTACCTGCTTCTTTGAGCTGATTGGAAAACTCTTCATTGTTGGAGAAAGTCCCGGTGATATGATCACCTAGTGCGACAATAATAGCCCCGGTGAGAGTGGCTACATCTATGAGTTTAGTCGCTTTAAAATCTCTTTGAGCATAGGCTAAAGCATCAATCAGTACTAGTCGGCCTTCGGCATCGGTATTGAGGACTTCAGCAGTTTTGCCAGAATAGGTTTTAACTATATCACCTGGTCTCTGCGCTTTGCCGGAGATCAAATTTTCAGTGACGGCCATCACAGCAACGACATTGGTTTTCAATTTTAACTTGGCAATTGCCTGAATTGAGGCCATCACAGCCGCAGCACCGCACATATCGTATTTCATTTCAAAGTTTTGATACGAGCCTGGTTTGACGTTGATCCCACCGGTATCAAAGGTGATCCCTTTACCTATCAGTCCCCATTTATCTTTTGAACGAATATCACCCTGGTATTCCAAAGCGATCATAAAAGATGGTTCATCTGAACCCTGAGCTACTCCACAGAATGCTCCCATTCCCTTCCGTTTAGCCTGGGATTCAGTCAGAACTGTGATTTTCAGTTTGGATTCTTTGGCGATTTTTTTGGCTTCATTCAGAAAAATTGTCGGGGTCAGCTCATTGGCCGGCATATCACCAAGTTGACGAACTAAGTTGATAGAACCAACAATAATTTCACCTTTTTTAATACCGTCCTGAAAGCCTCTTTCAGCTCGTTCAACTACCAATTCTAGAGCTGTTAGTTTGACAGCATCATGCTTTGATTTGTAATTGGCAGCGATGTCGTGAGTAGCTATTTCCGCGCCAATTGCAGCTGCCTCCCCTACCTGTTCGGCAGTCAGATTGTCTGATTTTGGCAATACCAAACTAATCTGTTTAGTTTTTTTCATCAGCTGTTTGACAGCACTACCGACCCAATTTTGCAAAGTGACAAATTCGTATTTGTCTGATTTTCCAAGACCGAGCAGTAAAAACCGTCCTTTTGAACTGAAAAGCAACTGCGATTCATACAGTTTGCCAAACTTTTCTTCAGTTTTAAGAAAAGATTTGACTTCAGCAAGACCAAAGTCATCTTTGGCTTCTTCAAAAACAGGTAAAACGATATATTCAGAGGTAATTTCCGACAGTGGTTTGGTAGCTAGCTGAATCTTCATGGGTTAGGTACAAAATATAGGCTAAAGACTGGTTAAAGTCAAGTTCAGTCGTATTCTAGCGTTCATGAGCAATAATTGTTATAATATGAGCCTACTCTGATAGATCAGATGAGATCGGATAAGATCAGAATAGTAATTGCCGAAGTGGTGGAATCGTAAGCATAGCTTCCCATTCCACTTTTATTATAATTAAGATTAATGCCGAAGTGGTGGAATCGTAAGCATAGCTTCCCATTCCACTTTTATTATAATTAAGATTAATGCCGAAGTGGTGGAATGGTAGACACGAAGGTCTCAAAAACCTTTGGGCGCAAGCTCATGAGAGTTCGACTCTCTCCTTCGGCACCAAGTCCGAGCCTTTCTGGCTCGAATCTACGAATAGATTGATATATCGGGCTAATCTGGGTGTTTGTGAAGCCAGGATAGCCCCAAGCCAGTCCAAGGGGGAATATCGAACACAGGAGAACTCTAATCTGTCCCAGCTTGGACATTTGATAGGTTGTCCCTAAATTATCAAACTTAGCTTTCATGAACTTTACTATTGCTTCAAGGTTGAATTTAGCCATTAATTCATCGTCTTTAGACATTAAGACAGTAGCAATCTGATCTTCTATTAATTTGTTTTGCTCTTTAAATATTTCATCAGAGTAAATGCCGTTTAAGTTCTTCTGAATAAGAGCTTGCCTCATTTCTCGTAATTTCTTCAGTTCTGCATCTGCTTGATCTCGGCGTTTTTGCAGTTGTGTTCCTCTTTGATAATAAGTCCTTCGTAAAAGGGCTATAAAGGCATCTAGAGCCTCTTTTGTGGGGGTTATGGTTGAAAGCTTGGCAATAAGACTATTATCCAAAGTATCAACAGGAATGGATGATTTTCCACAACGGCGGTTGCAAAGATAATAGGCAAACTTTGCATTCTTCCCCCTACTCCATGCTCCTGTTAATGGAGTATTACACTTGCATTTAACCAGTCTTCTCAATGGGAAGTCCTCATTGTCTCTGCTTCTTTTTGTTAATGGAACATGAATACTGGTATTTCTGCCATCTATGACTGCTTGTACCCGATAAAACAAGCTTTCAGTGACCATAGGAATGTGTTGCCCTCTCACTTCTTCAGGATACCTTTCAGAAGTTAGAATACCCATATAGAATTTATTTCTAAACATCCTACTAAGTGCTTGAGGTTTTATTAAAAATTCTTTTCCTTTGAATGGCTGTCTAACACCCCATTCATTAACCAGATTTGCCATTTCAGACAAAGTTTTTGTTCCTGTTGCCATTAATTCCCAGGCCTTTTTGATCTTTTCCCAGGTTTTAGGATCTTTGATTGCATAACCATTTTCATTTTTATACCCAAATGGAGGTACGCCACTTGGTAAACCAGCTAAAAATCTGGCTTTTAAACCATTTTTAGTTCGCTCACTTTTAACGTCATTATCCATCTGAGCAAAGCTAGCCAACATTGATTCAATAAATCTTTCAGTCGGACTATTTCCGGTTGGTTCTGAAGCTGAGAAAAGAGTAATTTCACAATCTGCTAATTTCTTTCTGATTGCCAGGTAATCTTGAAGTTGCCTGGAGAGTCTATCGAGTCGGTAAACAATTAAGGCGTCAATTTCTCGTTTATGTTTGAGACAGAATTTGAGCATTTCAACCAATATAGGTCTACCGTTAATATTTTTGGCTGATCGCCCTTCTTCTTTGAAAACTTGCAGAATTTCTATACCTTTACGTTCTGCTTCTTGTCTACAAATTCTTTCCTGGGTTTCTAAAGAATAATTATCTACTTGTTCTTCTGTAGATACTCGAAGATAAATTACCGCCCGTTTTATATCCACTCCATTTCTTCCATCCATACTCATCCTTCATTCAGTACTTCTTTTAACGTCAATCCATTAAAAACTTCTCTTTCGTATTCATCCATCCAAGTATCAATTAAAAACTGAAATTCCGTAATGATTGTTTCAACTTGCGGATTAGATAAAGTTTCTGCTGTCTTCCCAAGATGTTTTCTCATTCGTGCGACTTTGTTCTCTTCGCTTTGATCTGGGAGAAAGCTATTAAGTGCTTGTTCTATAGGGGCTTGTAGACTTGTTGGCTTATATGACTGTTCAGATAATTCTTTAATGGAATTGAGAACAATTCTTGGTGTAGATTCAGGAGTATGAAATAAAGGTGAATTCATTGTTTCCATAACTATCTCGATGAAGATAGTATATATCCCAAACGAGATAGTTGTCAAGCACGAATTTATCGAATTTGAGCCTATATTCCTCTATATTTACTATAGGAAATAATTATGATATATTCTGATATAGTTATACGTGAACCTACTGCCTAATGATAAGAAGGCAGGTAATGAATAATTCTCAACTGACACCCGAACAAGCTGAGTTACTCCATAAGTTAAGTACTAAGAATATGTCTCCCTTTGAGACAGGCTCATTGTTAATTTCTATGCTCGGTTTACCACTCCCTATTGAATGGCGAATGAAGATCTATTTTTTTGTTAATTCTCTTCATAACAATCCTGTAGGACTGTTTAATTTCATTTTGGTTATGCTGTTTTCCTTGGGAGGTATTTTTATTGTTATAAAAGCTATAGCGGTTGGCATTAAAATCTTACTTCTAAAAAGACAACTAAGTAATCAAAATACCAAGTTACTCGAAATTAAACCACCGCATATTAGCTTACAAAGTGCCTACTCAACCAAGGAATTGCTAACCATATTACATAATTTAGCCTCTCCTAAATCTTTTTGGGATAGGCTGCTTCAAAAAAGAACATCATATTCCCTAGAACTAGTTGCTTCTAAAACTGAAGGTATCAGATATATTGTCCAAGTACCTGAAGAGGAAAAAGATATAGTCAGAAAAGCCTTTTTATCATTTTTGCCTGATTTAAAGATCAAAGAAACTGAAGATTATATAAAGCAGGATAGTAAATGGAAAATAACTGAATATAAACAATCAAATGATTTTGCTTATCCTCTTCAGTCACAAAAGACCTTAAAAGAACATGATCCGATAGCTTATATTACTGGCAACATGACCAAGCTGTCGGATAATGAATTAATTTCGATACAGATTGTTGTTACTCCGGCGACGAAAAAGATAAATGAGAAAGCCAATAGAATAATTACTGCAATCCTTGATGATGGAAATGTCTTTTCTGAAATTAGTAAAAATACTGGATTTTGGTTTTTAAGGATTCCGTTCTTTATATTAAAGCTGTCTCTTTTTATTCAGCTCTGTTTTATTACTGTGCCACTTGGCATGTTTCAATTAATCATTTCTAACGGAGCATATGGCAGCTTATTCCCTCACAAAGGGCTGATTGTTTCAAGCAAGAAAAAATATACTTATAACTCACACCAAAAAGAAATCGTTGAGGAGATAAAACAAAAACTAGATCAACCACTATTTGAGGTTTCTATCAAAACATTATCAATTCTAGAAAGCTCTACAACGCAGAAGGAACGGGAAAAAGGATTTAGTGCTTCTTTATCTCCATTTAGTAATCCTGGTTGGCAATCATTAAAAGCTCATAGACCATTATTGTCATTTAACAAATTATTATTTACTTGCTTTAAGCAGTTTCCACTAACGCTATTTAGCAGTAGAGCCAGATTTTTTTCTACTCCGTCCATTCTATCGGTTTCTGAACTATCTGATCTGTATCACTTTCCATTTTCTAATACTACAAAAACTGAAAATATCGCTAAAGTTCACAGCAAAGAACTCCCAGCTCCAATCTCTTTAAAATCAGATGAAAATTTTGATGTCATATTTGCCAAAAATACCTATGGTGATTCTGAGACTATGATTGGACTTGCTGAGGATGAGAGAAGAAGACATATGTATATTATTCGGGCAACAGGTTCTGGTAAATCTACCTTACTCCTATCAATGATTTATCAAGATATTCAAAATAATAAAGGCGTTTGTGTGATTGATCCGCACGGAGAATTAGCGCAAACCGTTATTGCTTGTATTCCGAGAAGCAGAAAAGATGATTTTATTTATATCAATCCTGATGACTTAGAATATCCGATTGGATTAAATTTATTGGAGCTAACCCCTGGGTTAAATGAAAATGACCAACTGAGGGAGAAAGAGTTTATTACAGAAAGTGTTATCTCACTATTTAGAAAAGTATTTTCAGATGCCTGGTCAGCTCATGGACATAGGATTGAATATATCTTAAGAAACACAATACACACAGCTTTTTCGGTTGAAAATGCGACTTTATTTACTCTATATGATCTATTATCTGATCCAGACTATAGAAAAGAAGTTACCAGTAAGCTAAAAGATGAACGATTAAAGAAGTTTTGGAAAAATGAATTTGGTAAGGCAGGAGATTTTCAAAGAGTCAAAATGACAGCCGGTATTACCAGTAAAATTGGCAGATTTTTATTCTCTCCGGCAGCCAAAAGAATTTTAGAACAACCAAAATCTACCATTAACTTTGATGACATGTTAAATAGCGGCAAGATTGTTGTTTGTAATTTAGCAAAAGGTAAATTGGGAGAAGATACCTCTGAAGTGCTCGGCATTATGATTTTAAATAAAATTCAGCTAGCAGCATTGAAACGAGCCAGAGTAGAGAGCAAAGATAGACGAGACTTTTATGTCTATGTTGACGAGTTTCAAAACTTTGCTACCCCTTCATTTATTCAAATGCTGTCAGAAGCTAGAAAGTACAAAATTAATGTAATCCTCGCTGAGCAATCCACCTCTCAACAAAAAGATAAAAACCTAGTCAATATTATTGTTGCCAATGTCGGAACAGTAGTTTCATTTAGAACTGCTAATCCTGAAGATGAAAAATTAATGCTTGGGTATTTCAATCCCTATGTTGAGAAAGGAGAAATATTCAACCTCCCTGCCTATCGTTTCTATATGAAGATTTCAGCACTTAATCCTGAAGAACCATTTTCAGGAGAAACGATGGTATTAGATATTAAAGAGGACAAATCCAGAGTTGAGGAGCTAATTAAATCCTCAAGAGATAACTTTGCTACGTTGTATATTCCACCAGTTGAGCCAAAAGAAACAAAAGAGCCAAAACCTAAGCCCAAAACTACAAAGACAGTAACAAGCAAAACTAATGGGGTGTCGAAGCCTAAAAGCAAGCAAGATATTACGCCAAAAACTAGCAAACCTAAATCAAAAGATTTCCTGCCTGAGTTTGCTTAATTATTGGTAACCTTACCAAGAAAAATAATTTGTTTTTGAAGCTAAATTATAGAAATCTTTATATTCTTTATCTTTATATAAATATAAAGGAGAAAAAATCTTAACAAAATATGACTACTAACAACCAACCACCAGTAACTAGTAAACAACTCAACATCTTCAACTTACTCTACAAGCTCCGCTTTCTCAATACAAACCAAATACGAAAACTCATGAATCATAAAAATCCACAAGGCATACAAGAATGGCTAAAAGACTTAACGGAAAAAGGATACCTAAAACAATGGTACTCTAAACAATCATTCATAGATAAAATGACACCCGCTATATATTCATTAACATTACTTGCTAGAAAGAAATTAAAGACAGATGAAAAGTATGAGATCAGTATCCTTAACAGAATTTATAGTGACAAAACAGCGTCACAGATATTTATTAACCATAATCAGTTAATCGCTGATATCTACTTGTTTTTACTTTCACAAAAAGAAGAAAAGGACAAACTTCACTTTTCAACGTCCGCTGATTTAGTAGGATATGAATATTTTCCAAAACCATTTCCTGATGCTTATATTGCCATAGAAGATGCAAAGAAAAAGACCAGAAGATTCTTCTTATATATTTTTGATGCAGGTATACCCAGATATGCGCTAAGAGCAAAGATTCAAAAATATTTTGAATATGCAGACAGCAATAGCTGGCAGGAAAACACAAAAAATAGCCCTTTTCCAGGAATCCTTTTAGTTTGTGCTGATGAAAAGATGAAAAAGTTTCTGAATAAATTTATTAAAAACCGCCTCGAAGAGGAAATGTCTGAACTATCATTTTTCCTTACAACTAAAGAAATAATTAAATCTCCTCAAAACACGGATGAGATTTGGCAGGAAGTTGCGGCGGACTAATTACTAAATACTAGAAGAGTCCTTTTATCCAGCTCACCACATTCTCGAACATATTAGGCTGCTGTGATGAGGTTGACTGTGGAGAAGGAGTATTTTGAGGCGAATTGTCCGCCACAGGAGCAAGAGATGGGCTCGGGCTTAATGAGGGACTAGGTTGGGTTTTCTGCTGTTTTACCAGTTGTGGTTTCTTTATTGTTTTACTGGATGAAGATACCGTTGGACTCGCAGTATTTTTATAATATTTTATTATCTGGAGGCCATTAGCTAATCCTGATTTTGCACTCATTTCATTGCCCCATTGGCCTGCTGCACAACCGTTACCAGATCTCAGCTTAAAAAAGTAGGTAGTATTCGGTGCAAGCTGATTAATTGTATAAGAGAGTACACCTCCAGTAGGCGCTACAGAGAAATCGGAACCATAAAGGTATATTCCTGAAGTAAGACCATAGGCAACATAATAATTACTTACAGAACCTGCAACAGGTGCAAAATAAAGCGTAGCACTTGTTCCTTTAGTATCTATTTGAAATAAGTCAGGGACACCAGTTGGCGCAGAGTCATTACAACCAGGTGCGCTTGGGCTACTTGATGAGGGAGCGTTATTAGAACCTGGAGTTGTATATTCATAAGCCCCAATGTCTGGAGCTGAACCTTGAGGTACAGAAGATCCATCAATTGCTTGAGTAAGTCCTACATTAGCTCCTGAATTAATAAGAGATGATGAAGACTGCAGATGGAAATCTGGAGTGGAAAGTACCACAAATAATGGATCAACATTTAAGCTATTCGTTTGACCACTAGCAGTTTTAAAAGAAGAGAAAGAATCATATTGTGTTCCGTTTATGTAAATTGGGTTAAAAGTACTAGCTCCTCCATTAAAGGCATAAAAATCATTATTGTTCCCAGTTAAAGTGATTTCACTACTACTTGCTCCAAATCTTGCTAAAAAGTAATTAGTAGGATCATTACCGTGAGCATTCGCAATTATATTATTAGTAAATTCTACACTTGTACCTGAATTCCTAACATCTACAACATATTGACCTGTTCTCGTAACTTCATAGATGATATTGTTATAGAATTTCCATCCGGCTCCCTGATCAATTTTGGCTCCAACGGTATATGAAGTACCAAAAATATTGTATGAAACAGTATTATTTGAATTAAATCCAGTATCAGGTACATCTTGAGAGGTGGGAGCTGCCCAAAAACCACGGCCGACATTTTGTGAAGCTGTTGCTGTTTGAGGGAGGGTATTATTTAATGCAGTATTTCTAGTAAAATTACTATTTGTTATATTTCCCCACACCTCAATACCGCCTCCATTTCCATCCATCGAATTATCACTGACCGTAACCCCATTCAACCCCCAAACTTCTATGCCATTGTTTTGGTTTCCATTAGAGATATTATTCTTGATAACTACCCCAGTAGCAGGGGTAACACTCCCTGTCCCATTACCAACACCATACACTGTAATTCCATCAGCCCCATAATCACTGTGCCATGCACCAGCTCCAACTGATGTTATATTTGAAATTTCTATATTATTACCTGTTTCAAGTAAGCTGATGTTATTATCATATGAATATTGGAGATATAAATTAGAAATTCTGGCATTATTACACTGATAGCAGTAAATAGCCCGTAGTGCATCTTGACTATTAGCCTGAATGGTTGCGGAATTGGGATTAACTACTCCATCTAAAACTATGTAGTGACGTGAACTACCAGAGTCATACCAGGATTTATATTGACCACTGTTAAGATCTGATTTACTGGAAACCCCATCCAATTTTCTGCCATTGACAATAAAACCCCGGCTGTAATTCTTACCTGATTGTACAGCGGTATACCATAAGCTTCCTTCCTGAGTCCAAGTTGCGTTAAATGTCCTTGCTGCACTTATAATAGGTTTAGCTCCACTGCCATATGCATCAATGGTAAAATTAGAAGCCCCCTGTAAAGAAATACTACTTTCAATTGACGACCCTCTCTTAATCAGAATTTGAGCATTGTCAAGATTCCCTGCGAGTGTATTAATTTCAGCAAAAGAGTTATAGGCACCAGTTTCTCCTGCTGAATTTGCACAATCTTGTCCTGCACCATTACCATTATTTGAACAGCCCGGATCTATGTAGATAGTGTTGCTAGAAAGAAAGGTTAGGCCGCTCATACTATTTCCAGAATAGGTGTTAAATCTAGCCTGAATGGTATTATTAATTATTCCCGCATCAGAAATTGTGTATGTATTAACTAGAGTCTGATTGTAGTAAACAGCATAAGAAGTTCCGCTCTTTCTAACTTGTAATCCTGCATTTGCTACAAAAGTAGTCGTAGGCGAAGCCACGGAAGTATAAGTACCGGATACCAGCTTTTCTACTTTTACCCTTGTTCCATCATGGTAAATAAATACCCCATTTTGAGGATTCGTGGAACTATCTAAGTTAAGTGCTAAACCTGCTTGAGTAGTTCTCGGGCTGGAAGCGATAGATACAACCACATTTACATCAGATGTGGTAGTTGAAGTGACTTGTGAAAGCATATCCGAAAAACTTAGCAGTTCTAAAGAGGCAGCATCCAAGTAACTTTTATCACCATTTGTAACTGTTTGATCGCGCAGAAAAAGTCTTGTTGATGTATCTGCTGCTCTTGCACTTGTTGCCAATGTTTGCCACGAGTCTTCACTAATAGTACGTGTTTCATTTAGAGTATTAGATCCAGAGTCGGCAAGAACTATAGTTGCGTTGTTTACTCCTGTGTTAGAGGAGGGAGAATATGCTCGTGCTTTTGCTAAATACCACTGTCCGGTAGTGGAGCTAACTGCCTGACTGATACTACCATCAGTGGTATTTGTTTGAATTTCAACACCAAAGTTATTGATACCCCCAGTAGGTGCTATATTAGGCGAGACTGAGAAATCTCTTCTGGTAGGTGTAGTTCGGGTCGCGTTCCATCCCCATCCGTTAAGATCGGTTGTAAATTCAGGATTTGTTATCAAGTTGGTAGCTGCATACACAGCTGTAACCGCGAAAAAAGAAATAAAGCTAAACAAAATAGCTGTCGCAAATAGTTTTTTAATAATTCTTTTCATACTCATTATTCTAACTTAGTATTTCTTAGCAAAAACGCAAGTACATTTCTGGCTTCAAATGCTTAGTTATACTTTGTAGACTTGGCTCTACAAGCCATACACAATTATTTGGTATGGCAGTTAAGAAAGCTAAATCACTCATAACTTTAGGTAAGAAAATTCAGAAACTTCGTAAGCAAAAGGGGTTGACTCAAAAGAAGATGGCTGAGAATTTAGGTATAAGTAGAGTTTATATGGGCTATATTGAGCAAGGGAGAGAAAGCCCTTCTTTAAAGATATTAATGAAGATTGCCAAAAAGTTTGGTGTAAAAGTAGAAGATTTATTCCATCCATAATTAATTTGTCTTGTCTTGTAATCATAGTATGGTTTGAATATTAAGCAGCCCGAGAAAGCAATTTAACCTTATAACTTAATTAAACACAATATTTTAACTCAACGCAAGCGCAATATTACTATTCATCCTCTATATATTCAGCAAACTATCTCGAAAAGGTGTATAATTTCAAAAAGAGGCACGATTTATGGGTTCTAAAGAGCAATTAGCAAAAATTTTCCTGGAAGCCAGAGAAAAGGCAGGTTTAACGCAGCTTGAGGTAGCAAAGAAGGCAAAAATCTCTGTCAACTACTATGCTCGGGTTGAAAGAGGCGAAGCTAAACCAAGGTGGGATATTGTCGATCAAATAGCCAAAGCGTTGGATATCAAACTAAAATTCCCTCTTGAGGGTTAAAGTGGTTTTATAGGTTTCTTTTAATTCACTTTCTCTGTATAATAGTTCTTGGCGAACATGGTATTCTTAGACATAAATAAATCGTCTTGAGTGCCTTCTTGCTCTTCATAGGCAAGCATCAGTTCACTAATCCAAGGCAGAAAGTGTTCGATTAGAAATGTACCTGGGGCACCTGCATCTTAGTTTTATTTTTAAAAAATGTTAGATAGATCTTTTGAAAAAAATGGCTTATTTGTTTCAACTGAAATCGACAGTATCCCTAGTCGAGTAGCAGTATCAACCCCTACAACAGGTGTCCCTAAAAGTTTGGAAGTACCACGGCCACTCATTTTCGAGGTGTCATTTATTTCTTTTCAACCACCGAGATTTACCGGGTTGTCTGTTTATATGACAACTGAATCAATTCATGAAGTTACTCAGCAACAACAAAAATTTAATCTAAGAGCCCCTGAAGGAAGCAGTCCGACCTATCGGATGGGCGTAGTCTGGGATATTAAGACAGATAATAGTGCTAGAGTATGGGAAGTAACTTCCGGTTTTGACTATAATCGAATGGTGGGAACAGCTTCTATAGGTCAGGAAAAATCCTACCCAGGTTCATCAAGATATGTGATGCAAAAAGAAGGCGATATATTAGCTTTTTCGGCCCACACAGACCGAGGAATTAACACAATATGTTTCGCAAATAGGCCGCCAAGCATAGAAGAATTTGTCAAATCATTCAATTTTACTGTTGGAATCCTTTAAGACTTTTTTGTGATATCAATAAAGAATTTTGCAAAAAATTTAGTTGACTCTCCTCTTTTAATCTGCTACTTTCACTGCATGATCGTTTTAGGATTGGTCGGAGAAAAAGGCTCGGGTAAACAAACCTTTGCTGACTATTTAAAGAAGATGGCGAAAGGCAAAAAGATCGCCCATATGCGTTTTTCTGATATCCTCAAGGAAACATTAGAACTGTGGTCACTCGAACTGACCCGCTCCAATTATCAACAAGTATCGATCGCTTTTAATAAAACCTTTGGTGCTGGCACACTTAGTAACGCTTTATACCAAAGAGTTATGAAACAGCCGGCTGATATCGTTATCTTAGACGGAGTTCGCTGGCTATCTGATGAAAAGCTCATCAACAGCTTTCCTGAAAAAAGATTGATTTATATCACCGCCAAAGCTAAAACTCGCTGGGAACGTGTCACAAAAAGAGGTGAAAAAGCTGGCGAAGCTGATGCATCTTTAGAACAATTTATGGCTGAAGAAAAAGTTAAAACAGAGACATTAATTCCTAAAATTGGTAAGCGAGCAGATATTAGAATAGATAACAATGGCACATTCAAAGACTTAGAAAACCAAGTAAAAGACTTTGTTTCCAAGCTCTAAACCTTGGATTACGGTAATTTCTCACATTCGTTCGAAAAATATTCTATTTATAAACTTAATCTAGCCACCGTTTTTACCACTTCTGCCCAATTTCTGGCCGGATAGATCGGTTTCCCTTTTAAATCTTTTTTACCAACTGATTGATTCCAAGGACGTCTAAATAAAACGACGGGTATCCCATTACTGGCACAATCTTCAGCGTTATGAAAGGCATCATCGATCAGAAGCCTAGCTCCGGCCTCCAAACAGACTTCAGATTTGAGACGTTTAGGACCAGTATTGGAAAAAGCGTTGGTCAGATAGACGGCTGAAAATATATCCGGATAATGTATCTCCAGCGCTTTAAGTGTTATCTCTTTTGTAAAATCCGGTCTGGCGGTGATCATGATCAGATCATAATCCGTTTTTAATTTATTTAACGCCTCGTGGGCGCCAGGAATTGGCTTAGTTTTGAGCATAAAAGGTGATTTATAAAAATCAAACACCAGTTTTAGGGTATCTGCTTCTGATAGGCCAAAAGTCTGATCAAGATTGAAAACTTTCTGATCGGCAATGGTAAAACTGGTGTGATGTAAATGGTTGTAATAGTCAAATATAGCCTCAACTAGGGCAAATAAGACGTCATCATTATCGATCGCTATGATTGGTTTTTTTGGCATATTAGGCAGCTGCAGAGGTTGATTTAGCTGGCGTTTCTTTGGCAATGGTCGTCGGTGAACGGCGGGTTTTTTCCATACCATAAAAACGCATCCTGTCACCACGAAACATCAGATCGATCTCACCAGTCGAGCCGTTTCGATGTTTTTGGATATCTAGCTTGACGGCTTCTCTATTTTCCGGATCTTCACAGTAAATAAACATCACCACGTCGGCATCCTGCTCGATAGCACCCGACTCACGCAAATCGGCTAACATCGGTTTTTTACTTCCGGTCCGATTTTCGACCGAACGGTTGAGCTGGGACAGTGACAGTACCGGCACTTTTAACTCACGAGCCAAATTTTTGAGCCCCTGGGAGATCTCTGAGACCTCCTGAACACGATTTTCTTGCCCGCGACCCTTTATCAGCTGTAAATAGTCGACGATGATAAATCGCAGACCATGTTCGGCTTGTAATCTCCGGGATTTGGTTCGAATCTCGCCTAAAGAGATACCCGGTGTGTCATCAATAAAAATCGGCGCTTCAGCCAGCACACCCATCGCATGGGAGAGACGATCGTAATCCTTTTCATCCAGTTTACCTGTTTTCAACCGCCAGGCATCTATATCAGCTTGTGATACCAGTAGACGATCAACCAACTCTTCCTGAGACATCTCTAAAGAGAAAATACCAACTGGCAGATTGGCGTTGACAGCTGCATGCATCGCTAAATTGAGCGCAAATGATGTTTTACCCATACCAGGGCGAGCGGCTAGAATAATCAAATTGGAATCTTGTAAGCCGGCTAATTTATTGTCCAAGTCACGATATCCGGTGGGTACACCTCTCAACTTGCCGGAAGTCTTCTGCAACTCATCCAAACGATCAAAAGACTGGGCGATGGCATCTTTTAACTGGATGAAATCACGTTTAACATGCTGTTGGCTCAAACCAAAGATTGATTGTTCACACTCTTCCAAAACCTGATTGACCTCAACCCCTTCATCAAAGGCCATATCAGTAAATTTGGTAGAAAAAGAGATCAGCGTCCGACGCATTGAGTGTTCACGGATGATTTTGGCATATGTTTCGACATGAGCGGCCGTGGGGACCATATTAACCAGTTCTGTCAGATAAGCCGGACCGCCAACTTTATCTAAATATCCCATTTGTTTTAGCTTTTCAGTTACTGTGACCACATCGATTGGCTCTCTTTTTTCATAGAGGGTTACTATTGCACTATAGATCGCTCCGTGCTGCTCGGATTTATAAAAATTTTCCGGCCTGAGCATCTCAGCAATGTTGGCAACAGCGTCTTTATCGATCAGTAAAGCTCCCAAAAGTGATTGTTCGGCTTCTAAATTTTGAGGAGGTAATTTGGGCGATAATGAAGCGGTTGAAAGGGTTTTGGTATTTAATGCAGCGGTTACACGAGTTGCCATAGGGGTAGGTTGTTTAATATCATTTTTAAGATAACTCTGGCAAGTAAGAGAATAACTATAACCCGTTGGAGGCAGGAAATTCGAAATACTAAATCCTAAATTCGAGACAAATCCAAAATTTTAATTTCAAAACTAAAATATTTTTATTTTGATTTTAAATACTGTTTAGAATTTCGCACTTCGGATTTCGAATTTATACTTTAGGATTTACTGAGCACTACCACCTGCATCTCTTCTGGTAATTTATCTTTAGTGATTGAAAGTTTGGGCTGAGGTGTAGGGTTTTCAACTGACATCTCTTTTAAGAAATTGTCCAGTGGTTGAAGATCTACTTTTAAATCATCCAGTTTGTAGTGCATCGGGATCACGATCTTAGGATCAAGCTGGGCGACTACCCTTGCTGCATCTTTGGCATCGATGGTATACACTCCACCAACAGGGATCATCAAAATATCGACAGAACCAATCTCCTCCAGCTGATCCTCTTCTAGGATCTGCCCGAGATCACCTAAATGGACAATATTGACTCCATCAACTTCCAGATTGTAAACCGTATTTCTGCCTCGTTCAGCCCCTTTTTGGCTGTCATGATAGGTCATCACTCCCGTCACTGCCAAGCCTTTTACCTCATACTCTCCCGGGCCGGTAATTTTAATGGCTGATTCACCTGCAACGTCGATATTGGAGTGATCCGTGTGTTCATGAGTTCTCAAAACCAGATCAGCTGAAGTGTCTTTAGGTAGTTTTAATCCCAGCGTAGCCGGATCATAAGGGTCGATTAAAGCTGTGGCTTGTTTGCCTTTTATTTTAAAACAGGCTTGTCCGTACCAGTAGATATCCATATAGCTTTTAGCTTTTAGCTTTTAGCTTTTAGAAGGTTACTGAAAGCTAGCAGCTTGAAGCTGTAAGCTATACTAGCACAGACTTGAAAAGGAAGGCAAGGGCTTCTAGAATATTGAGGTGGGAAAAGAGCTCTCTTTTAAAGTATTTATAGTTGCGATTGGACTGATTTTTATAGCTGGCTTGGCTGGAATTGCTGGCTTATATTTTTATCTGAATAAAGACCAATACGATAGTCAGTTTGTCTACAACCCCATTTCCAAGGAACCTTCAAGTTTTTCTTTAACAATCAACGCCCCTGAAGATAATTCGCTAATACAGGATGGCAGTGTGATTTTATCTGGAAAAACTGCACCCTTTGCCACAATAATTGTCCTCAATGGAGACCGGACAACTGGCTTTGAAGCACAACAAAGTGGAGATTTTTCTAAAATTATTAATTTAAATGAAGGTGTAAATATGCTGCAGATCACAGCCTTCGATAAAGAAGGATCTATGAAAACGGCGGCTAAAAATGTCTACTATACGAAAGATAAGTTGGAGGAATAGCTATGAATGTTAAATGTCTAATGTCTAATGTCAAATGTCCAATGTCTAATGTCAAATGTCCAATGATGGTGGGGGTATTTTTGATACTATTTATGCTTCATAGCAATCCAGCAATAGCTGCCAGTGCGACCGCTTCAGCCAAAGTATCACCTCAACCTTCTGCCAGTGGATCCGCCTCTTTAATCCAAAAAATAAACGAGATCAAAGAAAAAGCAGCATCCAAAGCGGCTGATTTTATCTCTCAGGTGACAAAAAAGCTTCAGAATAAAGCTTACTATGGAATAATTAATTCTGTTGACGACGATAAAATAGTTGTCAGCTTCCAAGACAAGGATTTTACTATCGTGACAGATGAATACACTGGATTTACATCAGCATTGAAAACCGGCAAGAAAATAGCTGCGGTTAAAGATCTGGCAAAAGGAGATTTCATCGCTGCTTTAGGAGATACTGATGATAAAGGGGTATTAAATGCTAAAAAAATAATTAAGTCGGCGGCTCCGGCAAGTGAATCCGCCCAGCTGATCTGGGGTCAGGTGCAAAAAATAGCTGGACCAACAATTACTATTAGTAATTCGGAAAAGTCTGATCAGGTGATAACAGCTGCCGTCAAAAGTAGTATCTTTTTAGGCCAGGAAGAGGCATCTTTGGTAGATATCAAAGCTGGACGAACAATAATAGCCCGGGGCAAAATGTCAGCCAATTCAGGCTTTTTTAGCAGCTATATATATATAATTCCTCCTACAGCTGATGCTAAACCAGAAAAAAATGGCTCTGCCATGACAGCGGTCACAGTCTCTGCCTCCCCCTCCGCCTCACCCAAAAATCGATAAAAACATCTTTTAGAAATTATAATTTGGAACGTGTTTAGGATTTAGAAATTAGAAATTAGAAATTATAAATACTGTCCTTTTTTCTCTTCTTTGAGTTTTTCGACTACTTTTTTGACATCCTGCGAGTTGTCTTTGTTGCAGACCAAAATCGCATTTTCTGTTTCTATGACAACGATATTGGATAAACCAACAATAGCAACCAATTTGCCATCCGAATCTACTAAATTGTTGGCTGCTTTAATTTCAATCACCTCCGGAGTATTGTTGATGATGGCTGTTCCATTTTGGTCCTGATTACTTGATTCGTAAACTATTTTCCAGTCCCCTATATCACTCCACCCAAAGTCACCTGGTATGACAACCAGATTATCAACTTTTTCTGAAATCGCTGTATCAATTTGTTCGTTGCGGGCTTCTTGATATACTTCATTGATCGTTGCTTTCTGATCAGCAGTTCCAACCGCTTGATAGGTCTTTTCCATCAATGCATACAAATCTGGCGCATATTTTGAAAATGCAGCAAAACAGGCTTTTGCTGACCAGACATAATTATTGGCATTCCAATAATATTCTTCACTATCAATAAATTTTTGGGCTGTTTCTAAATCTGGCTTTTCTTTAAATCCTAAACTTTTAAAAACTTCGACTTTAGTATCGCCCTCTCCTACGGTTTTTATCAATTCTCCAGCGTGAATATATCCCAGTCCCGTGTGAGCAAAAGTAGGTTGGATACCGATTGCAACCAAATACTGATGATCAGAAGCGACTTCCAAAGCCAACTCAGCAACTTGTCTAAATTTTTCTTCATCTTTATAGGTATGGTCAGCGGCTAAATTTAACATAACTCCCTCTTCATCACGCTTTTTAACAAAAGCTGCAGCAACCCCCATAGCCAATGCAGTATTTTTTGCTTCTGGTTCAGCAATAAAATTAGCTTCAGGTAACTCTGGCAACTGTTCCATTGCTTCAGCCAGATGATCCTGATTGGTGATAACCAAAATTCGATCTTTATCAATTAGTGGTGTAATACGGTTGAAGGTATTTTGAAGCATAGTATGCTCCCCGATCATTTTAAGTAAGTGCTTGGGAGATTTCTTGCGTGATTTAGGCCAAAGCCGTGAGCCGGCTCCTCCTGCTAAGATAACTGCATAAAAGTGTTGATTTTCAGTCATTATATCGGTGGCAGTTGGATCATTATGACTCACTAAGGCTCAAAAATCAACCCAAAAGCTAAAAATTTGACAAACAATTGTTATAAGCTTTATAATCTTTATTACAATTAAATACATAAAGCGTTTTACTTGAGTCACGACCAAGGAGCTGCAGGCCAAATACCTGACGGAAAGTTGATCCGTACAAAACAACAGACGATGTCGCATAGCGGAGTCGCCATAAGAGTCTTAGAAAAGTAATTTTTTAAGAAACAAGGATGGGACCGCGGAAGCGGTTCTTTTTTTTCGGATAAATCTGATAAACCAGATAAATCAGAAAAGTTTAGATCTCATCTGATCTATCTGATTTCTATCCGATTTATCTGAACACCTTTCGTTCCTTGTGTTTAATATTTGTCATCCTGAACGCCAGTGAAGGATCTCTCAACTAGTTTGAGATTCATATATTAAATGCAGTGAACGAGAGGTTTTTTTATGCCTACTTTATGAAAGGAATATATGGCAATTGAAAAAGGATTAATTACGGTAGCCTTACAAAAAAATGGCAGATTAAATGAAGATACGGTTAAGCTCTTAAAAGAGTGTGATATTGATGTGCCTCAAGGCGGGAGACTTGATGTAGGTTATGCCAGAAAATTTCCAATCAAATATCTCTTTCTGAGAAATGGGGATATTTCTACTGTGGTGAATCGAGGATTTGCTGATATCGGTTTTACTGGCCAAGATGCCGTGAAAGAATCTGAGTTGCCGGTAATTGAAGCGATGACACTGCCATTTGGTGATTGCAAACTGGCGTTAGGAGTTCGAGATGATTTCCCCTACAGATCAGTTTCAGATCTGAGAGGTCTAGAAATTGCCACCTCATTTCCTCGTTTAGCTCAAGCTTTTTTTGATTCAAGAAATGTTAAAGTGGATCTGTTTGAATTGGACGGATCGGTTGAATTGGCAGCAAATCAGGATTGGGTAAAGGCCTGTGTAGATATTACATCAAGTGGTGAATCAATGAGGGTAAATGATTTACAGGTTAAAGAAGTCTTAATGAGTTCTCAGGCCGAAATAATCGCTTCCAGAAAATTACGTGAACGACCCGAAACTGAAGCAGATGTAATGGATTTGTTTGGCAGAATAGCTGCAGTAACCCGAGCGCGACAAAATCGATTTATTGCTGTCAATGCTCCTTTATCACAAGTTGATCAGATTACACAAATTGCTCGTGAAGCTGGATCAACCTCGCCCAATATTAACCCATCTATAAATCCTCAGGTTGTGGAAATTCAAGCAATGATAAATGCCAGAAATTTTTGGAAAACAACCCGACAAATTTTAAATGCAGGTGGTCGAGAGCTGGCAGAATTATCAGTTGTTAAAAGTTTACCAAACCCTGATGATTATCAGATGGCAAGTATTAGACAAAAAATTTATGAATAAGCTAAATCTTTTAAATAGCAAAAGATATAGCTACAATCAAAGGAGATAAATTATAAGGACCTGCTCGCTTATTGGTGGAGAAATTGTACCAATCGCTCGCAGAACCTTGTTTTTTCAAATCTTGATTTTTATTTAAGGAGGATTTAAAAAAATGAAATTAAATACCCCGAAAGGGTTCAAAGATTATTTACCACCGGAAGCTTTAGTGCGGCGGGAGGTGATTGGGAAAATTACTGCAACTTTTAAGCAATTTGGATTTGAACCTTTAGAAACCCCTACTCTAGAATATGAAGAGACTTTGACTGGCAAATATGGCGAGGAAGAAAAGCTGATTTATAAATTTGAAACACCAGGTGGTGACAAAGTGGCATTAAAGTATGACCAAACAGTCCCGCTAGCTCGCGTGGTTGCTCAGTATGGCCCCAATGGTGCCCAAAAGCTCCCCATGCCTTTTAAGCGGTATCAGATCCAGTCAGCCTATCGAGGAGAGAACACTCAAAAAGGTCGTTACCGGGAATTTACCCAGTGCGATGCAGATGTGATTGGTGTTTCAACACCGCTAACTGATGCAGAAATACTGGCTCTGGCTACTCAGATTTACAAAAATTTGGGGCTTGAGGTGATTATTAAAATCAATGACCGGGCACTATTAGCTAATATTGAGCCTAAATATTTAGCTGCCATTGATAAGCTGAATAAGATTGGTGAAGAGGGTGTCATTAAAGAGATGCAGGACAAAGGGTTATCCCAAGGCGAAGCTGAGGCTTTGTTTGAAAAAGTAACCCAAAACCAGCCCACTGAAAACTTAGCAGAGATTATTAAGCTTTACATACAACTCGGCTATGATCAGTCGACTCTGAAATTTGATCCAACTTTAATTCGCGGGCTTGATTATTACACTGGGATTATTATGGAAGTAGTTTTGAAAAATAACCCAAACTCATCTTCTCTGTGCGGCGGTGGCAGATGGGACAAAATGATTGGGAAGTTCACTGGACAAGACCAGCCAGCTGTTGGATTTGCAGTTGGTTTGGACAGAACTATTGAAGCGATGATTGAAGAAGGGGTTTTAGAAACTACTGGCTCTTCAACTCAAATTTTAGTCACTATTTTTACACCGGAACTGGTAGAAAATTCATTAGAGGTAGTGCTTCGACTGCGCTCAGCAGGCATCAATTCTGAAATCTATTTGGATCCTCAAGCTAAACTGGAAAAGCAGTTGAAGTATGCTGATAACAAAGGAATTCCTTATGTGGTAATTCTTGGACCTGAAGAGGCCCAGTCAGGACAAGTGGTCTTGAAAAACTTAGCTGAACGAAGTCAGGAAAAAACTTCTCTGGAAGAGCTAATAACTAAATTTGGTTGATTCTGGTCTGGATATTATTAGGTAAATTCTTCTATTTAATGTAGCCAGAATGACATTTCAACAAGTTAACTAATCACTAATTACTATTCGCTATTTCCTAACTTTACGCTTTACGCTTTACGCTTTACGCTTTACGCTATTTTCTGCTACGATATTTCTAATGCTCAAATCTGAGATCTTTAAGACTCCTTTTCCCTATATCGCTCTGCTTCTGGCTCACCTGCTTTGGGGAGCTAACTATGTTGTGGCTAAAATTGTGCTCCATGAAGTACCAGTGATGAGTCTGTCTTTTTTGCGTTTTGGGCTGGCCTGTCTTTTAATTTCACCTTTTTTAATCAATCTTGAACCAAAAATGAAAAAGGTTCAGTACGCTCATATCCCCCGTTTAATCATCGCTTCCCTGCTTTTAGGAACTATTAACATTACCTTTTTTTACCTGGGTATTTCCAAAACTCTGGCGATCAATGCTTCAGTTCTAAACCTAATAGTGCCGATACTTTCTGTTTTGGGTGCCTGGTGGTTTTTGAAAGAGAAGATCTATTCAATCAATCTGATTGGTATCATCCTGGCGGTATTAGGCACAGCAGCGGTGATTGGCTTGCCGCTTTTACTAACTTCAAACTTTTCGGGTGTTGAGATGTTTGGCAATCTGCTGCTGATTTTGGGTGGAATATCTTTTGTGGCTGGAGCTTTAATTATCAAGCCGATGTTTAAAGAATACTCTCCTCTCTCAATCACAGCTTTTACTTTTTTGACAGCGACAGTGGCTTTTTTTATTCCCGCCGTACTGGAGTATATTGCCAACCCTGACTGGATTAGCCAGGTTGGTATCGTCAGTATGCTGGGTATACTCTACATCGCAGTTTTATCAACGGTGGTGGCTTACTTTCTGATGATGTGGAGCTATTCTAAAATCGAGCTTTCACATGCGGTGATTATCCAGTATGTCGAGCCTGCTGTAGCTGCTTCACTAGCTATACCGCTGCTGGGAGAAAGAATTTCTTATTCCTTTATTGTCGGTTTTTGCATGATCGCATTAGGCGTTTATTGGGGTACTTTAGGAAGGACAGAACATCATCACATCAACCATAAACACCAGCGAAGTTGATTTTCTATAGGGTAAATAATATACTCGAGCTATGGAAAATCTGTGGCAAAGTGAATCGAAACACCCAAGATACAGAAATAAAAAACATGTAGTAGCCGCCCTGATAGGAAGTGTCATACCTGCTTACTATATTGCTAGAGAAATACAACATTTCATGATGACAAGTGAATATGCTCCAGCAATTTTATTTACTTCATTAGTAATAACAACTCTCATCGGTATTAATTCCAGGCTTAGACAAACCGAAATACAGACACTTCCTCTTCCCCAAGACCCTGCTGACAGGTTACCTGATTTTCTGAATATTTCTTCAGCAAAATTACCTGGTTTTTCAGAGGATATCTCCTCATTCTGCTGGGATATTCCTATGGAAAACCGTTTAAACTAATCTAGGCTTGCTCTACGCACAAATTGCTGGTATAATACTTTATTATAAGAACCTGCTCGTTTGTTGGTTACTGAATTTTACCAGCCACTCGCAGAACCTTGTAATTTTAAAATAGAAGTATTTATTCTATTTTTTGGAAATTTGAAAATTATGAAAGCCACTGGACATCCTACCTGGAATAATGATGTAACTGTTACCTGTGCCTGCGGGGCAACTTTTTCTACCGGTTCAACTATGGGCGATATCCGAGTTGAGATCTGTTCCAAATGCCACCCTCTTTTCACTGGCCAGCAAAAATTTGTTGATACTTTGGGTCAGGTTGAAAGATTTGAACGACGTAAAAAAGAAGCTGAAAAGAAATCTGAAGAAAAACGTCAGATTGTCGAAGCTAGAAAAGCTAAGGCTTCAGATGAAAAGAAAGACAAACCATCTTTGAAAGACTTATTAATGCAAGCCCGAAAAGGTGCAGCAAGATCCTAGCTAATTCCCATTTAAAATTCTAAATTCGAAGCACGAAATCCTAAACAAATTTTAAATCCAAAAATATAAATTCAAAAAGTTTAGAATTTAGATATTTATTATTGGAATTTGTTTCGGACTTCGTATTTGTTATTTCGAATTTTAGAGGAAATCACTTAAAATACATATATGGATTACATTGAAGAACAAATTAAAGCAATCGATGAGCGTATTGCTGAGGTCAAACTACTTTTAGAAGACCCCGAGATGGCTGAACTGGCAGCTGAAGAGATTAAAGATCTTGAGCAACAAAAAGCTGATTTATTGGCTTCGGCTCAATCTGGTTCAGAAAGCGATTACGCTGATGAAGAAGATGGCGATATCAATCCCAATGTGGCTATTTTAGAGATCAGAGCTGCCGCTGGCGGGGATGAAGCTGGTCTGTTTGCCGGCGATTTATTGCGGATGTACTCCCGTTTTGCTGAAACCAATAAATGGAAGATCGAAGAGATTGATCGCTCAGAAGGGGGCATCGGACAGATCAAACAGGTTACCATTCAGATCAAAGGCCGCGGAGTTTACTCTCAGTTTAAATATGAGGCTGGTGTACACCGGGTTCAACGAGTACCAAAAACAGAAAGCGGCGGTAGAATCCATACCTCCACGGCTACAGTGGCTGTCATGCCAGAAGTTTATGAATCCGAAGTCTATATCAATCCGGCCGATATCACCTTTGAAGCTTTTCGGTCTGGTGGAGCTGGCGGTCAAAATGTAAATAAAGTAAATACCGCAGTTCGTTTAGTTCATAAGCCTACCGGAATAGTCGTGACCTGCCAGACAGAGCGATCTCAGTTGCAAAACCGGGAAAATGCCATGAGTTTACTCAGATCCCGAATCTGGGAAAAAGAACAGGCTGAAAAGCTTGCCGCTATAGGTAGCAATCGTTTATCCATGGTCGGTACAGGTGACCGGACTGAAAAAATCCGTACTTATAATTTTCCTCAAAACCGGATCACTGATCATCGCATCGGTAAATCCTGGCACAATCTGGAGGATATTTTAGAAGGAAATTTAGCTGGTGTGATATCTGCTCTCCAAGAAGCAGCACATTCAGCAGAAGGATTATCAGGCACAGTAGACCCTGAGGAAGGAGAATAATAAATTTCTAATTTCTAAATACTTACCAATTTAATAAGATTTTTAAAACTTTAACGAATTGGGATTTGTTTAGATATTAGAAATTAGTGCACTTAGAAATTTAATAATAATATGCCTAAAGCTTATGTACCACATGATCGATTTGCCAAACGAGCCCAATACCAGGGCTACCGGGCGCGATCAGTTTACAAATTAGAAGAACTTGATCAGAAATTTCATTTATTCAAACCTGGCCAGGTGGTACTGGATGTGGGAGCTTTTCCGGGCTCCTGGCTGCAATATGTAGCGATCCAGGTCGGTCCCCGCGGGAAAGTCGTTGGTGTTGATATTCAGCCAATTCAGCCAGTGGCTCCCAATGTACAGATCATCACCGAAAATATCGAAAATACACAGGCTTTAATCCAACAATTTAACAATTCATCAATTCAACAATTCGATCTCGTCATTTCTGACATCGCTCCGTCAACCACCGGAATTCCTGGTGTTGATCAGGCTAAAAGTGTCCAGCTTTCACAGATGGTTGTTGAAGTGGCAGATCAGTTTCTCCGGCCAAAAGGAACACTGGTGATGAAAGTTTTTGAAGGACAAGATTTTGCTGCCTTTTTTAAATCTCTGAAAGATAAATATGGCTTTGTCACAGCCTATAAAGCAAAAGCTTCCCGAGACAGAAGTATTGAAAAATATATTATCTGCCAAAGAAAGAGGTAGTGCTTCGACTCGCTACGCACGCTCAGCAAGTAATTATTCCTGAGCGGAGTCGAAGGAATACAATAAATATTTATGAAACTATCAATGCCAAAACAATATCAACAAGGCTACACTGAGTTTTACAAGCTTAAGATTAAATTGACTCCTGATGTACTGATCCCCCGGCCAGAAACTGAGCTAATAGTTGATTTCGTATTATCAGCTACCGGAAATACCTCTGTCCCAGGTTTTAAGGCTCCCTTAACACTGCCCGAAAAAGATACATCTTACACAGTAGTGGATATTGGCACTGGTTCGGGTTGTATTCCGATAGCAATTGCCAAAAACAGTAAAAATATTAAATTGATTGCCATAGATACATCCGAAAAAGCCTTGGCAGTAGCTAAAAAAAATGCTGGATTTCACCGGGTTGATAATAAAATTTTTTTTGTTAAAAACAATTTACTGACAGATTTTAAACAATCACCCGATATTATTACAGCCAATCTGCCTTATATTCCAACTGCCAGATTAATGCATATTGATCCGATGGTGAAAGACTTTGAGCCCAGACTCGCTCTTGATGGCGGCTATGACGGATTTGAGTTATACCGAGAACTTTTTTCTCAGATGCGAAATCAGCAGATCAAACCAGCTTTATTTATCGGTGAAATAGATGATGAACAAAAAGATATCGCCTTAGTCGAAGCCCGACGCTATTTTCCGGAAGCAAAAGCAGAAATAGTCAAAGATCTGGCGCAGAAAAATCGATTTATTGTCTTACTCTTTTCGGTGGTCTAGATCTTGGTAAGGGTAGATCTGGTGGGGTGACTATTGGGTCGTGTTCGGAAATACTTGCATCCATTTGTCTCGAATGTCTTTCAAGTGCTCTTAATCCTGTTGGAGTTGCCAGTTCAGGATATTCTTTTAAGAAATTTCTAATTTGTTGATCTTTTATTGCTGGGTCATTTTCAGCACCAAGAGCAAGATCTTTATTCATATCTACTAATATAGGATCAGTTTGGGATAGTTGATCAGGTCGCTTCATTACTGGTTGGGTGATTCTTCGAGTGTAACAGAAATAGTCTTGGTATTACCATCAGTCCAAACTTCGATGGAGACAATATTACCGGGTTTTTTGGTTTGAATGATCTCTGATAGTTTGGTTTCAGAGTCGATCGATTGACCATCTATTTTGGTGATGATATCGGCTGTTTGCAGACCAGCTTTAGAGGCTGGTGAATTTTCTAATATCTGCTGGATGTAGGCTCCCTGAGGGACATCGTTGAGCTTGGCTAGATCCTGGGTGATCAGACGATATGAGACACCAAGATAAGCTCTCGATATTTTGCCATTTTGGATAAACTCTTCAACGATTGATTTAACTGAATTGATCGGGATAGCAAAGCCAATATTTTGAGCTCCCTCTGTCGTGGCTACGTTTACTCCTACCACCTGGGCTGCAGAGTTTAACAAAGGACCACCTGAATTTCCTGGATTGATTGCAGCGTCAGTCTGAATCAGGTTGTCTAGCAGCTCGGTTTCATTGGAGAAAAAGTCCCCGGCAGTGATGCTTCTTCCGAGACCAGACACAACCCCGGTAGTAACAGTGTTATCAAATCGCCCTAAGGCGTTGCCAATCGCGATGACAGTCTGCCCTGATTTTAAATTGCCCGAATCCCCCAGATCCAGAGCTTTTAATTCAACATCACCTTTGTTTACCTGGACAATAGCTAAATCTAGATTGGGATCCCGGTAAATTTTTTCAATATCCATCTTCTTTCCATCTTTTGTTACAACTGAGTATTTTAAACTGGTATCAGCTACCACATGCCGATTGGTGACAATTACTCCTTTTTCGGCATTTACCACAAAACCAGTACCAATAGTACTCTGCTGATTGCGGGGTAATACATTTGGGGTAAAAGGATTGAATATCCGCTGTGTTACCCCTATCGCCACTACAGATGGTGAACTTTTTTCAACTGTATCGATGACTGCACTCTCTTCAGTGACGACTGTTCTGGTCTGATTGGTTTGGGTGATAACATCAGGCGAAAAATTAAGTGGCAGTTTTCCTGAGCGCTCTAATTCATAAAAGATAAATCCAAAAAGCCCGAGCACGATCAGAACTATTAAAATCTTACGCAGGGATTCTGACATAATCGATATTTTAGCATAAATTTTCTGAGAAAAAACTGAGTATGTGATTAGTGATTAGTGATTAGTGATTAGTGATTAGTGATTAGTGATTAGTGATTAGAATATTCTACGATACTATATACTATATACTATATACTATATACTATATACTATATACTATATACTATTTATCCAGCTCTTCCAATGCTTTTTCAAGTTGGACATCTCTACTCAGATCTTTTAACTCTTCATCGGTCGGCACAATTTTGATATCAGGGGTCAGACCGGTATTGTGAATCCAGCGGCCAAGCGGAGTCAACCATTTAGCAGTTGTAATATGAATGCCTGTCCCACCTGGCAGGTCTTTGGTATCTTGGATAGTACCTTTACCAAAAGACTGATCACCAACCAGTTTGCCGCGTTTATTGTCCTGTATCGCACCCGCTACTATTTCGGAGGCCGAGGCAGAACCTTTATTGATCAGTACAACCATCGGCAGCTGCAGTAATTTACCCTGGCGATTGACTTTTAAGCCATTTTTCTCACCTTTAGCATTTTCCCATACGACAATATCACCAGTGCTGATAAATTCAGAACCAATATAAACTGCCCCATCCAGATATCCGCCAGGATTGTTTCTAACATCTAAAATTATTGCTTGTGGAGCGGTTGCCAAAGCATCCGAAACAGCTTCACTCCATTCATCAAATGTTCTTTCACCAAAGCGGGTCAGCTGAATATAGGCCACTCTTTTCCCCTGCGGAGTTGTTTTTTGGGTAAATTCGACACTTTTTACCACAATAGTGTCTCTTTTGAGAGTAACATTTTTAGTTTTTTCATCCCCTTCATGATATAGCTCAAGTGAGATCTCTGTTCCTTTAGGCCCTCTTATCAAATTGACAGCATCCGGAATCGAGATATTGGTTGCATCTTTATCACCTATTTTGACAATAATATCTCCTGCCTGAACACCTGCTTTGAATGCCGGTGTATCTTTGAGTGGAGCCTGCACGACCAGTCTTTTATCTTTGTTGAAACCAAGTTGCATGCCAACTCCTTCAAAACTCCCTCCCAACTCTTCTTCTGTCGCTTTTTGCTGCTCTGGTGGGAGAAAAACGGTATAAGGATCTCCGACAGCTGCTACCATTCCTTGGATAGCACCATAAAACATCTTTTGCGGATCAATAGCTTTTTTATCGACATACTCTTGCGAAACCAGATTCCAGGTATCCCAAAAAAGTTTAAAATCAACGTTGGATTTGTCGGCTGGAACTGTTTGATTGATAAAATTAACCTGAGGAATACTATTTTCGTTGGTGATTTTCAGCTGATAACCACCCAGCTGCCAGCCAATTAGGAAAGTCAGCGTGGAGACCAAGATGGTGAGACCGTTTATCTTTTCTAAAAATCTGAATTTCATAACTGATTTACTTTATCAGGTAGTGGAAAGGGTATCAAGTCATCAATCAATCGCTTCCAGATGATCGATCGGCACTTTAAGTTTTTTATTGGGGAGCTCTACTAAGGCGCAGATCGCTGAAACACCAGAAGGTAACAAAGTGGGTGTCCCATCAATGGTCTGTATAATACCCTGATTAGCTGCAAAAGGCGGCCAAACTATCCGGACTTTTTTCCCGGGCACGGCTGGAATTACCTGTGTTTCAGGTAATAATGAATTGGCAGCAGACACAGGAGGGAGTGCAATTTTTCTGGCTTGAATGATGGCATCGGCTGATGCTTCGGGCAAAGTAATATGGTGGTTGAATCCATCAATAAAAATAAATTTTCCAGCAAATTTTTCCAGAGTCTGATAGATATCTGTACCGATACTCAAAGGGCCAAATCCTTCAGTAGCTACGATTGTCAGGCCAATGTCGGTATGTGACTGACGCTGCTGGTATAAAGACCCGGTTATAGCGTGGTAGTCATCCATATTGATGCCGCCGCTAATCAGTCCATCTATTTGGTATTCCATAGCTTTTTTTAAAGCACTGTCAAAAACCAACCCTCCAGCCACTAAAATGTCTCCACTATAGGCCGGTTGAAGTTGTTTAGCATCCAACAGGTCGGATGGCGACCCTAGAAAACGCAGAAAGCCACCTCTCTCCCGGCCTGAACCATAAAGACCAATTATCTGAGTTGCCATAGTTTTGATATAAACCTGGCCGGTCAACTGATTGACTTCATCAACAATTCCAAAAACACCAGACAACAACGGGGTTTGTTTGGGGAGCATTTTGAGGGTGATCTCAGCAGTCGCCTGATTAATTTTTTCAATCATACAATCAGTGGGTGAAAGTACCGTGTGACTTTTAAACAACCCTTTTTTTATGGCTAAAAGCTCGCCTTTATAAACAGGCACACCGGGTGTTTTTTTTAAACATTTCAGGGCATCAGCCGGTGAGGTCTGCAATTCTTTGGCTAGATTGATCGCGGTAAATCCAGGTTGGATATGAGAATTGCCTAAAATATCATGCGGTGACACTTCCTGGTTTTTGGCAACAGTCAGAGTCCCGCTGCCTTTAATTTTTCTCACTACCCTGACACAACGATGAGACAGTACACGCGGCCTAAAATTGATCATTGTACTCATATTTCATCCCCTCTCAAATCAACAAAAATTCCTAAAGATCCCCCCACCGCATCAATAGGTGTTGTTTGATTGATGAGGACTCTGGCCTGTTTATCATTGACCGGAATTAAATTGAGCTGGCCAGGAATCATAGTTTTTTGCTGATTTTGGATTGTCACAATCATCTCGCCTTTGATGTTTAATTTAGTTAGCAGTTTTTGAGGTATAACACTTCCAACCAGCTGCTGATGATTTTCATCTTTTAGCCAAATATCGGTTACTTTATCTAAAGATATCGCCACAAGCACTGTCGCGATCAACCTGGTCAAAGGAGGGAAATATTGTTGAGCTATGCTAGGGATAACTAACCGGCTTTGGGAAGCATTAAAAAATACTTCCGGATGTCTTTTTAAACCGGCTTTTAGTATTGCAAAATCTATATCCAATTCTGAAGTTGTCTGGGCATGACTTTGGGGATATAAAATCCGATTGGCAAGATGATTTTCAACGATATGATGATCGACCTGCTGATGGGGTAAGCTCAGTTCAGTAGCAGGAATTGTATCTAGATCTGAAAACAGTGAAAAAACTCCACCAAGTTGAGGCATTGTATTAAGCGTAAAGCGTTAAGCGTTAAGCGTCAAGTAGATAAGCAACTTCAAAAGAGCTTTAGGTGCTGAATTTACACAGATGGGATGAATGGTAAGAGCGCCAAATGCCGGGCGTGTTTGATCTCTTTGGAGATCTGGCGCTGATGTTTGCTACAAGCTCCTGAGCGCTGTTTTGACACAATCCGAGCTCGGTCTGACATGAACTTTTTTAAAGTTGCTGAATCAGTATAATCCGGATTTTTAGCATTTTCGCAAAAGAAACAAACTTTTTTTGTTGACATAAGTAGATATTATACCTATTTAGCTTCAAATAAGCAACACTAGGAAATTTCTAATTACTAATTAGTAATTTCTAAACAAAGTCTGATAATCCAGTCAGACTTTACGATAAATTGAGTTAAAAATAAGATTGAGTTCTTTAGCTTCCTGATATAAATATCTACTTTGTTCTGCTAACTCAGGTACTGCTATAGATATCATTCGTAAAAAGTGAGTTGATTCCCGAGATTCTTTTTTGCATATACCAATTTTATGTTTGAAGTCAGCTTTACTTTCTGCATCATCCGCTTCGCAATAGTTAGCCCCGGTACTGGTTCCACATTTAATTAACTGCGTAATAAGGGGATCAGTTATTGGTCCTCTGGGAACCAATTTGCAAAATTTAATTATCTCCTCACCAAATCTAGAGGTTCTTTCAATAAGATCAAACTTTTTCGGATTTAGGTTATTTGACATTATTTAGTAATTAGAAATTAGAGTAATTAGAAATTTAATTTAGAATTAAAAGGGTAGGTCATCCAAATTTTCTACTTCTTCTTGAGCGGGTTTATCACTTTTGTTTTCCTTGACTCTTGACTCCTGACTCTTGTCGCTCTTTTTCGGCATTTCATCCATTTGGCGGGCTGGCATTGGCTCTTCAGCCATATCAGCACCTGAGGCAGGTGAGTAGTCACCTTCTCCGCCTTTTGCCGTCAGAACTAACATATCTTCAATGACTATTTCAGTCATTGTGCGCTGCTGGCCGTCTTGACCTTCCCAGCTGCGGTTTTGCAGACGTCCAGAGACAAACACTCGCACACCTTTTTTCAACAGTTGAGAACACAGTTCAGCCAGTTTGTTCCAGGCAACACAGCGGTGAAAATCGGCTTCTTCTTTTCTTTCACCATCCACCATATAGGAACGGTTGGTGGCAATTGAAAAAGTTGCTACTGCGGCGCCATTTGGGGTATAACGAAGTTCGGGGTCCCGTGTGAGGTTACCAATTAATTCTACTCTATTCCAAGATCTAGATGCCATATAATGTCAAATACTACCAATTTCAAATGCCAAATGTCCAATAGGAATTTTAACTCTTTTTGGCTTCTTCAGCCTGAGCTGCTACAGTTTCTTCGGATTTGGTGACTTTTCGAACTTTTTTGATAGCTCGGGGTTCGTGTTTTAAAAGCAGATAGCGCAAAATATCTTCGTTTAGTTTTAATTTTTTGTCCAAAGCGGCGATAGTGTCTGGCTCAGAAGAAAATTCATAATGAACATAATAGCCTTTGGTGTCGTGAGCAATCTTGTAAGTAAAAGCCCGAGATCCCCATAGATCTTCTTTTTTTAGTTCACCAAAAGATTTGACCACATCACCTAAAAGCGCTTTGCGCTCTTTTTCGTCAATTGAATCTTTTACTATTAAGGTCAGTCGATAATTGTTCATGAGGCTAATTGTACCTGTTTAGAAAGATAAATTCAATACTTAAAGGTTAAGAGCTTTTTTGATGATTTTTTTTACATTTTACTTAAAATACTGTATACTATGGGATTTATATGGCCAGATTAGTAAACCTTGAAACTCTAAATGATACTAATTCAAATGAATTTGGACATTTCTCTGAGAAAGTCGGATATTCGGGTGGTAAGTTTTTTGCCTTTATGCACCCTTATTATAATGATCCTCATTCCGGGATAGGTACAGCATTTAATTACCCTACTATCTTAGATTTTACATTGAATAGTCTTTTGAGCAAAGATGCCCCCTTAGGTTTTTTTGAGCAAACGAAAGATCTTAAATCAGGACACTTAGAACAAAAATTATCGATGTATTCCAGATCAGTCTATGTGGCAGCCACCCAAAATGGTGGCCCGGATTTAAGCAATCGGAGTTTATGGGGTTCTCACATCAGAACACTAAGAATGGCAGGTGTCTCAGAAGTGGTGGTGGGAGGACAGTATTTAGTTTTTCAAGATCTCACTGATGTTATTAATAATAAACCCACTAGAGAAGTACAATATTATATTCAGAGAGCCTGGAAAGTAATGGCTGAAGGTAATACCAAAGCGGCGGAATGGCTCAAGCAAACGGACGGGGCTGTCCCTATTCTATGCGCTGGTTCATTAATGCGAAAATATTTGATTTCGGGATTTGATGTATCGATGTCTGAGGCTTTATCACCCAATATTAGAGTAAAAGAGCGTCCAAAAGGTTTTAGACATATTTAATTATCTTTAAATACGACCACCCAAGATCAGAAGCTGAACGAGTCCGGCGAAGTCAAAGGTGTTGATGACAGTATCGTCGTTATAATCTAGTTCATCATTGAATCCGGAAGTTTTATTCCAGTTGGAAAGCAATATAGATAGATCAACCAGATCGATCACCCCATCCCGATTGGCATCACCTTTGTTGAATGTCCCAGCAACTGCTTGGTTGACTAGCAGCAAGGGATCAGCCGACTTAACGGTTGTTGAGTCCACAGTAGCATTGAAATAGTACTCTGGTGGATTGTTGATTCCGTTAAATCCATCCGCTTGGAACTCAGCCAGCCAGGAGGTATTAGCTTTGCCATTTGCATCAAATTTGACAGTTGGTGGCTGATTGCGGGCTGGATCAGTCCCCAAGATACCGTCGTCTTCCAGTACCTGAAAAGTGACTGATTTGCCAGCACAGCTACCCGTACCAGTAACTGTCAATCCGACTACTTTTCCTTCATTGATCGGGTTGGTTGCTGGTACCCAGTTGGCTTGAGAGACAGAACAAGCCACCGGAGCACTGGATGGAGAAACAACCGGTGAAGGCGATGGTGAGATTGCGACAGAGGCAACAGGTGATGGGGCTACAGAAGCGACCGGAGAAGTACTTGGTGTCACCGATGGAGCAGCAGAAGGAGTTGGGGTAGGTGTTGGCGTTGCTGGAGCAGCCATGGTGAGAGATGTACCGGTCATAGTGCCCAAAATATTTTGATTGTCACTATCGCGGTAAACAGCAGATGATGGATCCAGATTGATTGGCGCTACCCCACCTGCTTTACCAGTGAAATAAACCGTTACCATGGTAGCCGGAGTAGCTGAGGTGAAGCCAGGAGTGGGCACACCACCAACTGCTGAAATAGTACCGGTGACATTATCATAGGTCGGAGCATTAACCCATTGGGTAACAAAAGATCCCGAAGTATCTATCCGAGATACTGCCAGCTTAGAAGAGTCAAAATTGAGTTTAGCGGCAAACAGATTGGAGGCATCTGCTCCCGTTTGTACTTTTACTGCAACTGGAAACTCCGGGGTTGCAGGGACAGTGCCAGTGGGACCACTGACAGACATTACGGCATTTTTAGCTACAGTCGCTGCAGCTGAAACAGTCACAGTAGAATTGGTCAAAGTATTGACATCATTTCCATTAATACCAATTGAAGCCACTTGTGTAGTGGATGGGTTGAGAGTGATCTGGGTCGAAGAGGTGGTGTTTGTGAGAGCTTTAAAAGAGAGCGTTGCCACATTTCCACTACCAGATTTAAAACCGCCGATGTCTTGGGCCAATGTAATTGTGGCTTTACCGGCAGTCAGAGAGACAGGAACTAAAACTTTGGTAAAGAAAAACCCTGGCTCCAGGGCGGTTGCCTGTAAGACTGTTGGGTCATAGTTGACTTCCAGTTCCATTGCCGAAGGTGATGATGTTTTGGTATCAATATTTACTCCAACTAAAAAAGTTTCGTCTTGCTTCACTGTCACTGCAGTAGGAGCCAGACTAACATCGACCATTCCAGCGGCTCTTGATGATGATTTGGGGAAAAGGCTGCCCATTAATTGGTCTTTAAATGGAAAAGTAGTTGCAATCAAAAGGTATGCTGCTACACCAACTATAGCCAACATCAGCATTATAGCCGGAAGAGCTATACCGTGTTGATTATTGGCATTCGAAAAAAACTTTTTCATTTTAGTTTACATAGCCTCCCAGTATTAATAACTGTACCATACCAGAGAAATCAAAAACATTTAGAGTGTTATCTTCGTTGTAGTCTAGTTCGTCAGGGAAATCGCTATTTTTACCCCAATTGGTCATTAGGATAGATAGATCAACAAAGTCAACTTTACCATCTCGATTGGCATCTCCCTTGAGCCAGGTGCCTGATCCGACTTCATTCACAACAAGTAGCGGGTTGGCTGATTTATACTGATTTGTCCCGTCCAGGCTAGCATTGAAGTAATACTCTGGTGGATTGCCTATACCATTAAAGCCATCTGATTGGAATTCAGCCAACCATGAAGTGTTTGCATTACCACTGGCATCAAATTTAACACTTGGCGGTTGGTTGACCACGGGATCGGCACCAAAAGGACTATCGTCTTCCCAAACTGTAAATGAGACCGATTTACCTGCGCAGTCACCGGCGCCTATGACACTCAGTCCGACTACTTTGCCCTGATTTATAGGGTTGGTTGCTGGTACCCAGTTGGCTTGGGAGACAGAACAAGCCACCGGAGTAGTGGATGGAGAAACAACCGGTGAAGGAGATGGCGAGATTGCAACAGAGGCTACCGGAGATGCACTTGGTGCAACTGAAACCACCGGTGATGGTGAAATAGCTGGCGATGGAGAGACAACGGGTGAAGGAGATGGCGATACACTCACAGTTGAAATTGTCACAGTGCCATTGGTTTGAGTACCCAAAATATCCTGATTATCACTGTTGCGATAAATAGCTGAGGCCCCATCCAGATTGATATCTGCACTGCCGGCAGTTTTACCCGTAAAATAAATAGTTGCCATAGTGGTCAGTACTGATGCTTGGTAGCCGGGATTTGGCACACCGCCAATCAAGGTGACTTTTCCATTGGCGTTGTCAAAACTATTGTTGTTGACCCACTGAGTCACAAAGGATCCGCCAGTATCAATCCTAGATACTAAAAGTTTAGAAGGATCAAAGCTAAGTTTAGAGACAAATAAGTTGGCACTTTCAGTCCCGGTTTTTGCTTTGAGCTGGACGGCAAATTCCTGCCCAATTGGCTGAGCAGCGGCTGGTACTGTTACAGCTATTTCAGCATTTTTATTGATGGCTGCCAGCTGACTGACATTGACTGTACTATTGGTAATACTTCCGACTACATTACCATTTTCATTTAGAGCAGCTATTTGCGTGGTCGTCGGATTAATCGTGATTTGGGTTGGTGCGGAAGTATTTTGTAATGCTTTAAAAGCGAGTGTGACAATAGATCCGGTACCAGATTTATAATTTCCAATATCTTGAGCCAATGTTACAGTACCTTTACCTGAACTGATAGCCGGGGGTACCAGGGTTTTAGAAAAGAAAAAGCCTGGCTCCAAAGCAGTCATTTGCAACACAGCTGGGTCATAATTGATCTCAAGCTCCATGGCTGTGGGTTGTGAAGTTTTAGCATCAATTACAACGTCTACCAAAAAGGTATCATTTTGTTTGACGCTAATGGTATCCGGAACTAAAGAGAGATCAACTACCCCAGCCGCTTGTGATGAAGATTTGGGAAAAAAGGAACTTAAAAAGCCATCTTTAAAAGGAGCCGTAGATGAGATGACAAAATAGATCAAAACAGCCGCCACAGCCACCAATAACATTAAAGCAGGCAACACAATTCCTTGTTGGCTGGTATCAGGCTGGTGTTTGGACAGATATTTATTCACTTTTGCTAGGTGAATTAATCATGCAAGAGTTAATGCTGACTGTCAATATAAAAGACCCAAAATATAGGTAAGAAAGATGTAAGGATCAAATAGAGTTGTATATATTGGATGAGTGCGGAACTGAATTAGCTGCCGATTAAAAATTCAATTATATCGCCGTCTTTGACAACATATTCTTTGCCCTCTGTCCTGACCCACCCTTTGGTTTTAGCTGCTCCCCGACTGCCCGCTTCAACCAACTTTTCAAATTCGATCACTTCAGCCCGGATAAACTTTTTGGTAAAGTCGGTATGAATTACCCCAGCAGCTTCTGGCCCTTTCATCCCCTGCTTGATCGTCCAGGCTTTGACCTCTTTTTTTCCAGCTGTCAGGAAAGATGCTAAACCAAGCATTTCATAAGCTTTTTTGATCAGTCGTTCCAAGCCGGTTTCTTTGATACCCAGCTCATTGAGGTATTCAATTCGTTCTTCGTCAGATAGTTCAACTAATTCCTCTTCCAACTTAGCCGAAACCACCATTTCGTTTGGATTAGTCATCCCCTGAGCTAGTCGATCTTGGTAACTGTCTTCTGACACATTGTAGACATATAAAATTGGTTTAGTGGTCAAAAGTGGCAAAGCTTTGAACCAGTCAGTTAATCGTATATCGTCAATCGTGTATCGGCCAATCATCCGACCTTGCTCAAGTTCTCTCTGAATAGATTGCAGGATTTCCAGTTTCTGCTTTTCAATCGGATCAGCTCCGGTGGTTCTGGCAGCTTTATCCTGTGCTGCAATCAATTTTTCCATCACCTGCATATCAGCTAGCGCCAACTCTGTTTCAATTGTGTCTCGGTCTGATACCGGATCAGTACTCCCCTCTCTGACAATATTGGTATCTGCAAAGTCCCGCAAAACATGCACTATCGCATCCACTTCGCGAATATGTGACAGAAATTTATTACCAAGCCCCGCACCTTCAGAAGCACCTTTCACTAACCCCGCAATATCAACGAATTCGACTGTTGCATATATAATAGGAGGGTCACTCGGCATCTTTTCTTCTTCGCGGGTGATAGTGGCTAGAGTCTGGAGTCTAGAGTCTGGGACTGGGACTATCCCCGTATTTGGTTCAATAGTGGCAAAAGGATAATTCGCACTCAAAGCCACCCGCTTTTTCAACAGCGAGTTAAACAAAGTACTTTTCCCAACATTAGGCAACCCAACAATTCCTACTCTCAGTCCCATATCCCAACTTTTGGTTGAATAGAGGTAAATGTCCCCATACTTCAACACTGCTCCTTTCTTTGATAATAATCTTGTCTATTATATCCCTAACCACTTTAATTTTGTTGGACAAGTCTATAGACTTCAAAACCTTAGTTGCCTCTTCACACAATTCATCAACATCTATAGAGCTAACATTATCTTGAACAACTTTTTGACTCAATAAATTTAACTGCTCTTTATGAACATTTTTCCTCTTTTTGGCATCCTTCATTAAGTCCAGATATTGCTCAAATTCTAAAGTGCCCGCTCCATAAGCCTTAGCATATCTTTTTTCTTCTTCCTCAATTTTTTGAACTATAGATTCCAACTTCACTAACTCTTGAGCAGGCATTACATCATCCCTCTGGGAAGTAAGGTATTCTTCAGCTTGTTTCCTCAGCTCTTGTGGATTAGTCAGGAATTCAGACAAGTGCTTCCAAGTAAAACCATCCAATAAAACAGCATTAACACCGGGGGCTGTACATTTATTCTGAGCTGGAAAGGTATAAATTCTTTCTGCACAGCGGTAATAGTGATGCCCATGACTATTTGCCCCATCTCCGGCTCTTCTAATGCCACATTCACAAAACACTAATCCTGAGAGTAAATAATCATATTTTTTATTTTTGCGAGCATATTTTTTATTGTGGTCTAAAATTTTCTGGACTTTATCAAAAAGTTCTTTATCCTCTAAAATTATAGGAACTTCAAATGGTAACCAATCTTCTCTTGGTCTTTCCCTCCTGCTACTTCTTTTAACCTTTTTATATTTATCATGCTTTGTAGGATTTTTAGCCACTATAGCTTCTGATTTGTTGTAATGGATAATCCCAGTCACATAAGATTCACATCCTAGTAATCTGACCAATGGACCTTTTGTCCAAAATTCACTTTTACCTTTTCTAGGGCTTATGCCCTTATCATAAAGCCTTTTAATGACCTCTCTTAGAGAAATTTGTTCATTACCTACCCAATCAAATATCATATTTACTACCCTAGCCTGTTCCTCGTTAATCGTGTAGTGAGCTGGTTTAGTATCTGTCTTTTTAATGTAGTTCCATCCATATAGTGAGTGTCCGTTAATAAGCACATTGTTTTTTGCCTTGTACATTTTTCCCCTTCTCATTCTTTCTGCGATCTTAACCCTCTCATACTCATGGAATACTCCCTGCATAGCCTGCAGCACTCTTTCCTCAGCAGTTTCAGCCTTTACATCGTGCAAAGTAACAAACTTAATATCTAAATTGATTATTTCTTCAAGAATAATTTCCTGGTAAGCAAAAACCCTAGAAAGTCTACCTCTGTCATAAACATATAAGACTTTAAAAGCATCAGCCATAGCTGCATCTCGCATGGCATCCAGCCCCGGTCTTTGTAACATTTCACCGGTCCAACCATCGTCTTGGAAGATATTTTCGGCTGGTAAAACATTACCGTCTGCTAGGATTCTAGCTTTAATCTCCTCAATCTGAGATTCAATAGTCTCCTGTTCCTCTTGCCTAGAGGTGGAGACACGGGCATATAAAGCTGCTATCAGCGGTTGAATTGTTTGATTATCATTCATTTTTATTTGATTCCTTTTCTAAAAATTCTGCTAATTTAATACTGCTAATTCTCCAGCTTTTACCAAACTTTATAGCTGGAATTTTTCCCGATCTTGCCATTCTATAAATGGTTATCTTTTTAACTTTTAGTTTTTCAGCAACCTGCTCAGGGGTTAGATACTCTTCTTGGGTATTATCCATATCTAACTTTAGTGTACTTTTGTGTACTATTATTGTCAACTATCTAACTCTTAGTTCTGGTTAAGATCCTCGATATATTCCCTAAAATCACTAATGAGTCCGGGTTCACTACACATCATATTTAAAACTCCTTCACTAAAATCTTTAATTAGCACTTCTGCTTCCTGAAGCTCCTTGGGTTCAAATTCATCTACCCAAAACACCTTATAAAGAATAAAATTCTTCTTTGCTTTGATTGGCTGCTTTTCAACGAACTGATAGTCATCTATTAAACTTTTTAGCTGCTTATAATTGTGTAATGTAATTTCCTGTAACATGCTTTTCTCCTCCTTTCTTTTTTATTTTCCTTCTCTCTAAAATATTTTGCTTTGCTATATTAAAAATCCTCCTGTAGGCACTCTTAACTTTACCTTCACTCTCAGGAGTGTCTACATATTTAAACTGGAACTTTAGAGGAGTAATTCTTCTCATTCAGACTCCTCCACTTCAAAAATTTCTCTAGTTAAGTCCTCTAAAGCCTTTTCACTTTCTACCCCACCACCCGGCTCACTATAGTTTTGTGCTTTAGGAATTGTGAGTAAGGGATTAGGGTAAACTAAAATCCTTCTTTTATCAGTAGGATCGGGTTCTTGAGTAATTAGCCCGGCAGTTTCCAGCTGCGGGATAATCTGCTGCCTCCACATCCAATCCGGTAAAAATCTGCCGTATACCTGATAATGCTTTTGCATTAAATCAGTTCGGGATAAACCAATTTTGACTGCACCTTCAGTTTCGCCATTTCGGTCTTTGTAAGCTGCAACTACAACATCCTGATACAGGTTGTAAACGAATGGTGGAAGATTTAACTCCTGGCTTTCGGATATAGCATCCCATACTTTAAAAGCCTCTTCTATGTCCTCGTCATTTGCCTTAATTAAAGAACCATTCCTTTCCCTAAACCATAAATTAAACAACGCAAAAACTTTAATAAGACTAAGGACCCTGCCAATATCACGTTGATTTCTGGGTTTGAAGGTTTTAATCCTTTCAATAAATAACTTTTTTACTAGCTCAGGATTTCCAATTTTGATCTCCTTAATATTTTCCTGTTTAATAGCAAGAATTCTATCCTTAAGTGAAATCCTGCCGGGGTCTGATTCTAGCTCGTAACTATAATTTGCAGAGTCTGCTTCCTTTCTAATCTTTTCAAAAATCGCTTCTCTAATTTTTTCCTGATTTATTTCAGGAGAGAGTAAAAGAAATCGGGTTGCTTCCTGTTCATCCAGATTTAAACCGGCTGTGCAAAAAATGACAGTTGGATACCCGATCAAAAAAATGTTTTTGGTCTGGAGTCCTTTTTTCTGAGACTTATCCGTAACTTTAAGTCTTATAATTTTATTGTCATGCGATAGTAATGGTCTCAGGTGCTGCAAAAGCAGAGTATGCGGTTGGTCCAGAAATATGATGATTTTCCTGGAGAGATTAACAATATAACCACCCTTCTCTTTATCAAACTCTCCATAATCATGAAAGAAAGCCGTTGGTGAACAGTAAGCGACTTCAATTACGTCTTTTTTTGGGAATAGCCTGGCAATCTCAGTTGGAATATAAGATTTACCTGAAGCCGAAGGGGCATTAAAACTAATATTTAACTGGGAATCCTCCGTATAGGCTGACAGTTGGGCAAGAAAAGTAATTAGCTTATTTATCTCATCCCTTTTAATGGTTAACCCTAAAGTTTTTAATAACTCACTGGCGGATAGGGGTTTAAATTGAGTTACATCAACTAACGGCTCTTCCTCAACCTGCTCTAACTCTTGCTTAAGTTTTTCCCGCTCCTTTTCAGTATGTATTTGCTGAAGGTGAAGAACTCTTTCTTGAAGCGGAAATTCTTTATCTAACTCTGCCAACCGCTCTTGTTTCTTCCTTTCCTGCTCAGCTTCAAATCTTTTTTCAAAATCTTTATACTCATCGTCTGCCATTCTCAAAACCTTTCCTGATACAGCTTGTCCTTAAGCATTTTTATTGCCATTATAAACTTGCGAGCATCAACAAGGCTTTCGGGAGAATCTTCTGAGGCAAAGTTAAAGTTCTGAACTAATCCTTCTCTTTCCGGCGTATCTAAGAAAACAAATTCTGAGCGTTTGGGGTCAGTTCGGTCAATATTGACCAGTTCTATTCCTTTAGAAAAGAGAAAAGCGGCTAGGTAAAAATTGGTCAACCGAAAATATTTATCTGAATATATATCTTTATCCATAAGACTAAGTCAATATTAGAATATCCTGTCAGCCTTAATGGAAAGTTCCGGAAGAGTTCCGTTAGTTATAAATCCCTGCTTTACGTTTTTCTTTTTTGAGTTCGTTTTTATGCTTCCTTTGGCAATCCTGTAAACCGCAATTAGTTTGGTCAATCCGTTTTGGCTTATAAGCCCGCTCACAGTACTTGCAGGTTGTATATTCACCTGAGCGTATTAACAGTTCCTTAACTGTAAGTTTCTGCCCCCCATTAATTGCAATTAACCAATTTAGTTGCTGCACAATCTTATAGGGATCTTCCGATTTAGCCAGATCTTCATCATTGATTTTGGTTAAGTAAGGTTTCTGACTTATTGATCTAAACCGGATGCCAAAAGAACCATAGCTTAAAAGTGTAACCCGCCAATTATCTAGTTCATTCATGGGCATAGCGTGCTTTTTTAATAGTTCTGTACCTTTCGCTTTCAGCAATTCATCTACTCTATTTTCCGCCTCCAAAATATCAGTTGGATTCAAATCAGATTCTTCTGACTTCTCAAGCACCTTTTTCATTCTTGAAAACTCAATTTCGAGCTCAACCATCCTCTCATCCCAAAGCCTTGATAAATCATCAGCAAAAGCAAAAAACTTGTTATACCTAAGCATTGTTTCTTTAAGGAATTTATTGGTTACTCCTGTAGTAAACATTTTTCTCACTGATTCCCCCAATTTAACCCACTCCTCAGGCGTTCTAAATAATCCCATACCGCTTATCTCTAAAGTAAGGCGACTTTGTAAAAACTTAAGATGGTAAAGTTGATTTTTTGTATAAAATGTCTCCATTGTATCGCCAAGTTCTTTAGCAATTGTAGTAAATGCACTGCTTCTATCTACTCTCTTGGACCAGGGAATAAATTTTTTCTTAGCCGGATACTCCACCATATCCCTTTCTTTGTAAGGGTCAAGCCAGTTATGTCCTCCTAAATGAAGAGTTCCAGTCATGTAAAATACTTCGGGTTTGATCTTTTCAAATTGAACTTGTCCGACATATTCTTCCGGAACAAATCTCCATTCCATTTTGCCATCAAATTGAGCAAAAACTTCACGCATTTTAACCACTCCCTTGGAGACTCTTACTGCTGGAAACAAATACCCTTTCTTTTCTAGAAATTCCAATTCACTATCCCCGGTTCTTATCCCATATTGATAGCAGTAACTTATAAAGTTGCTTTTCGTCATTAAATCTCTTTGCCTAAAAGATGGCTGCAAGTCACTCTTTTTAATTTTTATACTCATATTTATTTAACCAGCTGATTATACTCGCTTTGAAAATATAGTGAGTAGAGAGGTAGGGTAATCTAGGAATTAATTAATCAAATTGTTTTATCTGCTAAGTAAGCCTCAATATCTTCATCAAATTTATACATACTTTGTTCAATTAAATCATCAAAGTTAGGTGCAACTGTTGTGTGTTCATCTCCAAAAATTGCTGCCAATTCTTTCCTTTGTGATTCATTACCAAGCATAATTGCCGATAACATGTGTTCTCCAAATCCACGTTCAGTTTCTGTCAATTGTAAAAACTCTTTAACTTTTTGAGAATTCCCTGAGGTATCTTGACCATCACCAATAAAATAAAATGCGGAAGCATAATCAGGATATTCAAAAGTTTCCTTATTTAAATCTGCTGCAGCTTTTTGAATTGCCGGCAACATATTGGTTCCACCTTGAGTATGAAGAGCCTGCATGAGACGTGCTTTAATTGTAGATTTGGAACCATCACTCCAATCGTAGCGTGTCGGGCTGTCATACTCCTGATCGTATGATTTTAATTCGACTACAGTATCTGAAAAAATATTATTAGCGTATCTTATAAAGCCGAATTCTTCACTAATTCTGGAAAATAGTTCGTTATAAAAAACTAACTGTTTTCTTGCCATGTTTAATTTCTCCCCAGCCATTGAACCACTGACATCAACCATAATAGAAGCTAGAAACTTAGGTTTAATAGATGGTTTAATCACACGGGGGTTTTTAACAGTACCAAAGAGTAGATTTCTTGGTCTCATAACTGAATGTCTATTAAACGCTCCTTGACGGGTTAATGAATCTTCATCAAGCTCAACTTCGTCCTGACGAGGTAATCTTTCTACAAAATAGTCAAACCACTGGTCAACTAGAGGGG
>CAZWRN010000007.1:0-50028 GCA_964636275.1 uncultured Gammaproteobacteria bacterium
GACGAATTTCAAAACTTTGCCACCCACTCATTTACTAAAACTCTTTCTGAGGGGAGAAAGTATCGACTACATTTAATCCTTGCTGAACAGTCAGTTTCTCAACAAGAGGATAGAAGTATCGTCAATATCATTTTAGCCAATGTCACAACAGTAGTTTGTTTTAGAACCGGAAACCCAATTGATGAACAATTAATGCTTGACCAATTTACGCCATTTTTAAATCCTGGAGAAATAATGAGTCTTCCCCGTCATCAGTTCTATATAAAAATCTCTGCCATAGAGTCCGAAGAACCATTTTCCGGCACCACATTATTTAATCCGGTTACCAAAGACCAGGCAAAAATTGACAAACTTATTCAAGCCTCAAGAGACAACTACGCCATAAAATATGTCAAACGAACAGTTGTTAAGACAATAATTACTGAAACAAAAAAGAAGGCTGCGAAAGGTAAAACAACTACATCAGACAGGGTTAATCAACAGTCAGTCGGGAGTCTGAGTTAATACTAAATTAGTGTAAGCGCGTTTACACTATTTTTGAGGAACTTTGAAGCTAATGTGATAAAAAGTCTGACGTATATATTCCTATATATAGATATATAGGGAGGAATAAATTATATGAACAAACTAAAGACTATAAAAAAACTTGCCTTAAAACCTAAACTTCAAACACAAATACTAAAACCCACATTCATAGAAATACTTATCCTCACCTACCGATTCCGCTACTTAACTAGAAACCAAATACAAACACTACTAAGCCACAAAACATTCAACAGAATAATCATCTGGCTAAACCAACTAACTGATAAAAAATATCTTAAAAAATATGATGACAAAAAAGACCCAACAAAACCTAATCTCTATTCACTTGGAACAGAAGGCAGAAAATACTTTTTAGAAAATAAAGATTCAGAAAACCAAGAGTTAAAAAATATTCAACTTCATTTACTCGATAGAGTATGGAAAGAACAGAGCTATTCAATCCCTTTTAGAAACCATTGTTTATTTTTAACAGACATTTATATTTCATTATTGTCTTTAGTGAAGAAGAATAATGCTGTACTAAAATTTCATTCAAAAACAGATTTAACTGGTATGCAGTATCTCATCCGTGAAGAACCAGATGCCTTTTTCTCTATCACTGAGAAAAATGGTTTAAGCAAAAGATATTTTCTGGATATCTTTGATCCATATCCAAAGTACAAATATTTATTAAAAAGAGTCAAGCAATATTCGTATTACTACTCAAAAAGCTACTGGCAGGATAACAACAAAAGCCCTTTTCCTGAAATAGTTTTTGTTTGCTATGACTACAAGACAAAGAATAACTTAAACAAAATAATTCAAAAAGAATTAGAGAATCAAGAAGAATTAATCTTTTATCTAACCACTTGGGGAGAAGTGAGGCATCAAGGAATGACCAGACAGACTTTACATAAAGTAGAAATAGAGTAGTTGCTGGGGCAGTCAGCAACTAATATTTAACCTTGCTCCGGGTGAAGAGCTTTAACTTTTGATAAAGGGGTAGAATCAAAATACATATCCCTTTCAACCTTTAATCCATAAGGGCCTTCAATACTTTTTAACTCAGTTAGAGAAAAATATCCCAGCTCGTTGTAGTCTCCAACTACAAAGCCGAAAAAGGTATCTATTCCGTCAAACTCCATGGCATACCAGTACCATTTGGTCATTGGTAAAAAGAACTTACACTTGACCATAGGATCTTTCTCATTTTCTACAGAGTAGAGCTTAGGAAGTTTTTTAGAAACATATTGTGGCATTAATTGCATTTGTATCACCCCACTTTCTAGGCTTTATTCTTCCTAGAAAATTTTGTTTCCAGGAGGCTGCCTGCCTCCTGATACATGGATTTAATTGGCAGGGTGAATTTTGCAAGGGCGAGACAACGATCTCGTTTATATACCCTTGTAAAAGAGGGGTGCAACCCTTAAGGGTTTATTTAACTTTCATCGATATGAGGGGTTGTAGAGGGCGCAAACCAACATTTTTACGAGCAGCAACACACTCGCTACTTCTTACTTCGAGTTCACGACAGGCTTCCGGTCTGGTTTCATATATTGCACAACTTCCATCCGTTTTTAAATTGCCACATGAGCCACTGATTACAAGGTCATAAGAGTTACTAAGGTTTTTAGAATAATAAACTCCTATTGGTACAGGCAAAGAGTCATAAATTTCAGAAGGTGTATTACCAATTAATTCAACACTTCTAATACTTGGTGGGGTTAATTTACTAAGATCTTCTTTTTGAATATTGAAAAACATTAAATCTTTACAGCAAGCCCCACTACATTGGCTCAAACAAGGATTTTGCTCTAAGTTTGAAGAAAAAACTTCTCTACTCATTAACAACCAATCTTTAACTTCCACCCAGGAGTAAGAGCGTTAGAAGATTCTAAAGAAGGGTATTTCGCTTGATTTGTCTTTTTGATTGTGGTGAATAACGAACCACTGCCTAACTCCGAACTGGCTATGTTCCATAAAGTATCTCCAGGCTGCACAGTATACTCACAACTACCACCTGTTTGAGGCTTTGAGCTTTTCGTTGTTTTGCTTGAAGTGGAGCCCCCTAAAACCGATACTTGTTTAGGGAGGAGGGACATTACTCTGGAAGGAAAATTCTTAAAGTAACTAATACCACTTTTTGCTCCTTTTTTGGCTGTCTTAGCACTCATTTCATTGCTCCATTGACCAGTAGCACAGCCATTTCCTGAACGAATAGTGAAGTAATAGGTGGTATTAGGGGCTAAGGAATTTATTGTGTAAGATAATGCACCGCCTGTGGGGTTAGAGGGTAAATTTGTACCATATTGATAGTTCCCTGAGGATAAACCATAGGATATATAATAACTGCTGACTGATCCAGAAACAGGGGCAAAATATAAGGTGGCTTGAGTAGAGGTTGCATCTATTTGGAAAAGGTTTGGGGTTCCCGTTGGAGCACTATCTGTGCAAGTAGGAGGACCGGGGTTGCTAGGAGAAGGCGTATTCGTAGAACCTGGGGTCGTATATTCATAAGCCCCAATATCAGGAGCAGACCCTTGAGGAACACTTGTTCCACCGAAGGCTTGAGTTAAACCTACATTAACACCAGTGTTAATTAAAGGTGAAGAACCTAATAAGGAAAAATTATATGATGAGAGACTTATATATTGAGGGTCTCTATCAAAAGAATGAGAATCTTGGCTATTCACGGCTTGCCATCCTGCTAAAGTGTAATTTGTTGACCCCCATCTCATTTTTGTTCCAGAACCATACCAATCATTATAGTCAGAAACAAACCCAGTCTGATGACCTGTCGGCACATTAATATAATAAAAGTTACAGTTAGAAATAGAATTATTTTTAAGTACTAGTCCAGAAGTATACTGGTTGTTATATGCAACATAAACATTTATGCAAGCATCCGCAGTATTATAAATAGTATTGTTATAAACCTTTGGATTTATAGCACCATACAGACTGATACCATCTCTCTCATTGTAGACAACATTATAATAGACTTGAGTGTTTATCCCTGTTTCCACCTCAATTCCGGACACACCATCAGCTGTTCCATTATCGTGGGTGGTATTATATCGAACTATAGTTCCGGGTGTATCTACTTCTACAGCTATTCCGTGAGAGTCGTTACCATAGGAGTTATTATTTTGAACTATCATTCCATCTCCCGTGGTATCAATATCAATTCCAAACATAATGTTATCCCTTGATGTACTATTTTGAAATGTAATATTTGAAGCACTTGTTCCAAAAACTTTCATGCCATAAAAATTTCCATAAGCTACTACATTATCAGCTAAACCGTTCGTTACATCAGTAAATGAAACTCCAGATCCCAAATCTGTTGTTGTATTATTGTAATAAGTTCCTCCCGATACCGTTCCATTGTTTGCACCATTATAGAAAAACACTCCATGACGTAAATTATCATGCCCTATTGAGTCAGTAACAACTCCATTTGTTGAGTTAGCATCCATAATAGCAATACCATCATTAGAATGCCAGCTTGCTTCTACATTCGTAACTGTAGGATTTGAGGAACCAGTATTGCCATGAAACCATACTCCGTATTTTCCCTTGGTAACGTCGATATTTTTAAAGGTGATGTAGTTTTTGTTAAAAGCCTGAAAGCTATTATAGATCGTGGCTTCAATTCCCGGATTTGTATAAGCACTTGTTGGGTTTGAGGTAGAGTAAACATATAAAACATTAGATGACCAATACCACTCATTGGCAGCATTTAACGCAGCTTTTGAACTTTCATTTGTGCCTCTGGTACTGTTAAAGAAAACCTGCGTTGGTGAAGTGGTCAAAGCTACTTGCCAAACATTTCCTGAATCAAGAGTCCAGCCACTCATAAGTTGTGAGCCATTAATAATTGGTTTATTTCCTGATCCATAATCAGAATAAGTAATTGGGTTTCCCGAAGTACCAGATGCCGTAGGATTCAACTCACCTCTCCAGGTCTCTCCTCTTTTAAAAAGAATATTGTCTCCGGGACTAAAAGTAACACCATTAACTTTTGATAAAGTCTGCCAAGCAGTTGAGGTTGAAGTTCCATTATTGCTATTGTTCCCACCAGTATTATCAACATAATAAGTTGTAGCATATGTGGGAGTTGCCCAGAATAAGAAAAAAACTATAAAGCTAATAAAAAATGAAAAGAATTTATATCTTAGTCCCATAAACTTAATTAAGTATTTTTTGTAAAAAGATAGCCTTATATAATAAATAGACTTTTGTATACTATCTTAATTAAAGATGTTTTTTCACAATTTTGCAAGCACACTTTTCTTAAAATTCTTGTCCGGGTACAACTTTATATAAATTTCTACAGGTTATATTTAGTATTGACTTGAAAGAATAAGTTTGATATAAACTGATCTAGTTTGTTCATTAACTGCCGCATGGCAGTTTTTTTGTACAATTTTTCAGAAAGGAGGTACTTATGAAAAAAGCAATTATTCTTAACGCAGCAACTCTAACTTTTCTTATAACTGCAACTCCTGTGTTTGCTCAATCAGCAGACGTTTCTAAAATTCAGACTTTCATTCAAAACATAATTCAGATATTAGTGACTTTATCAGGACTCGTTTCAGCTGGATTTTTTGTCTGGGGAGGATTTGGATATATCACAAGTAGTGGTAACCCGGAAAGTTTAGATCGCTCAAAGAAAACAATACTTTATTCAGCTATTGGTTTAACAGTAGTGCTGGCAGCTTTTGTACTATCAAATATCGTCACACAACTGGCAACTTCAGCTTTTGGAGGAGCTCACTAAACTAAAAGTAAAAGCGTCAACTTTTATGCGGTTGTTATTATATTTATTGGCATTTATTCTGCCTTTTTTTCTTTACGCTTCACCTGCGTTTGCAGTTTCTACGAGTGCGGACATAAATAACTATACTTCAAGTACATTACAAATTATTACCGCTATTGCCTCAGGTGCAGCAGTACTTTTTCTTGTTAAAGGCGGTTACTTTTATCTCACTTCTTCCGGAAAACCTGAAAGTTTAGAAAATGCCAAGAAAACTATTCGTAATGCCTTGATTGGACTCGTTTTGGTATTAGGAGCCGGAATGTTAGTTTCCGTCTTTCAAAACGCATTAGGTGACCCCACAAATGCCACAAACACTGCTGCATTAAATTTAACTCCACTGACTCCTGTAACCCCAAGTGACGGACTCACCCAAGTCTTAATTGATGCTGTAACGGCATTTATGCAAAATATTGTTGAGAGTGCAACCAAACCTGTTGTCGATGCCATATTTGGTTTTCTTCTTACAACTCCAACATTATTAAATAACTCAGTAGTTATGAATTTCTGGTTAATAATTCTTGGAATCACTGATTCATTATTTGTTTTAGTTGTTGCTCTTCTTGGACTTCATTTCATGAGTGCTTCAACTTTAGGATTTGAAGAAGTAGAGTTAAAACAATTACTACCCAGAATTGGTTTAGCTTTCTTAGGAGCTAATATTTCTTTGTTCTTAGCAGACTATGTAATTATTACCTGTAATGCACTTGTTAAGGGAGTTCTAAATTTAACGGGAGGACTTACTCAAGCGTGGGTTTTAAATGCGATAAATCCGGCAACATTTATCACCGGCAATACTCCACTTATCACTTTAATATTCTTAATCATTTTTCTTATTGTCTCAATAGTCCTTCTGCTTCTATACATAACTCGTCTTATTACGATTTGTTTAGCAGGTGTATTATCTCCTTTAATTTTCCTTTTATGGACTCTTCCAAGATTCTCAGACTTTGCAGAGATAGCAATTAAAAGCTATATAGTTACTGTCTTCACAGTATTTGTCCATGTGGTTATTATTCAACTAGCTTCATCTTTCTTAACAATCCCGGGAAATAGTAACAATTCCTTAATTTCTATAGCAGTTGGAATCGGGTTATTCTTTACTCTCCTAAAAACACCATCAATCCTCATGCAGCTTATTTTTTATAACTCAGGCAGAGGAATTGTCAGGAAAATCGGCGGGCAGATTATGAATGTGATGACGACAGACAAAGATACACCATCAAGAACTGTAGTTGCCACAGATGGCGTAGTTAAAGCGCCAAGGAGGTTTGTACGAGCATGAGAACAACAGTAATACCAGCACAAATAACAACAGTTGAAGATAAGATTGCCGGAAATCTTAATCTGACCCAAATTATGTTACTTATGGTGCCGGTTATATGGGGAACAATTGTCTATACAATTTTTCCTCCCACTATGCACCTTGCCTGGTACAAATTACCTTTAGTACTTATTGTTTTAGTTTTTTCCCTAACAATGGCCCTACGGATTAAAGGAAAAGTTGTTTTGCATTGGGTTGTGATTCTTCTTCGATACAATACCAGAGCAAAATATTACCTGTTCAATAAAAATGATCAAACTTCTCGTATTATGGATTTTCCTGTTTTTGAAAAGTCTCCTAAGAAAATTTTGAAAAAAGCGCCTGCGAAGCAGGAAAAAGAAACTCACAGGGCTAGTGTTAGTATCGGGGATTTAATCAGACTTGAAGGCTTAATTACCAGTCCAAAATATTCATTTTCTCTAAAGTCAGTCAAGAAAGGAGGCTTATATGTGGCTCTTGAACAAGTCCAAAAATAAAGTCTCTTCCCGTCAACAGATTCAGATTAAAGAAGTCAAAGACGGAATTCTCATACTTCCCAATAATCAGTACAGATTGGTCATAGAAACCTCCTCAATCAATTTTGAGTTAAAAAGTGAAGATGAACAGGATGTGTTGATAGACAGCTTCCAAAACTTCCTTAATTCGCTTCCTTGCCCTCTACAGCTATTAATCAGAGTCAGAGAAGTAGACATAGACAGATATTTAGAACAGACTTCAGCCAGTAAATCATCCGAAAAAGAAAAAGTATACAGAGAACAGATTGATAACTACTGTTCATTTATCAAAGGGTTAGTTTCAGGCAATAAAATTCTATCCAGACGATTTTATGTTGTCATTCCATATGTAAATGCCGATAAAGTCAAAGATTTTAACTTAATCAAAGAACATATTTATCTCAATAGGGATATTGTCCTGCGTGGACTGGAAAAGCTAGGCATGAAAGCAAGAACTCTGCACGGGCTTGAAGTACTAGACCTGTTTTACAGTTTCTATAACCCACAACAAGCTAAAACACAGGAGTTAAAAGGACAGACTATTCAAATGTTAATGGAGGGAAACAATTATGTTTGATATACCACCGCTTGATTCTATCTCTTTCAGAAGTTTTCTACTCAGAAAGCCAAAGAAGAAATTGACCAAAAAAGAACTCCTTAAAAAATCTTTTGAGTTTAACTTTGCAGATCAAGATCAAATAGATTTAATTTCTTATTCAGGCATGGAAGAATCGGGCAGTTACTTACAAATGGGAGATAAATTTGTCCGAACACTTTTTATCTCCGGCTACCCATACACAGCATCTACGGGGTGGTTAAACATGCTCATTAATTTCAATCACAATATAGATATTTCCTATCACATCGAACAAGTTGATCCACTTCTTGCTCTCCCAAAACTCAATAGAAAAATCACGGAGCTGGAATCCACAAAGAGAACAATGCTTAAACAAGGTCGAGTCATTGGTTCAGAGATTATTGATCCTTTGGAATCGGCCAAAGAGTTGAAAGATAAAATTCAAAGAGGGCAGGAAAAGCTATTTCAGGTGTCAATTTATATGACCATCACAGCGGATAGTCTGGTTGATCTAAATAAAATAACCACACTTCTTGAAACTGTGATGTCCACCAGACTTTTCTATATTAAAACTGCAACATTCCAACAGCTTGAAGGATTACAATCAATTCTTCCGAGAGGAGAAAATCAGTTAAACCAGAAACGAAATCTGGATAGTTCTTCCGCTGCTTTAACATTTCCATTTGTTTCATCAGAACTCGTACAGGAGTCAGGAATTCTGTATGGAGTCAATAAATCTAATAATTCACTCGTTATTCTGGATCGTTTTTCTTTAAACAATGCCAACAGTATTATCTTTGCCCAATCTGGAAGCGGAAAAAGTTACACGGCAAAAGTAGAAATTCTAAGACAGCTGATGCAAGGCACAAAAGTCATTGTGATTGATCCTGAACGGGAATATAAACAACTGGCAGCTTCAGTCAATGGAACGTATATCAAACTTTCTGCAAAATCGAAAGAAAAAATAAATCCTTTTGATTTTTCTTTAAAATCTTATACCGGAGAAAATGATCTCTCTGAACATATTCAGGATTTAACAGAAATTATTTCTCTCATGGTCGGAGGATTAAATGCAGAAGAGAAGGCAATGGTAGATAAAGCTATTATCCAAACATACAAACAATTTGGATTTAATATGACCGGTAAAAATACTAAAGCAAAATCGGCTGAATTTCCACTTCTCAAAGATTTTTACAAAGTCTTAAAAGACATGAAGCAAAAAGACCTTTGTAATAGACTTGAGCGATTTGTTAAAGGTTCTCTTTCCACTGTTTTTGATTCTCAAACTAATATTGCTTTGGATAATAGATTAGTTATCTTTGATATTAAAGATTTAAATGAATCACTCAGACAAATAATGATGATGGCAGTTGCGAACTTTGTTCATGCACAAGTTAAATCCAGTCCACAGAAAAGAATTTTGGTAATTGATGAAGGTTGGTTACTGTTACAACATGAAGAAAGTGCCAGATTTGTCGCAGGACTGGTCAGAAGAGCGAGAAAGTATTACTTAGGGGTCACTATTATCTCCCAACAAGCCAATGACTTTTTAAATCAAGAATATGGCAAAGCTATTGCTTCTCAATCCTCCGTCAGAATTTTGATGAAACAAGATACAACCACAATTAAAAAAGTAGCAGAAGAATTTAATTTGAGTGAATATGAACAAAGATTTTTAATGACGTGTGACCGGGGAGAGGCATTAATCATTGCTGATCAAAATCATGTAGCTTTGAAGGTTGTAGCTTCTGAAAAAGAACACCCTTTAATTACCACAAATCCTAAAGAGATTTTCGCTTAATAATATACTTTTTATACCCTATAGTTGATTACTGGTGCCTGAGTAGGTATAATTTACAACTATGTTAGAGCAGAGAATTTCATATTACTATCCGAGGCGGATTCCCAAGGTTGGTTTTGGGGAAAGCACCATCCCAGATATAGCAAGAAGCCCTTTTGGCAACACTAATTTTATGGATCATCTTTTTCATGCCATTTCGACAAAGCATGGTCGTTCAGTTGAAGTAGCCGCTATCGCAAACAAGGTACTATGGGAAGATGAGTTTGGAAATTTGTATGGTTCAAGAAGCTTAAAGGGACTTCCTTTACGTGCACCTAAAATCCAATTTGACCCTTATGCACCTTTTGGATTACGCACTTTTGGTTTAAAAGATAATTTAAGTTCGGACCGAGTTGAAACGGCTTCCGCAGAGTTACGAAGTGCACAAGTAGAAACTGAACGTCCCGTAGGTAAAACGCCAGTAAAAGAGGTACTTATTGGTGACCAAGTATCTTCTATTGAAGATTGGAAAAAACAAACACTCGCAGAAGGAGTTGTTCCCGATACAAATGGAGAACTTATTGATTTCCCACGTTCCTCACTAGAAGACTATTTAAATAGAGCACAATTTGAAGTACTACATAGAGAATATCAAGTTGGTGAAAGAATAATTGATATCCAAGCTGCAGCTACTGAAGGTGCAGGAAAAATACTATCTTTAGGAACCGGAAAATTCTTTATTCCGGAAGTTGGTGCAGTTTTGGAGGCTGATAAAGTAGTAGCAAATCCTAACACACTTACGCCTATCCTATGGGATTATTATAAAAATCATCCTGAAAAAGGTGAAGTTTTTAGAAAGTTTGATGATAACTTAGCTGACATTGTGTTGGCATATCTCAGAAGAGATTATGTTTCTAGTGCCAGATTACTACAAGAAGACCCTGAACATAAAGGTGTTATAACTTCTCCTATTCCGGTACAGAAAGTTTTACATTCAGTTTTTCCATGGTTGAATTCTTACATCGGTGTTAAGGCAGCAAGAAAAGAAGGACATGCTTGGCAAAAATTTGGTGTTGACGATACAGCATCAGTTTTTGAATATATGGAGTCTTTCTTACCTTTTCAAATGGGAAGATATTTAGCTAAATTTGCTTTACTTGATTACACTCATGGATTTGCCACCCCGCATAATTGGTCTGCAGCAGCTACGCTTTATGATTTAGATAGTGTCGAAAGCCCAAGTTTAGGAGATCAACCCTCTTCAATAAAAAGACAGGCGAGTGATATTAATTCATCTTTAGTAACCTTGCTTAATTTACTATCAGTGAAACCATTGAACTGGACCAATTATGAAGGCGAATCATATCCAGAGTTTAGCTATTTTGCTCAAAAATTAGGACAGGAACTCTATGCCACTCAGAGACAAGCTGGAATAAACTTTCTAGCAGTATTTTTAGCCTCATATCAGAACTCCAGTGCTTCTTCTGAAAATAAAAATCTAAAGTTATCTATTGTGGAAGAATTATTAGAAAAGCATCAGGAAGTATTAGGAGATATGGAAAAGACAAAAAAGGAGTTGGAGATAGATTAAGGCTAGCCTAAAAAGGCATGAATCCACGATTTTTATTATTACTTTATACTTTCAGACATGAGCTTAAATTAGTTCTTTCTGCTTTCTTAATTGTTTTATCAGTCCCAATTATTGCAGTTGTAGTTTTAACCCATACAGGTTTAGAAGTTGTTTCAGATGCACTAGTCCAGATAAATCCGGCGACTAAAGCCATTCAGCTTTTTTATCCTAATGGTCAATTATTCAAAGAAATAAATTTACAAGTTAATTTGCCTGTTCAAGGAGTAGTCACTCAAGGATTTGGAGAAGCAGAACCGCCATTTTATTTATTCCACACCGGAATTGATATTGCTAACCCATATGGAAAAATTGGAGATCCTGTTACTCCGGCTATGAAAGGTAAAGTAACTTATGCTGGTGAAATCTTCTGGGGATTTGGCAGACATGTAATTATTGATCATGGAGATAATATTTCAACAATATACGGCCATTTAGATCAAATTTATGTCAAAGTTGGTGATGAAGTAGAACCAGGAAAAGTAATAGGAACAGAAGGAAACACGGGCTGGTCAACAGGCCCACATCTTCATTTTCAAGTTAATGTTTTTGGGATACCAGTGAATCCAAACATTTTTTTAAATACAAATTAATATTTAGTAAAATAGAGATGAAGAATATCTATCTCATAGTGTCATTTGAGCTCACTTTCAGGTATAATTAGCCTCTATGCCAAGACCAGTTGATACTGCGCCTAACCAAATACATTTTTCTTTTGGACCACACGATCCGGAAGATGTCCCGCTTGCTACCCAAGTGCTTAAACGACAATTAGAACAAACTTTTGTGCCAGGTAAACGTGTTAGAAATGGCTTTTTTGCTGAAATGGCGGATTTGTCTGTAACTCAGGAGCGGGAGATGAGACGTCATTTTATGAAAGGAGGATCTTATTCGACAGGATATTTGTTGGACTACGTTCATGGAACCATGCCTGAGATCACAGATCCTAGCACCCAGATGTTTACGGCAGAGAGATTAGGTGGAATGCTTCAACCAGGCAGTCTGGTAGGTTTACGAGTAGCTAAAACGGCTTATTTTCACTACAACATATATAAAACAGTTGATAGTGTAGCTTCGTCTTTTAGAACTAAAGTTGATTTTGAATCCCATCCTGATGCTCAGGCTGAAGAAATTTCAGGCCTTTATGCAAGTCTTTCAGATCATACAGAAAAAATAGGTATTGCAACCGACATTGGAGACATTCCTGGTGCTTTGGAACACCAATTGGGAGACTTAACTTATATGGGTAAAATTTTTAATATACGAAATCCTAGACTATTGCAACAATTTGAAGGGCTGCTTGGTTTTGCAAAGAGAGAAAGAATGACTTTAAGAGAAGTTGCTAGAATAGGTGAAGCTCATGATGTCATGCTAGAGGATATTAATCCAGATTCCTATCCTCTTTTAGCTCAAGCTAATCTTACCAAGGAATATGATGAAGGAAGGCGAGTTAAAAGACCTTATGACTATGCACTTGATCAGGTTTTGGCAGGTGAGCGACCCTCTGAGGAAGATTTGCTTAGAGTAGTTATAAGTCCAATGCTTGAATATCATCTTTTGACCACCACTCCCTCTAGAGCTGCAAGAACCGAAAGAGTCAACCCATTGTTAAAAAAAGTTCCAACTACTCAAATTGAAACCTTTCTCAAAGCGTTTGGTAACTCTAGTACTGAGGCTAGAGTGCAAATAGTAGAAAGGTTTCTAGCGTCTAATTTGTAATAAATTCAATATGACTAAAAAATCTGGCAAAAGTAAAATGACAGCTGCATTACTTGCTATTTTCTTTGGAAGTTTTGGGTTGCATAAATTTTATTTAGGCCAAGTTACTTGGGGACTGCTTTATTTATTCCTCTTCTGGAGCCTCATTTCAATGTTTTTAGGCTTTATTGAAGGGCTTTATTACCTAACCATGTCAGATAAAGATTTTAAAACTAAGTATAATTAAAAAACTCTAATATCTTCCTAACAGTTTTTTCTGCTCGAACTTATAATTCAATTCCCCATAATTTCCCATACTATTCCAGTAACACCCTGTTAATTTTTTTTCATTGGGTAAGTGTTTTATTTTAGCTGTTCCTTTATGCTTTGCCATGGTTCCGGCTCGTAATGAACTCGGGTCGTTATCATAAGTATAAAATAAATAAACTTCATCATTAATCTCTGCAAAGTTAGCTGTTACACTATCCGATTCCGATATCTGATAGTAGGATTTGATACTTATTTTAGAAAATGATTGTCTTACTTCAAGTTTACCTTCAGTCTCAACATTTTGCCCCCCTACCCGATATGAAGATCTTTGTTTTCCTTTCCACCGCCCATTAAAATTTGGAAACCACACGATACCAAGTGTTTTGAATATTTTAAATTGCCAAAAATATTTATCAAACACATAATAAATTATTCCATATAAAAATAGGGGTGAAGGCCCTTCAAGCCAGTTAGGCCAAGACGCAAAATAATTAAACAATAAATATGAAAGATACCAACTGGTAAGAGGTATTAATCCCCCGAAGAACCATAAATGACTTGATCGAGAAAAATTGACCCCCATATTAATTATTTTTATAAAAATACTCCGAAGCAACTAAAAATTGGGATGCAGCTTCCGTATTCCACTGCCACGGTTCAGTTCCAAAAAGAAGATGTTGGTGGCTCACGGTCAAAAGTTTTGATGCATCACATTGCCTATTTAAGTATTCAAAAGCATATTCTAAGGAGTCTTGGTGCTTACCAATAAAATGGCCGTCGGGCACATTGTAAACGGCGCATTCTACGAAATAAGATGGTGCTAATCCCGGATCAAAATTATGCTGTTCGATTATTTTACGTCTAATCGTCTTTAATATTCTCACAATATCTTTATACATCTCATCAGTTCGGTGTGTTGCATTTTTCTGCTCACCATTATATTTATGAACTTTTGGGAAGTTAATGATTTCTTTGTTTTCTTTTATCGTCCAAAACTTCATTCCTTCTACGTAATTAAATTTATGTGTTGGATCAAAACTGTTGTAAACTCTGTGCTGCAAACTAGGCACAATATCACCATTAAGTAAGTACTCATCTCCTATTAATTTAACACTTTTATTACCGGTTGTTTTAATTTTAGTTTGACCGAAGTAAGCAGTTAACGCTCTAATCACATCTAACCGAAAATCTGACCAATCATATGTTGCATTAGCATAAGTTTGATGAAAAACGAGTTGCTGAACGGGTTCCAACTTTGATATATCGTGACTAAAAGTAGAGTTGAGTTGGATTACCACATCTACATCGCTATCCAGACGGGTATTAGTGCTGTTTGCATAGGATCCTTGGAGGTAGATTTCAATATTTTTCCCTTTTAATGCAGCGCTTTGATTTAAAGCATTTTGGATTTGTTGATAAGTATGCTGGGATTTAGCACTTGATGGTGGGTTTGCCCAAACTTGAAGCTGATCATTACTAATTGCCATATTTATGGGGCCATTTTATCAAAACTAATCCCATAAAGTATATGTTAAAGAATTCCGACCCATAGTTTGCATCGAAATTGTCAGAATGTTATACTATACATATATGACTAATCAAAAAGACGAGAAATCTTTGATTGAAATAGCAGAAATGATAAGAAAAGCCAGAGAAAAAGCTAAACTGACTCAAGCTGAAGTTGCTGAGAAAACTGGAATTGATGTAACCTACTATTCCCGCATTGAACGTGGAGAAATTGACACTTCCGGAACTAAACTTATCAAACTTTTTAAGTTTCTTAAAATAAAAATTTAGGTAATTTTAGGAAATTAAACATTTCTAAAGTAAGTACTTCATCCTCAATTCTCCTCATAATTTCTCTGCTATACGTTTGAGATAAAATATTTAAGCTCCCCTCCCAAAGAATTTTTCTATCTATAATAGCTAGTTTTCGATGATGATTTCCTAAACATAACAAGACTTGCACACCAATCCGTTCGCAATGAGATATTACTTCTTCTGATTGTATTTCCAACCCATCTTCATGCTCTCTAGGATCTCGGGTAATAATATAAATTTTGACCCCTTTTTCTAATAAATTTTTAAAAATCCGATCAAACGTTTTCATCCGCAAGCAGGTGATGTAAGGGCTTTCTATCACTACTTCTTGCTGGCAAGCCTCAAGATCTCGACAAAACGTTTGATAAAATGTCTTTTCATCAAAAAGCTTCGAATTGGGAAAGTTTGAACTCATAGTACTTCTTCCTCGAGAGATTGGTATGCTTCCATTAGCTTCGAAAGTTCTATTATGATGCAGTTAAGTAGGGGTTCGAAATAATTTGCGTCACCCGCTCTTAAAGAAAAAAGTCGACCCTTGTGGTCGATTTTTTTGTTTAAAGGCAGAGTGCAGGTGATCAAATCTGCGATTTATCCAATTAACTTATTATCACAAAATTACTACATAAAATGATTCCTTCAGATTTTAAATAATGGAAGCAGGTTCGACTTCGAACGCAGTGAGAAGGAAGGTTAGCGAATGAAATGGTCTTATCCCCCTCACCCTCTCCAGATGCAATTTTAATAAATATACGCTATACTTCTCTCCCAACCTATTTTATGGATAAAAATTTACAACAAGCTAAACTAGAGATGTGGACCAAAAAGTTGGCGGAAAATCAGGCCAAACTGGAAGATGCAATGAAACGCAAAGGTGAAGCAGCTCAGATGGGTGATTTGTCCGAAAATGCTGCCTACAAAATGGCGATTGAAGAGATTGAAATGGCTCAGGCTCGCGAGCGAGAAATCACCAACATTATCGAAAAAATCAAAAAAGATCTAGGGATGATCTAATCCCACTCTCTCACTCCACAAATGGACGACTTACTCCAACAAAAAATAAAAATATGGGAAAAAAAGTTGGATGAGGCCAAAGCTTTTTTAGCTGAAGCCTTAAAAAAGAAAAGTGATTCCATGAGTGTTGGATATTTATCTGAAAATGCCTACAAAATAGCCGCCGAAGAAATTGATCTGGCACAAACTAGAATCCAGGAGATAAATAACATCCTAATCAAACTACAAAAAACAAAAAATTCATAAATTTAAGTCTAAGTTATTGACCTTTAACTTCTGATTTGAAATGATAATTATTAATGTCCGAAGAAAAAGGATTTGCACCTCTATTAATACTAGTTCTTCTAATTCTACTAATTGCTTCATTTACAGTGGGTTATTACCTCTCCAATTCCCTCAACAAACCAACCAAATCGAATGATTCAATCGCACCAAATTCAGTTCCGCCCTCAGCCACACCTTCAGCAGCATTTTTAAATGAGTCAGACAAAAACTGGTCTCAACTAACATATCGAGAGTATGGATTATCCTTTGATATACCAGCTGGCTGGTCAGTAGAAGAAGATATTGCCTATAATATAGATGGTTTACCCAATATCAGTTTAAGAGACCAAAATGCCGATCCTTTTATAGGGGGTTCGTTACAAATTATTATTAGAGACAATCCAAATCACCTTACAGCCAGAGAATATGTTGAAATGATTCATATCCCGGAAATTAAAAAAACAATTCAGGAAAATAATTTCGAAGAAGCCAACATTATGATATTTGATTTTGAAAACAGTGCCATCTCTCCTTTTAAAGTCAGACAAGGCGATGCAGTTAAACTTGACGGTTCATATCATGTCGGAGCAGCAAGTAATTATCCCGTATATTTTGTCTCAAGCGATAAAAAAATAGTCGAAATTATTGGAAAACCTTACAACCCCAATGAAGGTAATGAATCTGGTGATAAGGTTGAAACAGAAGGAGAAGAGATAATTTCCACTATTCGGCTGGAATAACGTTTATTTACAGTCTATCCTATTTTTTGTTTACTATATAAATATTTCCAGCTTTATCATCTGATACAAACAAATTACCTTTTTGATCAAAAATCACATCCACCGGCCTGCCTTCAGCATTACTGCTAACGATAAATCCACTCAATAAATCCTCCATCCCTTTGATGGTGTTTCCTTCACGATCAAGTCTCACCACTTTATATCCATCAGGTGCGGACCTATTCCAGGATCCATGTAACCCAACTACCAGATCGTCTTTCCATTCAGGTTTAAAATTTTCCGGCACAAAAGCCATGCCAAGCGGAGCATTATGAGCTGGCAGGCCATAAATCATCCCCTCTGTCTGCGGACAACGAGTGATAGCAAGATCACTAAACTTGGTATCGGGTACTTTATCTCCATAACAATACGGCCAACCATAATCTTTACCTTCTTTGATGATATTGACCTCCTCAGGTGGAATATCATCCCCGATCAGATCCCTCCCATTTTCTGCTCCCCACAGCTCCTGCGTAGTTGGTTCAATTGCCAGTGCTACACTATTGCGCAACCCTTTAGCATAAAGCTGAGGAGTCTTACCTTCAGCATCCGAAACAATCACTGAAGCAAAAAAGGGATCTTTTTCGTTGCAGACGTTACAAGTTGAACCCAAAGAAACATACATCCTTCCAGCTTTATCAAAAACAATAGTCCGGGTAAAGTGTCCATTCGAATTGGGTAAATCAAATAATTTTTTTTCAAAAGTCGCTTTATACAAAGCCCCATCCCAATTGTAACGACTTACCCGAGTTTTTTCCGTCACATATAGCTTATCCTGATAAAAAGCAAAACCGTGGGTGTTATTAAGTCCTTCGACAACCGCAATTTTCTCATCTGCGATCCCATCCCCATTTTTATCCGGTAAAGCATAAATCGTCCCTTTACCATTCATATCAGATACCAAAAGTACACCTTCCGGGCTAAAAGCCATCCCACGGGCTTTCCCCAAATCCCTAGCAAATAGCCCAACTCTTAAGCCATCAGCAACTTTCAGCGGCATATCTACCCTATCACCTACCGCTACATTTGGCTGGTTTTGAGTCAAAGAATCGGCTAATTTTCCGGTGGCTGGTAATAATGCTGGTCGGATGTCACCAATTTTTTGGTATGCAATAAAACCTACACCTCCCAATAGCAAAAAGACTGCAATAATACTGAGGATAATCTTCATCTTATATCTGTACTAAACAATTGCAAGGATCGCGCTAGAGTTGGTTAAGTTCTTTGTCAACTTCGGAAAAATCAGCATTGACATCGGTATCAGTAATACCCGAAATATCATTAGCTGCACTATCTAATGATTGCTGAATATTTTCAGATACCTGATGAAAAGCTGGATTTGTCTCTCTCATAGTCATATATGTATATATCCCCACCCCAACCAATACAGCAACAACCAAAAATGCAGCCACAATCACCAATAACATCCCTTTTGAAGATCCTCCAGTCGCAGGTGGCATAGAATTGACAGCATTAGTAGCAGGTGTAGGCATAGCTGGTGCTACTGGCGGTGTATTTGGAGTAGTAGATGTGATCTGATCTGGCATATCTTTACTATACGGAAGCGGCTGGTGTCGCAGCAACTCCCAAAACTTCTTTAGCAGCTTTCAAAGCAGCTACTACAGCTTCTCTGGCTTGTTTGACCATCTCATGTGTAGATTTTAGATCATTTAGTAAAATATCTCTCCCAGCTTTTGCATCAGACTTAACCGTTTCTTCACTGGAAACTGTGATAGCATAATCTTTACTACTTTGTTCACTGACCGCAGCCGAAGCTTTTTCAATTGCCGATCTGGCTGTTGATATTGCCGTTTTGGCACTATCAACATTTTTACCAGCAGCAGCACCTTCATTGACCCGATCTTCAATTGTATTCAAAGTTTTAGTCAAAATCTCCAGATGTTTGGTCATCACAGATGTGCGATTGGAGTTGATAGTTTGCAGGGTCATACTGACTTTTTCAGCCCGCTCCGCTTTCACTTTGTCTTTAAACTGGGCCAATTTTGCTTTTAAAGCTGCTTCCTTTGAAGCAAACTTTTCTTTCATCTCACCTACTCTGGAAGCTATTTTCTCGCGCTCTTTTTCCAATTTGAGCTTTAACGATGCTTCTTTAGAAGCGGATTCCATTTTGATCTTCTCAGCTCTTTGCTTTTCTTCTTGTTTTAATTTTAAAATCCGCGGATCATCTGGGTTGATTGCGCTATTGGAGTCAATTGCATAAACTGGATAAAGCGGATTTAAATAAATTGTTGCTGCAACAAGACAAAGCACTAATTTTTTCATTAAGAAAACGTTACCAAAAAGATCTAAACTTTGTCAAATTCTACGCACAAATGGTATAATACTGATAGATCGGATAAGATCAGATAAAGATCTGATAGGAAGCCTAGTTATACAAGTTCCGACACAAATAACAGACGGAGTCTCATTTTTAGTTTTAAAAAACCTAAATACTAGTAAGACTTCGGGTTGGATGATTCGGTAATCCAACTCAATTGATAGTTAATGGATGGTAGAATCATCCACTCGCGCCCATAGCTCAGCTGGATAGAGCAAGACGGTTCTAACGTTTAGGTCGGGGGTTCGAATCCCTCTGGGCGTGCTAAAAATTTAAATTCGGGTTTTAATCTGAATTTAAATTTTTAACTCCTAATGACGGATTGAAACAGCGATTTAAACTCTTTACTAAATTTTTATCTTTAACCACATTTAACTAACAACCCAAAATTGATTACAAACTAAGCTGGTTCGACTTCGAACGGAGTGAGAAGGAAGGTTAGCGAATGAAATGAGCGATCTTAATCCCTCTGGGCGTGCTTTAGATTGATATGACGGGCTAATCTTTTTTAGGGTTTTACTATTCTAAGTCGTGGAGATCCACCAACTACTGGTTCAACAAAGAACGGGATACCTCTTTCTCTTAGAGAATCCTCAAGTGCAGTACCATTTTCATGAGCTTGAGGGGTCCATGCTTGCGGACTCCTCCATGGGTGCAAAACTAAAGACCTTCTAACAGCAGCGATTCCCGTTTCTGCTGGTTTCAAAACTCTTAATCCTTCATCTACTGCTCCTAAGAAAACTTCTCTATCTTCTCTAATAAGGAAATGGGAAACTGCAAGTTCAGAGTAAACAATATCTACACTACCATCCTCAAAAGGCAAGTCTCCAGCGAGAGCTGTTTTATAGTGCCCTTTATTTCGCTTAAGGTCTGCTTGAAATTCGGCTAGTGCTTGCAACCTTACTTTAACTGCATCAGCTCCATAGTTAACACCCAGCCCTCTAATGTACCGCCCAGCAGTTCGTAAGAGCGCATCTACATTTTTATAACCTGGATCTACACCGTATGCTTCGGCTCCTCGAGCTCGAAGATCTCGAACCATAGAGGAAGCCCCAGAACCAACATCAACTATAACTAAACCAGCAACATTATCAGGAAGACCAATCGCACCTATAATGGTTTCAGAAGGGGTCGAAGAACTATAAGAAGCCGCTGCTATTCTTTTTTCTCTTGCTCTAAGATTCTCAGGCATACGGGCGAATTATACTGAAATCGTAAATTTTAATCAAATTATAAGACCCGTTCTAATCCCTAATGGTAGTAGAGAGCTGGCTTTGGACTGAAGCTAGCCTTAAGTAACTCATCCCATGCTCTAATTGAACCTAGAAGCTGGTTCCAATTCTTGTAACAGTGGGGTGCCAAATTACTTTTGAGACTAAAATTTTTTGGTTTTTGTAAATTCTTCAAGATTGATCTTTTTTGAAGCTAAATTTTACTAAGGACAACTTGCAGGAACTACAACATCGACTTGCTGAGACTGGATACCAACACTGGATATAATCCCAACCCGGTATGTTGAACCAGGAGTAAGATTGGCCTCAGCTGAGGTTATTAATAATGGCCTTGATGAAAGTTTACTGACCCCCTGAGAATTGTAAAATACATTTGGTGATATGATCCGGGCGTATACAAGTGATGAATTTGATGGCTCAATGTCATTAAAATCCATATCAATAGCCGGATTGCCATTATAACAGGTACCAAATGCCGTTAATCTAATAGGACTGTTGGGATTGAATCCTTCATACAACTCTTTAATGTCTTTCTCATCCAGTGCTCTAGCCCAAAAACCGACCTCATCGATTTCTCCTTCAAAGCTCTCTCCGCTTATCAGATTTCTTCCAATCTGAATATTAAGATTACTGGCTTGATGAATGGTACCGATCTGATTTCCCTGTCCAGCTAGAACCCCATTAATATAAATTGATGCTTTTGAACCATCATACACACAGGCAACATGATTCCACTGATTGGCCTGAACCTGACTGGTACTGATCAGACGATAATATGTCAAGCGCCCCCCTGCTACATCTAAATCCAGGTCACAATCGATAGTTCCCGCTGAATGCTGACCATCTGCATTAAACTCAAGCGTCATGCCCCCTTCATTGGAACTATTCCGACGATTAAAAATGGACGCCCATGTATTGTTATTCAGCATAGATGTGTCTGGCTTAATCCAGGCTGAAACAGTCATAGCAGTTGTTGAATAGGCAGCAATATTTGATACAGTAATATACTGATTTTGTCCAGTAAAATCACGGCTGGACTTCTGTTTACCAGAAACAGATGTTGTCCCAACAACCGTCCCATTGTTAGACGATATATGATCTGTCAGAGTACTTCCCGCCTGATCCATCGTCCAGTAACTTTTAAGCCCATCTCTCTGCTTTGATAAATATCTCATGGCATTCATGGTATTAACACGACCATAACGCCAATAATTACCTGTTTGGGATATCTTATCTGCCGTGGTATATAAAATTCGCTCCAGCTGATCATTATCTGAAGGCGGCATTCCTGTAGACAGCATCATAGCCGCAACTCCGGATACGACTGGAGTTGACATTGAAGTTCCAGACATTACACCAAAAGTACCGTCTTTTAATGTCGAATAGATCAAATTACCCGGAGCCGAAACATCCACAAAGTTACCAGATAAATTTCCATAATTGGAAAATGAGGCTTTGGCGTCATTACTATCAGTAGCAGCAACTGAAATTACATGATTACAGCTTCCAGGCCAATTCAAACCTTGTAAATTATCATTACCCGCTGCAGCTATCACAACATTTCCGGCTTCATAAACATAATCTATGGCGTCCTGTACAGAGGATGGGCAATTCCCACCATTACCTAAACTCATACTAATCACATCTGAACCATGATCTGCGGCATAAACAAGACCACTAATTAACTCACTGCCACTACCACTACCGTTGTCACGGATAACCTTAATATTCATCAAAGAAACCAATGGTGTTATACCTACACCATAAATAGAATTGTCATAAACCGCGCCGACTATACCGGCTACATGAGTACCATGGCCTAAATAATCTGAAGCTCCATACTGTGAACCGACCATATCGATATTACTAATAACATGCGCTGATAGATCAGAATGTGCCCAATTGATTCCTGAATCTAAAATGGCCACTTTAGGCGAGCTGGTAAAATTAATACCTACCCCTCTATCAATTGCCTCTGGATTTCCAATTTTGGGTAAATGCCATTGATTCGAGTAACTGGGATCATTAGGAATATAACTGACTGTAAAAATATAATTTTTCTCTACTGATACCACACCTGGAATATTTTTGATCTGATGGGTCATATTTTCAATATTTTGATACTCTAAATCCTGCTGATCTATAAAATCATTCTTTCCTGGTATTTCAATCAAAAACCAGTTAAAAATACCTACATTTTGATTATCTCCCTTCACAGAATGAACCAAAGGCCTGATACTTTTAATATTGTTCTGCTGTGCATATCTATCAAAATCAGACAATCCGGTTTGTTCAGACGAATTTTCATCAAAATCAATCTTTTTATCAGCAGTTTTTTCAATTCTCTGTTTTAACTGTTCCGATGAAGATTTATCAAATTTAATCAAAAGTTGGTTTGAAGCAATTTTTGCTGGATTTCCTTCTGCAATCTGAGCCCGGACGATTGTAGGAGTTAAAAAAATTGAAACTAAGACAACACCTGCGAAAACTAGAGATACTTTATTTATGAAGATTAGTAATATCACGTTAGGTCTTATTGTTTATCTTTGTAAGAAAATTGTCAATTCTTACAATTAATTATAGGGCTTGTGATAAAATACCTAGCCATGAAGGCATTTGAAGAGCTTTTTACGGATTTTCCTATCCGAAAAATAAAAAAAGGCCACATTATTTTATCCCCGGAAGACAAAAGAAGACGTATTGTTTACTGGATTCAAGAAGGGTTTGTTCAAAAATACTACTCCAGTCCAAATGGTGACATGCTCTATGTTTCATTATTTGATCCATCCAGCTTTCTCCCTCTATCTGCCTCGATCAATAATTCGCCCATCCATTTCACATATGAAGCACTAACTGACATCGTGGTTATGGAAATTCCTCAGGATATTTTTCTTAAAACATTAAATAGTGATCCTGTATTCATGAAAACTACACTAGCTTATGTTTTACAGGAGACCACCTTACTAAAAGAAAAATTAGTTTACTTCACTTTGGAAAACGCCCTTACCAGATTAGTATATGGGCTTTGTTTTTTTGCTGGTTATTTTGGAAAACCACAAAACAATGAAACATTGTTTGAGGTAGTTTTATCTCAAAATGCGATTAGCAATTGGTTGGGGCTCACTCGAGAATCTGTAAATTCCCAGCTTGCCTATTTAGCATCACAATATTTGATCCGATTTGAAGGCAAAAGGATTATTATCCCCGATATAAATCACTTAAAACAGAGTGTTTTGCATGAAAAAAACTTAGCCATTAGACAGTCAATCAAAAAACTTTTTCTGCATTATCAAGCAGAATAGTTGTCATCTTCCGATAAATCTCAAAGCAACTCCTAAAAACTTATAATATAAATAAAAACTACTAAGCAAACTATTAAGCATTTCACAGAATATTGATGATCTATATGGTTTAAGTAAATGATGAAAAAAAGCATCACAAAAACAATTCTAGGTCATTTTGCACTTTGTCTCGTGGTCATTACACTTTTTCCTACCAATCATTCATCAGTAAAAGCATCTACCCCATTACCCTGGGATGGGGTACCAGATTTACCCATAAACTATGCTACTGATGTTAAAAGCTGGTGGGACACACATCCATTTAATAGTGAATCTCCGGCTTATCGACCAGAAATCGCCTCTCCTACCAATCAGATTGATGTATTAAATGAATTTAATGGTAATATTCAATCAGCAATTGACTCATTGCCTGCATCGGGGGGAACATTGATCTTTCCGGAAGCCACCTATTCAGGAACATTTAGATTGGTAGGCAAAAAAAATATTCATTTTTTAGGTCAAGGGAATCCCATCATTCGTTTAACCGCCGAAATAGATATTGCCGGGTGTGAAGAAGCAACCAACTACGCAACGATATCGGCTCAGGTAGCTAAAAAAAATCCAACCGCAATAACCTGCGTAACATCCGGCCGTACACATAATTTGTACTTCAATTCACTTACTTTTGATGGTCAAAATACTTTGTTAGATGGAATCAATCTAGCAGCTGCTAAAGATATCATATTCGATAATGTTGTGTTTCAAAACTTTGTAGACCCCCGAGAACATCACAGAGGCTTGGTATCTGGTAATGCAGTATTGGATAATATTTGGTTTAGAAACACTACTTTTGCTGGAAATGAGCGTTATGCACTCTATCTTGATGGACTCCATGGCGGTGGCGTAATCAACTCAACAGTTAATGGTAAATTCGGTTCAGGCGGATTTCTTTTTTTGACCAATGATGACTTATCTCGGGATTATGACAACAGTGGCTCTATCGATATTAATGAACAACGAACTGGCAATCATATTGTGGTAGCAAATAACACCTTTACTACTCCTCTTTATTCAGGTATTGCTGCATCGGGCAGAGATATTCTTGTTATTAACAACAACTTTTTGCAATCTGTTCAGATACTAGCGGATTTTGATAGTAAAAGCTCCAATATTGATCCAAAATTAACATATCAGTTTTTCAATAATCAGGTGCTTTTCAATAAGACCAAGAATGTTAAATATTTGGCCGAAGTAGCCTCATCACCGACCTGTCCAAAGCTTATAAACTGCGCAAAGCAGGGAAAATATATGGTTATCGGAAATACGGTAGAAAACTCAAATATCTTCTCTAAACTGGTCAATGAAGTGCCCAATCAGTATGGAACAATAGAGGGACCAAATACAGTCATTAACAATTGCATTAACAATCCACTTTGCGTAACAGTCGTTCCAACGCCATCAATATCACCTACACCTACACCTACACCTACACCTACACCTACACCTACACCTACACCTACACCTAGCCCAACTCCATCACCACTACCATCCCCTCCTACAAATCCTGGAAACAATAATATAATTATTAATAGTTCATTTGAGCTGGGCAGTTTCCCCTGGTCACTCAATAAAGCTGTTTTGGATACATCGACATTTGTCAGTGGTTCAACCTCACTTAAAATAGCGGGACCAGCCGATATCTATACCAGGCAATTTATAACTCTTCTGCCTTCTACAACCTATACGATGAGTTATTGGGTAAAAACTCAGAATATAGTTTCTAAAGGACTAGCCATCCGGATGGTACAAATAGAACCATCAGTATCTGTAATTGGCCTTGGTGAATATGTCAAAGGTTCAACAGATTGGGTAAAAAAATCTTTGACCTTTACTACACCAGCCAAATTTATTTCTGGCCGAATAGATATCCTTTATACTCTGGCAACAGGTGAACTAGGGTGGGTTGATGATGTTACTTTATGTGAAGGTTTTCAAGACTGCCAATAATTGAATAAAACTTCTATATATAATAAGATTGAAGTATACCCTATGATTAGTAATCGAGCCAGCGATTATCTAAAATTCAATCTAAAACCAATCCTAATGGGAATTTTCTCTCTAGGTTTCTTTGTCTTTTTTCACTCATCGGTATTAGCAACCAGCGCCACTGATAAGATGGCAGCTTACTGGAAAATGGATGAAACAGTTACCGGTTCAACTGTTATCGACAGCAGCGGTGACGGCAACAATGGAACCCCAAGTGGTTCAGGTGGTAGTCAAAATGGGCCCCAACCAAACACCGATGTTCCTACAACCTCATTTCCAGATTTACGTTCTCTTAACTTTGATGGAACTGATGATGATGTAGCAGTTTCAGGACTAATCACTAATTCAAGCCAAATAGTCACCCTAACAGCCTGGGTAAACTTAAACACCAAAGATACCAGCGGAGCTGAAATAATCTCTCTTGGGGATCATGTGTTATTAAGAGCAGATGACAGTTCAAGCCAAAAAACCACCGGCCAGTTTTATAATGGAACCACCTGGATAGGCACTGGTTCTGGCGTAGATATTGCCGGAACAGGATGGAGACATGTAGCATATGTCGTCCATCAAGTTTCTGGAAATTATTATCAACAAATATATATTGACGGTGTTTTAGATACACAGTCTACCAATACAACTTCTATTGTATACACCGGACTTTCACAAAACACAAAAATTGGCGAACATGGTAATGGCAGCACCAATTACAATTTTAATGGGAAAATCGACGAAGTCCGGGTATATACCCGAGCTCTATCCGCTGATGAAATAGCCGATCTGGCTGCAGGCAGGCATACTCAAGCCACATGGGATGGATCAACTTCCACTAATAATGAAACAGCTGCCAACTGGGATATCAACGCGGTTCCAGACCCTTTCACTAGACTGATTATTGCTTCAGCAAGTAACAATCCATCCTTAACTTCCAATTTAGCTTCGGCATCGCTAACTATAAACAATAATGCCACCTTAACAACCAATTGCTATACCTTGACGTACAATGATAACGGCAGTTTGGTTAACAATGGATCTCTTATTGACTGTCCTCCAACCAACGTTCCTCTGACTTCTGCTTCAGCTAACCAGTCTGCGCCGATTTGCCAAGATATCACTCCTACTAACGTACCTCATTTATTTCAAGCAGATACTTTGGGGACTTCAGTAACGCTTTACTTTACGACAATACCTGGGACTACTGGATATGGGATCGAATATACTAATAATCCCGATTTTTTTCATTATGGCGATTTGTTTGATTATGATGGTCCAGCATGGATATATGAAAGAACTATTCATCAGCTTCATCCCCAAACCACTTATTATGTCCGCATTCGAGGTGTAAATGGCTGTACGGCCGGCCCCTGGAGCAATTTATTAAAGGTTAAAACAGGTGGATATCAAACCCAAAAAACCTTTTTCTTTTAAAACCCAAATATTTTTTTAATGCTACTTACAACTGAACCCAACCAACTCGTTTTTGTCGCGGATGATTGAGCTGGAGAAGATTGCTCTGAAACCACTGGGATAACGGGAGGTTGAGATACTGCTGACTGAGTATTCTTTACTGGTGCGGATGCAGAAGTTGGAGTGCCAGACATAGCAGGTTTTGACCCAACATTTTTTTGTGCTAGAAAAGCCATACTGACTCGAGATACAACTGGTTTTTGCGATTTATAAAAAGCAATTTTATGAGAAGTGCTACCACTGGTTCGTATTTGCATTGTTTTCCCCCAATTACCCGGAACACAATCATTAACGGCTCTCATTCGGAAATAATAAACAGTATTAGGGGCCAAACCACCGATCTGAAAACCACTAACTGAGGCGTCTGTTATAAATCGATCCTCTGCCTCTTTATAGCCGTAAGCAATCTGATACTTATTTACACCGACCACGGGAGCAAAAAAGATCTTAGCATTATTGGCAGTACTATCTATTTGAAACATATCCGGTACTCCAGTAGGAGCTGTGGCTGAACAACTTGAAGAGTTGACTGAAGGAGACGAATCATTGGAAGGAGCACTCAAACTATTAGAAACTGCAGCTGCCTCACTTACTACGACTACCAGTGAATAGGTGGATGAAATATTTTGGTGTACATCACGGAATCTAAGATAAACAGTTTTTGTACCTAATCCTGAAGAAAGATTGAAAGTTGGAGTGGCTGAATACCATTGCCAACTCGCTCCTGAGAAGTCTGAATTTTCGGAAATTTGCATATGAAGATAGCTTGAAGAGTCAAAATTATCCGAACCTGATAAAGTCAGTGTTGGTGAAAAAGATGTCGTAGTTGTTGGTCCCGTAATTCCTCCTGTTGGACTGGTAGAATCATTCTTTGTAGGTTGAGATATATTTTGTGCATGATTTGAAACCTTGTAAAATTCAACATCATCCACATAAACAGCATCTCCAGATTCAAAAGTATGTAGAATATCTAGTCGAACATTTGATGTGGATGCTGCAGTAGTCAATTTCATCGTGACGTACTGCCAGTAGTCGGCTGTTTTATTAATATTTGCAGTATTGGTTTGGGTTGAACCATTGGTGATATCAGTAAAACGCAATCGAGCATAGGAACTTGCAGTGGTTTGTATTGTTGAAGCTTTTATTCGGGCATTGATAAAATAATCAGTATTTCCTTCAAGTGAAGCTACTAAATTCCCGGTATAATTTACATAGACATTGCTGGCTGCTCCTGTTAATTTTAAAGATCTTAATCCACTGAAAAACTGGGTCGTATCAGAACTTGCTGACGAGCGCTGTTGCCAACTGGTCGGGAAAGTTGAAACAGTTTCAAAGGAGGGATTGGAGACAATATTATTAGCTGAAGAAAGTGGGCCTACAGGAATAGATCTACTGCATGCAGTACTAGTACTAACGGCTGGATGTTCATTACCAGATGATCCGGGTGTATCTCCATCTGCAAACTGACCACCGTTTGCACAATTATCTGAAAGGGTGCTCGGCAAAATTAAATCTGGACCATCATAGGTTGTTTCCCATCCTTCTCTAATAAATTGGCTATTAGTATGGGAATAAATATCATTTCCACGAATAGTATTTTCTCCAATTGTGGCACACTTATCAGCATTATATGTACTTGCGTTGCCACCCGGAGTACAAACATCTGAGGCTTGATCTATGTAAACCAAATAGGTTGCACTGCGAACTATATTTTCAGCGATGATGTTGCCTGTGTAATGAAACTGACTAATTGAAGGAGTTACACTCCCATACTGGACAATACGGGTACTTTTGGGATTTAGATACAGCAGTTGAGTAACCTTTCCATTAACCAGGTTTCCTTTTGTTAAACTATCAGCCGCCATCATACTAATACCTGTATAGGTCGATCCTTCTTTACCTTCAAAAGTGTTCTTATAATTTACAACATATTGAGCCACTCCCCATTCATTCTCATCCACATCTCCATCGCCATCACGGTCCCGGGTAAAATCGTCATTGGTTAAATAAAGAAATCCACCCGTTGCCGTACCGCGCTTTACTGTTGAATATATAATCCCTCCCCCATGGAGACCATCTAAATAAGACTGGTACTCTTCATCTGCATCAAAAGTACATCCACGACACCAAAAGTTTGTGAGTGTAGCAATGCCATACAAACTACCATCATGAGTACCAACACCTGTACCTGAAGAATTTCGGATAGTTACATTATCCATAACAACATCTCTGGCAGTAGCTAAATGAACTAAGATATGGGAAGTGGCATCTCCATCAAAAATAACATCCTTAATGTAAATATTTTTGATTGGATTTTGGATACAATGGTTTGATTTTTCATGAAGAGCGCTGGCGGGATTTCTAGCCCCAGAAAATCCTGAATAATCAGCTGATTCCGGACAGCCTAAAATCTCAAATTCTTCTCTGGATTCCCAATCATCACTATAGTCATCAGCGGTAGCATAGGCATAACTGACTTCTAGGATAGTATCTGCATCAGGATCTCCTAGAATATGGATGTTATCTCGTTTAAGAGTTTGGGTAAAAGTGCCACCACTTTCAGAATAGTCATTTGTCAGCTGGACATCCCCACAGTAAGTTCCTGCTTCCAGCTGGATTGTATATCCTTGGGTGGGAATAGCGGGGAGATTATCAATAGCATCCTGAATATTTGTACCGTTATCACATCCTCCATCGGGTGCAACTTCTATAACCGTTGGAGGATTTGGAACATAGCCAATTGAATATCCAGAGGCATTATCAGGATTCATGGGATGACTATTCCACCATGTTTCAACATCCTGTGAATAATTTGGGTCTGTAGATGGGATAGCTGGAATCTCGGCATATACTGACTTTGCTGTTAAAGACAATATACCCAAAAAACTTATTAACAACAGAAATAAATTTATTATTTTTTGGTACATTTTTGATATTTAGTAAGTAACTTTTATCGTATTAAACTAATGTAAGAATTAGGTTAAATGTTAACCGATATACAATATCAAGGCTCAAAAGGAGAAATCTGTTAACTACTTTACACCTGTTTGCTGTCTCTAAACACAGCTAAGTTCTTTTGACAAAATCAACTAAATTTGCAAGAATGTACCCAATGAAATTTATCCAGTTAAACGATTCAGTCAAACTGCCACTGATCGGTTTTGGTACCTGGCAACTACAAGGAGTTGATTGCTACAACTCAGTATTAAAAGCCTTTGAAGCTGGCTATAGGCACATTGATACTGCTGACCGCTATGGCAACCATGCGCAGGTTGCTAGAGCTTTAAAAGATAGTGGCCTCAAACGAGCAGAATACCAACTCACTACCAAACTTTGGCGAGACGATCTCTCACCTGAGACTATATTGGCATCTGGAAAAAGATTTTTAGAAGAACTAGGTATTCCCTACATTGATTTACTTCTGATCCATTGGCCAAACCGTGACTATGATATGGTCGAATCACTCAAGGCCATGAATGAACTTAAAAAGCGAGGAGTCATCAAAGCAATCGGTGTTTCAAACTTTACCCAGCACCATTTGGAAGACGTCTTAAAATCTGGGGTAGAAATTACCAATAATCAGATAGAGCTTCGCCCCTCTTTTAACCAAAAGGCTTTGCGGGGTTTTCAAGACAAACATCACATTACGACAACCTCTTACTCCACTATCAAAGGAGGAGTTGACTTTGATATACGTCTAATCAATGAGTTAGCTAGAAAATACGATAAAACATTGGGCCAAATTGTTTTAAATTGGGCTATTTCACAAAATATCATCGTTTTACCCCGTTCTACCAGTGAGGATAGAATAAAAGAAAATTTGGCTGCTGCAGAATTTGAGATGAGTCTCGACGACGTAGGTAAATTAAATAATATTCCTCAAGGAAATCGACTGGGTAAACCGGAATTTGCTGATTTTGACTACTAAATACTCAACCTTTTTTTAACATCTTCAATTAAAAAATCCAGTCCTTGTTCCAATTCAATATGCGGTTCCCAGGCTAACACTTGTTTGGCTTTGGATATATCCGGACATCGACGAGAGGGATCATCTTGAGGTAATTTTTCTTTAATTTCTGGCTGAGATCTAGATCCAGTTTTGGCAATTACTTTATCTGCCAACTCTAAAACAGTAAATTCATGGGGATTTCCTAAATTAAAAACTTCTCCTTTTGTCTGATCGGTTTCCATAGTCCTGACAATACCCTCTATCAGATCTGAGACATAGCAAAAAGACCTGGTTTGTTTACCATCACCAAAGACAGGTAATCCTTCATTTTTTAAAGCTGCTTTGACAAATTCAATCACTACTCTGCCATCATCCAGAGCCATTCGCGGACCATAGGTATTAAAAATCCGGATTATTCTTCCATCCAGCATTTTGTCTCTGGTATAAGCTGAGACAATTGTTTCTCCAAATCGTTTGGCTTCATCATAGACTGCTCGCGGACCAGTCGTCGAAACGTTCCCCCTATAACTCTCTTTTTGAGGATGTTCTAACGGCTCTCCATAAGATTCAGAGGTCGAGGAAAAAAGCATTTTAGCCCCCTTCAGCAGAGCAAATTCACAAACAGCCCAAGTCCCCATTGTATTTACTTGCATGGTTTCAAATGCTAAAGCATGATAACTTTTTTCTGAGTTTTTATTGGGTGAAGCCGGAGACGCCAGGTGATAAATAAAGTCAACCTGATCAATTTCGATTTCAGATATATTTAATACATCCATATTGATAAATCGAAAATCAGGATGGGATATCAGATGAGAGATATTATCTTTACTACCTGTCAGTAAATTATCAATACAGATTACTTGATACCTTTTTTTAATCAAAGCATCACATAAATGACTGCCTAAAAAACCAGCCCCACCTGTAACTATTGCATTCATACTTTATTGGATATACAGTATTACATTGAATGTCAAATGTCTAATGTCAAATGTCTAATAGATATGACAAAACAATTGATATTTAGTGTCAGAAAACATATAATTAGTTATAGGATTAATGTATGAACCAGCCATTTAAAAGCACTAAAATTGTTTGTACCATTGGCCCCGCTTCATGGGATAAAGAAACCATGACCAAACTGGCCAAAGCAGGTATGGATATTGTCCGACTGAACATGTCCCATGGTGCCCATGAAGAAAAAGCTGATCAGATTAAATACGTCCGTTCTATTTCTAGAGAGATAGGCAAGACTTTGATGGTATTTGCCGATTTGCAAGGGCCCAAACTTCGTTTGGGTAAAATCGATGGCGTCAGGCCAATTAAAAAGGGCGAGAAAATTGATTTAGTATTAAATGCCGAACACTTCCATGAATTACCAATGCAATTTGATCTCTCTCCGTTTGTAAAAAAAGGTCAAAGAATATATTTGAATGATGGTCTGGTAGAACTGACAGTTAATGATGTTGTTGGAAAAACTATTCGCACAACAGCTGTCAATGACGGAATTGTTTCTTCCAACAAAGGTGTTAATGTACCTGATACTCTTCTAAAAGGCGCCGCCTTTACCCAAAAAGACCATGACGACGCTGTATTTGCACTTCAACATGATGTTGACTACATCGCCTTATCTTTTGTTCAGACAGTTGATGATCTTAAACCACTAAAAGAGTTAATTAAAAAACACAATCCAAAAGTTAAAATTATTGTCAAAATCGAAAAAAATGAAGCAGTTGAAAACCTGGAAGAGATTTTAAAAGAGGCCAATGCGGTGATGGTGGCTCGAGGAGATCTAGCCATCGAAACAGACAATACAACTGTCCCCATAGTTCAGCAAAAAATTATTAAATTAGCACGACAACTGCAGAAACCAGTTATTGTCGCAACCCAGATGCTGGAATCTATGACAGAAAATCCCCGTCCAACCCGAGCTGAAGTCTCAGATGTTGCTACAGCAGTCATGGATCAGGCAGATTGTGTCATGCTCTCCGCTGAATCAGCCTCTGGAAAATATCCTCTTGAAGCTGTCTCAACCATGAATCATGTTATTCAGACTGTTGAATCCAATCCAGAGCAGAAACATTATATTAAAATCAATTGGGAAAGAATTATGGAAAGTGATTTAGCCTTGTATGGAATAGCAGCTTCAGCCTGTTCACTTGCCTACAGAGTAGGTGCTAAAGCGATAGTTGTTGGCACAGCTACTGGCAGAACTGCTCAAATTATTTCAGCCTTTCGACCCGACACTAAGATTATCGCTGTAACACATGATGAGCTAACCAAAAACCAACTCAATCTGGTCTGGGGAGTCATACCAATTATTGTCAAACCAACCACCAATTTTAATACCTTTGTTGAACATATTTTCAATGAAGTGCAAAGCCTGGATGAATTTAAAAAAGGTGATAAATTAGTCATTGTGACAGGACTGACAGCTGGTGTTTCAGGCACCACCAATACAATCAAAATAGCCACTATCTAAAAAAACTGTGATTTATCTCACTTTTGCTTTTTTAACAAATTTGTTACAGTATAAGAGTGGATACATCTTCCAAACTAACTATTCCCTTTGAAGATCTTTCAATTGAAGACGTACCCCAAGTAGGCGGCAAAAATGCATCATTAGGCGAAATGATCTCCACTTTGGGTAAAAAAGGTGTCCCGGTACCTGGAGGATACGCGATAACAGCTGCAGCTTATCGGTTTTTTTTAGGATCGACTGGCCTTGAAGAATTCATTAAAGAGACTCTTTCTGATCTTGATCCAAAAAACCTCAGTCAATTGGCATCAAAAGCCGAAAAAATCCGCGACAAAATTGTTTCCACACCATTTCCATCTCAACTTATTGACGCAGTCAAAAAAGCCCACCAACAAGCGGAGAAAAAATACGGTTCTCACAGTGATTTTGCTGTCAGATCCTCCGCCACAGCAGAAGATCTCCCAGGAGCCTCATTTGCAGGTGAACATGAAACCTATCTAAACATTCGGGGCATCGATGCCATACTTGAAGCCAGTAAAAAAGCCATGGCTTCTCTTTTTACCGATCGAGCAATCTCTTACAGAATTGATAAACAGTTTGACCATTTTAAAGTAGCCTTATCCGTTGGTGTCCAAAAAATGGTCAGATCAGATCTTTCCTGTTCTGGAATTATGTTTTCACTGGATACCGAGTCAGGTTTTAAAGATGTAGTCTTGATCAATGGCTCATGGGGGTTGGGTGAAATGGTTGTCCAAGGGGCAGTGACACCCGATGAATTTATTGTCTTCAAACCAACATTAAATAAAATTGCTAAGCATTCTTTACTTTTCAAAAAACATTATTACCAACCAGTTATTTCCAAAAAGATGGGTGTTAAAAATAAAAAAATGATTTATGACAGCGGCAATCACCCTACTAAAATTGTTGAGACATCTCTTTCCGAACAAAATAAATTTGTTATTTCAGACCAAGAGATTCTTCAGTTAGCTTCATGGGCAGTTGAAATTGAAAAACATTATTCTGAGAAAAACGGCAAATGGACCCCTATGGATATGGAATGGGCCAAAGATGGTCAAACCGGGCATTTATACATTGTTCAGGCCAGACCAGAAACGATCCACGCCGAACGTGATTTTTCAAAAATAAAAGAATATCAACGACTTGGTTCCTCTAAAGAATTAGTCAAAGGGGCTTCAGTTGGTAATAAAATTGCTACTGGTAAAACCAGAGTAATCCTCACTCCAGCTGGAATTAAGGAGTTCAAATCAGGCGAAGTATTGGTTACCGTTCAAACTGATCCGGATTGGGAGCCAATCATGAAAATTGCTTCGGCTATTGTAACTGATAAAGGAGGCCGAACATCCCATGCAGCAATCGTTTCGCGCGAACTTGGAATACCATGTATCGTTGGCTCAGAAAATGCCACAAAAACTCTAAAAACCGGTCAAATGGTTACAGTTGACACCACCGGTTCTGAAGGAATAGTTTTTGACGGTGAATTAAAATTTAAAATCAATGAAACTAATATAAAATCTCTACCTGAAACAAAAACCAAAATCATGGTCAATATTGCTACACCCGATACTGCTTTTGAAAAATCCTTTTTGCCAAATCAGGGAGTGGGTCTGGCTCGAGAAGAATTTATCATTGCATCAAATATAGGAATACACCCAGAAGCTTTAATAAATTACCAAAATCTTGAATCATCGCTCAAAAAACAAATTGATTCTAAAACTGTTGGCTGGGAAAATAAAACCCAGTTTTACATTGATAATTTAGCATTTGGTATAGCTAAAATAGCCGCCGCCTTCTATCCACACGAGGTACTTGTCAGACTATCCGATTTTAAAACAAATGAATATCGTTCTTTACTTGGAGGTGATGCATATGAACCAAAAGAAGAAAATCCGATGATTGGCTGGCGAGGAGCATCTCGTTATTATTCACCAGACTTTGCTCAATCTTTTGCCTTAGAAATAGAAGCATTTAAAAAAGTTCGTTCCTTGTATGGTCTGCAAAATGCAATGGTTCTGGTTCCTTTTTGTCGGACTGTAGAAGAAGGGAAAAAAGTAATAGATCTAATGGAAAAACATGGACTTAGTAGAAAAAAGGATCCATCTTTACACATCTATGTCATGTGCGAAATACCGGCAAATGTCATACTTGCTGACCATTTCTTGGATCTGTTTGACGGTATGAGTATCGGTTCAAATGATCTAAGTCAATTAACTCTGGGTATCGACCGGGATGGCAACGAAAAGATCAGATCAATTGCCAACGAAAATGATGATTCTGTCAAAGAGTTAATCCGAATGGTTATTAAAAAATGCCGAAACCGTGGAAAATACATCGGTATATGTGGCCAAGCACCATCTGATTACCCGGATTTTGCAGCATTTTTAGTCAAAGAAGGAATTGAAAGTATTTCATTAAATCCGGACACTGTCATAAAAACTCTGTTACGTATTCATCAGGAAGAAAAAAAGTAATCTCTTATTGACAAGCCTATCTAAATAGTCAACAATTACTATAGAATGTCCTCTGATAATAAATCAAAAACTCCTGTTCAATTAACACTTACCGTTATAGGCAGTCTAGCTATTGGAATTGTACTTGGTTTAGTCATTTCTCAAATTCTACTCAAAAAAAATCCTACCAAGATGGATAACCCCGACATAGCAAAATCAACCACTGACGAGTCAATTTTTTTGGAACAAACCGCTTTGATTAACGCCAAAGTAACAAAAATTTCCCCAGAATCAGTTACAGTAAAAAATGCCAACGGAGTAGAAGCCACATTTCGATTGACAAATCAAACTGGAATTTCCAAGCAACCAGGAAGTGGAAAACCATCAACCCAAGCCACAGCGGCTGACATCAAAATTGGCGAATTTCTAATAATCAATCTCAAGAAAGTATCTGATAATTATCAAATTCAATCCATAGTCATTCCTCCACCTCTCGGAACACCTCCTTCGCCTCCAGCTTTACCATCATCAAACTAGTGTTCAACTAAATTTTAAATCTCCGATCTGATAAAAACGGATTTGGCATTCGCTTCATTTTGTAAGAACCAGCTAAAAAGCCCCTTTGCAATGTAAAATCCCCGAACCGATCGTTTACTTTATCCAAAGTCATAGTAATAACTTTATCTCGCTCCACTTCTGGAAATAAACTAACATTTTCTGGATTAACATTTTTAACATTTGACACCGAAATTCCTACCATTCGGATACTTTCACCCTGCCAAATCTCGGAAAAAAGCCTCCAAACTAGATGATAAATCTTTAATCCATTATTGGAGTAAGCCAATGTCCCCTGTATTCCTTCACTGTAAAATTTGTCACCAGTACTCTCAAAATAATTTTTGTCAAAAGCCGCTCGATACCAAATAGTGACCGTCCTCCCTACTAAATTTTTCGCCCTCAGTCTTTTAGCTACCATCTCCGCCAATTTTAAAAATAACTGCTGGATTTTGACAACATCGGAAGTATCATGAGACAGAGTATGCCGATGTCCTACCGACTTCACTTCTTCTTTTTCATAAAAAGTCACTAAATTGGTCTCATCGATCCCTCGTGCGATATCATATAAAATCTTGCCATAACTTTTAAATGTCGCCAGTAAATACTCCAATGGAACCTGTCTTAATTCGGCAAAAGAGGTAACACCTATCTGATGCAGTTTTCGCCGAGTACGAAAACCAATTCCGCAAATATCAGTTAAGTCGGCCTGGTCTAGTAAATCCATGGCTGCTATTTCATCTGAAATTATAGTTAACCCGTCTGGTTTGACCATACTGCCAGCAAATTTGGCCATTCGTTTATTGTAAGAAATACCAATCGAACATCTCACCCACTCTCCCACCTTAGATTTTATCTGCTCTTTAATATTTTCACCCAAGGTAAACAACTGTTTGTACTCTTTAAATGGATGATCTCCTCTCTTTAAACCAAGACTAGCAATGGGCAGTTCTAAAAAAACCTCGTCTATTGAAAATACTTCCACAGTGGGAGAAAAATTTTTTAGAATATTGATAAACCGCTTTGTGCAATCCAGATATTTATCGCTGTCACCTCTTACCGGAATAATATCTGGACACAACTCTTTGGCCTCAGCCAAAGTCATCCCTCCACGCACACCTTTAGCTTTAGCTTCAACAGAAACAGCCCCCAAAACAGTCCTCTCCAATCGATCACCTCCAGTCACACCGATGGGTTTTCCACGTAACAGGGGATTCGCTTGCTGCTCAACTGTTGCAAAATATGAATTAAAATCTATATGAAAAATAATCTTAGTCATTTTAATTCATGCGCCTCCCTTCGGTCGTCTAAAGAATTAAAATCTATATGAAAAATAATCTTCTTTTGCCATCCGGCCATACCATAACTCCTTAACACAAACCAAAAAATTCAAAAAAACTTACTACTCCAGGTAATTCGTTTAACATATGCCTCCTTTCTGTAAAATAAACCAATAATTAAAAATAAGTACCAATACCCGGTGTCAAATAAAATATCTCTTCCAAAATTAAATCCAATTTTCTAACCCCGTATTCCGTTGAAAAACGGAATCTATATAAAACAATTACCTATATACAATTGCTAACTATAGCCATCTATATAGACAGCGACTTTTATCGGTGTACGGTTAACCCTTAAGTAAATCTTCAAATAAATCTCTCCACTCAGGATTACTTTGTTCAATCAGCTGGATTTTCCAAATTCGTTTCCATTCTTTTAATTGCTTCTCTCTCAAACTAGCTCCTTCAACCTGTTCATATGACTCAAAATAAACTAATGTATGCACATGATATTTTTTAGTAAATCCATCCACTACATCTTGTTTATGTTCAGCAACTCTTTTAACAAGGTTCTCTGCTTTACCAACATACAACGTGCCATTTTTTTGGCTTGCCATAATATACATATATCCACCAAGTTCCATAATTTATTTATATAGATCCCGGCTTTCGCCGGGATACGAAATCAAATAATTTTGACAATTTCTCTCAAATAACATTGCTAAAAATAAAATTTTTAATCTGATTGCTCAACTTGTTCTAAAAACCATCTCATTTTTGCCAAGTTAAATTGCAATCGATAATAATTACCTCCACTACTAACAGAAAAGTGATACAACACCCCTCCTTCAGACTTACTGGTATGAACCATATTTATTGAATCGATTTTGATCTTTCTTTCCCGCCAGAAAAAAATGTATGGCTCAACTTTGGTATTTTCAAACAAAGCCCAAACTCTAATTGGTTCATATAAATCAGTCATATAGTTAGTAAGTAGTTAGTAGTAAGTAATTGGTAGGAAATAAATAGATTATTCATATTTATGTTTTAATAAGCTAACTAGCTCAGGCAATAATAGGGTCAAATAATATAAAGCAGCAAACATGATTCGGTTTTATTTCGGTCTATTATTTATACACCCACAAAAAACCCGAAGTCAACTAGATCCTAATAGATCAAATTAAGCCTTGGCCTCAAACTATGATAAAATGAAGATCGCTGTTTATGAGATTCTTACATCTGATTCATTATGTTTACTGGTTATTGATACTTTTGATACCTTTGATACTTTTTCCAGCTCACCTTCATGCCGCTTATGATCCTCTATTAGTACCAAACAATAAATTTGGAATGCACATCATATCCAGCTCACCTGAAGAAGTTAAAGACACCGCCAATTTGGTAAATAAAAATGGGGACTGGGGTTATATTACTTTTTTGATCGAAAGTGGACAAAGAGATAAAAATCGCTGGCAAACTTTTTTTAATGAACTTCGCCGATCTCATCTGATTCCAATAGTCAGAATAGCTACTAAACCAGAAGGTAATACATGGGCCAAACCTTATGAAAAAGAAGAAGAAGCCTGGGCTTCGTTTTTAAATGAGCTCAACTGGCCCACTAAAAATCGCTACGTCATCATTTACAATGAACCAAATCATGCTACCGAATGGGGTGGTAGTGTTGATCCTGCTTCCTATGCTCAGGTACTCGATAAAACAATTACTGCTTTAAAAAAAGAAAACCCTGATTTTTTTGTAATAAACGCCGGACTAGATGCTTCAGCTCCCAATAAAACTCCAGCTTATATGGATTCCTTTACATTTATGGACCAGATGAATACCGCCGTACCAGGTATATTTAATAAACTCGATGGCTGGTCTTCTCATTCCTATCCCAATCCCAATTTTTCCGGAAATCCAAACAGTAATGGCAAAATGACTGTTCGCGGGTACCAAGAAGAAATCAAAAAATTAAAATCACTAGGTGTCGAAAAAAATTTACCTATATTTATTAGTGAAACCGGCTGGAAACATGCTGAAGGCAAACAATACAACAATACTTTTCCTACAGCCAGTAAAGTTGCCGAATTTTATCAAAATGCCTTTGAAAATGCCTGGAATAACCATCAGATAGTAGCAATTACTCCCTTCATTCTAGATTATCAAGACGCACCATTTGATAATTTCTCTTTTAAAAAAATTCTTGCTGAGATCAATAAATCCCCTGACCCCAGCAGTGAAAGTGCCAAATTCTATCCAGCTTACTATACACTTCAAAATATGCCAAAAAATAATGGGAAGCCAGTTCAAATCCAAAGTGCAAAATTACAAAAAGGCGGTCTTTCAACCCAAAATTTCATTAGTCAAATCGACGCTACCCAATCTGGTATCACCACTACTCTGGTTGCCAATCAAACATATGATCTTTTTCTGACGGTCGAAAATACCGGCCAATCAATCTGGAACGATGGCACTGCCACTAGTTTAGTTCCTTTTTCTCAAGGTTCACTGCTGGGAGTATCTTCAGTTAAATTACCACCTGATCAAAAAATTGAACCGGGCCAAAGTTACACTTTTAACTTTAAAATCAAAGCTCCGGCTGCCGGAACATACAAAATTCAACTCAACATGTATGCAGGCGATAAATTGTTTGATAGTGAGGCATTTGAATTTATGATTGACATCAAATCCCCAGTCACACTACAAACCCAATCACAATTAAAATGGAAAAAGAATCCCTCCGGGGATTATTTATTAACAATCTTTAGTTCAGTTCAAAATACTGTCAATCGATCAGTCAATAAGCTAATAGTCGGAAGTGAGGGATCATCATCTCCATTTGAAGCGAAATATCTTCTACCTGATCACGAATACGACTTCACATTGGAAAGACCATTTTATAAACCAGTCACCATTCATCAAAAAGTCACTGAAGGAGTCAATATACTAGATTTTGGAGAACTGCAACCAGATATCAGCTCCGCTTTTTTAAGTCCCTCTGAACTATGGAAATTGTTACCCTGGTCAGAATAAATAGTGATTAGTGATTAGTGATTAGTGATTAGTGATTAGTGATTAGTGATTAGTGATTAGATTGTAACGAATCATTCTCTTATAATCTCCGGTACTTTCTGATCGTCTGGAATAAACCGGATAGATAGTGAATTTACACAGTGTCTAGTGTTTTTGTCCGTCAACCTCTCCCCTTCAAAAACATGGCCTAAATGACCATCACAGTTGGCACACCGAATCTCAATCCGATAGCCATCTGAATCTGGAACTCTTTTTACTGCTCCTTCAAAATGATCATCAAAGGCTGGCCATCCACAATGTGCATCAAATTTAGCTTTAGATGTAAAAAGCGGATTGTTACATCTTCGGCATATATAGATTCCTTCTTTATAAAAATCATCATATTGCCCACTAAAAGGCGCCTCTGTCCCCTTGCCGACAATAATATGTTTCTCATCCTCACTGAGTTGGTTGTATGCCATAGGCTGATTATAGCATCCCAGATATAACTGAGATAAAGATTGACATTCTCTTACAATCTTACTAATGTTATCCGACGATGCAAAAACTAACACTTGGGCATATAGTAGGATTTGTCGGAATTGGAGTTTTAATCATAGTCGGCTGGCTTTTTATCCAAAAAAATCAGCTAAACAGTCAGTATCTTCCTCCGGTCTCGCCAAGTCCGATGATCACCCAAATAGAAACAGCTCCATCAATAGTTGCTACTGTTGCAGCTTCTCTAGCTCCATCAGCTTCGCCTAGTGCTAAAATTCCAACCAGACTTAGTAAAACTTCTTATACTATCGCCGCCTTTGGTGATTCAATGATTGATACCATGGGTGAAAATATGGATTATCTACAAAACAGTTTAAAAACAAAATACCCAGGAACAAACTTTAAACTTTACAACTACGGCATCGGCTCCCAAAACGTTGTTGAAGGACTCAACAGATTTCACTCTGCCTTTAATTACAAAACTCGGCAATTTCCTCCAATAGATCAAATACAAGCTGATGTGATTATTCTGGGATCTTTTTCCTACAATCCACTCTCACCTTACGACCGAGTTAGTCATCAACAAAAGTTAGCTGCTTTGATAAATGAAGCACGGTCTACTCATGCTGCCATCTATATATTGGCTGAAATTGCCCCATTAAAAACTGGCTTTGGCAAAGGACCTGGTGGTATTGACTGGCAGGACGATATGATTAAAACCCATGTTGAACATATCATTGAACAGCTAGACGATACAGTCAGTACAGCCCAATCTCAACAAGTGTATTTAATTAATGCTTACAAAGCTTCTCAGGTTGATGGCAAATATGGCAATCGGCTTTATGTGACCACACATGATGGTATCCATCCATCAGTTGAAGGACAAATTTTTGTGGCTCAAATGATCGCCTCTAGTTTGAAATTGCAGTAGACTGACAAACAGCTTCTCCTGAATCTAAAATTTTCTGATCAGTATTTATAAACTGCCAACTATATCCGGTTGGTTGTAAAATCAGAGATAAAACTCCAAATTGATCATTAAACCTCTTATCACTATTGGGCAGAATATTCACAAACTGGTACAAATTCCTTCCACCAGTCCCCACCACAAATTGTCTAACCCCTTCATCACTATATTTACCCTCATCATCCTGAGGAGCAAATCTTTCGTAGACATGATCATGGCCGCTAAGTACCAGATCAACCTGATATTGGTTAGCCAACTCCCATAGGGGCTGAACCCCTAAATTGGCACCATGCAGCCCTGAACTATACCTGGGATGGTGGAATGCTACCAACTGACAGGCAGAAGAATTGTTTTCCAGCTGTTCTTTAAACCACACTCCTTGAGGAGAATCAACAGTACAGCCACCAACTGCCCAACAGTTACTATTTAAAACAATTATTCTCCATCCAGCTTTATCAAAAACATAATATCCTTTATCCCGATCACCGGCTATTCCAGTATATTTTCCGATCCCATTAAAATAATCAAAATAGCCAGACGCACTGGCATCTTCATATTCATGATTACCAACCACCGGCAGCGTTTTATCTTTTAATACACCCCATGACTTATCATAAAATGACTTAAAATCTGCCAAAGAACCTCCTCCGTATAGTAAATCCCCTAATACCATTACATAGTCCGGCTTTAATGAAGCAGCCAGTGAAGCAGTCATTTGTTGTTGACATTGTTTTGAATTGACAGGTAAATCAGGACAGCTAATATCCCCAACTGCCACTACTTTTAAAATTCCATCTGTCAGATTTGCCGGTAAAGCAGATTTATCGACTGTTGGAGTAACTACCGGGTAGATCAAATAGCCTACTGCTACTATTAGCACCCCCAAAAAAATAATCCATCCAAGATACCTCATATATATATTATAAACATTTTAGTTACTCACTTGGCAAAAGAAATTTTTGGTATTATCATAAATCGATGAAAAGCCCACTTACAACCGGTATCATTGGATTGATTTTAGGAATCATTACCACAGTTATATTTTTCAAATCATTCCCAACCCCAAACTCACCATTACCCTCCCCCAGGGTTATGCAACACAATGGAACAAGTATGCAAGAGATGGTTGATCAACTCAAAGGAAAATCCGGAGACGCTTTTGATAAAGCATTTATCTCTGGCATGATTGAACACCATATGGGTGCAATTCAAATGGCTCAAGAAGCATCTGCCAGTGCTAAACATCAGGAAATTATTGAGATGTCACAGGCTATTATTTCCGCTCAAAGCCAGGAAATCGATCAAATGAAAGAATGGCAAAAAAATTGGAATTACTAAGTAAATAAATATTCCCCATATTAGCACTGTAAATAGTATTTTTTTTAGGTTATAATTCACAAACCCTTTAGGAATATCTATGGGTTAATTAAACAAAAACACCATGTTCAAAAAAAGACAACCATTTAATAGAAAAGACATCAATCCACTTCCTATAATGCACTCTAAACCATCGACATTTAAGATGGCAATGAGTCGAGCAGCCATCATCTTAACTTTGATTTTTTGGATTATTTACATCATCTCTACTATCTTTAGACAGTTTATTGATGGTAAAGTTAATTATCATTTCACACTAGAGGCTTTTGGATATGCTGTAGTTGTGTCTATCTTTACATTTTCAGCGCTGATATATTTAATTACCCGCGTCGGGGCTTTTGAAAGATTTAATAAACACAAAAGAGTCCCTCGCTTTTTACTGGATAAACATTTTTCTGAAACCAAACCATCTATAACAGTTTTAATCCCCTCGTATGCTGAGGAAGTAGCTGTCATCAGAAAAACTATCATTTCAGCTGCTTTACAAGAGTATCCTCAGATCAAAATTGTGCTTTTGATTGATGACAATCCAAACCCCACTAGTCAAGGTAAAATAGCCAAACTCGAGGCTACCAGGAAAATTGCTGATGAAATAAATACCTTACTAATCAAACCATACCAACATATTTTAAAATCCTACAATAATTTTAAATCGGCAGTTCCAAAAGGTAAATCTGTTTATAACAGTCAGATAAAACAACTTGCCCAATCATATGAATGGTCTGCTAAATGGCTGCAAAATCAAGGATCACAAGAAAAAATTACCGATCATGTTGATCATTTTTTTGTTAATCAGGTTTATGGTGAATTAGCCAATGATTTACATCTGACAGCCAAAGCTTTAATAACTTCAACGTCAGAACAAGCACAACTTTCATATGAAAGGGTTGAACAGCTCTATCTTCGACTGATGTGGACATTTAAATCTGAAGTCAGTACATTTGAAAGAAAAAAATATATCTCTTTATCGCATGAAGCCAACAAAGCCATGAATCTGAATTCTTACATCGGACTAATGGGACATAACTATCTTCAACAAAAAACTGAAACGGGTATCATACTGATTCCTACTAACAAAAAGATAAACTCTAAAGATAATTATTCGGTGCTAAAGGTCCCCGATAGTGAGTTTATTCTGACTTTGGATGCCGATTCTTTACTTTTGCGAGAATATTGTCTGCGATTAACCTACTTCTTACAACAACCTGATAATTCGGCCGTGGCAGTAGTTCAAACTCCCTACTCATCATTTAAAGGATCCAATTCTCCAATCGAACGTTTGTCAGGTGCCACAACCGATATTCAACACATCCTTCACCAAGGGATGACGTACTTCAACGCCACATTTTGGGTAGGCGCCAACGCTGTAATCCGTAAAAAGGCTTTAGAAGATATTGTTGAAACCGAATGGATCGGTGGTTTTGAAGTTAAACGTTTTATACAAGACCGTACAGTGATTGAAGATACCGAATCAAGTGTAGATATTGCTTTTCATGGTTGGAAGTTGGTGAATTATCCGGAAAGACTTAGTTATAGCGCCACACCTCCTGATTTTGGATCATTGGTAGTGCAACGCCGCCGTTGGGCCAACGGAGGGCTATTGATCATTCCCAAACTTCGAAATTATATTAGACATCATAAAAAAACTGATAGAGTATCTTTCTCAGAATTTTTAATCCGTCTCAACTATATGGCTTCAATAGCCTGGTCAAGTTTCGGTCTACTTTTTATGTTGGCCTATCCTTATGATGGCAGACTACTAAGTCCATTTGTCTTTTTAGCTGCTTTACCTTATTACATCGCCATGACTATCGATCTTAAATACTGTGGTTACAAATACAGCGATATTTTCAAAATTTACGGATTTAATTTAATTCTACTACCAGTTAATTTAGCCGGAGTAATCAAATCGCTTGAACAATATTTAACTGGGAAAAAAATCCCGTTTGCTAGAACACCAAAGGTAAAAAATCGCACAACTACACCTTTGCTATTTGTTATCGCACCACTTTCTATTATCGCCTTTTCCGTATTCACCCTCTACCGCAATATTTTAGAACAAAATTGGATTAATGCTGGCGTGGCGGCTTTCAATGCCCTAGCCGCAACCTGGGCTGTAGTGGCATACATCGGCATTTTCAATCTAATAATCGATCTCTGGATTGGTCTCACTGGATGGCTATATGTAGAACAAAAACCAAAAAATATCAACAACTCCAAGACCAATCCGGATCTAAACTGGCGCTCTGTGTTGTATTCAGGAGAAGTTGAGTCAGTTGTGCCCCATCATGTTTTAAATGAAATTGTAATATCAAACAACAGTAAGGCCTTAATCAGATGAAAAAAACAACCAACCTTTATGAATCAGATGAACCAATCCGCAAATTATCCTGGGGAAGAGTTTTAATTGCTCTAATTATTGCTTTAACTTTATTTAGCGGGATTTATTATATTTGGCATCAGTACCATGACACTAAACCGACAAATATTTCAACCAGCTGGTTTGCCGCATATGTTGATGCAACAGCTACTCCTTTTTATCCTTTCGAACAATTAAACAATTCCAGCACCAATCATATAGTTCTATCTTTTATAGTGGCCTCGCAAAATGATCCTTGTCTACCTACTTGGGGAAATTATTACACTATTTCTGAAGCCAAATCAAAACTTGACCTTGATCGCCGTATCGCCCGTCTACGCCAACAGGGTGGCAGCATTATTATCTCCTTTGGGGGTCTCAATAATGATGAATTAGCCTTTAAATGCCGCGATGCTAGTCAATTAACAAACGCCTATAAAACTGTCATCGATCAATACTCAGTCGATACAATTGATTTAGATTTAGAAGGTGATGAATTGAATGACTTACAGTCTATGGAACAAAGAGCTGTTGTATTGGCCGATTTACAAAAAAAGTATCGGGAAAACAATAAAAATCTGGCAATTTGGCTGACACTGCCAGTAGCCCCACAAGGTCTGACTGAAAATGGGACAAATGCGGTGAAAATAATGCTCGCAAAAGGTGTCGATCTGGCCGGTGTCAATGTGATGACTATGGATTATGGAGGGAGTAAAGATTCCAATGACTCGATGAATATATCTTCTCAAAAGGCCCTGATTGAGACACATCGCCAACTGGGTATTTTATATAAACAATCAGGGATCGAATTAAACAGCGCTTCTTTATGGAATAAATTGGGAGCCACACCAATGATTGGTCAAAATGATGTGATTGACGAAGTATTTACCCTCGAAGATGCTGCAGAATTTAATCAATTTGTTCAGAAAAATCGTTTAGCCAGATTGTCCATGTGGTCCGCCAACCGGGATATTCAGTGTGGTGAAAATTATGTTGATCTAAAAAAAGTTTCAGACTCCTGTAGTGGAGTTAAACAAGAAAAATATCAATATGCCAGAATTTTAACTCAGGGTTTGGATGGATCACCTGCACAAAACTCCGGAACCATCACCAAAAGTGATCCGGATGCGGGCAAAGAGATCGTTGATAATCCAGCTAAAAGCCCTTATCAGATCTGGAAAGAACCCTCTCGCTATTTGGCTGGAACCAAAGTCGTTTGGCACGGCAATGTTTACCAAGCTAAATGGTGGACCCAGGGAGATACTCCTGACAATCCGGTATTACAGTCTTGGGAAACTCCATGGCAACTACTCGGACCAGTTCTACCCGATGAAACTCCGCTGCCGTTGGTTACTCTGCCTGTTGGCACTTATCCGGAGTGGAATGGCGAAACTGAATATACGGGGGGACAAAGGATTTTATTTGAAGGAATTCCTTATCAAGCTAAATGGTGGACTAAAGGTGATAGCCCGGAGACTGCCTCGGCTGATCCAGATAGTTCTCCCTGGTTTCCACTGACACAAAAACAAATCAATGATTTAGTCAAAAACCCACCTAAAGCAGCTACTACAGCAGCCTCGGTTCAATAATTTTAAAGCTTTTTTGGGAAAATAACTGACAACAAGATCGATATTCCTAGAGCCCCCATAATGACTGCAAATGAAACCATCGAAGACAGATGAATACCAAAAATATCAACCAGCATCTTAGCTCCGATAAAAACCAAAATAAAACTCAGGCCTTTTTGTAAATGATGGAATTTATGCAGGATATTTTCCAGCAGGAAAAAGAGAGCCCGAAGACCCATGATAGCAAACACATTTGAAGTAAAAATAATAAATGGATCAGTGGTAATAGCAAAAGCAGCGGGGATCGAGTCAATCGCAAATACTATGTCAGTTGCTTCCACCAGCAAGACGATTAAAAATAACAAGGTAAAATATCGCTTCCCTTTTTCTTTTAAAATAAATTTGCCTTGATGGTAACTGGTAGTAAAAGGTAGATACTTTTTAGCCAGCTTAACAACTTTATTCTGTTCAAAATCGATATGCTCCTCTTTTTTAGAAGACCAAAGCTTGATACCGGTATAAACTAACAGTGCCCCAAAGAAATATAAGACCCAGTGAAACTGTTCAATAATGATTGCTCCAACTCCTATAAAAAGCCCTCGAAATACAATCGCACCCATGATTCCCCAAAACAGGATCCGATGGTGGAACTTCTCTTCGATTTTAAAGAAGCTAAAGATCAAAGCGATCACAAACAGATTATCGACTGACAACATCTTTTCAGTCACATATGCACTCATAAACTCAGCCGCTTTATTTGTGCCTAGGAAAAGTAAGATCAAAAAACCAAAGGCAAATGCAATTGCGATCCAAAAAAGCGTTTGAATCAGAGCGGATTTAGGCCCAATTTTATGAGCGCTCCGGTTGAAAAACCCTAGATCAGCCACCAAAAATCCTATTACTACTACACTAAATAAAATTAATAAGTTGGTTTGTGTATCCATTTTGTTACTAAATTTTTATTCTAACTGATCCGGCACTGTGAATCCAGCACCGGATCCACAATACTAATCATCACCTCGACCAAAACCACCAAAGATATTACTTATAAAGCCTTCATCCTCATCATCATTTTGGTTTCGATTGTCTCTTCGGCGTCTAGCATCATGCTGGTCGCTTACATCATACTGAGATCTTCGCTCTCCCTCGGAACGATCAATGATTTTATCGAGCTCTCCTCGATCAAGCCAAACACCTCGACATTTAGGGCAATAATCAATTTCAATACCCTCTCTGTCTGACATTTTCAACTCACTTCCATCTATTGGACATAGCATATCTCTTCACCTCCTTTATTGCATAAAAATCGAAAAATTGAGCGGGTACAAAAAAAGACCCTGGCTCAACATTTACATCTGAAATGCGGCCAAAGGTCTTGCTGGCTTAAAAGCTGATAGATCAGGAGGTTCCGGGTTTGTTGAATCTATCGCCGGTATTACCGGTAGCTACTCCCCTTTGGAGTTTTTCATTTGTATCATATTTGATACAAAAATGTAAAGATTTTTTTTAAACCTCAATTAAAGCCCAGTTATGGGAAACAGCTGGTTCACTGCAAGCATTGCGATTGAAACAGCAAGGACGTCGCATCCCTTTGTTTAATTTATCCAACATCACATCCAAATGTTTTTTCCGAGTCTCATCAGTTTTAACAGCTCGCACCCAACGGATCCAATCCCAACGGGCCAACGGTGTGATATCGTCCCAAATTGCTTGAGCTTTGGAAGAAGATGCTAAAGCTTTTTTGACATCAGTAGGAACATCTGGCTCGATCCAATCTTTGGTTGGCTCCAGAGCTACTTTGACTGTATCCCCAACTTTAGCATTAGCTGCCTTTAGCAACTTTTCATCCGGCCGAAACCAATGACTTGGTTTTAGACCGGGTCCATATCTTCCATCCGGTTCCAATAAAGTTTTAAAAGGAATTCCATTAACCTCTCCTTTAACCATTAACATTCCCCGAGTCGGCAACTGACTACTTATATCAACAGGTAAATGCAAAATAGTCCAACCATTGATATCAAATAACGTTGTTTTAAAAGTAATCATGAATATATTTTAGCAAAAAATTTGTATGAAGCATTGAAAAGAAATTTGGGTGATCGACGGGACTCGAACCCGCGACCATCGGTACCACAAACCGATGCTCTACCAACTGAGCTACGACCACCA
>CAZWRN010000007.1:50128-55552 GCA_964636275.1 uncultured Gammaproteobacteria bacterium
CCAACTGAGCTACGACCACCAAGTAAAGAAAATTCTAAAATAAGAAAATTTAAAACTGTAGATATTATAAGGCATTTGAGGCTGAAGATCCAGTTTATACAAACTACTTATCTGAACGACTTTAAGATCCGAAAAAATGAAGATCTAGTTCCATTAATCACCTAAATCAACTAAGATCATAATGAATCACTTTAAATGGCATATGAACCGATAATATATTCGGAATTGTTTGCTGCATGGTCGATGTAAACAGCTGTGAATCGCGTTTGCGACCACCCCATCTTTGTTGAGCTAACTGAATTTTCTTTTTCATATTTTTATTGCACCTTTTTAAGAAAATTTGCCAAAAATAAAATTTCCCAGCTGACCGATCTGATTACTGATCACTGTCGAGTCAATTTGCGAAAAATCTACTAAAAATAAAGCTAAAACAAATATGAAAATAATAACTGCTTTAACCATGAATTTATTTCTCAACAGATGCAGACGAATTTATACCCTATAAAATAGAATTTGTAAAGCTATGAGTTAATAACCGAGTTTTTTATCGACTTGATTTGGCAAAGGTTTTTTTTCAATATATGCTTTGAAATTGGCCAAGAAAATTTCCATCATTCGCTCAAAATAGTGCGGATTTGCCCCTGAATAATGCGGCGTGATAATGACATTTTCCATCTGCCACAGCGGACTATCTGCCCCCAACGGTTCGGTTTCAAAAACATCCAAACCAGCACCGGCCAGATGTCCAGTTTTTAATAACTCAGCCAGTGCCACTTCATCAACAGTATCTCCCCGGCCGATATTGATAAAAAAGCTACCCTTTTTGAAGTTTTTTAAAAGTTCTTTACTAAACAATCCAACAGTTTCTGTCGTGGAAGGAAGGCAATTCACAATATAATCGGCTTTTTTTAATTCTTTGACCAGATCTTGAGTAGCAACTAGTTTGATAGCTGTCTTATGTGTAGCAGGATTTCTGACCACCCCGGTGACCTGCATTTCAAAACCCTGTCCCAGATGAGCAACCCTTTCACCTATCCGACCCATCCCCACGACCAAAAGCTGCTTACCCGCCAGCTCACTCGGCTGATAATAATTGATATCACGGACCCATTTTTGTTGAGTAACTTGTACTCTGACCGCTTTTTGCAAACCTCTGGCCAGCATCAACATCAATCCAAAAACATGTTCCGATATCGGAACAGGGTGAATTCCTGATGAATTGGAAATAACTACATCTGAATTAGTCACCTCTTTGGATAAAGCATTGGCACCAGCTGATGTCAGATGAAGCCATTTCAGTGCCGGAAAGAGTGAGCTATCTGAAACAGTATCTGCCATACCGATCACTATTTCAGCTTTTTTAGCCAGTTGGGAAAAATCTTTTGAATCCGGTGAAATCACCTTTAAAGTGGCAGCAGGGACTAAAAGCTGAATCTTTTTTTGATACTTTTTTAATAGTTTAAAATCTGAAGTCTGAGAAGACTTGATTATCAGGATCTGCATCAGAGTATTGTAACAAACTGTTTAAAGGATACCGCACCCTTTGAATTCAGTAAAATTTGTGGTACAATAGCTTAATCTTATTTATTAAGATATCTGATGATTAGTGATCCTAAACCCTCATCTTCGAAAAAAGCTGCCGAAGAAAAAGCTGAACTACGCGAATCGTGGCATAAAACAGTAGTCAAAATTTTATGCTGGAAAGACGGACTGACTCAGCAAAATGTTATTACCCTGACCGATAAAATCACTCCTGGTGAATGGAAAGAATACTGCGAAAAAATGATGTCTATTAGTATGGAGGCTGGTAAAGATAAAACTACTGAGAAACTGAAAAGCATCAAAGAGATGATCCAAAAACACGGCGGTTTTGCTTAAGTTAAATCAATCCAATACCTTAGTTTTCGCGGATTGCCCTCACCCATATCAACGGCATCTTCTAAAATACCGCCATTTGCTTCAATTATTTTGGCAGATCCAATATTTGTCTCATCGCAGGTAAGTAAAACTGAATTTATCCCCAATGTCTGAATATACTGAAGAGACAATTTTAATATTTGTTTCCCATAACCCCGTTTTCTTTTAGAAGGACGTATCACATACCCAATATGTCCCCCGACCTGTCTTAAAAAATCGGTCAGCTCATGACGAATCGAAGCTTCACCTATAAACTCACTGCCATCAACCAACCACATAACGGATTCTGGAATATATCCCTCTGGTAAACCAATTCCTTTTTTAAATAAAGCGATCCGTTTAACGTAATCAGCAAAGTTTTCATCAGACTGGATGCCACGGTATTCCAAACTTCGATTCTCAGCTGCAAATTCTGCGAGAGCTTTTAAATAACTTGTTTGATAATCAGTTGATGGATCAACTAACAGAATCATGACGTAAATATAACATATCTCTTTTAATCGAAGTAGCAACGGAGTGAACTACGTAGTTGTCTACGTAGTTAGGAAAAAAGAATACGACCTTTGTCTAAAATAGCTTTGACACTTTGTCCGTCTTTTATTTTATTTTCAATAATTTGCAATGCCAGTTCATCGATCAATAAATTCTGAATCACTCTTTTTAGAGGGCGGGCTCCATAAACCGGATCAAATCCCTCAGTTATCAGTTTGTCTTTGACCTCTTTAGAAATATCCAGACTTATATCTTTTTCCAGCAATCTTTTTTGCAGCTGTTGCAACTGCAAATCAACAATATAATGTAAATCTTTTTGGGTTAGATTTTTAAAGATTACTACCTCATCGATACGATTGATAAACTCCGGACGAAAACTTTTTCTGACCAGATCCATCACTTCATTTTTTATTTTGATCCAGGCAGAATCTTCTTTGGTCAAAACCACATCATCCCGGGCACCAGTTTTTGGTTCGTACTCCGCAATCAGAGCGGAACCGATATTGGATGTCATAATAATAATGGTATTTCGAAAATCAACAGTTCTGCCCCGACCATCAGTCAGTCTACCATCATCCAAAACCTGTAATAAAACATTAAAAACATCCGGATGAGCTTTTTCAATCTCATCAAACAAAATTACAGCGTATGGTTTTCGTCTAACCGCTTCAGTCAACTGACCACCTTCTTCAAAACCAACATAGCCCGGTGGTGACCCGATCAGCCGAGCTACCGAGTGAGACTCCATATATTCAGACATATCGATCCTGATCATTGTATCTTCACTATTAAACATCGTGGCAGCCAATGTTTTAGCCAGTTCAGTTTTTCCGACACCCGTCGGACCTAAAAACATAAATGAACCGATCGGTTTGTGGGGGTCTGAAATACCAGCTCGGGAACGACGGATGGCATTGGCAACAGCTTTAATAGCTTCCTGCTGGGAAATGACTCGTTTATGTAGCTCTTCTTCCAAATGAGCCAACTTATTAGTTTCGGATTCCATCAGCCGGGTCACCGGTATGCCAGTCCATCTGGCCACCACTTTAGCGATATCTTCATCTGTCACCTCTTCACGCAACAAAGTCCCATCACCTTTTTGTTTTATTAATGCTTCAACCTCTTTTAGTTTTTTCTGTTTTTCAGGCAACTCGCCATACTGGATCCGGGCAGCTTTTTCCAGATCACCTTCCCGGGAAGCTCGATCGGCTGCCAGTTTTAATTTTTCAATCTCTTCAGTCAAAACGCGCAATGAATCAATCGACTGCTTTTCTTCCTGCCACCTCATCTCTAGACTTTTAGCTTCTTCTTTGACATTGGCCAGATCTTTTTCTAGTTCTTCCAGCCGTTTTTTACTTTTGTCATCTTTTTCATTTTTTAAAGCCTGCTTTTCAATCTCGAGCTGAATAATCCGCCGTTTCAGCTGATCAAGTTCGACTGGTGAACTTTCCACCTGCATTTTTAAAGACGAAGCCGCTTCATCCACCAGATCAACCGCTTTGTCAGGTAGAAAGCGACCGGAAATATAACGGTGTGATAAAGTAGCCGCAGCAATCAGTGCCCCATCGGTAATTCTGACTCCATGGTGAATCTCGTACCGCTCTTTGAGACCCCGCAATATGGCGATGGAGTCTTCCACTGAAGGTTCTTCTACCAAAACTGGTTGAAAACGTCTTTCCAAAGCTGGATCTTTTTCAATGTGTTCTCGGTATTCTTTTAGCGTGGTGGCACCAATCGTTCTGAGTTCACCCCGTGCCAACATCGGTTTTAATAAATTGGCCGCATCAACTGCGCCCTCAGCTGCTCCTGCTCCAACCACCGTGTGAAGTTCATCAATAAAAGTAATGACATTACCGCTGGTAGTAATCTCTTTTAATACAGCTTTCAACCGCTCTTCAAACTCACCACGGAACTTTGCTCCAGCCAGCATTGATCCCAAATCCAGTGAAACTAATTTTTTCCCTTTTAATGTATCTGGGACATCTCCGGCAATTATTCTCTGCGCCAGTCCCTCTACTATGGCAGTTTTTCCAACTCCTGGTTCACCTATCAACACCGGGTTGTTTTTACTACGTCTGGATAGCACTTGCATTACCCGACGGATCTCTTCATCCCGACCAATGACCGGATCAAGTTTGCCATCTCGAGCTTGCTTGGTCAGATCCTGTGAATATTTTTCCAATGACTGGTATTTTCCTTCGGGATTGTCATCGGTCACCTGATGTGGGCCTCGCAAAGTCTCCAAGGTCTTTTTTAATTTTGGATAATCAACACCGTGATCAATTAGCAGTTTTTGAGCAATTCCAGCTACCTGAATCAATCCCAGCAGTAAATGTTCTGTTGATATAAAACTATCACCAAAATTTCTCGCTTCATCAGCCGCTTTATCCAGTACATGCAGCAATTCTTTAGACGCATATGGCTGAACATCACCCGAGACTTTAGGCAACTGCTGAATTTTTTGATTAACACCATCTTTTAATTCAGAAATATCGACTTTAAGAGATTGTAATGCTGGCACAACAATCGATTCTGATTGTGATATCAACGCCAACAAAAGATGTAATGGAGAAAGCTCGGATTGCGATTGATCATGGGCAATCTGACCAGCTTGTTCAAGAGCCTGCTGAGTCTTTATCGTCAAATTTCTAGGTATCGACATATCTAAACGACCTCCAAACTAGCACTTATGATACTAGAGTGCTAATTTATTGTCAATATTAAAAGCTTTCTAAATCAGCCTGATCAACACTTTTACTGGCTGTATCTTGAAAAAGCTGATCGTCATTAGAAGTTTGTTCAAGTTCCTCTAGGGAAACCGAGCTATAATCCACTTCACTCGTATAATCCACAATCCTCATCAAGGCTAACACAGCGATCATCCCAAGCAAAAAACCCATCAGAAGCATTTTTAGTTCTTTGGTTGTCAATTTTAGATTCATGCCTCAATCATACCAAACCTAATCACTAATCACTAATCACTAATCACTAATCACTAATCACTAATCACTAATC
>CAZWRN010000008.1:0-50389 GCA_964636275.1 uncultured Gammaproteobacteria bacterium
TCTCGCCTCTTGTACACACCGCCCGTCAAGGCAGCAAAGTTGGGGGCGCCCGAATAACCTAACAAGGTTAGAAGGCGAAACCAGCGATGAAGCTTAAGTCGTAACAAGGTATCCCTACCCGAAGGTGGGGATGGATCACCTCCTTTCTGGAGATTTTGATCAGATTGAGAAATTCCTTAATGCTGAGCGAAGCACGCAAGTGCTGAGTCGAAGCATGGTAAGTCCTTTTTGATCCAAGTTTAGGTCCTCACGGCCTAAACGCAGACTATTGAATGGTAGTCGAAAGTGTTGATACACACTTAAATCAGGTCACTATCCCATCACTGTTTTGAATATAAATAAGTTAGTAACAAGAGAAAAGCAATAAGAGATAAGGAAAATTATAAAAATACTTATTGCTTCTGTACTTATCACTTATATCCGATCCTCCTCACGGGGGATTTTTTGTGCTCTTCTAGATATAGTAAAAATACTATCTTGACCAGCTAAAGTCCGCTACGTTACCGTTTAAATAGATGAAAATTCTGCTCATTGTCATCGTTAGTATTATTATTGGTGCTGCGGTTTATTTTATATTCTTCAATAACTCGGCCGTTTCTCTTCCTGGATTAAAATCAGACAGTGCAGTAATCTCAGGAACTCTCAATCTGAATGGTAGGCCTCCTAGCGAGGCTACTATGACCATCAGTTCAAGAGAATCAGAAAAAGGGCAATTTAAACCATTTGTTGAGAATGCTCAGCCACTTGATATGGCTAAATGGGAATGGAAAGCAGCTAAATCAGGAGTGAATTATGACATAAAAGCTGAATTGATGGTAAATGGGCAGGTAGTTGCCAGTTCCGATACTCTGACAGTAACTGCTCCAGCTGCAGAAGAGCAGCTGACCATTAATTACCTTCCGCCTGTAGTCACACCTTCTCCTTCACCCAGTATTGCCCCGCAAATGGCTTCGATTACCGGTAGCTACGATATCAACGGTTATTTACCACAGGGGACTACTCTCACCCTGATGCAAAAGCAGGCAGGTGCAGCTGCCTTTAGTCAGGTTGGAACGCCTTTGTCTGCCTCTGACCAGGCCAATTGGTCTTGGGATGAGGCTCTGGAAAATACTGAATACCAGCTCCAAGCCGTCTTGAAAAGCAACGGTGTCACCATTGGACAATCCCAAACTTTAAGTGTGACAGCTCCCGCTGCCAATGAAGTTTTGGTGATCAATTCCAATGCCCAACCACCAGCAACTCCAGCGCCTGTCAGTTCAAATAGCGGTACCCCAGCGAGTACAGGCAATACGATATCCGGAAATATCAATTTCAATGGGGTAGCTCCGCTCAATAGTGGTATAGTCATCCTGCAAAGTATCGCCGGTCAAAACAATTATTCAGTCGCTGTCAGTGGTATTCAGCCAGTCAATGGTTCGACCTGGAGCTGGACCGGGGCTCAGCCAGGTGTTAGCTACCAACTGATGGCGGTATTAAAACAAACTAATTCCAACAATACCCAGACCGATGTTGCCACTTCACAATCGATTATCACTACAGCTCCAGCTTCCAATGAGATGTTTACTCTAAATTCGAGCGTTTCACTGCCGGCACCACAAGGGGCGGTGACCATTAGTTGCGGAACCAAAAATAGTGGCGCCAACAATTGGAGCGCTACCATCAGTTACCCATCACAAAGTGGTGCCAATGGTTATTGGCTTCAGCTTGGTTCTACCAATGGCGGAAATGACCTGGTTAATGTGACGGTCAATGCTCAAAACAGCAGTAATCAGACCGTCAACGCTACTTTGAATGATTCTGTCTGGTACTATGCCCGCTATGCCTATACCTATACATCCAACCCGACATCTAGCTCCGGATTTTCCTCTTTCTCTGGTACTTTCCAGCTGATGTGCCCATAAAGAGATACTATATTTTCTTACTTGACTCCTTGAAAATAGTAAGATACTGTTATCGTATATGGACAATAAAGATCTGTCCCAAGCTCCAAACGCAATCTCCCCTGAAAATTCTGTTTCCACTCCGTCTAACCCAGCTGAAACTGCCAAAACTGGGACAGTTTCTCGCCGGAGCTTTATTGCTGGAGGTTTAGCCGCGATAGCTACTATGTTTGGCCGAAAAGCACCAGAAGCTTCAGCTGCGACACCTCAGCAAAATATGGTTGCAGGCGTGGAAGCAATCCGGATGGAGCCAGGGGCACAAATGGCAGCAGCTCAGGAAACAGTTCGGATGGAGCCAGGGGCACAAATGGCAGCAGCTCAGGAAACAGTTCGGATGGAGCCAGGGGCACAAATGGCAGCAGCTCAGGAAACAGTTCAGATGGAGCCAGGGGCACAAATGGCAGCAGCTCAGGAAACAGTTCAGATGGAGCCAGGTGCTCAGATGGCACAAGATGCAGAAAGAGTGGCGATTAAAGATTTTGCTGGTAGCCAAGAGAGAGTATTAGAAAGAGGTAATGAAATGGCACATGATCAGGAGGATTCACTAAATAACCCTTCACCAAGTGAGAGCACCTCAATAATGAACCCCAATACTAAAACTTCGACAGATTCTTAATTTTTATTTTATCCAAATATAATTTAGTGGCCAATCCAGCGGTTAATACCATACATAAAATCTCTAATAGATAAATCCAGAACAAATATTCAAAGTCTGTATTTCGACTGTAAAAATAGCCCAAAAAATCAAAGTAGTGCAAAGGATAAATAAACTGAGTTAAAAGTGTAGCCAATGCTGCTAATGTCACTAACCCCCAATATTTTTTTGAACGACTGATGATAAAAGGTAGTAACAGCAGTACCCACAACCAATATTGAGGAGTAAAAAGTTTGGAAAATACAAAAAAGTTAGATAAAAAAGTAATTACAAACAAAAAGCTGGCCTGTTTGGTTTTGTTAAAAATCAACCACCCATACATCAATCCAACCGGAACAATCCACAGATAAGTTAAAATCGGCATAGGTAATAGCAAATAAGCATCATCAACACCCCAGGTATTATGTCGGGCGACAATTGGAGCACCTATCCCGGTATTAAAATAGTTGACCAGGTGATGAGCTGCTGCCATTGGACTTTCCAGTCCGACCGGTTTTTCTTTATGAAAATCGACACTAAAAACCAGTTCATTTAAACTGGTTTGAGTTGTAAAGAAATAGAATAAAGTAACCCCAGCTGCCGTAATTATAAAAGTCCCTAGATATGTTAAAGCACTTCTAACACCCCGCTGTTTAAATGCCAAAATTATAAAATAAGGGAGCAGTAGTACTGGATAAAGCTTGGTCATGGTCCCTACAGCCAGCATCATTGCCGAGCCGGTAAAATCATTTTTGCGAAAACGGATGATTGCTAAAATCATCGTCAGGATCACTAAGACTTCAAACCGATACAACACAATCGGGCCAACACAAAGGAGTAGCAGGGTATACAATAAAAGTGCTAAATTTCCACGCGATTTCTGAATTATCCAACCTAAGACAACCAAAAGTAAGCAATTACCTAAAGCAAATACTTTTTCAAATATCTCTAGTGAATTGGAATAAAAAAAGGTTGGGGAGTAAGTAATAAAATAAGTCGCTGCAACAGGTAAATATTCATTGGGGACGTCGGTGAGCCGGCCATTTTCAAAGAAATAAAGTGATCTCAAATAATAAACCGATACGTCATACAAAAGATGTTCTCTGTATGGTTGAAGTGACCCTAAAAATACCAGTAAAGCTAAAACTCCAACTAAAATGATCCAGCTGAAATAACGCATCCTCTAAGAGTACAAGAAATAAGTTAAAGGTTAAAGGGTTTAGAAGTGAGTAGAGTTGAAAGGTTTAAGGAAAGTATTTTAAATAAAAACAGATTTTTAACTAAATTTTCAACCTAATACCGTACCAGCTTCCTCACCAATCAACTCAAAAACCTTCATTTTTGGTATACTAAATCCATGTATTTATTGCTTGCAGCTTTGATTTTGGCAATGTCGGCGATCTTGGTTTACAAAAAAAGGTTTACATCTGATTTCCAAATAGGCGGACTCTATTTCGTTCAGCTTTATTATTTATTGATCACCCCAATTTTTTGTACTATTTTTATCACCCTGGGGCAGGAGATACTCAATCGGCCAAAAATAGAGGTGCTTGATATACCTAGCGGAATTATTTTTAATCTATTTGGGATGTGCGTGGTATTGGCTGGTATCGCCTCCGGAGTTCATTCAGCGACTACCAGTATTTTTCAGTCATTTTTAAAAAACGAATTGCCGATGTTGAAAAAAATTAAAAATGATCTGGATGATGCCACTTTTAGGCGGTTGGAATTGCATGATCAGATCAAAGAAGATCTGCCTACCTTTAATGTGAATGAAAAATTTCATGGCGGTTTTTCGCATAATCTGCTGTTTATCAGTACTATCTTTGCAACGATGTTTTTAGGACTTTTGGAGCTAAATCATCCTGCCAGCAATCCTTCATCGATCCGACCGATCTTAATACTACTTTTAGGAATTGCTTTAGGATGTATTCAGTCCATAGCAGTCATCAGAAGTACTTTTTTTAGTTTGAGCCTAATCAGCTCAGTGGTGGCAGGGGGAGTGCTGTACTTTTTTGCCAACAAGGTGTTGTTTAATTTTGCTTATTATCCTGTCACCACAGTTGCGCTAATCTATCTGATCGTTATGACAGCCGTCTTATCTTTGGTTGGTCTGATCTTTCTGATGTCTCATCGTTTGAGTAAAACAGTGGTTAAAAGGGTATACCCCAAAGAACATTGGTTCCAGGAGGGGATGAGTATGGAAGTGATGAAAGTTAAAGTTAAAAGAGACTGGGAGTAAAATATTGAGTCAAGAAATAGAAAATGAGACACGGGCGGGATTTGCACCCGCGAATAGCGGTTTTGCAGACCGCGGTGTTAGCTACTTCACCACCGTGTCGTGGAATCTACCTAACCTGCATATTCTACCATGAAAAGTCCCCTGAATGAAATTGGAGTATAATTAATCCACATGCGAAAAATTATCGAGACAATCCCTGGGCAGGGGATTGTTAAAAACCCGACAGATAAACCAGAAAAAGAAATTTTAGCTTCTCAGCTTTTCCAGCACAGCAAACTGATGATGGTATACCCCGGGTTTAAGCCAGATGCCGTTTTCCCTTACAGTTTTGGGATTTTTGCGGGAGCAGTTATTACAGGAGCAATATCAAATGAAGTAGCTTTTTCATTAGTTGGACAAAGAGCGGATATTGTAAGGGCTGCTGAAGGCAGTAAACCTGAGGAGGAACGATCTGCCATGGGTGTTTTTTTGGCTAGTAAGGAATTGGTAGCTAATTGGTTAGGTCGATTCCCAGATATAGATTGGACTAATATAAATGGACCAAAAGCTCAAGTCCTGGGGGGGTCAGTCAAAGATTTGATGGCTTTAGCTGCGGAGGCTGGAAGAAATTTTCGAGGAATATTAACAGCTGAGGGGATATATCATAGTGATAAAAGAAAACCTGAAGCCGAGTTGTTTAAAGAGGTAGTAGAGAACACTCCTGTTCAAAAATCCAAAATCCCTCTTATAACTTCTACAAATGTTCGTGAAATTACTCATCCAGATGACATTCGAGAAGAAATGTGGACATCGATGACTCAGCAGGTAAACTTAGAAGAAGTAGTTAGACATCTAATTGAAAAAGGTTATGACAGTATCGTTGATACTAGTCTAGGTGGAACTATTCAGCAACTGATGCAGAGAATTCACAGTGGGTTTAAATTTGTCACAATCGAAGATGAAGTGGACAAAGTCAGAGAATTATTGAAAAACTTAGGATCTGCTATTAATTCTACTAAAATAGCCTCACCCTAGAACTATTTCACCAATAATGTTAAAATATCCAAACTTGGGTGATTAGCCCAGTGGGCTTGGGCGTCCAGTGGACGGCCAAACGGGTGAAATACATTTTATCTCGTTAGAGAAATAGAACAGATTTCACCATAAGAGCGCATCTCTGATCAGCGAGCTGTAAGCTCCGCTTCTCGGAAGTGCTTGAAGTAGATACTATGTGAGGGCGCATAGCTCAGTGGTAGAGCGCGTCTCTGATAAAGACGAGGCCTTTGGTTCGATACCAAATGCGCCCACAGAGTATTTAGGTAGTGCCAGCTGCGAAGCTTCGCTGTAAAAACGAGGTCAATGGTTCGACACCATTATCACCCACATTAGTGGGATTATTAGACCCCACAGTATTGATTAGTTCAAAGGGAAGCCCTAAACTCTGGTTCGACAAGCCAGGATAATGGTAAGTTATGCCAGAGGGAAAAATTAGCCTCTGGTATAACACCTTTGCTTCAGGTAGAGCGTTATACCAAGCTATTTCTGGGGTTCGACAAAAAGTATAAGCTTCAGCTAGTAAATTCTCGATTGCAATCTTTTCCTGATAAGTATCATTTAAGTTCATTTGAGCCATTGTTAGTTTATTTTCGGCTTCATCTAATCGTTGTTTTAACAGATTATCTGGAATCAGACCTTTTCGGCCTTGTTTTAATAACCAATCTTGCTCTTGTTTAAGTTCTTGAATTTCATCAAGTTTTTGGAAGTATTCACCGCTTAATTCTTTTTTCCTTTGTTCATATCTTGTTATAAAAACTTCATGGAAAACTTCTATAAACTCTTCTTTTGGTTTGACTCTTTTAAGGTACTCATAAAACTCATCGTGTAGGGAATCTCTGTCCTTTTTATCTGTCTCTCTGAAGATCATCTTGCCGTATTTTTCGCAGCCTTTGGTTCGGCAATAGTAATAAGGGTATCTCTCTGTCCTTCCTTTTGACCAGCAAGCAGTCAGAGGTTTATTGCAAAATCCGCATTTAGTGAATCTTCTAAGAGGAAAATCGGCGTTATAATAATTGCGTTTCTGGACTATATTGTGACTTTGCCTTCCCATTACTTGCTGACATTTATTCCAAATATCCATGCTAATCAAAGGCTCGTGTTGTGCCTTTATTAGCTTTCCTTCTTGAGTTCTCAATTGTCCAATATAAAACTCGTCTTTGAGCATTTTATCAATCAGTTGATTTGGGAATTTAATAACCTTGCCTTTGTAGTTTTTTATTTTTTTGGCTGCCATTAGTTTCGACAGAGAAACAAAGTTATAAACGCCAGTGCTATACAAATTGAAAACCTCAACCACAGCCTCACAACAAGCGGGATCAAATTCAGGAACTGCCAATTTTGTAGCAATTGCTGGTGGGCGATAATAACCAGTTGGTGGATTCCAGGGATAAATACCTTCGGTTACACGTCTCCAAAGTCCGAGTTTAACTCTTTCTTTTCGGATGGCATTATCATACTCATTAACTGCTGCTAAAACTCCTTCAACTAATCTTCCAGATGGGGACTCATCAATTCTTTCAGTTGCCGAACGAAGAATAACTCCTAATTTCATCAACTGGCCTCTTAACCAATGATGTTGCTCTTGAGAGCGAGCAAAGCGGTCTAACTTAAAAACTACTAAAACCTCGTAATTATTCTTATTAACTTTGACAAATTCGAGGAGTTCAGCAACTCTTTTTTCATTTGTGTCTTTGGCACTTACGGCCTCATGTTTTTGAATATCAGTCACTTCGTAATTTTCTCTGGCACAATAAGAACGGCAGATTTCTTCCTGGGTAGTTAAACTCGTGTTATCAACTTGACGATCACTACTAATTCGGAGATAAATTAAAGCTTTTTTCATTTTTACGACCGCCCCGTTTTTTTGCATCCAAATCCCAAAGAGACTTGTAACGAGGCGGCCATAAAAAAAGCCCTTTGGTATTCAATCTGGATGCTTTTTAATTGTTTAACTTCTATGCTCATTTGTCAAATTTTTTTATTTGCCGCCGTTTTTAGCTTCCATAATCTTATCAATTTCATCAATCTCTTCATCAGACAAACCTAAATCACCCTTAGAAGAAACCTTAGAGCTTTGAGACTGTTTTTGAACCTGTTTCCTTTGCATATCTGCAATCATAAATTTCTCTTTTGCTAAATCATCTTGAGTTTTTGTAAATAAAGTTTGCAATGTTGTAAGCGGCAGTTTGGCAAAAATTTTTACCCAAATTATTTGAAAGATAAAAAAATTAGGAACTTTGGTTAAACCATCTTCTTCTATCAACAACCCTTTTTGAATCAAAGCCTTTCTATTCCTATAAACAGTAACCGCATTGCAACCCCATTCCTTAGCAAGTTCATTATCGTCTCTTAAAATGACTTTGAAATTTGGATGTCTTTCGTCAAAATCGGCCTGAGCCACAAAACAAATATAAGCTCCTAGTTGAGTAAAGTTAAGAGTCCCGTTTTTTAGGAGTAATTGGATACCCCGAAGTATTGCAAAATAACCAGAAAAGTTGGTTTTGTATTTAATCTTCATGTTAGTCAATAAATATACTCATTACATAAGCTAAGGACTGTTGTATTAGCAAAAATATAGTAACTAGCTCTGTTTTTTTATTTTCTGTTTGGCTAAATAACTGTCAATTGCCAAATCAGCTAAAATGGTTAAAACATTCACTACTTCTTCCAACTCTTTATCGCTATATTTATTCGCCTTTTTGCCCATAATCTTGCGGGTTTTGGAGATAGGCAGGATCATGGCTGGCCTCCATGCTCAAAAATCCTTTTAGCTTCATCAGTAATTACTTTTTCGATTGCTAAGCTAATTTCTTTATTTATTGGATGAAAAATTTGGAGATCGGATTGACCGACTTTTTTAGTAGGATAAGTTATTCGATACCCGTTTCCATCTAAGCGGCTAAAAATGCCAATTGAACTTAAATAAATCGCATTTTCAATAACACAGCTTGCGAATCCTACAAGTCCGTCTTTTGGCTTAATTACTCTAATCTGGACTTCACTAACCTTGAGCATTTTTTCTCCTTTTCGCTTCAAGGCCACGTCTTATTTTTTCGCTTAATATTGCTTTTTCGTATGACCGAATACTTTGTCGTATTCCCCTTAAAAATCGACTTTTGGGGTTATTTTTATTAGACATTCAATACTCCTTTCAATTCTGTTACAAATATTTTAGTGAAAGGGGTATGGCGTCAAATGACGTCAGTTTTAGGAGTTAAATATAGTCAGGATGTATTTGAATGGTATGAGTGGTTATAAGCAAGGAATCTTCAATACCAGTTTTCTTAGCGATTTTATCCCTAATCCGTTTTGCTGCTCTATGAATAGTATATCTTTGTTTCTTAGTAGATTCGTTTCCCCATTTCTCAGCAATTACATCCCAGCTCCATTGCGTTTGCATCGCAGATTTATTTTTAAGAATTATTGCGCATAAACTTGCTTCAAGTGTATTTAGAGGTATTTGGATATTTTTTCCTGCAAATGATAAAACAGCCGTTTTTGAATTATATTTAGGCGATTTTGGAATAAGATTTTTATGTTGTTTCCGAAATATCTCAAGTTGGAGTTTGCGAATTTCCGCTTCCTCTGCATATTTTTCTTCCATCCCTTCTAAGATAGACGGATCAGGTTCATATACTGGCCACGGATCAGGAAGGTCAACCTTAATATCTTTAATAGCTTCTCCCAGACTAATAGGAATACTTTGAGCAAGTTTAACAAGGTCTACTGGAGGGCCATCCTCTTTTTCATTTGGATCAATCTTGTCTAAATCGTACTTTACATCGTTCATTACTTTATAGTTAGCGAGCATATTATACATCTATGGAGTTATGGTACACTCAGGCTTATGGATGACATTAAGATAATCCAACTTGCACCTGAATCTTGGGAACAATATAAGAATTTGCGCTTAGAAGCTGTTCAAGAAGACCCGCTTGCTTTTGGATTAACTTACGAAGAATATTCGGACTACCCTGACGAGTTTTGGAAAAATCATTTAGAAAAATCGGTCAAAGGGCAAGATTCGTGGATATTTTTTGCTCAAGTTAAGGACGAACTTATAGGGATGTTGGCTGCGGATAGGGTTAATAAAAAAAGAATGAGTCATCTATCACATATACATTCAATGTCTGTAAAACAAGGCTATCGAGGTAAAGGGGTTGCAAGTATGCTTATGGAGGCTTTACTTAATAAACTAACCCAACAGGAAGATTTGCTTATAGCGCAAATGGGTGTTGCTTCAAGCCAGAATGCAGCAGTTCAGCTTTATAAAAAATTTGGTTTTGAAATAGTTGGGACTCGTAAAAAGGTTTTCAGATATGGAAATGATTTTTATGATGAAATACTCATGGAAAAAGAATTAAGATAAAAGCCATATTTAATACATAATTTTCAAATGACAAAATCGATTACAAGAAAATTCTTAATAAAAAAACTCCCAGACCTATCAAATAAAACTAAGGATACTTACCAAAGATATTACTTATACAATCATAACTCTATTGTTATTCGTATACAGCGCATAAATGATATTTATGAATTAGAAAGGAAAGCTAACCAAAGTGACCTTATTCGTGATGGCGAAACGATTAAAATAACTCAGGATGAGTTTGAAGCACTAAGACAATATTCTCGAAAAAGTATCCAACGAGATAGTTATCAAATTCAGGAACATCCCAGAATAGTATTGCGAATTTATCATGGAGAGTTCGAAGGACTAATAAGAGCGGAAGTAAATTTCAGTACTGAGGAAGAAGCAATCTCATTCAATGCTCCAGAGTGGTTTGATAAGGAGATTACTGGTACTCAACTTGCACAAGATGGCTATTTACTTGAATTATCACAAGATGAATTTCACAAACTGTTAGTACAAGAAGGTTCAAATGGTTAATTAGAGTTAAGCTGAAATAATACTTATAATTTCAAGTAAATTATCCGCTCTATAAGTTGGCTCAATTCCTTCAACCCTATCTCTAACTAATATAGACTTCAGGCCGACATTTTGAGCTAGTTTAATATCAGCTACGGAGTTCCCAACTAAATAACTATTATTCATATCAATATCGTAGTTAACTAAACACTGTTGGATCATTCCAGGTTCTGGTTTACAGCAACCACAATTGCTATTTCGGGTATGAGGACAATAGTAAGTATGCTCAATATCAATAGAGTTTTCTGATAACTTTTTGATAAACTCCTTATGAGCATCCTTAAATTGACTGTATGTAATATATCCTTCATCGATTAAATATTGATTTGTAACAATAAATAATTTGAAATCCTTTGGTATTTTCTTTAAGGCATCAATTGTGTCATCAAAAATCTCCAGATGTTCTATGTCGCTCCATTCCTTATCTGGAAAATCTTTAACCAAAGTGCCGTCTCGGTCTAAAAAGATTGCCTTAATCATTAACTGGCAGTATAGCAAAAGAGGGCATTTTTAGAATAGGATTAGATGTGGTTTAGAAATCGAACAGGTCTTTTGTTTTTACTCTAATGGCTTCAGCTAATTTATAAATCGTTTTTAGAGAAGGTTGTCGACTTCCTTTTTCAATATATTGGAGATATTTTTCTGAAATACCTACATTTTCAGAAAGTTTATTTTGTGTCAAATTAGCTTTCTTTCTAAGCTCTTTTATTCTCTCGCCAAGCTTACGATCATGGTCAGTAATCATACGTATAAGCTACCAAGAGTTGGTCTTTTTTAAGACCCACTGTGTGTTACCCTTTTCTGACTAGAATATTTACCAACTGTGTGTTACCTTTTTAGCAATAAGGAGGTGACGTAATGAAAATATTAAAATGGATTGGGATTGTAGTTGTGGTGCTTATTGTTTTAGGGGTTATTGGAAGTATGAGTAAAGGAGGATCATCGAACCCAAACTCTACCAACTCGAGTACAAATTCAATAACTCAGAATCAAGCAACACCTAAACCACAAGAAGTGATGCAAATTACAGCTACGGAGTTAGCAGATGACTTTGATGCCAATCAAGTTAGCGCAGAACAAAAATGGGAGAATAAGCTGGTTCAGTTTTCAGCTAAGATTTCCAATATAACTGACTCGGGACTTTCCTTTACTAATATTGGTTCAAAACAGTTTTCTATGACTCAAATAAGCTGCAAAATTGCCGATAAAAATCAGTTATTACCTTTGAAGAATGAACAGACCGTTCAAGTTAAAGGTGTGGTAGGAAAACAAACAATTGGAGTAATTGATTTAAGTGATTGCCAAGTTGTTCAGTAATACAATTCCTGGATGGTTAAAACTGTCCAGGAATTTACTTCAGATAGTATCTTCCTGACTATAACGTGGCTTAATATAACTCATGGTAATCGGATATTGTCCAGTTTGTTCAAAGATCTCATTATGGATTCGTTGTTCTTCGGCAATTGCTCTTCTTTCTTCTTCAGTTTGTAGTTTTGGATCATGAGAACTAATAACGACAGGTGGTCTAAAATACGTCTCTTGATGCTCCACAACTACTTTATTGTCATATCCTGACTGTCTTAGCCATTCCATAGCTCTAATATCACCTTTAAGTGCTTTTGCGAGGGCAGTATAAACTATGGCCTGCCAGGGTGAGCCAGATAAGTTTTTTCGCTTGGTTGGAATTTTAGACCAGTCAAAGTCTTCGTTTTCAAGCTCCCGAACAACAGTTGCTAAATTCTTTGATCCTTTTGCTCTGCCATTCTGTCTTCTTGGATCATCAGCTCCTGTAAATGGTTTTAGATTCTGTATATTTGCCATATTTTCGCTCTAACCTCGCTCAAAACAATTTATCAGAAATTAAGGGATATTCTTTTTTAACCAGTCCTCAAGTGGGATACTCTGGTCATAAACTAACATGTCTTCATCAGGTGTTGGCTCTTCAAAATCGCTAAATATCCTCTTAAACTCTTCCTCTGGCCAGTGAAAATGATCCTTCTTTTGGATATTGTCTGCCCATCTTTGTTTTATAACTTCAGGTGGAATATTGATATAAATTAACTTAGTAGGAAAACCTGCATCACCAGCGACTTTTCTGGCCCTATCTCGCCAATCCTTTGTAATCCAAGCATACTCATTAGCCACATTCTTACCCTCTTGAAGATGTTTAACCAATAATCTATCAGCATCCGTAAATATTTCATCCCAAACCTTATCAGGAACATCATCATCGCCGACTTCGGTATAGCCTCGATCCCATTTAAGCTGGTCAATATTGATATGAGCAAAGCCTTTTTTATCTTTCAACTCTCTCGCCATTGTGCTTTTACCAGCATAAGGAAGTCCTACAAGTAAATAATGAGTTGGTTTTTCCATATCACGAGTATATTATGTTTAGAGAAGAATCTCTACCTTTTATGCAATTAAAGAAAAAAATTAAGTTATTTTCCATATTTAACTTCTTCCAAAGTTTTAACTTTTATATTCCGATCAAAATAATTTACTTTTCTCATCTAACAAATGATTATGCACTGGCGACTAGTATTATTTCAGTGGTGTTTATCTCATCAGCTTTATTTGAAATTCCAACAGGCGTTTTTTCTGACTTAATTGGTAGACGTAAAACAATTATTGTTGGTTTATTGTTCACTATTTCTGCTTACATCCTATATGCACTTGGATTTAGTTTCTGGATACTTATTTTAGGAGCTTTGCTTGAAGGAGCGGCAAGGTCTTTTTTCAGTGGAAATAACGACGCTTATTTACATAATCTCCTATCTGAAGAAGGAATTGAAGGAGAGTACCATGATTACTACGGTAAAGTTAATGCTTATCTCAGTTTTGCTTCTTCCACGGCAGCATTATTAAGTGGTTTTATTGCTAATTGGTCGTTTACCTACTTTATGTGGCTCAATATTATTCCTCAAGTGATTTCACTTTATATCTGTTTACTTATGCCTGAAACAAAGTTTTATAAACAGGAAACATCTAATATTTATGCTCATCTTAAAGAAGCAATTTTAGAATTTAAGAATAATATTAACTTGAGACTTCTTAGCTTATCCTCCATATTAGGTAGTGGCCCAGGCTTGTCCGCTGCTGAATTTCATGCCGCTGTAATAGGTTCAGTTTGGCCTTTATGGGCGATTGGAATTGCCAAAGCAGTACAGGAATGGTTAGTTGTTCCAGGGTTTTACTTTTCTGGATGGGTAAATAAGAAGTTTGGGGCAATGAATATCGTTTTATTTGGTAGTATTCAAAGTTGGTTGGGGAATATAATAGCCGCCGTATATCCATCAGTTCTTTCGCCACTTTTTATCGCTCAAGGGACAATTCTTTATGGACCTTCAACAACAGCAGAACAATCATTATTACAAAAGGAATTTACCGATAAACAACGAGCTACTATGGCTTCACTAAATTCACTGGCTACAAGTATTTATTTTGGGATCGTTGCCTTTTTAGTGGGGCTATTTGCAAATAAATATGGTCCTTTTAATGCTTTATTGTTGACTCAAATCATTTACGCTCCATCACTACTCGTTACCTGGATATTATTCAAACGGATAAAAGGCCAGCAACAAAATTAAATTTGAGGTAAACCAAATTTTTCTATAATCTTATTGGCTGTTTCAGAAGGGCTGAGCTTCGTATTATCAATTACTAAACTCTCTTTATATGGAACAGGCGAGGCCATATCATATTTTTCTAACAACTCTTCTAGTTCTTCGGGGTTATGAATTTTTGTGTATACCCTTCTTGATTCACCCTTAACTCTTTTTAATAGTTCAGATTTTTCCGTTTTTAGTAAGACAAACAAAATATTACCTCCTGCCCTCTCAACCGTGTCTACGATTTCTTTTACTGGTTCATCATCTAAGTCCTTTGCATAAACATAAGTAAAAATTACACCTGGTAATTTGGCTTTTGCCGCTTCTGCAAACATTTCAAGTCTGAATTTGGAAGATAATCTTACAGCCTGTTCGCTTCCATATTCAAAAAGAGAGCGTACTAAATCTACCGTCAAATGGTTATGAAACAGCTTATACCCAGTTTTTGAAGCAAGTTCTTTGGCTACTGTAAGTTTCCCAACCGAAGGAGAGCCGTAAATAAAGATTAGATTCATTAAGAGGATTGTACCAAAAAGAGCTGCATTGTGATATTTATACCTAACTATCAGCAAAAGCTGTTATAATTCAGGGGTTGATTGAGTGAGAAAGTGGATATTGCCTGAAGATGACTTGCCAATCTTTCAAGGTTTGAACAAAATCATCTATTATTTGGTTTGAAAGAACTGAATGGTAGTCCACTAATTTAAAGACATGCCTACATTAAACGGTTGACTTTGAGCTACCAATCGATTATTCTTCGGCATGTCTATGAAATTGCTGACCTTGTTTATAGTTTTATTGATCACATTGTTTGGATTTTCCATTTGGGCAAATTCTGTCCAGGCTGCAACTACTACCAACACTAGTTACAATTTGGGTGTTTTATATATTAAATATTTCCCACTGACAAAAGATGGCCAAAATATTGATCTTGCAGTCACAGGTGATGTGGGCGAATCATACACCTCAATCAAAGAAAAAACTGATTCGATCTCCCGTAATTTGTTTAACTATATTCCAAAAGCTACTAAGTATTTAGGTTATTCCAATCCAACAGCGCCATCTTCTATCAATTTCACTTTGGTTGACACTAAAGAATACACTCAAGCTGTCCCTATGGTAAATGATGGAACCAGACGTCCAGATTATTACAAAATTATGTCTGATCACAATATCTGTAATTACGTCGACAATCAAAATGTCAGAGAAGTCTTTCTTTTTGCCTACCAGGGGCCAATTTATCCAGGAAGTAGTTATCCATACTTAAATATCTCTGAGTCAAAAATGGCTGGGCCTTTTGGTGATATCTCCAACAGTTACCGGGAAAATAATATGCCTGTGTGTCAGAATACCTATCGGGTCTATACTTTAAACTATGGACGAGGGACTGGAGAAGCTGTCCATACATGGGGTCATCAGATTGAAGCAGAGCTGGATGAAATTGCACCCTATATTCAACGGCAGCTTTTTCAAGGTCCAAACTATCCTCAAACGCTCAATGTTGTAGGTAGATGTGGATCGATTCACAACCCACCCAATGCCAGATTTGAATACGATTACGCCAATCCTACTCCAAATCAATCAGATTGTTTGAATTGGAATCCGGATACTCAAGGGACATTGAGCAACATTAGTTGTCAGAACTGGGGATGCAATGAAAATTCTGATACAGACAATCCTCAATTGAACTATCTGGTTTGGAACTTGCAAAACCTACCTGGTGCAGGTAATACAAAGACTCTAAATGGAATATACCTGAGAAACTTCTGGGATATTCACGGAGATTTTGACAATGTGATGAGAAATGACAGAATTCCTTATATGCCTGTCACTCAACCGCAGACTAGAATGTATCTGAGGGATCTTGGTTACCGGTTGTGGACTTCCAATCAGGCCGAGATCAACTTTTTAGCTCAGCGTGGGTGGATCAATGAAGGATTAGGTTTTAAAGCATACAAAAAAGATCAATACTATTTGCCACAGGGGACCACTCCAGTATTTCGAATGTATTTGCCAAATCAGTATGCCCGCATATACACTTCAACTGACCAAGAAAGAAATCAGTTGCTTAGCCAGGGGTGGACCAATGAAGGAACAGTATTTCACGTTTTCAAACAACAAAAACCTGGCACTATCCCAGTTTATAGATTGACTAGTCCCACTAACCCAAATATTAAAATGTGGACTATCAGTCAGGTTGAAGTAAACTATTTATTGGCTAGAAACTGGAACTCAAATGGAATAGATTTTTACGTACCTCAAATTTAAAGAACCCACACTTAACAAAAATCTAGTTCTCAAAGTTTATTAATTTAAAAAAAAGATACCCTGCAACTTCATAAAATATCAGTCACAGGGTAGTCTTTAACTTTCGCGTATTAACTACCAGATGGCCTTCTAATCAGAGGGTCAAATATTCTTTCTAATTCTCTACTAGGACTAAGAGTTGGCGGCGGTTCCAATCTACCAGGGGAAGATGGAGTCGCATCTGGTTTTCTGGTCTCTGACGGACTGCTTGGACCAGTTCTTTCTGTAATCTGGCGATACAGATCGGGATTTCTTGGCATTGATATCACCTCCTTTATGTAAGAAGGGTATCGTGAGAGATGAGCGATTTCTTGACAGCCCAAGGACAGCAAGATGACATGATATGTATATTGATTACTTACTCCACCTGGCATAAATACCGGTAGATAAATTACGTCCGGATTTTTCTTGTAATACCAATTCGCCTGACACGACTGTGCCTTCTTTAAAATAATCTTTGAGCATATTTTCCAGCATCACCGAACTGGCTGAGACAGCATAAGCATTAATGATCAAAAAAGCTTTTTTTGATGACATCAGCTTGACGCAAAGATCCAATAACCTAGGAAAGGATATATTAAAATCCCACTTCTCACCTTTTGGGCCGTGTCCATAGACCGGAGGATCCATGATAATTCCTTCATATTGAGTACCTCGGCGGACCTCTCTCTCCACAAACTTTAAACAATCATCCAAAATCCAGCGAATCGGTTTGTCTTCCAGTCCAGACAACTTTTGATTTTCTCTAGCCCAACCAATGGTGGGATATGAAGCATCTACATGTGTCACTTGAGCACCAGCAGAAGCTGCCGCAAGAGTAGCAATCCCAGTATAACCAAATAAATTTAATACCTTAATCTCTTTTTGCTTATCACTTATTGCTTGTTGCGTTTTTTCTTTAATAAACTCCCAGTGGGCAGCCTGTTCAGGAAAAATTCCGGTATGTTTAAAGGGAGAAAGATGAACCGAAAATTTCAAGTCAGAGTAGCCTATTTGCCAGTTATTGGGTAATTTATTTTTCTTCACCCACTGGCCTTTTTCACGCCCTTCCGGCCTGAAAACTACATCAGCTTTTTGCCATTCACTCGCTGGTTGGGAGGGCTTCCAGAGACATTGAGGATCTGGCCGGACTAAAATATATTTTCCAAACCGTTCCAGCCGCTTGCCGTCGCCAGAGTCGAGAAGTTGGTAGTCAGTCCAGTGTTTTGGGGAGAGTATAATCATTATAATTTTTATAACTATTATAAATGTTATACTAAATCCATGCTACCTGTTTTAATAACTTTTAGCCTATTTGCAATATTTTTTATCTATCTGATACCAACTTCTCGTTCGCGGATTTTAGGGATACTATATCTGCTGGTTTTGTTGTTTTTACTCTGGGGAATAGGTGGATTGGTTTTTTCAGCTAAACCAACCCAGAATGAAATCTATGTCTTTTATGCCTTTTATATCTTTATATTAGGACTGCATGTCCCACTACTTTTGAAACTTTCCCAGATCAATCATAAAAAAGAGCACCTTAAAAATGCCAGATCAATATTGGGCTCGGATGTAAAGCATATGTCCGATGAAGAGCTACATTATCGGATAAAACATTAGTAAATAAACCTATAGTTTGATACTGAGCGATTTTTATGATATAATTCTTCAATGTCATTTCCTGATAAAGCCATCGCAACAGGATATCCCGGAATAAATAAAAATTTTGGAAAACCTTGGTATGGTATCCAATACTCAGATCCGTATAATGTCATATATTCGACAAATATTTCTCCTTTAAATCCAGATAACTGGCTAGAAATTACTCAAAATGGTCAACCTTTATCAGGATTAAGAACGGGGGCAAAGGATATAATTAAAAGAAATCAAGCAATTTTGGACGCTTCTAAAGAAGTAAATGTAGTTCTTGATGGGAGAGTTAATATTTTCAATCAAGGTTACCTGGGTGATCTAGTAGAGGCGACCAGAATTATAGATCCTTTGCTCATATCTGGTAAAAAAGTCAGAATTATTACATCACATGGTGATATTTTTAGTGGATCTGGAAGCGATAGTGTCGAGGTCCGTGGGATCCCTTCTGATATCCCGCCAGCTAATCAATATCCCTGGGACCAGAGATTACTCAGATTTATTGGGCAAAATGCTAATCTTGCACCAACAATTTTTCCAGTAAATGCTCGTGTCCCAATAGCATTTAATATTGACAGGCAAGGCACTATTAAAAATGGGGAAGAGATTGACTATCTGAATAAATTGTTAAATCAGAGTACCAAACAAATAGGTATTAGGCATGAAAAATGGTCAAAAAGAGGGGTGCATCAATTACAAGCATTGCAAGCATTTAGTTATTTGCTGGGTATGGACAGTCTAAACTGGTCTCAGTTCCCTGAAGCTTTTTTCTATCCTGATGATTATTCAGTAAAAGTAGCTGATGAAGTAATTGGTTATTACCATTGTTTCTATAGTAGGGAAAATAAAACTCCGCTGCTTCTACACCCAGGTGTTGCGACTGATGGTAGAAAGATTGATCTGAAAGGATATCCAGAAGAGAAATGGAAAGATGTTATTACTGCTATTTCAGAGTCTCAGGCACCAGTAGATAGTTTGACAATGCTTAAGCCAGTAGATCAGGATCAAAGCCAGATTGCGGGTCGTCTTATTAAGCATGCTGAAAAAAATGGATTTAATGTCTCAGAAGTTCCCATGGAAGATATATTAAAAAATTATGGTTGGTCGTTTGGCTCATTTGTATCATTTCTTCAAGAGTTATCCATGCGTCGGGGTATTATTCTTGGCTGTGACAGTATGCCAGCTGGGCATGCTGGCCCGGCAACTAATATCAGAGCTGTAGTACTGGGAAGTCCTTTTTTTAATCCAACTTTTTTTGGTCCAGCTCAAAATTCATTAATTGTAATGCCTAGACATGATTTAGAGGAGCATAATTTAACTGATGTTAAAGATCTTAAAACTAAACACATAAAAGCATCTCAAGTCGTTGCTGCTATAAATTCTATTGCTCAGTAATCATGTGATTCAAATAGTTGACACTCTGCTCTAAACAGGTTATAACTTTTCTCTAGATTGGCAACAAAAAAAATATTTCACATTTTATCTTCTCAGCAATTTGAGCGTTTATGGCTTGAAAAAACTCTTTTCCCCGAAATCGCCAAAATGAAAAAAGCTGTTTTGGCCGGTAAAGTATTGACCACTTTAAAAGGCAAACAAGTTTGTCTGCTTTTTTATGAACCTTCCACCCGTACCCGGACTTCCTTTGAACAAGCTGTTATTAAACTTGGCGGAGTTCCGGTGACTACCGAAAACGCCAAAGAGTTTTCCTCAGCCGTCAAAGGGGAGACCATGCAAGATACGACTCGGATCATCAATTCCTATCATTTTAATGCGATCGTTATCCGTTCCCACTATGAAGGAGCTGCTGCCGAGGCAGCTTCAGTATCAAAAATCCCGATCTTAAATGCTGGAGATGGAGCCGGTCAGCACCCAACCCAGGCCTTACTGGATCTTTATACTATTTTCAATCATTTTAAAAAAATTGATGGAGTTAAAGTTGCAATGGTCGGGGATCTAAAATATGGTCGTACCGTCCGAAGTTTGTCATATTTACTATCAAAATTTAAAAGAGTTCACTTGGAATTAGTTGCGCCACCATCTTTGCAGATGAAAGATGATATTTTGGCCTATCTAAAAGAACACGGTGTGAGTTTTAACCAAACGAATGACTTAGCCAAGGTCGCCGATAAAGTCGATGTTATATATATGACCAGGGCCCAAAAAGAACGAATGGCTGGAGAAAAATTTAACGGTGAGGGAGTCAGAATGACCAGAGGAATTTTAGATACTGTCAATAAAAAAAGTATAGTTTTACATCCATTACCACGGTCAAATGATTTCAATGAGTTACCAGAAGAACTGACCGACGATCCACGGATCAAAATCTTTGAACAAGCTGAAAATGGGCTTTTTACCCGCATGGCTTTGCTGAAAATGGTAATAAAATAAATCTTGCTTTTCTCTAAAATAACCTATAAAATCGCAAAATGAGTACTACCAGAGCCGAAAGACCCAGATTACCTTATGAATACACCATGATGGCCCCAGCTGATAAAGCAACTGAAGTGTTTAAGCTAGGGCAGCAGGCTGATTTAGATCCCATGCTGGCTTTTCAAATTGCTCAAAATATTGCTCGAGTTTCCAGCGTTCCATGGTTGAATCCAGCTACTAGAACAGATCATTTCCATCTAACTTATAATACCGAGAGAGCCTTAAGTGCTGGGTTTAAAGCAAACGTACCTGCCGGAGTGGTCCTTAGTTTAACCCCTCTTAATGAAACACCTGAAAATCAATTTCGTGAGATGTTTGAAGCAGATTTTAGCTATTACGCTGATAAAAAAATCTTACTAGAAAGTACCAGTAAAAAAGGCCCAAATGTTTTTCCAGAAGATGATGTCACTAATGTCGAAAGATTGAGTGAATTCCAACAGCAGGCATGGCGCTTTTTGGAGCTAGATGATCCCATGGCTGGAAGAAATGACCGAATGGAGCAAAGGCTAAAAAAGCCAGAGCTAACCTCAGCTATTGATATACTCAATCAGTCAGTCTATCCATTACTCTTTTCGATAGATACAAGAAGTCTTTTACAAGGAGCCCGTCAGGTGTTGAGAATGAGAAATATAAATCGAGGTCTTAACCAGGCTGACAGAAAAGTCAACGGGGTGTTAACAGATGTCGAAAGAGTTTTTCTTGATTTTGTAGTCAATCAGGGTAAAGAATTAATATTAAATCAAACCGGCCACTTAGGAGAGCCTCCAGTGTATGAACCTTTATTGCGAATTTTTGAACATGGTTTGATGCCGTATGGGCTGGAAATTCCGGAAGATCCTACTCAAAAAGGCAAATTAAAAGTATTGGTTCCACCAAGAACCCGACTAGTAAGCTAGTTAACCTTCACTTTTAGTACTTTGATACTGTTCCTACTTTTGTTACTTTATATATATGTTGCCCAAAATTAAATCAGCTTTCAGTCATCGGCTTTCAGCTATCAGTCAGACAGGAAATAGTTTGGTTATTTTGCTGCTGATTGCTGGTCTGATTACTGGAGGAGTCATCCTTGAACAAAAATATGGTAAAGGTCTGCCACAGCCATCACTCGTCCCTAGCCCTTCACCAATCGACTATCAATCATCACTTACTTTAACACCTGACAGAAATTTGAACTCAATCAAAGCTGGAGATACTTTTACTGTGACGGTGGGTGTCACCACAAAAGAAGCAATCAATTTAATCTCAACCAAAATTGAATATCCAAAAGAATCTTTAAAAGTGGATACCATTGATGATCTGGGGGAGCAAAGTCTGGTTTCTTTATGGGTGAGTAAAGATGATATCTCAGGTGAAGGCTATGTCCAGCTAGTAGGGGGCATACCAAATCCTGGTCTGAACACTGAAAATCAGAACAAGGCTTTTATTAAGATAATTTTCATTGCTACAACCGATCTGCCAAACACTGGCTGGCAAATAAAAGCGACAGATATACAGCTTTACTCCAATGCCACCAATCAGCCTTTAGAAAAAGTTTACAGTGTGGCTTTACAACCAGATACAGCCAGCCCAACGCCAGTCGAATCCACCCCATCACCCACAGCCTCACCTTCATCACCAGGAAAAGGTAAAGGGAAATTATCCCTTAGTCCCAGGATCATCCAGACCAGTCCTGGGTGCACCTTTGATCTGGTTTTGTCCTATGATAGTGCCGGCGCAGATTTTTTGGGAATTGATGCTTTATTAACCATCGATCCCCGGGTTTTAAAACCAATTAGTATTCAAAGAACGGATAATGCTCCAGATAGTAGCTTTGCTCCTCAACTAGCGCTTAAAAACGAAACGATAACCATCCCATATTTAAGTCCAACAAATAGACAGTATCAGAAAAAAGCTGAAATAGGAAAAATTAGTTTTAAAACAACGGATCAACCTACCCAGGGGCTGACAGCTATTAAAATAAAATACAATTCTACTAAATCAGGTGATCTGTCTGATTCCAATATCTTGTATTCTCTAAATGAAGACTTACTAAGTGAAGTAGGAAACACCGTTGTTGCTATCAAACCAGGTAGCTGTACCCAGGAAAAAACTTACGAAATTATCAAAAGCAACTAATCCACTTTCTTAAAGGTAATTATTTGACATGAGGTTTTTTTGTATTATAATAAATGCAACTTAGTTGCATTATGTGTAAAGAAGCAGTCCCCCGGCCATTATTAAAAATGAATAAATCATATACTTCGGAACCCACTAAGAAACCATCTGGTGAATGTTCCCATACTCATAAAAAAGCTGGTAATCATCATCATGATCATGATGATCACCCCACTAAAGCCCATCCCAAAAAAGATACTGAAACGAATCATCAGCACGCACATCATGAAACTGAACATCAGCATCATTTGCATGATGATGTTGTGTCACTAGCTCATAGACACCATGACCATCAGCACCTGCCATTCATGCAACAACAGGCTGCTGCCAGATCACATAGCTGTCATGCAGGTGATGGCCACAACCACGGTGAATCCCAACCAGTTACAAGTATGGGTGGTGGAATGCCAATGTTTAGATCATTTGGGGGAGGAGGAGGGCATCACCATCACGAAGGGGAGCATGAACATTGTCCCAATTGCGATGAACATTTAGTAGATAATGATTGCCCTAAATGTGGCTATAAACATCAGCATTAAAAGTTCTAATTTCTAAGTACTAATTTCTAAACAAATTCCAATATCAAAATGTCCCAATTGGGTTTTGGGACTTTTGGCATTATTTAGTAATTAAAAATTAGAGTAATTAGAAATTTTATAACTGGATACTCACCACTAAATACCATATACTAACTATTAGGTACTAATATGAAACTGCTCAACGCTTCCTTGATAAAAGATCAAATCGTCCTCTTGCGACTGGATCTGGATGTTCCGATAAAAGATGGCAAAGTAGTAGACGCTTTTCGGCTGTTTGCCGGCATGGAGACTCTTGGTTTTTGTTTAGATCATGCTAAAACGGTGATTTTGATGGGGCATATCGGCAGGCCAGAAGGCAAAGTTGTTCCTGAATTATCCGTCCAGCCAATTATTGAATGGATCAGAGAAGGTTATGGTCATATACGTCTACCCAAACACAAACTGCATGTTTTAGAAAACCTCCGATTTGAACCGGGAGAAGACGCTGCTGACCCAGAATACGCCAAAGAATTAGCCTCTTATGGCAATGTTTTCATCAATGATGCTTTTGCTTCTTATCATCCAGCAGCGTCGACTACCGTTTTACCAAAATTGATGCCACATGCGGCCGGTTTCCGTTTTGCTGATGAAGTTGAAACACTAACTCAAGTCCGCAATCATCCAATCCGTCCTTTCATCGCCATTTTGGGTGGGGCTAAGCTGGAAGACAAATTGCCGGTCGTAGAAAAAATGAGTCAGATTGCTGACTGGGTGCTGGTGGGTGGTAAGCTGGCGGCTGAGTTGCAGGCATCCGGGAAAAGAATTGGTTCCAATGTTATGGTTGCATCCCTGACTCCCGATGGGGAAGATATCGATCAAAAAACACTTGATGAATGGAAAGCCATTTTACCTCGAGCTAAACAGATTTTGTGGAATGGGCCTTTAGGAAAGTTTGAAAATCCCAAAAACGATGCCACGGAAAAATTAGCTCATGCTATTACTCTCACCAATGCTAAAACAATTATTGGCGGGGGAGATACACTGAGCGCTCTTGACCACGGACATTTTTTAGAAAAATTTACTTTTGTGTCCACTGGTGGAGGAGCGATGTTAAAATTTTTGGCAGATGGCACTTTGCCAACTATTGAAGCACTCAAATAGCTCCTATTGTAAGAACAAGATCATCCGTTCATAATTAAAATCAGATGAAATACTGGCCAGTTTTTTTAATTTTGGTGACTTTGATAGGTATAGGGGTAGGTATTTATTTGATACTTAACCCGACGGTTTTTAGACCCCAAGCCGCTTCAACTGGAATGCAAGGTGCTTATCCGATCAATGTATTAGTTTTAAAATATTTCCCACTCACACCGGATGGACAAAATATTGATATTACAGTGACAGGAGATGTAGGGGAGCCATATTCAGTAATTAAAGAACGAACCAATAATATTACCAACAATCTTGTTCAATTTATTCCAAAAGCTACTTCTTACCTAAAATATAAAGACCCGGCTTCAACCCCTTCTATTCAGACTTTTATCACCACTACAAAGGAATATACACAGCCTGTACCAATCAAAGCCAGCCATGGTCGGGTAAACTATCCTGACTATAACAAAATAATGACAGACAATAATATTTGTAATCTGGTCAACAACCAAGGGGTTCGAGAAGTCTGGCTGTTTGCCTATCAGGGGCCAAGTCGGCCAAATTCGAACCAACCATATCTAGATATTGATGAGTCAAAGATGTCAGGTCCTTTTGGTGATATTTCAAATAGTTATCGATACAATGACATGCCTGTATGCAACTATACATATCGGGTACTTACTTTTAATTATGGGCGGGGGACATCTGAAGCACTCCATAGCTGGGGTCACCAGATCGAAGCTGAGCTAAGTGCGGTCAATCAAGTAGTTTTCAGAGAATTGTTTCAAGGGCCGGCTCATCCTCAAGAAACGAATGAAAATGGCCGTTGTGGTTCTGTCCACAACCCACCCAATGCCCGATATGAGTATGACTATGAAAATCCAATATCTCAAACTTCCGACTGCGAAAATTGGGATCCAAATGGATTTGGCCAATCCACTCAAATTAGCTGCGAAACCTGGAGTCCTGGCTGTCGGTCCAATTCGCATTTGAGAACAGATGATAATAACCCGCAGCTCAACTATATGATCTGGAATTGGCAGAATCTTCCCGGGAAGAATAATAGTAAAACTTTTGTAAATCAGCCATTCAAAAATCTCTGGGAAATATATGGTGATTTTGATCGGGTAATGGCATATAGCAAAACCTTTTTTCTGCCTATCCCATCACCTATACCAAGTAATGCACAATCAATTCAGGTAGTAAGTCCCTCTGGAGGTGAAGTATTTAATATCGGAAGTACCTATCCGATTACCTGGAATTATACCAATATCGATTACTGTTATCTGCAATATCGCAACAATCAACAACTAAGCACCATAAGCTATTTGTGGGGAAATCAGCTGGCTGCCAAAAAATATGACTGGACAGTGCCGGTGTATTTGAGCAGTGGAATGCAGTTTAAAATATATATGGTCTGCTATAAATATGGCCAATCTACCTCTGTCACAAGCGAATCACCGGGATATTTTACTCTGTATAGTCCCAATATCAAATCAGATGATGATGGAGATGGTTTTAGTACAGGAACCGAATTTATTCTAGGGACTAATCCAAATCGGGCTTGTGCCCAGACAGCAAGTGATAGTGCATGGCCAGCTGACACCAATAACAATCAAGTGATAAACGGAGGCGATGTTTCTAAAATTGTGCCGTATGTTTCAGGAGCACAGCCTTATAATAGACGCTATGACCTCAATTTAGATGGGATAAACAATAAAGATGATGTAGCCGTCATTGCTAAATATTTTCTCCAAAGTTGTAACGAAATCAATGTTGAAGCCACGCCCAATCCTAGTGTCTTGGCTATGTATGATATACCCAATGTCGCTGATCTTATTAAAGACCGAAGAGTCGATTTATTTGACTTCAACCAGCTGGTTACAGATTTTGCCAAAACAGGTACTGGAATAATCTCGGATATTAATAAAGACAACATAGTAAATATTTATGATTTTAATATTTTAATGCAAAACTTTGGCCGGACATATTGATGGGATTGCGCGTTTGATTAAAAGCAGGCATACTAAAGAAGTATGAAACCTTTTCAAATTGTTTTAATGATCGTTTTGCTTATGGGGGTAGTGGTAGGAATTTACTTGCTTGGCAATCCGACTAGATTTCTCCCAAAAGCTGCTTCAGAACCAGTAGACCCTATTCCATCACCTTTGTCTGGTCCTATTGGAGGATCTCCATCGCCGATCTCTGGTCCTATTGGTGGTTCGCCATCACCCGTATCCACTCCAAATCTGCAGGGAGATGATGATGCCGATGGGTTTAGTAATAGCGTGGAAATACTGATGGGTACCAATCCAGCCAGAGCTTGTGCAACTTCAACCACCGATAACGCCTGGCCTGCCGATACCAATAACGATACTTATATAAACGGGGCTGATGTTTCCAAAATTGTCCCGTATGTTTCTGGTCTTTTAGGTTATAACAAGCGCTATGATCTAAATTTGGACGGAATAAATAATAAAGCCGATGTTGAGGTCATAGCTAAATATTTTCTTCAAGAGTGTGGGGCAATTGATCCACAAGCCACCCCCAATCCGAGTATTATCGCTCAGTATGATATCCCCAATGTTGCCGACATTTTAGTCAATAGAAGAGTTGATATTTTTGATTTCAATCAGCTGGTGACTGAGTTTGGAGCCAAAGGGGCAGGGATTGTGTCGGATATCAATAAAGATGAGATCGTTAATATATTTGATTTTAATATTTTAGTCCAAAATTTTGGACGGAGCTACTAAAATCCAACCGCGATCTTCATATCTTTTTTAAAAAAAGTCATAATGAGATATATGTTAGAAAAGATACGGGCTCAACTGATCGATCATCGCGACACACAGCAAAAAGCAGATTCAATGATAAGCATTCTGGTAGTCGGAATGTTATTTACTCTACCGCTAATCCCAGCTGTTTTAGGGCAAGGTTATGAACAGATTAAAGTATTATTTTTTTTAGCTGTAACAACATTTATTGGTGCCGGATGGATCTATAGATCAGCCCAAAACCCAGCACGGTTTAAAATAAAGTTTAGTGCATTACAGATTGGACTAATAATTTTTTTGGGATCTTTATTTATGACATCTGCAATTGGTGTCAATTTTCAGACAAGTTTGTTGGGAAACCCACCATATTTTCAGGGACTAATAGTCTATTTATATTGCTATCTGTGGTTTTTAATAGTATCCACAACACCAGTTAAAGTAAAAGCATTTTACTTGGCGTGGGTACTTAGCTCTGTGATTGTTGCAGCGATTGCTGTAGTTCAATGGGTGCTTTTGAATGGTTTTCAAATTACTATCCCAAATTATGCCGGCCGAGTTGTTTCCACTTTTGGACAACCATCCTTATATTCAGGATATCTTTTGCTGACACTACCGATGTTAATTGTTTTGGTTGGACAATCTGCCAGATTTCTAAAAAAAACTTATATCCTGGCTTTTGTGCTAATAACGCTTGGTATAACAGTTAGTCAGTCAAGAGGGGCTATCGTTTTGGTAATAGGTCTATTGCTACTTTTGGTTTGGAATGCATTTAGACAATCCTCCATAAAGTATGGGATGGTTTTGGGGATATTATTAGTCTTGAGTCTAGGAATATTTATTACCTATAAAGGAGAGGGGCTTGTTCATCAAGAGGTTGTCAGGCCATTAGTAGGAACTGGAATTGGCCAAGATGGTCAGGAAAGAAGAGCATATATCTGGTTATTTATAACAGATATCATCCAAAAAAAACCGATCACAGGTTATGGTCTAGATAATTTGATTGGTGTTTTTCCCACAGCCATGAACGAGCTAAACCCCAAGCCGGCATATTATTTCACCGTTAAAAATATGACGGTCGATCGGGCTCATAATTATCTATTGGATTTGTTGGTTTCGGGAGGAATAGTTGTTTTCAGTGCTTGGATGGTCTGGTATTTTTTGCTTATTGCCAAAGCCAAATCAAGATGGGAATTAGTTTTTTTGGGAATTTTTTTTATTTACCTCCAATTTCAAATCCAAAGCATTGTTCATTTGGTTTTGTTTTATACAGTGGCCGGTTTGATAAATCGTTATGATAGAGGAATACCCCCGTTGACCAATAGCAGTGGTTAGAGTTTGCGGTTAATGCAATTCAATTTCAAATTATTGTTAAGTGAGTTACAATGATTTTATGGGTAGTGAACAGCTTCCACATTTGAATATCGAAGAAAATCCGACTATTCCGAGTAAAAAGCGCGTTTTTTTTATTGCTGTATTTTCTTTTTTACTTTTATCACTACCGGTAGGGGTTTATCTGGTTCAACAACAGCAGCAAATATCATCCAGAGCGGCCAATGAAAATTTGCCGATCGAACAACGAAGTATCTCCCTCACAACCGCCAATTTAAATGTCGGTGAGGGACAGATCGTGCCAGTGAATATTCAAGTGCGCTCTGACAATCAGACGGTGACTATGGCTGAAGTTACTATTCAATTTAATCCCTCTAAAGTTAAAGTAATTGAATTAATCACCAATCCTGCCCAAAACCAAAATAACGTATTTTTTGGAAAATATTGGTTGTCAAAAGGTTATGACAATGACCAGGGGAAAATAACATTAATAGTCGGGTCGCCCCAGCCGGGGGTAAAAACCACACCAGGTGATCAGGGGTTGCTGTTGGCTCAAGTCCGGTTTTTAACTATCGGTGAGGGGGAGGCGGATATTACTTTAGCTGAAGAGACCTATTTATATAGTACAGAAAATACTGAAAGTGTCCCAGACAAAAACAATTTGACTTTCATTATTCAAAAGGAGGCAGCCCTACCGGGGTCAGGAGCTACGGATGGCTATCAAGGGAGTATTTTATCTCGTTTCTCTGAGCTTCAACCTAGTTCAAGTATCAAAAATCCTTTGATTCAGACTTCGCCTGAAGCCGGTGAGGTCTTTTTTTATTTTAGGCCAGTGGAGATCACCTGGAATGGAGATGCTGATACTATCAAATCTCTGATTTTATACCTCAATGGAGAGCCTTTTGGTGTGATTGCTGAAAATTTGGCTAATAATGGCAGTTATACATGGACACCATCATTGAGTATTCCACTACCGATGATTGTGCCAGAAAATACCTATTCATTTCAGATTGTCGGTCAAACCAAAGATAACAACGAAACAAAATCTGAGGGAAATATCCCATTTGGGATAATATCAGATCCCAACGGCAAAATCACTATTCCAGCTTTTCAACCCAAAAATCCAGCCAGTTTAGCTGTCGAGAGTGGAGCTAAAATTTTAAGTCGCTGGGGAGAAAAACTGGCCTCTGATGATGAGCTGGATCTCAATAATGATTTGGTGATTAATTATTTAGATTGGTATCTACTGAGGAAAGCGTTATTTGTGAAAGATCTCGTGTATTAATACTCAAGATACAAGGAACAAGTATCCAAACAATTTTCAAATTCCAAACCTCAACAGCCAGGCGGCTTGATTATTAGTACGTGAATATTCTAATTTATTTGTATCTTGTGATTTGTTTCTTGATTATTCTCACCGTGAGGTGAGCGAGGTCACTACATATCTTCCATCTATATAGAGTAAGTTGATCACGAGTGGTTTATTGAGCGGAATTTTTATTAGTTCAGCGGTGTTTGAGGCGACCTGCAGATTGGTGGCATCGTTGATCAAAACAACCCGACCAGCATCAAATTGTCCTGTGACATTTTGGTCATTGGTGATAAAGAGCTTTTGGGACTCTATTTTAGTTATTTTACCTCGGATTGTGGCAGTCTGACTGCTAAATATATCCACCGGAGTGGCCGAAGCTAAAGGGACTGCTGATGTTTGGGTAAATACAGGTTTGGAATAAAAGATCTGCCATAGTTGCAGAATTATGATCAAAGCGAGCAAAATAAACAGCAATATTTTGGTATTTAAACGAGCCAACACTGACGGAGGATTCATATATAGATTGTCGCCATATAAGGGATATTCTGTCAAGAAGTACCACAGAAAATGAGACAGGCAAAACGTAAAATTAGTCGTGAATCGTGTTGCATGGACTTGACGCTATTCAGCAGACACTATACGCTTTAGATATGGATGGAAGTAATTCCAGAAAAATAGCCGGTGCAATTTTTGTCGTAGTCATGCTTCTAGTCGGTATACTTGTTGGAACACTGATCACGGGCAATCTCGAAAATTCACAAAATACAAAAACAAGTGCCAGCCAAATATCAGTAGCTGCTCTGGAAGTTATAAGTCCATCTCCAGGACAAACTGTCAGCAAAAATACTGAGGTCAAAGCTATGCTGGCAACATCTGCTGATGTTGGTAATTTATTGGGCGTATATAAAATCGGTGAGGAGACAAGTATTTCAATGAAGATCATCCGTCAGGGAGATAAAGTGGTATTATCGGCCACAATTGATCCTTCTCAACTACCAAAAGGACGTCAGACTCTCAGTATTTTTCTTTATCAGTCAGGTCAGCTGATTGGCTCTTCGGTGTTTTATATTCAGATATAAATATGCCAAATGTCTAATGCGGAATGTCTAATGTCCAAAATTTAGCATTGGAAATTTGACATTGGTAGTATTTGACATTCTTTATATATAAAAGACTCTTGCCTTCTTTTCACGCATTTGCCACAATGGATTTAGCCCTCCCCAAAGGGCATTTTTCAGCATATTTAAACAATGTTGTCTTTTATCAAGAAAAAAAATTATCTCCTATTTTTATTGTCACTGATAATTTTTTTTAGTATTCATGCCATCTTCCAAGTGTTTCCCGAAGTACGTCTAGGAAGCCGAGTTTTAGCGATTGACTCAAATGGTTGTGAGGGAGGGTGGACATTTAATGGTGGCGATGCCGGAGATGATAGTAACTGGGAATACACCGGATGTGAAGAGGATTCTGGGGGAGGAGATGATAGTGACGATGATCGAGATAAATGGTGGGAGGATGATGAAGATAGTGACAATACAAATTATTGTGATGAAGACACTTGGAGTAATGAAGAGACCGATGGATCATACTGGTGTGACAATGGTCGGATCTGTTTTGAACAATGGGGTAGAGATGAGTCATGCAATATCTATCGTGATGGAGAAGATTGCCGGGATGATGCTAGGTGTAAACAGGATCAAAACAATGAAGAATCAAACAATCAGTGCAAGTACACCTATAAGTATCCTGAATGTCAGGCCGATGGTCAAGTTTACGAAGTGTGGCAGGATTGTAATGGAAACTGGGATCCCCGGCCTACAGGCAAAAGTTGTTCTGAAAACGAGGATCAAGAAGATCAACAAGAAAACCAAGGCAGTTGTGCAGCCAATGAATATTGGGATACACAGAGCGGAAAATGTGTCGTAAATGATCTTGAACAGACAAAAATCAATGACGATATCTATTGTCGTGAACAATGCAATAATTCATGTTCAGGCGGATTGGGGCACATGCGTTGTACTCAGCCAGATGGTTCTTTTACCTATGATTGTAATGATCCACAAAATCAAGCCAATATAGCCGAATGTCAAAATGTTTTGGAGGAAGAATTTGCTCATGTTGGTATAGATCCAGTAGGAAGTGGGGGGATAGGTGCGGGTGATTTAGCCTCACAATCACCTGTCTGCGGCTATGCAGACTTAGATAGCGGAGAATGTCGGGGATCTCAGTACTGTAAAACCCATATTTTGTATTGTGATGGTCAGATTGCAGGTCAACCTGAGATTGGTGGGAATTGTAACTTGGTTCCAGGACTTTGTGGGGTTAAAGCCGATGAGACAGGGAATTTATATGTTGACCGACCAGCCTGTAATCCTGAGTGTGGTTCTGATGAAAGATGCATGGACGATGGTAATGGAGCTGGTTTTTGTCAGGCAAATAGTATTAATCAGCCTCCAGTAACTGTAATTGATAGTCAAAACAATATTAGAGTTGAAGGAACAACTCTTCGGATTGGTGAGGGTGCTGCCGGAGTTTCCGATTGCCAGAATATTACTAGTGATCTGGAAAAACACAACTGTTTAGTCGAATACGCCAAATCCCATATTGGAGATTTTACCGGGCAGACTGTTGCTCCCCAGCCATCACCTCAGTCAGATACCACTTGTCAGACTCAAACACCAAGTGAAAATTATTGTGACGGCAATGTCTGTATTGAAAAATCTTCTGGCTGGGATGGTAGTGCCTGCGTACCGGTTTATCGATCTGTTTCAAACAGTAACTGTAATAATGCCTGCGGTGGAAACAGTGCCCAGTCTGGTGAAACCGTAAATTTATTAAACTGTTTGGAGGCCAATGATGATAAATCCAGAGCAGATTGTAAAGCTGAAAATAATCGAATTATACAAACTGGGCAGCAAATAGATCCAACATCTAGAATTAAAGCCAGTTTGTCATTGGAGAACTGCTCCAATTTTCAAGATGAGGCTAAACAAGCCTGCGAAAATAAAAATGAAGAAACCAAGTTTTTAGGCAAGGTTTTGGATTCAATTCGGCTTGAAGATTGTGCCAGCAAAAATGGTGATGAAAAAACGGCCTGTGAAACTCAAAATCTCCAAACTATTCGTCAGGGGCAAGTAAGACTCAATTTAGGTGTGGAGGATTGCTCCAAGCTCTCTGGAGACCAAAAGATAAACTGTGAATTTACAAACTACCAAAGAGATCAACTTGCTAAAATCTCGGCGTCTTTTCGACCCGAAAACTGTTCTGAAATTAAGAATGAGCAGGAAGCAGAAAGATGTAATTCTGAAAATCAGCGAAGATATCATGATGCGATTAGTAATGCTTCAGATTTTGTTGGTTTAGCCGAACTAGGAGCTAGTTGCGTTTATACTGAAGCTTGCCAAGAGGGCGGTAAAAAAGCTTGTGCCGGAACAGTAGCCAATGACAATGGCGCTCCAGTTTGTCGTTATGATCCAGCCGCCGCTAGTTGCAGTGCCTGCACCACTGCTGACCTCAATCTGCAAAATACAGAAAATAAATGTAGTGAAGATGGTCAGACCTGTTTGAATGGCCCTGGTCTTGCCTGTATCAGTGATGCTCAGTGTCAAAACAGATTGGCCGCTGCCCAGCAAGCTGCTGCCAATGCGCCAATAGATCCGGCTAAATTTTTCTCTCAAAAATTTGAAGAAGGTGCCACTTGTCTACAGCCACAAACTTGTGATCTGGGTGATGGGACACAGGGCGAACAGGTTTGTTATGGTAAAGGGTCTGCCGAAGGAAAATGTGATCTGAGCCAGGGAGGCGGGGTGTGTTCAGCCTGTCAGGCCAAAGGATCGATAAAACTAAACAGGGAAGCTTCCTGTAATGCTGAAAATAAATGTGTCGGCGCACCGGCTTTGTCTGGCTGTATGAATGATGATCAGTGTAAACCGGTTGAGGTGGTCACACAAAGAACAGGCACCGTTACAAATAGTGTCGGAGCTGGACAAACGGTCATTAACAATCAGATTTTTGATATTGAAAAAGTTTGTACTACTGAAAGAAGAAGAGTTAATGATTATATGAATTACCAAGATGCTGCAGCTGCATCTGGGGATGAGGCTTTTGCACTTCAGCAATCTCAAAATGTCTCCAATAGCTATGAAGATTATGTTGTTTGTGCAGAAAAGTACACTCCAACCGGAAGACAAGCAGTCGCAACAGTCGTTTATTACGACCGGGCAGTTATTCAGGCCACAAATGCTACCAACCAACTTGATTCAACTCATTTAGGCGCTTCGGCTTTAAGTGGGGGTACTGATGATATTATGGTCTCTCAGGTCAATGCAAGTTACCTCGCAAAACTTGAAGAACAACGCAGAGTTTTAGAAAATCTTAAACAGGCTGAATCAGCTCTGGCGCAGATCGGATACAATTCACAACTTTCAACTATTTTAGACCGATCAACAGATGTACAGCTCAATGAAGGAGTTAGACAGCAGGTCGCTATTGAAGATCAAACTCTCAAAGCCCAACAATCACTTGCAGCTGTCGCTGCGGCAAGAAATAGTTTTAATCAAAACTCTATTGGTAACTCCGCCGACTCTGAGACTGTAGCTAAAACCTACGACGAATTTGAAAAAGCTAGAGAAAAAGCTCAGTCTGAGATCAGCCAGTTGGCAACTTTGCGTCGCGAATCAAGTACGGGGTTATCTCAGCAGCTACAAAATCAGCTTGATAATCTGCCAACCAAAGCTGATCAGCAGTTTAAAGAGACCCAACTGCAAAGAGAATCTAACCAGCTGGCCAATGTAGCTAGAACCAGTACAAGTCCGGATGTTGTCTTATCAACTGAGGTGGCTATTACCAGGCGGGCAGATGAAGCAGACGCATTGGGAAATAAAGCATTGGCAGACGCACTGGCTCAGCAAGCCAATCAAGCCGGATTTAGCGGCTGGACCAATATTTATACCAATCAGCTCCTGCAGCCGGGAGGGGATTCAGAAAAAGCCAATACTAATGAAGCTCAACAGCAGATTCAGCGGGTGATTGAGCAAACCCAAAAGACCAACCCCCAGCTAGCCCAACAACTCAAAAATGATTATGAGGCTATCCCTAGCTATGTTACAGCTATAAGACTGGCAAATGAGATCAAAAGAGAAACAGTGGGAACTTTTGCTGGGACTGTCAATCAAGACAATAATTCAGCCTTTTATTCGGCTATCGCCAATGCTGAAGAACAAGCCAAAAGCCGTGAAGATCTGGCCAATTTGGTGGATCGGACCTGTACTTTGTCAGCTCAAAGATGTACCACCTTGCAAAATGCACTCGGCATTACCAATCCAAACGCGACCCCGGATCAAATAGCTGACTCAGTAATTGGTACTTCACAAAGCGATGGTGCTAGAGCAGCCAATCTGCTGGTTGAGCAAAGTCGATTGTTGCCTCAATTGTACCAAGTCGAGAGAGCTGGTGATGCCAATAATATTGACCAACTGACCTCTCTGCTTGGCAGATCAAATCAGATAAAAGCTGAATTGGCTCAGATAGATCCGAATCTAGCAGTGAGAGCTGAAGCACAAGTCCAAGAGGTAATTGCCCAAGGAAAAGCCCAAAATCAGCTAGACTATGCCGCCAATACTTATGCCAATAACAAAGATTTATTATTGGGATGGGAAAAAGTCAAAGCTGGAGGCATTACAGAAACATTGCCTGGAGTTCAGACTGCTGAGCAAATTGCCAGTGCCAATGAAAGGCTTCAAAATGCAATTGCTGCAATGCAGCAGATAGATCCGCAGAGAGCTGCTGCAATGCAATCTGATTTTGATCTCACCCAATTTAAACTAGAAACATTGCCCCAAGGTTCTGATTTTGTTGGCTCGGATAAATGTGTGATTGAATCCTGTAATGGGAATGGTTCAACCGCTCAGAATATCTGCACCGGCCAAGTTGCCAAGCCAAAAATGTTTAACGCATTCTGTGCGGCTAAAAATGGTAATCTTGATCCAGGCGAAGCCTGGAAGTTAAGTCAAGAATCCAATCGAGTTTCTGCTTCAGAATCCAATGCTGCATCTGTGGCACAAGCCGATACTCAGATTACAGGGATTGTCAATACGATCATTCAAAATCCCGGTGCAGCATTGGCACTAGTCAACCCTTTGGGTGTTGTAGCAACCACAAATTATCTCGGTTATCAATTTATGACTACTCCAGGTGCACCTCAAAATGCCTGGAATAATACCAGAGAAATTGCCGAAAATATTAGCAGCATGATATCTGACTGGGGACCAAGAAGCTCCGAATCAAAAATCCCAGTCTTTTTAGGTGATACGGATACTCAAAATGCCTGTCGAGCCTTATGGCAAAACTCCCGAGTCCAGGGTGAACAGCAAATTCGTCGGGGTGAGTCAAGCCTGGGCTGTCAGATCGATAACCGTAGCTATGACCAACGGGTAAGTGACTCGAGCTCTATAGTCAATACTGGAGGGACTGTTAAAGATCTCTTCTTTTCCATAGAGGGGGTTAAAGCTGAGACAGGGATCAGACAGCGCACCATTGAAAGAGCTGCTGAAGAAGCTGGGGTTGATATCAATTTACCAATGCTTTATTGGACAGAAACTCAAAAAGCTAAATTCCAGGCTAAGTTGGCTAGTTTGGATGCCGGAGCTGGTACAGATATTGTTAGTGCAGTGCTCTATCCTGTTACCGCTGACAACGAAGCCAGGGCTGCAGCTGTCAGGTGTGAGGCTGACTATGGTCGTGATCTTTGCCGACTCGACCCATTTATCCCTGACACTTACATTGGAATTGCTCAGAGTGATTCGTCAAAGTATCAACAGACCATGGCGAATGCCCGAAAAATGGCGCCGGGTTTAGGTGAAGTCTCTCAAACTGATTTTGCCTGGGTAGTTGAAAGAATAAGTGATTCCAAGCATGTAATTGGGGATATTACTGCCAAAAGTAATCAGACGGTAAAACGGGAAGACTATGCGACTGATGAAGAATATTATGATGCGATTGGACGAAATTTAGCCAGCACATCTAAACTAAATCGCGATCAGTTGATCGATCAGTTACTGCTGGATGCTAATATCAGTGGCTTATCCCCAGATGGGCAGCCAAAGACTCGGGAAGAAATAGCCAATATAGTGGATGGCTATTTAGCAGTTGGTTATTACGGCAATCAAGTAGTTGCTAATTCTAGCTCATACCAATGGCAGCAAGAAGCTGAAAATCAATACAACTGGGAAGTAGCCCAAATAGCCGCCGGTCTTGTAACTACAGCTGGACCACTAGAATTTTTGGATCCAACCAATCCTATTGTTAATGTTGCAATCAAAGGTATTACCAAAACAGTCTCAGTACCAACCAGGGCAGTGGCTGGACTATATGACAATGTTTTAGAAAGAATCGGAACAAACACCGCCAAAAATGTCCTGGAAGAAACCTATGGTCTGACCCGAGCGGAGAGCAATGCAATAGCCTCTTTTTACAATGGTCGAATAGCTGAAAAGAGTGTTGCGCAATCGGTGGCTGAGCTAACACCAGCCCAACAACTAGCTTTTGGTCAAGCCACTGACAAGATAGGGGCAAAACTCGGACTGACTGAAACTCCGGATCATCTAATAGCTTCTACAATTTTAGATAATATTTTAAAACCACAGGTAGTCAATCCTAGTATAATTGCTGATCGAGGTAGAGTGATTGCAGCCTTAGTTCAAGAGGCCGATTATAACGGAAATCTAACCCGAGACCGTTTTGACCAGCTAGTGGCTGCCAGACTGATTCAGCCGGCTGAAGTTGAGGCATTGGCTGCCAAAGGAGTGTTTGATCCTTTGGCAATAACTGTGTGGGATTCTAGCGCAGCTGAAGTTTTGGGTCGTCAAGTGGCTCAAGAAGTATTAACCACACAAAAAGTAATTCCTTCAGTGACTGTTGCCCCATCAGCGATAGACGATCTCAAAACACGAGCTGTTGCCAAGATAGCCGGTGAGCCTGAAGCGAGAGTCAGAGTAGTAAATGGTCAAGTTGACGGTATCAGGGTCGGGCAAGCCACTGATGAGGAAAATAGATTAATCGCGACAATTCTTGAATCTGATCCGGCAGCCAGAACGAATGCCGGTCAGTTGGTTCAACAATGGAACAATCTTAATCCGGATGAAAAAGAGCTGATTTTAGATCAGGTAGCACGAGAGGTTGCCGTAAACCAGGCAGCTGTAAGAGAACTTTCCGCCCGCACCCCTACTTCAGGAAACCAGGCACTGATCCAGCTAGCAGAACAATCAAAGGCCGTTTCGGCCGGAAATACCTCACCTGCATTAACAAATGCTTTGACCAGTGCTTCCGTGGTGGTACCAAAAGTAGCTGATGTAGTCGTCAAGATAGCAGATGGAACACCACTGAATGTGTTGGACCGAAAAGCTTTAGAGCTAGCTGGTGTGAGTGAATCTTCTCTCAAAAAGAATATTGATCCACTCAGTCAAACAGCTAAATTAAAAGTAGCGATTGCCGTGACAGCAGATCCCACTATTTTGGCCAAAGCTGATTTGGAAACAACGTTGCTCAACCAGGGGATGACTTCCAATCAAGCGTCAATGCTAGCCACCTCATTGCAACCACTAGCCCCAACCCCTCCAGCACCAGCAGCTCAGCCAGGATTTTTGGCCAGACTAGCCGATACCTTTAATACGTTGACAGGAAGAAATACTCCCCCTGCCAGCCAGGCTCTCCCAAATACTGCAACAGTGGCCAACAACACCACTCCAAACAACCAAACTCCAAATCAGCCTATTACAAAGGCTCCCAACTCGGTAACAAATACAAATCAGTTTGAAATCAAATCAGCGGGAGGAAAAATAGACCTAAAAGGCGAGGATGTTATTTGTAGTCTGTCAAACCCTCTAAATTGTGTGTTGGCAGATGGTGTTTCATCTGGTGGGGGAGGTCCAGCAGCTAGAGCTGCTGTCGCTAAATTTGAAGCTGGTTTAAATGCTATTTCCGATACTGATCCCGAAATAGTTAAGCAAAAAATGATCCAACTTCTAAGAGATACAGACATAGAGGCGCAGACAAAAGGCCAAGGCGGTACGACAACATTGGTGGGTGTAAAAGTCGCTGGTACTGCAGAAAGTCCGGTTGCTGTGGTGACAGGGGTGGGTGATTCACGAGTCTATCTGGTGAGAGATGGACTTATAGAGCCAATCAATACAGAGGACAATTGGTTACTGTCATTACCTGAAGATAAACGAGCAATAATCAGGTATGCCTTGGAAGAATCAAGATCAGATGATCCTGCCGAGCTGCGAGCTGTTATATCTGACTATATTCGCAAAAACAATATATCCGGACAGAATATCGAAGATCTTACTAGAAGAGCTGCAACAGAGTGGAATAGACAAAATTTTGTATTTGAGTCGATCGGAAACGGATCCATTGCCAAAGCGGGGGACAATGAATTGGCTGAAAGAATCACTTTAATAGAACTAAAACCCGGTGACCGGTTGCTTTTGACCTCTGATGGAGTTCATGACAATCTGACCAGAAGTCAGATTGAATACATCCTATCGAGCAGGCAGGGAGATATGCTTCCTTCAGGCCGAATGGCAACGGGAAATCAGGTAAACGATTTACTTAGTGAATCAAAGGCCATATCTAATTCCAATTCACCCAGAGCCAAACCTGATGATATCTCAGCAATTATAATTGATACTCAGCCATCAGCCGCCAATACTGCTATCGCTAATGTAGCCAATCCTGCTCAACCCGTAAATCCTGCGAGTATTACCACCGCTACGCCTTTGACACCGGCAAACCCAACTATTCCAAATGCTCCTAGTTGGGTCAATAGAGCTACTTATCAGGTTGCCAACTGGTTACAAGTGGCGGAGCGCCCATTAAACTGGCTATCTGATAGATTGTCAGGTAGCTCAGTTACACCAAAAATTATAACAACCCCTCCTTTGGATCAAGCCACAGCAGCTCAGGTAGTTACACGACTGACCACAGATTTGCCAGGTTTGGAGAGGCAGGCTGCATTAGCTGCCCAGAATTATCAGGCCAAAATAGTTGAACAGACTTTGGCTGAAGCAGAGATTCAAGCTTTAGAAAAAAGGCGATCAAACTGGTTGGCCAGACAATTTAATAGAGGATCGGATTTGGAAATACAACTTGGTATAAAAAAAGGCCAGTTGGACAATATTAAAAAAGAGCTATCACCGCTGGAATTGGCGGTTAAAACTGCCAATCGTGATTTGGAAAGAGCCCGAATTGACCTTAAAGAAGCAGATAAAGTAATCAATCCACAAAGTGCATCAACTCAAAGAAATTTACGTGATACCAGCAATCAGCAATTAACTCAACGACAAAAAGATTTGAATCAAGCCAAAAAAGAGTTAGAACTAACTAAAAACAAACAACCCCAAACTGCTGCAGATAAATTGAAATCAGCCCAGGAAAAACTAGCTGGGTTACAAGCCCAATTGGCCAGAGATGGAGATAATATCAGTGGATTTACTGAAGACAAACAACAAAACTGGCTTAAAGCATACGAAAAAGTCAAACAGCTAGAGGCGGATTCTTCCACCAGTAAGGCTGTGTTGGATCAGGCACGAGAAGATCTCAGACAGGCCAGAAATGGTTTGACATTTCGAAATGTCAGTGAGGCAGATTTTGCTGAAGCTTTAGCCAATAGAAACGCGGCCAGACTGGAACTTGATCAAGCCTTTACTGCTGTTAATGATATTACTCAGGATATCAATCGCTTAACACTGGATACTCAGTATTATTCATCTCAAGTGGTTGAAACCTCTCAATTGGTAAATCAGATAAATGATTCCAATCGTCGGCTTTTAGATGCGCTTGCTCCAACGGACGGTTTTTCAGAGCCGAGGGGTTTTGGTTTTTGGAAAAGACCAGCTGAAGCCGATGTTGCTTATTTTATGGATTCGACCGGTAGATTGTGGATTGATGATTCAGGTAAACAAGGTATCTGGGTGATCGCAAAATATGAAAAAGCCAGTGACGGTACAGTGACTTTAGATCGGTTGGTCGTACCGCATACTGCTGCTCAAAGCCTGCGGGATGCAGCCAGAGCTGCAACTCCGGGTAAGTGGATGCCTGGTAAGTTGAGTGGTGATGTACAGGTTGTAGCTGAATCTGAGTTCAATAAAGCTTTAAATACAGCTCAAAGGGTGAACACTCAGCAATTACCGATAGTGGTAACCCCACCAGCAGCTACCAGAACAGCTCCTACAGCTACCGCTCCCACAGTTTCAACAATAGGTAGCTTTAACGATTTACTGGCAGCACCGGAGACTTTTTCAGCTGAGCAAAGAGTATATTACGATGATTTGCAGTTTGAAAAATACTTTGAAGATGCCCATACTGTCTTATTCCATTCAACGGATCCAGCTGATGTTGCAAAAATCAAAAATGAGTTGAATCTACCTCAAAACTATACCGAAGCTGACTATTTTAGACAGTTGGAAGATCTACGAAACCAAAGGCTGCAAAGCGCTGCTAGCCTAGGCGAAGCTGATGAAAGAGCTGTCCGAGCCTCACTAGGCGAATATCTTCCCCGAGATGTCGAGCCAGTATCGATCTCTACTCCAGTTGCGACAGTTCAAACTAATGATCGGGTATTAACACCCAGGCAATATATTCAGCTTGATCCAGCCACCGCAACCTATCAGACCTTTATTGCAGAAAATCCAGAGCAAATAATTGATGGTATGATCCCAATAGAAACGATAGAAGAGACAGCTGATGCTTTGATCACTTCAAATCAAACATCGACAGTCTATACCATCAAAGCTAGGGAAAAAGGCGGTCCATCCCAAGATGCCATGGGAGTGAGCAGGCGCGGCGATGGAGTGATCAATCTAGTGGTAGCAGATGGAGTCGGGCAGGCACTAGTTCCCGATTTTACATCACGACTAGCAACGGGAAGAGTCCTTGAGGCGCTTTCCAATAGTACTTTAAGTGACGATATATTTGACTATGCCTGGAGTTTGATTCAAGACCCTGTTCATAGACAAATAGGGCAAAGCTTGATTGACAGTAATCCCAATCTAGCTCCAATTATTAGGGGTGTATTGCAAGAAAAAATTGCCCGCAATCAGATCGGTGCCACCACTTTAAGTGTCGTGCAATATGCACCATCAACTGGTAAAGTCCGTTATGGCGCTCATGGCGATTCACCCATAATAATCTTCCGAGCAGATGGAAGTGCGCCTCAGATAATTGAAGGAAACATTAATGGTCAGCTCGGTTATGCCCCAGGTTCACGATACAATCCCAACGGGCTGTTGTCAGGTGAAGTGACTTTGAGACAAGGAGATGTGGTATTAGTAATGAGTGATGGCACCAGTGAGGGACGTTATCCAGGTCTTTATCAATCCATTGCCGATCAGGTGCGAGCTGGAGCATCCGAAGCAGAGATAGGTGACTTTATTGCATCCCGTATCAGAACAGATGGAATTAAAGACGATGTATCAGTTGGGATTTTAAAACAAAAGTCTGCACCAGTTAGTGAAGCGGTCAGTCCTGTTCAAGCCGTAGTGGAACCGATCGTATCTGCAGTAGATGATGCAGCCTCAGCTGTCAGAGCGGCTGGAAATGGCACTCCTATCCAGCCAGTCACTGATGCTGCCGCTAATTTGATTGAGAGCGTTTCAGGGGTAGGGGATGATATCAACCGAGTCATAACAGGCAGTCCGTCAACTAGAGATGAGCTCATTGAGCAGTCCAGATTATTAAATGAGCGTTTAACCCAACTTGAGGCTCAGGAAAGACAGCTTAAGCGGGAATACGATCAGCTTTACCAGGAGAGGGACGAGATTATAGATCAAAGTGACAGAGCTGATTTAAATACGGCGGATCAAAATCAGCTCAGTCAGGAGTTAAGTGAGCTGAATGCAGAGATGTCTAGGGTCTATGATGAAATCACAGCGGTCCAAAATGAATGGTTTCAAGCAATTGATGAGTTGGATGAAATTAATATACGTATTAATGAAAGTAGTTTTGTAGATGAAGTTGAAGATGCTATCAATTTTCCCAGTGGAGTTGCTGCCAGTCGTCTGGAAGATCTGGCCGGTTTTGCCCGCGCCACAGGAAATACTGATCTAGCTGAGTCTTTAAAAAATGCAGCAGATGCAATTCGGCGATCAATTCAGTCATCCGATGAGGCAGCAGTCACCAGAAGAGTTTTAACTGAGAAAGAACAAGATGCAATTGAATATATTTTTGGTAGTCACAGAACAATTGAACTAGATGGTAGAAGAATGATTTACGAATGGAGCGAGGTGACTGATCAAGAGATAAAAGAGGCCTTGATTGCTGTTGGATTAAATGAAAATGCAGATCTGACGGCATCTATCAGAAGGGTCTCGCAGGAACTTAATGACCCCCTTCTACCTATAATATCAAATCCAGTCGATTATACACCTCAAGTTAGCGAACCGGTACAAGTTACCCAGTTTGTTCCACCTCAAGTTGTGCCAGAACAAGCGTTTGAAGACGCATTAGATGATCTATCTGGGTATGCCAGAATTTTTGATGGATTCACTCCTAATGAAATCCCTGAGGATACCATTCGAGAGGTGTTGTATAAAAGGGGATTTACTGGTACTCCAGAAGAATGGGACGAGGCAGTGAAAAGAATTGATAGACAGGTAAATAGTCCTCTTCTCCCAATATTAGATAATATAGACGTCCCAGGGACTCCATTAGGGACAGTTGCTGGTGCCTACAGGTTTACTAGTGCCTTGTTTGATGAGGCAGACAGACTGGTCAACGGTGTCGAAACACCAAGTGCCGGCAGACTGCCAAATGCGGCTCCAGGTACGGATATCACTATTTCACAAATTAGTGAATCTTCCAGAAACTGGTATCGGCCAACTGGCGGGGGTGGGGCCGGTGCAACAACTTTAATTAATGACGATCTTGGATTGGTCGCTAAATACGCCCAAAGCCCTGATGCTATCTTCAATCTCCAGGCGGAGTTGGCGGTCGTAGACAACAGTACAGGTCTTTTCCCTAAGGTCATCAATCGGGTCGTCAATAACAGAGGCGAAGTGGTGGGCTATGTCATGGAGAAGATCAATGGCGTACCACTTTCCCAATATGGCGTCGACAATCTGCCCCACGCAGCCAAAATAGCGCTTTTGTATAAGCTGGCTCAATTTTATGAGGAAAAAGGTATCCCGCGAATGGATGTGGGCATCAATTTTGGAGAACATTTTTGGGTAGAAACTTTGCCAAGTGGGCGAGTCAGAGTCCGTTCAATTGATCCATTACCACGAGCCGTCTCCAATCTTGGATTTTATGATGAAGTCAGGGCGATAATAGATGGGGTTCCATTAACTGACAAACAAAAAATTGTCTTACAAGCCCAAATTGATCTAGAGGTCGAAAAAATCATTGCAAAACTCGGCTTGCCAGATGACGTGGCTGTCAAGACAATTAAAGAAATTATTGCCGAAAATAAGATGAGAGCACTGGATGCTTACAGCTATTCGATTGGCAAATCAAATACGCGTCCAGTTATCCAAACTTTGGATGAAATGCTTCAAGATGCGGAGTACGTTGAGATTTTTACTGATGGGAGATCCTCTTTTAGAAATGCCAAAAACTATGGCTGGGATGAGCCAGTTTCTCAAAGTGGTCAGCTTTGTGATCTGGTATCAATTCCATCCCAATCTACCCTAGCCCAAGCCAACCAGGCCACAAACGTCCTCGGAGTTTCCTCTGGCGAAGTCTTGGCAGCTTCGACTGGCCCTTGCGGACCCTTTGCGACTGCATGGCTTGAGATGTCCAAATCTCAAGGTGGTAAAGTGCTTGATGATATGACTGCCGGGAAATTATTTGATACATACACTGATATCTTCGTCAAAATGGATGCTTCTCTCCCAGAGCCAGTGTTAAATATGGGCAATAAAGTCATTGGACTATTTAAAAAGTCGACAGATAATTTAGATCAGGTGGCAAAAATTACTCCAGCTCCTGCAGTGGAAGAAATTCCAATTCTAAAACCATTGGTTGAGGAAACGCCAAAGTTTTCTAAAAAATTATCAGCAGATGAACAATTTATTAGTGAATATTTTGACCAAATAAAAACCGGTCAGGTTGCAGATGGGCAAATTATGTTATATTTTGATCCAAATTCCGGAAAAATAGTCACCACAAACGTATCAGCTTCTGATATTGTTCCTTTTGAAATTCAGATTTTTCGAAATGCTGATTCTTCACTTGATATTGCCTCTTTGAAAATCCCTTCTGATTACGCTTATGGAGAATCCCTATACTCCATCATTAATACTTTAGAAAAATTAACTGATTCTAGGGTTCTTCACATAAACGAAACAAGTAAACAAAAGTTATTTGCTTTGGAGGGAACAATTCCGGCAATTATTCAACCTGATTTGGTCACCATGACCAGTGTGCTCTTGACTAAACCAGACGTTGCCAGGTTGTATGCCAATCGTCAGATAGAACAAAATTGGCTAAACAAAAATCTGGAAAATTTGTTGGGTGATAATTATATCAATCTCAGACAAAAAGCTCTTCCACCTCCAGATCCATATTTGGAAGTTCCAAAGCAGCTTGATACCACCTATTCGCAATATAAAGCTGGTGAAATAAACGAAACCCAACTAATTGAACAAGTCGAAAGCATTGCAGGTATTCATTCCCAGTCCCAAAAAATCCAGGAGATACCCCTTTTTATTGATGAAAGATTTTTAAGAACTGGACTATTGGCTGGCCGAGATCTAGAAGATATTAAACACTGGTTTGGCGCAGGAGAGTGGGCAGGCTGGTTGGGTGCACGGAAAGTTGCCCAATCGTATGGCGACAGACCTCTTAGCACCAGCTTTATTCAAAATTTGCACCAGGCATTGTTAATACCAGCTTCAACAAAAGAAGATGTTCTGGTTGGAGATTTTAGATTGAATGCTATGTTTGGATTTAAAAAAGACAATCCTGGAGAGTTTCCCATATCAAAGATCAAAGTTATAAATGAAAATCCCTATCTTAAATTTATAGAAACACCAGTTCCAGAAGGGAAAATGGCCCGTCCCGATGAAACCAAATGGGGATATATCCAGTATCCCAGGGTAGGAGATGCTGATTTTATGAATTCTTTACCAGAGCATATCAAAGCCAAATTATCACCCCGTCCAACCAATCAGGAATTGGTCCAGGTCCTTGTAGAAGATGTTATTGATTGGTATAACACCCAAAGTAACCTTCCTGGAGTTGACAGGGTAGCATTAGCAGCGGAATTACAAAGAAGACTAATCTCAGTGCATCCTTTTGGTGATGCCAATGGACGGCTATCTAGGATAGTAATGAACTGGTCACTGGAAAACGCCGGATATCCGGCTCCAAGAATTGTAAATTTTAATGCTGATATTGAAACTCCACTGGCACAGTGGATTGAAACAGTTCGTAATGGCATATCCCGCGAACAAAAAGTGCAAGAGAAGTTAAAACTCATGGAGGAAATTGGCTGGGTGGATCCGGTTGAAGCACTGGGGTATTCTGAACTAAAAACTTTTTATGATCTGATGGCTAAAAATGGTAAATTTGCAAATAGTTCCAGATTGTTACCGGAGGTTAATGGTCAAATAAAAAGGACTCCTTATGGTAGCCTAAATGACTTAAATCGGGATATTGTATTAGCCTGGAATAACTTTCATAAAATGTTTGGGGGAGAGTCTCAAGTGCTGACTGATGGGACAAAAATCACAGTTGGAGGTTTAGTGCCCCAATCTTATATCGATCTTGTCAGATTGAAAAATCCCAAAAATTTTGAAGCATATGAAAAATTGATCAAAGATTTTTATAGCAACAGAGATGTCACTGTATATAGAGGTATGCATTTTTCTATACCAGCCGATACACCCAAAAGAGTAGCTGCTCTATTTGAAACTCCGCGACCAGCTTGGAATTCTTATTATTCACACACCTTTTCTAGTCCGAAGTCGCCCCGATTCCTGAGGCTTGATACACCTAATATGTCTTCTTCTGATGTCATCAAAGAATCTTTGGTAAAAGGCTTGGAAGAGTATAATAGAACTGTTATAGATGATTATACTGATATTTTAGATGATGAGACTATCCAGATGGAGGACAAGATTGATTCTTTAAGAAGAAAAATTAAGATTCATGCTATTGGAGATAGCACCAATACAGAAGTAAGCCCATTTGTAAGTCTTAGTACCAATAGAGGGATTGCAGATGGATTTGCTGGTGGGTCTTATAAAAATCCTTTTTTTAATCAGTATTCTGGCAAACCAAATAAAAGACAGGCTGGGATTTTAGTTACTGCAAAGTTACCAGCCCAAGGAGTAATTCCAACCTTCAATACAGGTTACCAAACTTTTGGTTTTGATGGAGTACCCCCTCAAATTATTCCCGGGATAGGCGGGCAACTAAGTGTTCATACAGGAGAGTTTGAAATACTAGTTCCCGGCGGTATAAACCCGGCACATATTGAAAGGATCCAGGTAAAGGTGCGTACTAATGATCAAACTGATCCCTCCTGGAAATCATATAAATTTGATGCAGTTAAATCCATCAAGGAGGATGGGATTTATGTGGAAGTTAAAGAAATGGTCATCGGATCAGATGGTTATCCTACTGGAGAAGTCAAACAAACAACTCATTTTAAGCTCAACCCTTCAAACGGTAAATATGAAGAGGTAAGTACTATCAATACTGTTGAGGATATTTTAAATTCAATTAAAAATAATCCATTTTTAACAGGATCTACGACTACCAGTTTTGCAACACCTTAGATAGAATTGATCTAAAAGATTGACATTGATTTGTAAAAACACAATAATAAACCGATGAGTCTTGAAAAAACATCACCAGGTGTGCCCAAAGAAGCGATAGAATCAAAATCGCCTCCTATTAAAATAAATACAGCGACCCCAAACCTTTTTCCTAAATCCCGTTCCATTAAACCAATTTCTCCTAAAAATGAGCCATCTCTGGATCGCCCCCAGTATGATCCAATGGATGAAACACAGGATTGGATTATAGATGATAATCGGCTGATTACCCCCCCGGAAGAGCCAAAATAGTTTGTCATAATTTGATTTTCGACTAAAAATATCCTATAATATACAGATGAAAGATATCCTGTCCGGGTATGAAGGTGCTGTTGTAGGCGCTGCAGTAGCTGATGCTGTTGGTGCTCCGCTTGAATTTTATCCACCCTTAGAAATTAAGGCTTTATTTGAAGAAAACCCATATTTAACAAAAAATATGAATGGTGGGGGAGCTTTTAATTGGGAGCCGGGCCAGACAACCGATGACACAGATATGGCTCTTGCTATAGTTGATAGCATTGTCGCAAATGGTCGTTACGATCCATCTGATATAGCAGAGAGGTTTGTTTGGTGGATGCAGTCTATGCCTAAAGATATCGGTGGTTTAACCAGAAATAGTCTAAAATTGGTTGCAGATGGGGTTAGTTATAGAAAATCTGGGGAAGTTTTACTTGCATCATCTAAACGTCCTCCTATCGCCAATGGGTCTGTGATGCGAACATACCCCATAGGATTGCTTTTTAGAGGTAATCTGCCAAAAATGTTTAAAGCTTCTGATGAAATCTCGGCTATAACTCATGCACACTCTGAGTGTTTAACTGCCTGTCGAATGACTTGTGATGTAGTGGCCAATTTAGCGTCAGGTGTAGATAAAGCTGCTTTACCTAATATTTTAGCTCAAGATTTTAAAGATACCCCGGCTATTGATCAGCTCATTGAAGACGCCATGACAGGTGAAACACATCGTAAAAAAAATCGTGGCTATGGTGGAGCATTTGAATCTTTTAATATCGCGTTTAATTCACTTATGACAACAAATAATTTTGCAGATGCTATAAATCGATCAATCAGTTTTGGATATGACACTGATACCCAAGCCACAGTAACCGGGGCTTTTGCCGGTGCCTTATATGGAATAGAGGGCATTCCTATTCAATGGAGGGAACAATTAAATGCTTATGATTTGGCTGTTCAAAGCCAAATGGGTACCGATGCCTTACGAGCAAAGGCAAAAGGGCTTTACACACTCAATCAACGATTAATAGATCAAAAACCAATATGGCGTAGATGGACTTATGTCATCTAATACCTCCTCCCCTTGATTTACTTTCGCCAATAATTTACAGTAAATATAATGCTCAGAGTCGCCATTAATGGATTTGGTAGGATTGGCCGAAACGCCTTCAAAGTCGCTTTAGAATATCACAAAGATGCCATGGAGATCGTGGCTATCAACGATCTCACCGAGCCTAAAGTATTAGCCCATCTTTTGAAATACGACTCAGCCTATGGTGCCTGGGCGCATGAGATCTCCTCAGATGAGAAAAACTTGATCATTGATGGTAAATCCTATCCCGTTTTAGCTGTTAAAGAGCCATCTGAGCTCCCCTGGAAAGATATGAAAGTGGATGTAGTGATCGAAAGTACCGGCCGTTTTACTGATGAAGAGGGGATGAAAAAACATCTCACCGCCGGGGCTCACAAAGTAGTCTTGTCTGCACCAGCCAAAGGTGAAGGAGTGGGTACATTTTTGATAGGAGTCAATCATGCCAATTATACCGGCGAAAATATGATCAACAACGCCTCTTGTACTTCAAATTGTATTGCACCAGTCATTGCAGTTTTGGAAGAAAAGTTTGGCATCGAAAAAGGATTGTATACTACAGTTCATTCAGTCACTGCAGAGCAAAATCTGGTCGATGGTCCACCTCCAGGGGGTAAATCTGGTGATCTACGAAGAGCTCGTGCGGCTTATTCCAATATGATCCCGACCACCACAGGTGCTGCAATTGCGGTGACTCAGGCGATTACCTCACTGAAAGATAAGCTGGATGGTCGAGCCATCCGTGTTCCTACTATCACCGGTTCAATCACAGATTTTACAGTTGTTTTGAAAATGAAGACTACGGTTGAAGAGGTCAATCAGGCCTTTAAAGATATGGCTGCTACCCCCCGATGGCAGGGTATATTGGGAGTGACTGAAGAACCATTAGTCTCCTCAGACATTATTGGTCGCAGTGAATCCTCAGTCGTTGATCTATCCCTAACCCAGTTGATCGATGGAGACTTGCTGAAAGTTTTTGCCTGGTATGACAATGAATGGGGATATAGTAATAGATTGGTAGAGCAGGTGATAAACGTCGGAATGAGTATTTCACCTACTCAGTCTCCTCTAGCTGAAAAACCAGCTGAATCAGCTCCGAGTTCATCAGAAACTCCAGCTTAATCCTTTCTAAAACAAGATTATTTTTTCTCTTGTACTTTTTGACAACAAAAAGTACCAAAAATTGGCTCGGCAAGGACGGTCGCTAAAAATTTTCCTCCGTTTAGCGGGGGAAAGTTTGCCCCCTCCG
>CAZWRN010000009.1:0-20872 GCA_964636275.1 uncultured Gammaproteobacteria bacterium
TACTAGAAGAATCGCCAGGATGGCTATAGCTGGTCTGACTAGATCCAGCTTGTCAGAGTCATTTTTCATCAGATTTTTTGTGGGTCAGACGGTCTGAATTGAGAGCGATAATACTCAGATTGAGCATGATATTGACCAAGACTGAGGAGATAATAATCACGAGCATTGATACAAGCACAAATCCTAACACTCTTTCCACATCGGGTGGGAAGATATCCCAATTAAAGAAAAGATCGGCGAAAAATAAAATACCACCCAAAGTGAGTATTAAAAGGAGAACAACGGCCAGGGATGCAGTCAGTCTTTCAACTTTTCTTCTATCCATTGCTGAGTAGTCTACCATTTTTGTCAAATTTAGGCAAAAAATTAGGGCAGAATATAGGTTGCTGAGCCTGTGGAAGTGTTGTACTTCAACGTTTCGATGGAAATCCATTCCGGCTGGATAGATTTAAAATCGGCTGGTAAACTGGCAATCTGAGTTATTTGTTTTGTGGGCAGATTGTACAAATACAATCCATATCTTTTATGTTGATCCAACCAGAGCTGGTGACTATCAACATCTAAAAATGTTGGTTTATCGGTATATAAAGCAACTTTCTTTTCAGGATTTAATAAAAAATATGCTTGCGGCGAGGTTGCAAAGTATTGCACCTCTGCAGTAGAAGGGTTAATACTCCAGAAACAGTTAATAACGCCTACCCCTGAAGTGTATCCACCCCACAAAACGGGCGGATCCGCTTGCCAAGTCTGCAAATTTAGTATTCCGCTACTATCTAAATCAGTGCATTTTGTCTGAGCCAACGCAAATTGTTTGACCTGCCAGTCATCTTCTCTAAATGCAATCGAAGCAGAGTTCGTTGCCGGGCTTTCTCCTTCATAAAAAAGTAATCCCACCAAACTACCATCTTGGTTTACATTAAAAACCAACCCTTTAGAATCGGCTATTTTTTGCCCATTGGACTGATCAACATATACCCACAGCTGGTCAGTCCAGTTTTCGGAAGGGTAGGTATCATCTCCCACTCTTTTGACTAAAAAAATGTACCCATCTCTGTACTGTGGTACTCGAGAATCATTTTGAGACACAACATCATCTGTTGTTAAAACATAGGTTTCCTTACCAGTGTTTAAATCTTTAAGATATATCTCACTTTTACAATGGCTTAGACTGGAATCACTATTGCATAAACTATCTGTTGCCAGTTTTACCACCACATCATAATTGCCGACATAAACTGGCTTTAATTCCGAATTAATGGTAGTGGATTTACTTTCTGTGGTTAAAGAAGTGGGTGGCTTGAAAAAATCAAACCTAAAATAATACCCAATTGCCACAAGCACCATTACACTGATTATTACAATTACAACTAGAAGGCTACTAAATCCTCTCTGCTTATGCATCTTGATTAAATTATCCAGATTAACGAGATTAATTACAACCTAAAATAAACACTGAGTGAGCGAAGCAATTTATGGTGAGTTTATCGAACCAGTCGAAGTGTTGCTAAGATGGAGTTGATTAGAACAGATAAGTAATAAATGAAGCATCAACCCCAGTTTTCTTTAAGTGTATCAATAAGTTTTCTTGGCTGATTCAAATCAAGGCTAGGCACAGGTAGAAAATTACCATGCACTATAGCCTCAACACTTGTTTGTCCAGAGATTATAAATGGTTCAGGGATCATTACTCGTTCAGTTTGATCTCGATATATTTTATCAATTTCAATATTTAGCATAGCAGCTTCAAAAGGGTTGATCTGAGTCTGATGCAAAAGTGACTGCTTTACGGACGATATCTGAAAAAAAGGGATTCTAGCAGTAGCCAATTCTTCTAATATTTTTTTAATTCCTTTATTAAAACCAAAATGATTATATGTCATATCAGCTAGAGACTCCCTTCCCGGTATCTCCGCTGTTGGGTCATAGAGCACTCGATTATTTCTCCGATCCAAGTTAAAAAGTCCTGGAAGCCTGTCCTCTTCGGGTATTTCTGGAACACCCTGTTGAACCCCAAACCAAACAAAGTTCCTTCCCCCTTTAAACCGTGCCAACATATATGCTTTCTGCGAAAATACTAAGTCTGGGGTATGAGACATAACAAATCTACCAGGATAATCCAACAAAAGCTGAGCGGCTGAGTTAACTTTAATTCCGGTTAATGTTCGTTCTTGGTGAAATGGAAATATACGCGCTTCAGCATAGTTAGACATAAAAATCTCGCTTCACACTGATTTAAAATTATAAGCTATTTTAGCAAAATACTGAGTGATCCTCAATGGCTCCTAAATTTTAGGTTTAAGTATTCGGATCTTTTTTTCATGGCTCCAGCCTTTTATTTGAAACTCTCTTTTAACTGCTTCAGATTTTGTTTCAAATTCCTCTTTATAAAGCAACTTTGTTGGCTTATGAATTCTGGTATATCTGCCTCCTCGGCCCTCTTGGTGAGTTAAAAATCGTTGTTCTGCATCTGAGGAACTACCTGTATAAAAACTTCCGTCATTACAAAGTAAAACATATGTATAAAACATGGATTTAAAGAAATTAATGAAGCCCTTCAGCTTCGCTCAGGGCACTTCGAGTGCAGATTTTAGCATAAAAAACTCGCTTTCAAGCTTAGTGTTTACCCTTCAATAAATTCAGGGCTTGCACTGAGCGAGCAAAGCGATTTATGGTGAGTTTATCGAACCAGTCGAAGTGTTACGGGGATTAGACTACAATAGGACTTATTTAGCTATAGCAGGTTCTCCTTGAAACAATGTTTGAGCATAATGACTTCCTGCTACAACTAACCCATGCTGTACTGCGTAAACTAAACTGGGCGCTATCTCCGCGGTAGGAACGAAACCTGGATCCACTCCCATGGCTGAATATATTACAGGTCCAAAAGTGAGCGTACTAGCTTTTACAAGAAATGCTAAGCCTGCAAACGCATCAACCGTTTTTATAGCAGCGAGAGCAAGAATAACTGGACGCTTTAAAACTTCCGCTCTTTTTTCTGGATACTGAATTAAATCTCTATATTTTTTAGGACCAAGAGCTTCTAGACCATTAATATTAGTTCCTCCAAAAAAATAATATTTTAGAGTTTCTGAGGTTTTAGCCATAAATGACTTATAGCAGAGTTATTTTGAGTTTGCAATATAAAGTTCTAATCCGACTACTGTTTTGATATAGTTAGGAGAAAATTTGAGGCTAAAAAAATTGGGTTGCGGGGAGTGGATGTTGAATAATTTCAATTTTGCTTCGCAAAAACCGCCCCTGCTCAGATTTATTAATGATCTTGTCTTTAGATTAAATTAAGTAATTTTAAGTTGAAGTAATACGTTAAATCGCAGATTCAATCCCCAGCTCCAGCATTTAAATAAAAAAATACCCCCATTCGGGGGATTTTTTCATTTAGTTGCGGGGAGTGGATTCGAACCACTGACCTTGAGATTATGCATTATTACTTCTTTAAAAAATTTAGAAGTAAACTACCTAACATTACTGCCAGGATTGGACTATATCATCATCCAGAACTAAATAGTACTGGAGCTCGGCGTGTAGTCTCTACGGGGTCATTGACGACTTCCCTCGGTATTGACCTAATTTATTTAGGTTATCCACCGATATAGCCAAGTTCTCACCATAAATTACTCTAGGGTGAGCCCACTTTGAGCCTCACGAGCTGCCACTGCTCTACCCCGCGAAGCTATTATACATGAATAAGGTGTAAAAAACCAATTCAACTTTTTTTAGTGAATAAAAAGCCGGAGCCAGCCTTGCCAGTTGGGAAGCTTTGGCTCAATCTTTGGCTTACCTTCCTCAATTACCTTACTAATTAGCTCCTCGGGAATTACTACAACTGTCTCCCCTGGTTTGCCCATATTGAGCTCGTCTCGGGCGACTTTTTCGATCGCATCCGGAGACTGTGACAAAGCCAGCTCTTTTTTCAGCTGATTGTTTTTTTGAGTCAGTTTGGTGACTTTATTGGTTTCCTCATCTAGCCTCTGGCTAGCATTCAAAGCGTTTACTATCTGCTTGGATAGTCCGGTGAGGATACTTACAGCCACAATAACAATTACTATAATAGTGATCGCTTTATTCATTTTTTGGTCTTGACTGTCTCTATAAAAGACGGTAAAGTAGTCTAGTTACGCCTAGTTGAGTCCGAGTTTAGCTTGACTTTTTCTCTTACATAAAGTATATTATGGGATACTATTGTAGAGAATCTTAGGTTCATAGTTTAATTAACTCAGCCTAAATTCAAACTCATATTTTAATATTATGATCGCTTTAAAAGACGCACATCAACAATTTATAGGCCATTTAAAAGGCCGCTCTCGCGCATCTGCTACTATCTTAGCCTATGGCAAAGACATTGAGCAACTCGTGACATTCCTCAACGCCCTGGGAAAAGAACAGGTTCAGGATGTGACTGTTGAAGAACTGCAATCTTTTATGAATAAATTGGCTTCAGAAAATTACACAGCCAAGTCAATCTCCAGAAAGACCAATTCTACCAAAACTTTCTTTAAATTTTTGAAAGTGTCCGGATTGCTTGAAGAAGATCCAGCTCGTGGATTGGAACACCCTAAATTTGAAAATAAACCACCACGTATCCTATCTGAACTTGAATACCGGGCTCTGCGAGATGTTTCCCGAGGTGATTTACGAATGTTTGCTATCATCGAACTTTTCCTGCAAACCGGCATCCGGATCGGTGAACTGGCTAAACTGACTATTGAAGACGTAGATCTAGATAGTGCCAATCCAAGTATGCACGTTAAGCCAGAGGAAGGCAGCGTTGAAAGAACTATTCCTCTCAATAAACCAGCGGTTGAAGCGATCAAAAAATACCTGGAAGTCCGACCAAAAACTCCAAATAAAGCATTGTTTGTCACCAAAACAGGCAAACCACTTTTGATCCGCAACATCCGAACCGCGATTGACCGATATTTCCGACTTTCAGGTATTGTTGAAGCTAAAGTAAACGATTTGCGACACACCTGGATTGCCCATCATTTGAAATCAGGCACTTCCCTGCTTTTGATCTCAAAGTTAGCAGGACACAAAAGAGTTTCAACTACTGAAAGATACCTACAATTTATCCAGGGCCGCGCCCCCGAAGGCAAAGTCCAACTTGAAGAACTCTAAAACATTCCTTCTGCTTTATCTAGTTTTTCCTAATTGTCATTCTGCAAAATATGCTAATATAGCCTCTAATGAGCCAGAACTTTTCGACTATTCAGATCACTACCGCCTCTTCAATATTGGGTCTATCTGAACAAGGTGGGTATATTACCGAGTGGAAAGTCCGGGATAGTGCCGGCAACTGGAGGGATCTTTTGTATATTGGGACAGAGTTGAAGCGGACGGGGATCCCAATATTATTCCCCTACTATGGACCCTCTGAATCTGGGCTGGGTCAGCATGGATTTGGCCGCAATCTGACCTGGAAATTGGTAAATAAAGCCGAGGAAGGCGCCTTGTTAGAGCTGACAGAACAAAGCCTATCACCTGAGATTGCCAAGCTTTATCCCCACCCTTTTAAAGCTCAAATCCAGATTCAAATGCATGATCACGCTTTTACCTACACTCTGTCAGTGCAAAATACTGGACCTACCCCTCTTCCGATCGCCCCGGGACTACATCCTTACTGGGCTATTGGCCATGATCATAAAAAAGAAGTGGTGGTAGAGCACTATCCCGAGATTACTTTATCCGAGATGGATTGGGATAAAAATCCGCCAGATGATGAATATCCTTTTAAAAATCCGGTTACTCTTACCTTCCCTACCCATCAGGTGGTAATTGAAGACCTGTCAGAAGTTATCTCTAAATTGGTAGTTTGGTCACAGCCAGCCGATGCACCTGATCACAACTTTATCTGTTTTGAGCCAGTTACTCTAAAGAGGAAAAGTTTTGATTCCGCACCACTTTTGGTTCAGCCCGGAGAAACCTGGACCATGAAGATCAATTTTAAGGCATTACCATAAGTAGTTTTTGGCCATCCTGGCGCAGGCCGAGCTCAACAAAGCCGGATTTTTTATAAGAGTTAATCGCGGCAGTATTATCTGGCGAGGTGGCAAGCCAGATATCTTCGTCTGGATGATGCAACTTATAGTCTTCCAAAGCCACCTTGGTGAAAGGACTGGAAAGTCCTTGACCACGGGCTTTGTCGTAGAGACGGATGGCAAATGTGGTATGATAATCATTAGGATCAATTGCGTTGATCTCAATGTTTTTTGGAATCTCAAACTCTGGTAGCTCCAATTCTTCTAGCCAGATGATACCCATCAGATGATTGTCTTCATCTACCAGCGTATAAAAAACTGCATTTGGTTTTCTCCAATTATTGAAAGAATCCCGGCTGGCAAATCTTTTAGGATCAGATGTAAACTGTTTCACCCCTTCATCGGTCTGGGCATATTGAATAAGCTGGTCAATCTGTCCATCGGTAATCCCTTTTTTGAAGAAAAATGTTTCACCATTAGGTGAAGTTAGTTGATCGTTCATTGCGGGTATTATACATGAATTTTCTTGCTTAAAGCCAACATCTGACGTAAAATATGCACACGCACGGATAGCTCAGTGGTAAGCGGAGCTTGCGATAACTACACAATTTATTGTAATCGTTGTTACAATAATGCTTCATTATCTTTGAGCAAGTGTCTTACAAGTGAACAATGTGTGCGAATAGCTCAGTTGGTAGAGCGGTTGTCTTATACACAATTGGTCCCAGGTTCGAATCCTGGTTCGCACACATTGTTCAGTTGAGAAATACACACTCGGTCCCTGGTTCAAATCCAGGTTCGCGCACTAATTAATGATGTAATCCTTCCACTCGTTCCTCGCTCAGGAAATAATATTTTTAGTCTCAATGAAGTTACGAATAAGCAAAGCTTACGGCTACCTCTTGATTTTTTGCTGAGCGGAACGACTTGAAGAACTCAATTAGCGGAGTGAAGTCGAAGCATTACCATAATTCTTATAACCTAGCTCTCTCTGCAATCGTAGCCTCAACCAATGTCCTGTCTCTTCCATATGTCAGGCGTGACAGCTCCCGGATAGCTTTACCTATATCTGGCCTTCGCATCGCCTGCCAGGCATCAAAGTCCGGGAAACGGACATTAACTGAAAATGGCGGGACTGGTTCACCATTAACCTGAGTTTTGACATAGATATTTTGGGCTTCGATATTGACTAGATCCTGATCATTAAAGACAGGTTGAAACTCATGCTGTAAAAAGTTGGCATCTGTCACACCAACTCGGAAGGATATGATAGTACCGACATTTCCAAAAACCGCATTTTTTAGCTCTTCACCAATTTGACCAATAAACTGATTGGCAACTATCAGATTTAAACGATATTTTCGGGCCTCAGACAAGATCTCGGCAAAAGTATCGGTGGCAAAATTTTGAAACTCGTCGACATACAAAAAGAAATCGCGCCTTTGTTCGATCGGGATATCTGCCCTGGACATCGCCGCAGCTAAAATCTTTGGCACCAACACCAATCCTAAAAAGTTGGAGTATTCATCCCCTATTCGACCTTTTGATAAATTAACAATCAATATCTTTCCCTGGTCCATCACCTGACGCAGATTAAAAGAAGATTCTGATTGGCCGATGATATTTCTCATCATAATATTGGTGACAAAGCGTCCAAATTTGGAGACGTTGTAATCCAAAATTTCAGATTTGTGAAACTCCGCTGTTTGAGCGATCTGATCGGTCCAGTATCTTTTCACCACCGGATCCTGGATGTAGGGCAGGAGCTCTTTAACAAATTCCGGATCGGTCAAAACACGTACCACTTCCAAAAAAGTGCCGCCTGGTTTGGACATCACAGTCAACATGGCGTTACGGACACTGTGTTCAAAACGAGGGCCAATGATACCGGTTTTGTGCGGATCATAAAGCTTGTACATCAGACCAATGATGGAAGCCACTACGAAGTGTTTTTGTTCTTCACTGGCTGCTTCAAGCATATTGAGTCCCATCGGACGATCAGAGTCGGAAGGGTCAAAGTAGATCACATCCTGAGCCCGGGAAGGTGGAATACGCTCAAGTAAGTCCTCGGCTGCATCACCGTGCGGATCGATAAAACAGAGCCCTTTTCCGGCATAAATATCCTGGACCATCAAGGATTTCAAAAGCTCGGTTTTACCTGTACCGGTACGTCCAATGATGTACATATGGCGCTGACGATCGGAGTCGGCGATAAACACCGGCCGCTCAGTTCCCCGATATTTGGATTTACCCAGATACAAACCTGAATTGGGGATTTTTTCAGGGGCGGGAGCTGACTTGGCTGGCAGCCACTGGATATGGGGAGTTTCAATCGATTTATTGGGATAATGATATACCGATGCGATCTCATCGGGTGTCATCACTGACATCGCATCAAAACGAGGCAAAAAGCGATAAATAAAATCGCGGATAAAGCCTTTTTCTTGCGGGACTTTCATTGATCCGAAACCGTTGTAAGGACCATTAAATTGTTCAAAAGCTGACTTAATGTTGGCTAGATGGGCTTTAGCAGACTCAGAACTGGTAGAGGATGTCACGATCCTAATGACAAAAGCAAAGCCGTTGCGCTGAATTTTACTCTCCACTGCTTCGAGCTGTTTGCCATCTGGCGGAGCTTTTGGTTTGTCAGCAGTCCCCGGATCTCGCTCTTTTTTCAAAAACTTTTTACCGACATCTTTCCAGTCGGTAGCATCTGGAGCTAAAAGCATTTGGATCACAGCCCCCTCACCTGGTTGCATTTTGGCTAAGGCTGAAGTTAGTGAAGACAGTGGGTCGGTTGGCAACTCTTTGTAGGTTTTAATTGGAAAATGGTTGGCAGCTCTCAGCTTCATAGCCGCATAGGCCACTTTTCCTGTCTCAGTAAAAATATTGTACTCAGGTACTTCTCGGACAGCGGCGTCAGGATAGGCACCATTGATCTGTTTTTCGATCAGATCCTGATATTTTTTATGGCAGGCGACGTAAAATCTGATCGACTCAGGTGTACCGACGATCTCAAACGAGATGTGCGGTTGGGGTTTCATATTTTTGAACATGCCCATCCAACCCCCGGCGCCGATCTTGATCGAAGCCAGTGCATTGATAAATTGCTCGGCTGCATCGATTTTAATTTCATTTCCGCGAGGTACTGTAATCTGCAGCAAGACAAAGCCAAGTGAGTATTTTTCCCGCTCCCGGTATTTATACAGGTTGGAAAAATATGGATAAAAGTACGCTACTGCTCCGGCGATCGATCCCAAAACAATCAACAGGACTAAAATAACCACCAAAATAAGCGTCAAGTCTGGTCCGCTGGTCGCGGCTGTCGTGAGTGCGGCAGATGCTTGTGGTGCTGTTGTTACTTCCATATATTTTAGAATGTAGAAAATTGAATATAGAATGTAGTGGTCGAAGATTGATAATAGAAAATAGAATCCATCTTCTATCCCCTATTTTCTACTCCTATTTACTATCATCTACTATCTATTATCTGTTTACATTTTACCATTAGGCGGCTTTATCCAACTGGTTTTCTTGGGCAACTTGTTGTTGGACAGCTTTTTTAGCAGCCTCCCTTTCGGCCTGTTTAGCAAGAAATTCATCTGGAGTAGTCATACCGTCTTTGCCCAATAAATTTCTATCCCAAGTATTTCCAAATCCTGTTTTTACTGTTTCATAATCCTTTGGTAATGTTGCATCAATCTCAAGTTGACGAGCAATTAATTTATTCTCTTGTGTTGGACCTTGAATGACCATTAATGGATTACCTGGAATAGTATTGGCTGTTGGTATTGAACTGCCGGGCACAACTTCTTGATTGGTAGCTAAAGCAGCATTTGTTTCAATCTCTTGATGATGTTCATCCAGCAGTTTATCAACATGAATAACCGGATTAGCTTCAGCCGTCACCGGCTGAGCGGGAGGAGGTTTTTTTTCAAACAGTTTAAAACCGAGCAGTTCCATATTTACATTATAGCGCGGTATATGCTGAGAAGCGAATTGGTTGTGACACGCAATGAGTGATACGCTAAACGATTTTTTCGTGTTGCGTGTTGCTTTTTTGCTTATCACTTTTTCAAAGTCCACACCGCTTTCCCTATAACCTGTCTATTATTAATCCAGCCGAAATTGCGTGAATCAGTACTTTGTTGTTCATTGTCCCCTTTTAAATACACCTCGTCATCCCGGACGAGCATTACTCTTTTGATAATTTCTAGATCTTTGACTTTGGCTATCACCAAATCCCCCACTTTAGGTGGGGTATTATGATAAGCCCAACGGTAGCAGATCACTTCATAGCCTTCTTTGAGGGTGGGAATCATCGAATCACCAAAAACTTTATAGCGCTGAAGTGGAAAGATTAGTTTCATTAGCTTCCAAGCTTACCAAACAATTATCATTCTGGCTACCTTGTCTTGCGTAAATAGTCATCAATATTTTTCGAGCCTGAGCGAAGTCGAAGGAGAGAAATTACATTAAATATGAGGTTATTTCTCACTGTTATTCTTAGAGAATTCGTTTGAAAAATAAGTATAAGTTAACACTTGAAGCTATTTATGAGTAACAATCTCACCTTCAGTGGGAAAGCCTGAAGAGACTCTGACAGGATCTAAGCCTTTGGATTGGTAAAATTGTTCGGCTAGTTTTTGCACTGCTGTTAGAAGCTGATTGGCAGATTCTATGTCGATATTTTGTTTGGTTTTGGATGCCAGTTTTAAAATATTCCAGACATCGTTATGCAGATCAGGGAACTTTTCCAGATGCTCGGGCTTGAAATAATCTCCCCACAAAATTGTGACTTCTCTTTTGACAATCTCAGCGTGATCTTCTTTTACTTTGGCGAGTCGGATCATTTTGTGCATGTCCTCCCCTGCCCCGCCCTGAGCCTGTCGAAGGGCTTCTTGAAGCTGTTTTGTCATTCTGATCACTGTATGAGCCGCCACCTGAGCCGCATGAGGATCGTAAATACCACACGGAATATCACAATGAGCATAGACCGGATGTAAAGGAAGAACTTTAATTAAAGTGGCTAGCAGATTCATTACCTTCCATTATGGACATTGAACCGAAAAATTCAAGTAATAAAATCTGTGAAACTACTTTGCTAATAGGAATTTAAAATTTAAGTAGTTTTTTTCCTAGATAATGAAGCAATTGATAAACTCAGAGCTGCTGCCCCTGTTAATAATTCGACTATAGCCCCATTCATCTCATTACCTAAGTCTTTAGAACGCGCTGTTTCTTCTCTGATCATCTGATTATTTGCATCGATCTGATCATAGGCTAAAACCAATCTAGCAGCTACATCTGGTGGTACTGTAATCGTCAGGTCACCTCTACGAATCGACATTTCATTATTCCTATTAAAAGTAGTAACCTCTGCTTGAGCCTGTGCGATAGTAATCTCAGGGCGTAAATCGGAAGGAGTCTGATAGAAAACGCTTTCAAATTTACTTGGCAGACTATAAACTTTTATCATTGAATCAGCCACCAACAATGCCCCCGCCAGGCCACACGCCGCTCCAAGAATTTGGCCAGACTTTTTAAGAATAGCAGATACTTTTGGGCTTTCTGGTGATAATCGAAACATTTGACTGATTATAGTATTTTAATATAAGTACTGCAAGATTCTACTTGGTCATCTCGGGAAGGTGTTTGTTTTCCAGGTAACTCTCAACTTCAAAACAGGCTTTGGTACCGGCTCCGGCGGCTGTGACAGCCTGGCGATACCGATGATCTGAGACATCACCGGCGATAAAAACGCCTTCGACCGAAGAGAATACTTCGTCTTTGACCACAATATAACCTTGCTCATCTAAATCGAGCTCTCCTTTGAGAAAATCAGTATTTGGTTTATGTCCGATGGCGACAAAAACGCCATCAATTGGCACCTCTTTAACCTCTTTAGTTTGAGTGTTTTCTACTTTGACTGCTTCAACTTTGTCTTGACCGAGGAATTCAACTATTTGTGAGTTCAACATGAATTCGACGTTAGGCTTTGTTTTAAGTAACTCCTGGAGGGCTGATTGAGCTCTGAGTTCACCTCGGCGATGAACCACAGTCACTTTGTTGGCAACTTTGGAAAGATGTTGGGCTTCGCGCATGGCGGTATCCCCCCCACCCACTACCATCAGATTTTTGCCTTTAAAGAAAAAACCATCGCAGACTGCACAAGCGGAAATCCCTCGACCTCTCAGACGATCTTCCGATGGTAATCCCAACCACATAGCAGAGGCTCCGGTGGCAATAATAATGCTTTCAGCTTGTAGCTTTTGGCTTTCAGTATTAATGATGAAAGGCTGCGATTTGAAATCAACTGATACTACATCTTCTTCAATAAAACGGGTGTCAAAACGCTCAGCTTGCTGACGCATCCGGGTCATCAGTTCTGGCCCCTGGATACCTTCTGGAAAACCGGGGAAATCATCGACATCCGTAGTCAACATCAATTGTCCTCCAGCAGCCCGTCCCGCGATCACAAGCGGACTCAGATTGCCCCGAGCAGCATAAATAGCCGCTGTCAGACCGGCCGGACCTGACCCGATAATGATGAGCTTTTCTGTATCTGATACAACTGGATCTTTTAGGTCTCCCATTGGATATTCAAGATAGCACGTCAGACGACTATCCTACAAGTAGTAGTACTTTAGTTAGTAAACCACAATTTTCACTATTGAGCTGATGCAGCCGGAGAGGCACTTGCTTTTGGTGAAGCAGATGCTTTGACTGAAGCTGATGCTTTTGGTGAAGCTGAAGGTTTGACTGAACCTTTTGGTGTAGCGCTTGGACTGGCTGAAACTTCAGCACTAGCTGATGCAGATGGAGATGGCTCCATACTTGGCATCATCGATGGTTGCATGGTAGCCATAGGTGATGGACTCATGCCGATAGTCGACTGAAATTTATTGCGAAGCCAAACTAAATAAACAGCCAATAATATAATGATCAGTAAGATCAAGACTATTGTAATATTTCTACTCATTGATGATCACCTCCAGGCTGAACAGATGCGGTTAGTATAGCACTCACCCAAGGATAATCAAGGGGAGTGAATTTACAATTTACAATTTTCAATTTTCAGAGATATATAAAATCCCAATTCATAAATTTCTAAGTACCCTAAATAAGAACCAAATCCCAATATCCAAATGTAGAAATTTGTCATTGGGATTTATTTAGACATTAGGAATTCGGATTTAGAAATTTGACTTAGTTTGTGCTCTTGATTCTTTTTATCAGCATGCTAATTTTAAAAAGGAGGCCTGATTTATCACTAAAGTTATTTATTATCCTGTACAATTGCCAGATTATTTTTTATTCCTGCTGGCTTCGTTTCGGCCATTCTATTTTATAAACTGGTTGACTAAAACTAACTCACCTTATTGGGGTTTAGTTTTTTTTAGTCTCAACTTTTCACTCTCTTTAGCAGTTTGGGCTATGGAAAAAATTATCGAAGCTCCTCAAAAAAAAGTTTTTCTACAGATTTTTTCTGAAATGCTATTTTTTTTTCCATTTGCTTTAATTGTCATATTGTTACTTAGTACACTACTGTATTTTTTTTCAGTAGTACTCGGCGGAAAAGGATCTTTTGCCCAATCTTTATCAGTAATCGGACTTTCAAGCTATCCTATCATCTTTTTATTTGTCCCCTGGTTATCGCCTTTAGTTTTAATCTGGTGGACCATAGTATTAGTGTTAAGTTTTCAAAAAATACACCGGTATCAAATGACTTATGCTGTTATTTGTATTTTCTTCCCATTCTTAATAATTACCTCATTTATGTTTGCCACAGGTTTTATTAAACTGCCTTTTGAGGTTTTTAATTGAGATGAAAGTTAAACTTGTAGCCAAACAAAAAATTTTTTCTGAAGTTTATAACTTTGTATTGTCTACTGATATCCCAATTGTCTGGGAGGCTGGTCAATATATGCGTTACCAGCTGACACATTCCTCCCCTGATGATAGAGGAGAAAGCCGATTTTTTACTATCTCCAGTGCTCCTTTTGAAAAAAATCTTCATCTCACGACCCGTATCAACTCCTCTAGTAGTACTTTTAAACAAAAATTACTTTCTTTGGAGCCGGGTGATACATTTGATGCATTTGGTCCGAATGGCAAATTTACTGTTCCTAGATTAGAAAAGCCAGTGGTCTTTATTGCTGGGGGGATTGGTATCACCCCTTTTCGATCGATCATTGCCAATCTTGATCACCAAAATTTAGCCATTCCAATAACACTTCTCTATGCAAATAAAACAAATGAGATTATTTTTCAAGCCGAGCTGGAAAAAATCGCCCAAAAGCATCCCGAATTTACCATTCATTATTTTATTGATAACAACAAACTAGACCAAGCAGCCCTACAACAGTTTACCTCCAACTCCAATCCCTCCATTTTCTATATTTCAGGACCAGAAGGACTGATGAAAAGTCTGTTTGAGATGTTACAAAACAGCGGAATTTCAGAGGATAATATCAAACATGATTTCTTCCCGGGTTATGACGACTAATCGGTCATCAGCTGCAAGATCTCATGGGCTATTTTGATTGATCGCTCAGCCCCGAGTCTTGTGGGATTCAACTCTGACAGATCAAATGAGATTTTTTGATGCTGGGCAATTATCATTAAAAGTTCAAAAATCTCCGGTTTCAGCCATTTACCATCTTCGGGTATGCCGGTCGCACCAGCTACTGAACGATGAAAGACGTCAATATCAAAATTGACATGTATATATTCAAATGAATTTAAAAATTCTTTAAGCTGATTTTGATATTTTGTTTTACTTTGGCAGTACTGTCGGTAGTTCAAAGTTGATAATTTTTTTTGCTTAAAAAACTGTGGCTCATCACCATCCAGTACCATATCACCAATAAATATTCCCTGCTCTGCTTTAAACTTATGCGGGACTAAATGCTCGATCTGTTCTATATCAAAATTGTCAAAAAAGGGGCGCATATACATCCCATGGAAATTTTTACTTTCACTGCCTTCATATGAATTGGATTCGCCATGGCTGTCAAACTGAATATAGCCTATTTTGGAGACATCTTTGACTCTGTCGATTAAAGCTAGCAGAGAAGCAAAGGTCACGGTATTGTCTCCCCCAATAACAATTTGCATCTCCTCAGGTTGCATTTTTTGATTGATCAACTCTTGAAACCACTGCATCTCTTTGACCAGTTCACTGACATATTGGCCAGTTTCAATCTTTTCCGGATCTGAGAAAAAAAAGCTATCAATTTTGGATTGTGGTATTAGCTGCAAAAAATCATGAGTCAGGATAGCTTCCGGGCCATCTTCAACTCCGTAGTTATACTCTTTTTGCCTGGCTGGCGGATGGGTCAGACCAATCCGGCATTTGGCTTTGAAAAAGTGCGGTGTTTTCATAAATATTTATTGAGTTTTGTTATCATAGTTTTATGGATGAGCAAAATGCAAGTGAACTACCAAAAGATCTTCAGCCTTGCCCAGTGTGCAATTTACCTATCGGTTCTCTGGCTGGGTCAAAAGACGCCATCTGTCAAAACTGTGGCTTCAAAGACCCTTGCTGTGAATAGTCTAGGCGCTTTTGATTTTTTTAATTATTTTTGAGGTCGAATGATCTTCGATTTCAGTGGTGACATAAAGCATTTTAGCGCCAATTTTTTTGGCCTGTCTTTTTTTATGAAAAGCGTATTTATCCCCCTCTGTTGTGGCAATGATTGAAGGATGCAAAAGAGTTATCAACTGATCATAATCATGATCAGTATTCATCGGGGGTAACATCAGTACGAAATCAACCGATTTTAGCTCTGCCAGTATCTGGCTTCTGACAATTTGTGAATGGATGGGCCGTTCCCGGCCTTTTAATTTTTGAATTGTTTCATCACTTTCTACTAAAGCCAGCAATATCTCTCCTTTAGCCTTAGCTTTTTGCAAAAAAATAATATGCCCGAGATGAAGTAAGTCAAAACAGCCTCCAACCACGACCAATTTTTTAAAATTAAGCTGCTTTAACAACTCTGGTAGCTGATCATAATTAAATACTGTCATGGAAGGATTTTACCAAAAAGTCAGCTCGGAAGATATTTATTGGCTAAATTTATCAGATCTGACATCTCAAATGGTTTATCCAGAAAGTCGTTTACCACCAAAGGGTCAATTTTTTTGCGATTATTGGGATCAGCTGAAAACATAATGATGGGAATATCATGAGTGATTTTGTTGTCGCGAATTGACTGGGCGACAGACATGCCATTCAGTCCGCCCAAGAAAAAATCTAAGATGATTAAATCCGGCATATAAGAGTGCGGGTTAAATAATTTTTTGGCATCTGTGGCAATATCCACCTGAAACCCCTCCATCTCCAAAATAGTTTTCAGTGCATCGGTGATTCCATGATCGTCATCTATAATCAATATTTTATTCATTTCATCCGGCAGGTTGCCTCATACAATATCATAAAAAAGTAAGTAAATTGTAATAGTTCATTTATTTTTTAATTTCGCTATTTCCTCACTTGTTAATGAACGGTATTTTCCATATCCCAAATCTCCTAACTGTAGATCTCCGATCGAAACCCTTTTTAGTTCAATTAGCTCCAGTCCGACTTTAGACAGCATGCGTCTGACCTGATGGTTCCTGCCCTCATGAATGGTGATATTAAAAGTTGTTCGAGTCGGTTTTTCTTCTAGTATCTCCACTTTGGCTGGTGAGGTCATACCATCTTTTAATAAAATCCCCTGCTCCAACTGGCTTTTTTGCTGGCTTTTTATCTTTCCAGGTACCAGACACCAATAGGTTTTATCGATATGATATTTAGGATGAGTTAGATAATTGGTAAACTCCCCATCATTTGTTAGTATCAAAGCTCCAGTTGTCTCAGCGTCCAATCTTCCGACAGGGTAAATTCGCTCGTTGGTGTTTATCAGATCAACTACCGTCTTTCGACCGTGTTCATCTTGAACTGAGGAGATGATCCCTTTTGGTTTATTGAGGAGAAAATAAACAAAGTTGTTTTTTGCTTCAATTTTTTTGCCATTGATTGTTACTTCGTCTGAAAGCGGATCAAGTCTGACACCTGGTTCAATTACCCGTTTGCCGTTTATTAATACTTCCTCTGTCTGTAAAAAATCTGCTATTTTCCGACGAGCATCAAGTCCGGCATTGGCTAAAAAACGGTTGAGGCGGATAGTACTCATAGCAGGAGTAGTATATCAGATGGAGCCTGAGTCAGGTGTTATGGATCATATTGACCCATAACACCGAAACTCAAATTTACTTAGATTTTTTGGTACTTTTGGTGGTTTTAACTCCTTGAGTAGCAATTTTTTTCATTTCTGCTGCTTCATTTTGGACAACCTCCATTACTTTGAAACCCTGTTTTTTCAATTCTTCAACAGTTTTCCCTAGCTTTTGACGATTTTTTTCATCAGCTAAAATAATAGCCCCGGCGGCGGCTGCTGCACCAACAACTGCCCCAGCGAGTCCAACTGCGATTGGATTTACTCCTTTTTTATCATCAGCCATTAAAGTCACCTCCTTTTATTAATTACCAAGATACAATTATCAAGTATTCCAAACAGTTAAAAAATTGGTTAATTAATCAATTAGATTTATCTGGAACCTGAGATTTGTTACTTGATTATTAAATTTACTATAGCATATTTCCTTACATTCAATGTATGGAATACGCAAGAGTTTAATTCAGATAAATCAGATGAGATCGGATAGATCAGATAAGCGGAGCTTGATACTCGCTATGCTCGTATTAGATCGGATGAGAAAGGCTTGATACCTGGCATTAGATCAGAGATATTTGAAGCTTCATTTGATGATTATCATGCCGGCAGCCATACCAACAAGAATCAGGCCAACAACGCTTAAAGCAACCGTATTATCGAGCAGTCCGGACTCTGGTAACTCTGGAGGCGGAGTTGGCTTGGGTGGAGCTTTACAGCATGAATCAATCGATGGGTTGTTTATACAAGACTGCTGGTAGGCAGGATTGGCACAATAACCTGTTCCTGTGGGCATCTTCAAGCAAATATAGCCTGTTTGGCAATTGGCAGTAGTAGTGCAAGACATTCCACAAGCAACCGGAGATGGTGTCGGTGTCGGAGTTGGTGTAGCTGAAGGAGCGGTTGAGACTGTAAGCCCGTCGACTTCACAGATGGCCTCACCCACACCAGCCGGGCCACTAGTGCCACAGGAATTGACTGCTGATGTTTCACAACGATAAGTTTTACCCTGTGTAACCGGGAAAGTATAGCTGGTTAAGGATCCCCCGACAGTGACATTTTTTATCACACTGCCAGATTCAACTTCAGTAATTTTAACTGAGTAGTTAGCAGCCCCCGAGACCGCATCCCAGGTACAATCGGCCTCAACAAATGAACACTGAGCTCCTGAACAGCTTGGATAATTTACCTCAACAGTACTGACTTGGGGCGGAGTTGTACAGGACTGTGCAGTAACGTTACTGACAATGGCCGGGAAAGAAGAAGGAGTTGAATAGGAGTTTGCATCCTCAGTAGATGAGGCAATTTCTGGTGTTTTATTGCTTTGAGAGAGTCTAAATACTCCCAGGCCAATTCCGCCTACAATACCTACAACCAATAAAACGATCGCAAAGAGGGCAGTTTTACTCATACTCTACCCTACAGCGTATCGAATTTATGAGCTGGGCGCAAGTCCCTGGTGGAAGATCAGGGACGCGGGCAAATCACATTGATTATTTGGGGTCCCGAGGGAGTTTTTTCAACTTCAACGATCAGTTGAATTTTTTCCTGACCAAAATCTTCAATCAGATAAACAGATTCGGTGTTTTGAGAATCTTTAACTGAGTGATCGATCTGAAAAAACATTGGTACATTTTGAGCACAAAGTAGACGATCATATCCCCTCACTTCACGAGTTTTTTCGTTTAATTTTTGAAAGTCCAAATCAGGCCGGTTTTGATATTCACAGTTTCCATTTTCTTTAAGACAGTTGATATACCAGCGGTAAAATGAATTTACCAACTGTTCAGATTCGGAGATCTGACCGCTTGAAGTAGACTGATTGATTGAAAGGGTCGCTTCATTGGTTGCATTTTCCGGAGACAGAAGATTGGCGGTTTGAAGACCGGCGACCTCTGTAGAGTGACCTTTTTGCAAGCCTACTATAAACCCCGCTGCAGCCGCGATAAATACTAGTGTGACCACCATAGCTGACACAAGAATTACTTTTTGTTTCATCATTCTATTATAGGATAAATTAGATCTTTTTGCATCCTACAGAAAAATTATAAAAAATTAATATTTAATATAATTTTGATAAAAATTAATATAATTAAAGCGTAAATTATATTTGTCATATTGACATGTTTTATTTGGCGAGTAGTATTATATTATTCATGGACGCATCTTTAAAAAACTTTCTGCAAATCCCCTATGACGAACTGGAAAAGCTCAATTTAGAAGCTAAAGATAAACGGGATTCTTTATCCCCAGCTGAACAAGAAACATTTTACCGTGATTATTTAGAAAAAGAGTCCCGCATCAAAGCAGTCACTCTCTGTTTTTCAGATATTGAAGGGCGATTTCATATGTTGGATTATGATAAAAAATTTTTCCTTGCCAGTAGTGATAACCTGACTTTCGACGGATCATCTATTCGTGGTTTTACAGCTCAAAAAGAATCCGATCTGCGCTTGGAGATTGACTGGACAAGCTTCCTATGGCTGCCAGCCGATATTTTTGGCCCAGGCAAAGTAATTGTATTTGCCAACGTCCTGACTCGCGAGGGCAAACAATACCAGTCTGATTTTAGAGGTATGTTGCAAAAATTGATTAAAGATATTGAAACTAAAGAGGGGCTGACTCCCTATGCATCTGGTGAAATTGAAGGGTTTTTACTGGATGGAATTAATGCCGAACAGCAATTTGATGAGAAGAATGGTTTCAAACTGATATCTACAGGTGGATATTATCACTCTTTACCGATGGATACTCTGAGGCAGTTTATTGATACCTCAGCCGAAGCTCAAAGAGCGATGGGTTTTCGCAATGAAAAAGATCACCCTGAAGTGGCTCCGAGCCAGTTTGAAATGAATTTTTCTTATTCACATGCTTTGCGTGCCTGTGACCAGATTCAACTGTACAAATTGGTTTGTCGACAAGTAGCCAATAAGCTGGGTCTGACCGCGTCTTTTCTGCCAAAGCCGGTCATGGGCATCAATGGCAGCGGCATGCATACCAATTTTTCTCTGGCTAAAAAAGGGAAAAATGCCTTCTTTGCTTTAGGCGGGAAAGAAGGCCTTTCTCCCCTGGCCTGGGATTTTATCTCCAGGCTGCTCAACCACGCACCAGAGATCTGCCTGATTTTAAACTCTAGCGTCAATGCCTACAGGCGGCTTGATCCACATTTTGAAGCGCCCAATCAGATCAAAGTCTCCCCCATCGACCGCGGATCGATGATCCGGATCCCGGTAGCCAATCAAAAAACGGCCCGGATCGAGATCCGTTCGGTGGCACCCGATGCCAATCCTTATTTGGTGTTGTATACCATTTTAAAAGTCGGATTTCAGGGTAAGAAACTTCCGGTAAATACCGATAAAAGAGACCGTCTACGTTTCCTACCTGGAACAATTCAGGATGCGATCAAGCTCTTTAAAGCCAGCGATTTTGTCAAACAGATCCTGGGTGAAGAAAATGTTGATAAATATGTTGCTTTCAAACAGGCTGCTGCAGATCGCAGTCCGCGCGATTTGGGTACTTTGGTAAAAACATCTGAGATCGTCTATCACCATGAAGTCACCAACCAAGCTCTGTGGAACAACTTTTGAAGACTTTATCAACCCTACTGAGAGTTGCCCTTGCAGAAGACGGAGGCTGTACCGCCACTCTCTAATCTTG
>CAZWRN010000009.1:20972-49480 GCA_964636275.1 uncultured Gammaproteobacteria bacterium
GAAATAATGGCGATAATTGCGATAGTGACGAGTAGCTCAATGAGGGTAAAGCCTTGGGCTGGTTTATGGGGCAGTAGTTTTTTCATTTGTATTATCTATATCAGTGTCATATATATCCAAAACATTGTCAATAGATCATAAAGTAAGAAATTAGAAAAAAGGGTTACAATAAAAGATCTATAATATTACTGAGAGTTGCCCTTGCAGAAGACGGAGGCTGTACCGCCACTCTCTAATCTTGTGCATACAGCAAAAGTAGTGACATTGGAAAAAGCTGTCAAAGAATCATTAATGATTGAACCGCCTCCGGTAGTTGCACAGGCAGGAGTTGTTGCCCAACCTGTTACTGCTGACGGGCCAGAAACTGTACCGGTTGTACCGGTGACTATACAATATGGATAATTTTGTGGATCAAGAGCAACAGTACCTGATCCAGCTACCTGACCAGGCCAGACACCTCCGGCTAGCTGGGATTTAGTTAAAGTAGAATAATACCCAGTAGTTGAGTTTTTATTTATCTCTAAGGCTCGACTTAAGGCTGTTACTTCAGCCCGTCTTTTAGAATCTCTAGCATTTGCCTGAACATTGCCAAACAATGCCACTGCTACTACTGAAATAATGGCGATAATTGCGATAGTGACGAGTAGCTCAATGAGGGTAAAGCCTTTTGAAGTATTTATTTGTTGTGTGGACTGGGCAGTCATATCTTTATTGGTAAATCTATTATTCACATTTCTTACACAGGTTGTCAACAGACCATTTTGAAGCTAATGTTAAATTAAATTATTTATAGGATTTCACTTTTTGAGTAGCTTAAAATATTCAGCTTTGGGGTTATTTTCAGCATTTTTCAGGATCTCTTCCCCATCACTTTTTTGTGACTCATGGGCTTTGATTGCTGCCACTTTTTGCTTCCAGACCGGCGTGATGTCAAAAGTCAGATCGATCTCTTCAGTTTTATAACCTAGGGGTACATAGATAAAGTAGTTGTCCCGCAGACCAGCCAGGGATGTCTCTTTTTCTCCATACAAATACAGCTCTTTTAACTGTGGGGTACGTCTAAATACGTAGGTTGAAACAAGCGAAACAAAAATATGATCCAGGTGACCAGAAATACCCAGATGGTCAAATGTCAAAAGTGCCTCCGGCTGATATTTCCCGACCAGCTGCTCTATTTTTTCAGCTACTTCATGATAATACTGATTGGATAGCGAGCCGTCTTTATAATTTAAAAATTCAACTTTTTTGATCCCGATGATCTCAGCCGATCGCAGAAGCTCTTTTTTCCGGATCTCCCCCAGCTCAGACTCCAATGAAGTTGCATTTTGCCCTGCATCACCATTTGTCACACAGATAAGATAGATATCTCGCTGTTTTGCCCAGAGAGCCAGCGTACCAGAAGGGCCAAAAGCTTCATCATCTGGATGCGCGAAGATTGCGAGCAGTGGTTTCATGCCTGCATTATAGACGGTAGATCATCTAGACTAGAAGAGGGATTTTTAGTTCTACTCTCTATCTTCTCTTTTTCCATCACTATCTTCCATCTCCTATCATCTCTCGTCTAAAATACCCCTATGGAACTTGCAACTTTAGCTGGCGGCTGTTTTTGGTGTACTGAAGCCGTTTTTCAAAAATTAAACGGGGTGGAAAAAGTGATCCCGGGATACACTGGCGGGCATGTTGACAATCCGACCTATGAAGAGGTATCTACCGGTAAGACTGCTCATGCTGAGGCTATTCAGATCGAATTTGATCCTCAGATTATCTCTTATGAAACACTACTTGATGTCTTTTGGCAGCTTCATGACCCCACAACCCTCAATCAGCAAGGTGCCGATCATGGCACTCAATATCGAAGTGCCATCTTTTACCATGATCAAAAACAACACGATACGGCTAATCAATCTTTGAAAACAGCTACTAAATCAGGGTTTTTTTTAGAACCAATAGTGACAGAGATCGTCCCTTTTAAAAAATTTTATCCGGCGGAAAAAGAACATCTCAATTTTTATAAAAACAATCCAAATCAACCATATTGCAGGATTGTGATTGATCCAAAGATCCAGAAACTTTTTAAACAGTTTGGCTCAAAGCTTAAAAAAGAAGCTTAATCACCTGACACCATTTGGAGTGATGTTAAGTGATTTGATAGTCTCCAATACCAGAGCCTGGTGGTTGTTCTGGTAGGAGTAAGCATTAAGATAAATCCCTTCTGGTTTCCCTCTCACAAAAGGCCTTTGAATCTGCCAAAATTCGGTGTTGTCTGGTATGCCCTCTCCCTGAATATTGGCAGCATGACAAACCGTTTCTACTCCACTTTTAATGGCTATTTCTTCATATCCAGGATCGCCGCAAGCTCCACCGTAAGAATCTGCCCATAAAATTTCCACTTTCCCTTCTGGCCCCTGGACCGTGACATCCATCTTATCTTTAAAATATGGGCTCTGATCAAAAGAGATTATCCAATTGTCCGGAAATTTAAAATCATACTTTCCGGATGGATCTTTAAACTCTTTCCACGAAAGCGGTTTGACCTCCTCTTGGTGATACTGCTCTGACTGAAATTCCTTCTCCGACTGGTGATATATATATAAGTCAATCGACTTTTGATACTGCCTTCCCAAATAAAATCCTCCAAATGGTAGTATTATAAAAAGAATCAGCGCAAGAGCTTTGGAGAAAGCTGTAATGGTAGTCAGCTCTTTAGGTAACTTCACCATCTTATGGTATCAACCAATCTAATTTTTTTCTAGACTGATCGACGAAAAAATCTCAACACAAATACAACTATTGCTATCACCAGCAATACATGAACAGCATCACCCGCAATATCTAGAGCGAAACCACCCAGCCAGGCGATAATCAGTATTGCAGCAATAATTTCTAGTAGTCCCATACTTACTCCTTTCTAGTAAAAAGAATACTTTTTTAAAGTAATGCTTGAGTTAAATTTGTATATGCTCCAGGTAATAAAATTGGGGTTGCAATAAAAGCAGATTCCTGCAATCATAGCCTTCTCTGCCATTTATGTTATGAAAATTGTCTTAATGGCATGCGTCATTTTATACCTGGCACTTTTGATCTTCACCCGTTTTTACAATCTTTCCTATACAGCCCGTTTTACACAGGATGAGTCTGGTTTTTTGGTCAGAGCACACCAGATCTATGTCGAGAAAAAAGTCACTCTGATAGGACAGGTCAATGAACAAGGCAAAGTCTTTGGCTCTCTAACTGTTTATTTATTATTGCCTTTTGCTATCGCTGGTCATTTTGATCCGGTCGCAATGTTCTACGGAGCCGCTTTTTGGGGAGTGATTACTTCATTATTATTGCTAGCCTTGGTGTATCGGACAAACCGACTGTTACTTTTCCCAGCGGCTTTACTGACAATTTTCTGGTTTCCTTTGTTGCAATCTGGTCGCTGGGCCTGGAACCCCAATCTGGTGCCTTTATGGATAGCACTGGGACTAATTTTATGGTTACAAAAAAAACCTTTTTTCTATTTTTTGTCTGGATTGGCTTTAGGTCTTAGTATTCATCATCATTACTACGCTCTGTTTGCTACAGGATCCTTTTGTCTGCTTTCGGCCATCTATCTTACATTCCGCAAACAGTGGTTTTCAGCTGGTTTGATACTTAGTGGTTTTATATTGGCTTTGCTGCCATTTGTTATTTTTGATCTCAGGCATCCACCTGGATTGTTTTTTATGGGAGCATCTAGTCAGTCACAGTCTATTGGTATCAATCCGGGTTTTTGGCAGGATACCTGGCAAATGACTTTTTATCTCACTCAGTCTACTTGGGCCGCCGGACTGCTGATTGTACTCGGATCTATCCTGCTTTTGTACGACATTAGGTCTAAAAGTTTAGCCTGGCTTTTTTTTATACCGATCGTGATGCAACGGCTGATGCTTTGGGTCGTGGCTCCATATTTTTTCCACTACTATCTAGTTGCCTTGCCTTTTTTGATGATTTGGCTAGTCTACCCTCGTTCAAAAAGAGTCGGACTGGTCTCGTACTCTGTACTATCAGTATTAATTATTAGCAGCCTGTTTCAGGTAATTCCATTGCTGACCAAGCCTCCGGTAGTACCTGATCTGCCTACACAAACTGCCATTGCTAACAATATTAAAGCTGATTTGGATAAAAAATTATCACCAAACGCCAATATTGCTGTCCTGGCTAGCGATGATCACGATGTACAGGCTGTTAAATACCGCGAGATTTTACTCGGTCGAGACAGTATTTCTCTGGATTCTCATGATGAGTATTTTCATTCTGACCATTTATACGTCATCTCAACGGCAGATGAAGCTACAGTGCGCCAGGATGCTGCACCGGAGATGCACAACTTTCAAAAGGGACCCTTGATTGATAAATTCCCTATAGCCAAAACTAATTGGGTCGTATATCATTTTTCCAAAGCTCAGCCATGAAACACCATCACCACACAGATATTATTGAAAAAGAGCTGGGCATCACTGGAGATTATCAATACCAGGCATTGAAAAAAGGCAATTTCCTCCAATCCAACTGGCATGCCAATAAGCTAGAAGTTGTCAGATACTTACTCAATAAGTATCGCCCGCAAACAATTTTAGATTTAGGAGCTGGTTCAGGAAATCTTGAGTTAACCTTTGCCCATCAGGTGAAAAAGATTACAGCGGTTGATTACAACGATGATGCCGTTCACTTTTTGAAGAAAAAGTTAAAAGAATCACAGATAAAAAATGTTACTGTCAAGCAGGCCAACTTGTCAGATTCAGAAAAAATTGCAGCGCTTGGAAGCTTTGATTTTATAATTATGGTGGATGTATTAGAACATTTAGAACTAGCTGTTTCAAATAAACTTATTAGTGCCTTTAAAAAAATACTTAATCCAGGTGGTGTGGTTGTGATTGTTACACCCAATTATCAGAGTGCCTGGCCTTTTTTAGAAAGATTTGTGGATCGTTTTACTTCTATTCCAGATCTGGGTCACTGCCAACATATTAGTTTGTTTACTCCCCACAATATTTTGCCATTGTTTGTTAAGAAAGGTTTCAAATGTGTGAAGCTATCTACTTTCAATACCTTCTCATTTTTATTTCCACTATCTAGTGTTTCAACATGGTTGACTAAGTTAGAAATGAATCTACCCTTTTATGTGGGTAATTTATTGTTAGCTGAGTTTAAAAAATCACCTTTTAGGCAAAGTAAAATAAAAAGTTGAACCTTTACCTGTTTCACCTTCTACCCAAATACTTCCCCGATGGCGTTTGATTATTTCTTTTGATATATAAAGGCCCATCCCTAAACCGGGAAAGGTTTTCTCTTTAGTTTCTGTTACCTGATAAAGCCGCTCGAAAATCTTTTTCTGTTGTGTTTTATTTATGCCGATCCCTTCATCTTTTACTGATACAAGATACCGATGTTTTTCTTCAGTGATATTAATCCAGATATTTTTCCCTTGAGGTGAATATTTTATAGCGTTTGTCAGAAGATTGGTCACTACCTGGTAAATCCGAAAGCTATCGGCGTATACTTTTATCTTTTTATGATCAGTTAAGATGATTTTTTGCTGGGTAGTCCCCTGCATCACCTCAACAATCTCACTTATTAACTCACTTAAATCAAACATTTCTTTGTTTAATGACAGCTTGCCTGTTTGAATCTTGGTAACATCAAGCAGATCACTTACCAAATTCTGCAATTTTTCAGTCTGATTTTTGATGCTCAACAATGTTTTTTCAGCTTTTTGATCTTGGTATTTCTTACAAAAATTGAGTAGTACTTCAATATAGATTTTCATACTGGTTATCGGTGTTTTAAGTTCATGCGAAGCCATACTGACGAAATCATCTTTTCTTTGCTCCAATTCTTTCTCTGCAGTGATATCATCCACAGTTGAGACTGCAGCTACGATTTCGTTCTGCTTGTTTTTAATAGGAGCCGCATTTATCCGAAGGAAATAGTGGATATTTTCTCTTTTAAACTCAATCTCTTCTCCGACAATTATTTCTCCATTGTACATAGCCCTAGCCAATGGCCAGTCTTTTGCCAAGAGTGGCTTACCATCTTTAAAAGAATACGGGGATTTATACTTTTCATCATCTACCATCCTACTTCGGACAAAATTACCAAACATTCTTTCAATCTGACGGTTTTTTTCTATTTTTTTATCTTTGCCATTCATCATTAATACGCCAACAGGCAACTGTTCAAGTATAGTTTCCATCCTCGCTTTTCCCTCTTCCGCCAGTTGACGAGCCTCAGTCTCCTGAATAATCAGATCATCAATTCGTTGTTTGAGCCAACCAATCGTAAATCCCAGTATTAAATAAAGCAGCATTAATACAAAGGTCGCTTCAATAGCAATCTCAAGCTCGCTACCCCGATATGCTCTAGTTTCAATAATGTAGAGGTAATATAAAATTGCAAAGGAGGTTGATATGAACCCCCCTTTAAGTCCATCTCTAAATGAGAAATATACAATCAGGGTGATATTAAGAAAGATAATATATGAGCCGACAGCCAGTGGATTATGCAATACATACAAAGCGACGACTTCCGATAACAACGTCACTATAAAATTAACAGCGACGGGCAACCTGATGGAGTATTTTTTTATTCCCAAACGAAGTAATGGATTGAAGTAATTCAGCACCCTTTGCATGCCGGGAATAATACCATAAAGTTGTAAGAACAACTAAAACCGCTCGTGAATAAACTTAGTAAACCTCTACCCTTGTTCCAAGGGGGGCAAAACTATAGAGCCACTCTGCTGCTGGTAGTGGAGTATTGACACATCCGTGAGAGGCCACTCGACCAAAATTATTATGCCAATAAGCTCCATGTATGGCATAGCCTTCATGGAAATACATTACATTTGGTACATTCTTAACTAAATATTTGCCACTCGGATAAATGTTTTTATATGGTGATGGACCTCTCATATCCTGCTTAGGAGTTTTATAATAGATGCGAAAACTACCTTTGACGGTAGGTGTCAAATTCATTCCGGTTGATACTTTTGTTTCATATACTACTTTACCCTGATCCCAAGCTGTTAATTTTTGTGCTGCTGTATCAACGGTAATCAGTTTTTCATTGGTAAAAATCTGGGCTTGAACTGTAGGCGCCAAATAAAAGAAGGCTAATAAAACCAATATACCAAGCATTTTTTTCATCACTTTTACTATATCATGCTCTGTGAATGGTTTGTTTATGATCTGGGTAATGTTTTTGTTATTGGTTTTTAGGCCCGGCACATACTACTTCAAATAAAATTTTGTCTGGTGATTCAAACATCACCTGATAATAAATATTATCAGCCCCTGAAAATTCTGGTCGATAGCGTGGAGTTCCAAATAAAGTTTTTACTGCATGGTCAGCTAAATAATCCACTATAGCGTTCACAGGCTCGATTGAATTTACACCAATTCCAATATGGTTTACCCCTATTCCATCATAATTGTTTTGCGAATCATTTGTTTTGGCCAAAAACCAAATACTTGCCGATTCTCCACTGGAAAAACCGACAATCTTCTCCTCTTCAAGAATCATTTTCCATCCTAAAAACTCCATTAGTTTTTTATAAAATGAAATATTTTTAAAATCTATATTTACCTGGATGTGATTTAGATATGAATGCATATTTTAATGATATACCTTTTTTGATTAAATTTTTCAATGCATATGTTAAGATTCTGTTATGGATTGGCCCTCAGAATTTGATCGTCAACTTGATAATTTGATCAAAATTGGCTACCCCAAGCTTGCCAAGATGAGCGTTTCCGACTTTAGTAAATTGGCTACTCCTTTGCTGTCTCATCTATCTCAACTGACCAAGTCGGAATTTACTCTTAGTAATGGCGTTGTGCCCTTTGTTTTGGTGGTTTCATCTCAGCTGATCAACGCAAAGCAACAAATGGAAGCCTTAAGCTGGAAAAATAAACCTGGCTTTGAAAAACTTTATCCTCATCAGGCTGATGAATTTACACCAATTAAAAGTGTGGCTTTGCCGACTTCCCCAATTTATCTTTTAATTAATATCGATCGGGGTGACGAGTATTTAAATATTAGGCCAGAAGATGCATTAAAAACTATCGGGTCACGAGAGCAAACACCACTAACGATGGAAGAAGGGATCGCCTTAGTGACTCAATTCCCAGACATCCTGATCAAAAATCACTGTTTTTCCTTATTGGGTTCCAGAGTTGAAGGCAATCAAAGGGTGCCGGCAATCTGGATCAATGCTCAAAATCAAGCCAATCTTGGCTGGTGTTGGGATCGCAATCCTCATACCTGGCTCGGATCGGCATATGCGAATAAAAGAGTTGGCTAATTTTTTGGAGTTTTTCCAGCCATTAAAAACCCACCCAATCCAATCAGCCAGATCAAAGTAGGATACGCTACCCATCTTTCAGTCCCCCCTTTTCCAAGTAACGGCACGATCGAAGATGGATCAAGTAGTCCCAATAACAAGGACGCCAATGAAATAGTACCAAAGAAAATAGCTAAATATCTAAATGGTGGTTTAAAAAGGATGCCCGAATAAATAGCGGCTACTCCCCCACTACCAAATGCGACCAAAGCCGACAGGCTATGAATTGGCACACGAAAAGCCGGGAACATTCCGACTCCGGCGGTGCCTAGCCCTACCAGTCCCAGATTTAAAGCAAACCACTTATACCTTCCAGTCCGATAGACAAGTATGGCACCTGCTAATATTAGCATTCCCGCTGCTAAGACGGAATAATCAAAGATGTTGGCAGATGGCTCAAATACCTGTGAATTGGGGGGCGGTGTAGCTCCCAGATTGCTAATCATGCTATTGGCAATGCTATAACCTGATGGATAAAAAATTTCTGCCGTGGTGATCCCCATCCAAAGAAATGCTCCACCCAAAAAAAACAAAACACCGGCAGTTTTTTCCATATATTCAGTATAAACTATTTTTTCTTACCCCAACGGATTTGATTCCAAACTCTTTCATGGATAAAATAAAGTACAGTATTAATCAGATTGGCTCCTATGGTTATTGTCAGAGAGAGCTCTAAATGTCCGGTCAAAAAATAGGTAACAATGAAAGTTGAGATAACAATCAGTATCCGGTAAGTAATAGTTTTAAAAAGAGACCTGGTAGCAGTTTCCGAGGACTTCATTTAATCAGTATATCAAGCAGTGGCTAGCCTTCCCAAGGAGACATCAACTGAAAATAGTTACCATCTGGATCGGCCAATGTGGCTATCATCATACCTTCAGACATATCGTATGGCTCTTTGACTACCTCAACACCATCGATTTTGGAAATTCGCTCAAATTCAGCTTTGACGTCTTTGGTTTCCAGATTAAACATCATTCTGCCTGCATCTTTGGCTTTTCCATTCATTTCAGAATGCTCTCCTACTGAAAAGAAACAGCTACCGACAGACCAGCCATACCAGCCACCTTCTTCCATATCGGCTTTTTTCTGAAAAACTGCTTCATAAAAAGCTGCCATCTCTTTGACATTCATCGAACCGATCATTACGGAGTTAAGATTTAACATAGAAGTATCTTAGTTAACTCCTATTGAAAATACAAGTGTTTTTTCTACTTGAGTTTTATGTGCTAGGATAAAAAGATGCTAATAAAACTCTTCCACTTTTCTTCATATATATACACCACTGTCTTAGCGATATTTATAACTGGTTTGTTTCAGTATTTTTTGGGTCGAGTATTGATCTGTAAATGTGGTCAGATCAAACTCTGGCATGGTGCAGTTTGGAGTAGTGAAAACTCTCAACACCTGAGTGACTGGTACACTTTTTCTCACATCATTCACGGTTTTGCTTTTTACTACTTAGGTAAACTTTTCAAGAACCTCACTTTATTCCAAACTTTTTTGCTAGCTTTAGCAATTGAATCGATATGGGAGATCGTTGAAAATAGCAGTTTTATCATTGATAGATACCGTGAATCCACCATATCTTTGGATTATTTTGGCGACAGCATAATAAATTCGATCTTTGATATTCTGGCTATGACTGTTGGCTTTTACCTCGCCAAAAAGTTGCCGCTGTGGGCTATAATTGCACTGACCATTGTAATGGAGCTGGGGGTAGGATATCTCATCCGAGACAATTTAACGCTCAATATCCTCATGCTGGTCTTTCCTCTTCCAGCGATCAAACAATGGCAAATGGGCAGCTAAATCTATGCTAGTTTTTATTCAAAAAATTGAAATGACCGGGGTAAACCCATCGGTCCAAATACCGGATAAAGTGATGCAGCAGCTGTTTAAACAGTCTGGCCGAGAAAAAGGACCTTTCCCAGTCAATGGGATGATCGAAGGAAAAACTTTTACCCAGAAAATCGTCAAGTTTCAGGGGTTCTGGAGAATGTATTTAAACACTCAAATGAGAGAAGCCTCCCACGTCAAAGTTGGTGACACCATCACTATCTCTCTGGAATTTAACACCGATTAGTTTAATACCTCAATTGTTATGTCTGCAGTATCTCCTTCATTTAGCTTTTCATCAGCGCGAACGGATTGCTTGATTGGCAAAATAAATGTTTTATCTTTCTGCGGAAAGACCGAGGTTTTCCAGGTGGTTGTTCCGATTGTTACTTTCACCGGAATCGATCCAAAACCCTTTCTCGGCCACATCCATTGGTCTTTGAGTGCATCCGATGAATCACGATCGATAGTCACAAAATGCCAGCTGCCTTTGTCCTCATTCCAGAGCCAAAGTTTAGTTTTTGTGGTGATTTGTATGGCTTTCATAAAGAGTACTAGGTATTCTCTATTAATGATACTAGTTTACTGGTGGTATTCCAGTTACGGATAGTTATCTGTTTATATATAGGTAGTAATATTATTTTTGGCAGATAACTTTTGGTGATATTTTCGATTGTTCGAGCAAAATACAAGACATTTTTACCAGCTGCTACTTCATCGACTCCCTCTCTGACTTTAATCTCTTTGATCGCTTCTCTGCCTGAAAGTGGCGCTTTCAGAAAGATCACATCATAGCGGTAGTTTGTTGGTTCGGTTCCAAAGCCTTTGGGAGATTTATTAACTGCTTCTTTCAATTCCTGATGTGATACAACCACTACCGTTGATTTATAACTAAACTGAGCGGACAATTTTTTTTCAATTTGGTCAGTTAACTTTTGGAGATCTGTTTCGTTTGAATCAAAGATGACGTTGCCACTTTGAATGTAGGTTGAAACATGTGAAAAACCCATCTTTTCAAAGCAGGCTTTTAAATCTGCCATTTTAATTATGTTGTTACCGCCAACATTGATGCCTCGCAATAGTGCTACATACTGATGCATATTATTTTATTTTGGGATTTTTAACTTCCTGAATACGGGTGGTAACGATTTTTTTGATGAGGTTGAGTGGCAACGGCTCAGCGAGAGGAAACTGTAAAGTTCCTTTACCGGTCCTATATGCCAAAGCTTCGGAGACCTCTTTTTCAATTGCCGGAGTCACTGGGTAAATACTGATATGATTATTAAACCCAGCATAATAAACACAGTATTTATCATCAATGGTAGCCGTTGGGACGCCATAGCTGATCTTTTCTCCTGACTCTGGTGCAATCTTTTTTATCAGGTCACGGATTGTATTGAGCCGGTTTTTGACCTCGTCGGGAAATCTAGATATATAGGATTGTACTGGGGAAAGTGTTGACATTCAGATATTATAACAAAGTAGTATTAATTGCTTTCTAAAACCGAACCTTTCCAATGAATATGAAACGAATGTTCTTGGATTGGCATTCCGCTCAAAAAAGTTTTAATTGGTGGGGTTTGGTTTTTGGGTTGGGAAGAAACTATCGCATTATCGATAAAAATAGTTGGATCTGTTATCTCACTTGGTTTGATCTGGCCGGTGGATTTGGTTAAATATTGAAATGCTTCAGGCGTTTGTTGTAATGGAGTGATTTTAAATGCCAGCTCTTTTGTATCACTGTTATAGATTGGATCCTGAAGCGTAACTACTATTGGGGAGTCCATCTGGGTTGTTTTGCCATCAAAAGAAATTGCTGCATTGGGTGGATTTTGAATAAACCCCCAACCTGCCCATAAAGTCAAAAACTGCCCCAACTCTCCTTGTCCAACCATCCTTTTGGGTCGATCAGAAAAAAATTCAATTCGCCTATCGGTATCTGTTAGTGTCAGTGTCCAGACTCCATTATCCTGGGTGACGTTTCCCTTTTTGGCTTGTAATACAAAAAGTAGCGACATCTGATCATTTTTAAAATGATCTGTACTAAGGAAACTAAATCCGGCGAAAATTAATATAAAAATCAGAGCGGGAATCAGAAAGGTCCAAGGAAATTTGGACTTTTTAGCAGACTTGGGCATTAAATAAATTATAGCAGAATACCCTACTCACCAGCTTTTTTGATGGCAGCCAGGTCAAGCTTTTTCATTGGCATAAATGCGGCTGTCACGGCTTCAGTTTTTTCCGGATCACGCATCATTTCGTCCAGAATTCGAGGAACAACCTGCCAGGTGATGCCAAATTTGTCTGTACACCAGCCGCACTGCTCTGCTTCTGGGACGGCAGACAGCTTTTCCCAGAAAAAGTCGATCTCTTCTTGTGTTTCGCATTCAATGATATACGAAGTTGCGCCTGTCAGTTTGAACTGCTCCATGGGCCCACCGTTTAGAAACATAAAACTAATACCATCAAGTTCACATTCAGCTGTCAAAACAGATCCCTCGGGTCTACCCGAAACTTCTTCTGAAGCTTTTGGAGCTTTGGTGATATCTCCCATATTAGCTGTGTGCTCACCAGGAGCTGAATTAAAAGTGTCAATATAATATTGGGCAGCTTCTTCTCCATTGTTGCCGGCAAACCAGATGCAGTTGATAAGTTTACTCATTTCTTCTATATACTAACACATTTTACAGAGATGGTTTGTAAGAATTTCTTTATTTCGTTGGAAAGAATGGAATTGGATGCGTATTTATGGTAAAATTTCCCCTACCAACTTGAATATCCTTTATTGGGAACTGGATATTTAACATTGGTAGTATTTGACATTTAAATATAATCCTCGATAGCTCAATGGGCCGAAGCGTCTAGTAGACGGTTCGGCGGGTAAGTTACTTTTTATCGATGGAATCGAAATAGAATTTGTAACTTACCCTGGAAGAGTAGAATTCCCGCTCTACCATTTCATTGAGTGCATATTAACAACTTAATACATTCCTCGATAGCTCAATGGTAGAGCGGTTCGCTGTCAATGGCAGCTCCCAAAAGAAATTTTGGGATGAATAATCGGGCTAATTCGGGGGAACCCTATAATGGGTAATCCCGAGCTAAGTTGATTAACAGAAATGTTATTCATAAATGTGTAGAGACTATATACCCGAGACCTACGTTTGTCATTCTGGCTTGTCTAGAATCTAAATATGGTCATAAGATAGTCCAAGCCTTAAGGTAACTTAAGGGTTCTTGTAACGAAAAGGTTCCAGGTTCGAGCCCTGGTCGAGGAGCCAATTATTTTTTTCATGATTTATACAAAATCTGAATTAGAAGCTTTTCGTATTGTTAAAGCTGATCTTGATTTCATTGATGAACAATGGAATGACAGTATTGATGATGATTCACTTCGTAGATTTTCTTCGGTATTGCGCAATCTACTAGTTGATGAGGGTGGGCTTATGCAAAAAGTTATTTCTCTTTTAAATCTCGACTATTTCGTGTATGCCTCTCACAGCCCCCTATTAAAAAAAAATCTTAATGATTATATTTTTTTTGCTTCGGGAGGAGCAACCTATCATGGAATGACTCTTTCTGATGTTTCAGAATTTAAAAGAATATTAACTCCGTTTGAAATTAAAAAAGGTTTAGATAGCAAATCTCCATTATCATCAAAATTCAAATTATCTCAGTTTTTAAATGCCATATGTATTATTCACGAAAGTGAAATTTTTACTCGGATTGACCTTATTAAATTTGTATCAAATAAATTAGGTGGTGCTCACTACGAATTAGATGAGAAAAAATTAGCTAGAATGAGGCATTTGGTTACAGCAAAAAATCTTTATACAATTGGTGGGAAGAATTCTATATATTTTGAGTTTTTATCAATTGGACAGCTTATTTCGAATAGTAAGTATACAAGAAAAATTAAAAATAAAATTGCATCTATTCTTGAAAAAGACTAATATTAATCGCATGATTCCCTTTAAACATTCACAACTAAATCCTAATCATAAAGTCGAAAGTTCTGAAATTATCTTAAATAATGGGGAGAAAGACTTAAGCGTTGGTTCATTTACAACAATTCTTAAGCCTGATTCTTTAAATGACAAAGTGCCAATTATAAGCTCTATTATAAATGCTCCTTTATTTCAAATTTCTGTTACTTTCAATCCTCAAAATAATCCGCCTAGAATTGTAGTTTTATTGGGAGATGCAATTTCTAAGCCGAAAGATAAAGAAATTTTTGAAATACCATCTAATATTAATAATTCAATAACTCATACTTTTCAGGTTCTTTGGCAAAATTCGCGTATTATTAGTCTGAATATGGATAGCCAACCTTTAAAACTTTTTTCAATTAATCCTATTTCATCATAAATTCAGTTTTACCCAACAGTAGACTTATTTTTAATGTTCAACTTTTAAGATTAAACCTGGTTTAACTCCGGCTACTGCTGGAAGGAGATGGTTGAGAACTTGTTCGGCTGTCATTCGAAACTCTTTGCCTTTAGCGGATATTTTCAGCCAGCCGTCTTTATCTTTGTAGTACTTCTCAGTAAAGTTTTTGGTCCCCATATAGATAATGTAGCTGTTATTTTTTAGATTCATTGTGAGATTTTAGCATAATTCAGTCTTTCTATACCTTTTACTGTTGAGCTTTGAGGCTATTTTTTGTAAAATTACCCTTCGTGCTTTTTTTATGTAAGAAATGTGTATGGAATCCCGACTTGGCAAATTTGTAAATACGCGGCAACTCAAATACTCTTTGGTAGGAGCAGTAGCCCTAATGGGGTCACTCCCCTTTGCTGCCCCAGCTGAGGCCCAACTTATTGATCCACGTCCGCCGGGTGAAGTGTCTCGGCCAAAAAATTCTCCCAAAGTTGAACCGATCTTTGTCCCGCGTCCATTGGCTTCTTTGTCAGAACCACAGGATTTGGATACTATCATCTCTATGGCAGCTCAGGATATGGGGCTTTCAGAAAGTCATATTCGACGTATTCTGCACTGTGAAAGTACACTCGATCCCACAAAGATTAACGAGACTACGGGAGCCCGGGGTCTCTGGCAGATCATGCCGGTACATGCTCAAAAATTTATTGCTCGTGGTTGGGATTACTTGCGAGATTGGCCAAATGCTTATCGGAATACCAAAGTCGCAGGAGATGTTTATCGGGAACAAGGTCTAAAAGCCTGGGATTGCCACTAAAAATATTACACTGCATTTACATTTTGTGATGTATGATAGATGTAGATGAGTCTGCGAGTTGTGATCTATCTTCTTTTAGGAGTCCTGGCACTTTTAGGAGTGTTTTATATCTTCACCTGGGTTAAAGGTTTTTTTCCGAATGCTTCTGCTCCGACGGTCGATACCAGCCGCACTGCCGTCATACAAGAAATCAAACGGCTCAACCGGTTGGAAACGGCTCAATACACGATTGATAAAGTCATTGAAGCAGGAACTGATAAATCCGATAATACTTTTTCCCAAATTCTATATGGAGATCGCTTACTTTTAATTGCTCATGGTCAGATCATTGCCGGGATTGATCTGTCTAAACTAACAGATCAGGATGTCCAGATCAGTGGCCAGACAATTACGATGAATCTCCCGGCTCCAGAAATCTTAGTATCAACCATTGATAATGCTCAGACCAAAGTTTACGACCGTAAAGTCGGATTTTTAACCAAAGGCAATAAAGACCTGGAAGCAGAAGCCAGACAAAAAGCTTTGGAATCGATCACTGATGCGGCCTGTGAAGGCGGAATTTTACAACAAGCTGGTGACAATGCCAAAAAACAGCTGATGATCCTACTCTCTGGTCTTGGATTTACAAGTGTAATAGTCAATGTCGCTCCGGGATCTTGTTGATTAAAATTTTTCTTAAATCGAGACCATCACAACAATCATTTTTACTTATAATGGGTTATATTTATATTCAACTTGATAAAAAAGACTGTCGGGACAACCTATCGAAGCTGAGGTATTGAAATATATCTATATATTTTAATTTTTTTCACAACTCTAGTTTATACTTTAGGTTTTTTACCAGAATATTTTACTCTTCATTTGTCAGAAAAATTGGATAACAAGAATGTCTGAATTATTCTAGATAATCGCGGAGCTTTTTGGCTCTAGTTGGATGTTTTAATTTTCTGACGGCTTTGGCTTCGATCTGTCGAATACGTTCACGGGTCACGCCAAACTCTTTTCCGACCTCTTCCAAAGTTCTTTGTTTACCATCTTCCAGTCCAAAACGCAGCTGTAAGACACGCTTTTCTCGGGGAGATAAAGTGTTTAAGACATCATCCAGGTGCTCTTTCAAAAGCTCTCTGGTCGCTTGTTCTTCTGGTCGGGATTTTTCATCAGGGATAAAGTCACCCAAGGCTGAATCATCTTCGTCGCCCACTGGGGTAGCCAAAGAAGTTGGTTCTTGAGAAACTTTGACGATCTCACGAGCTTTAGCTGGGTCAATACCGAGTGCTTCAGCTACCTCTTCAGGAGTAGGTTCGCGACCCAGATCCTGCATCAGCCGGCGCTGGGTACGATTGAAACGATTGATTGTTTCAACCATATGAACGGGAATACGGATAGTACGAGCCTGGTCAGCGATAGCCCGGGTGATCGCCTGACGAATCCACCAGGTCGCATAAGTAGAGAATTTATAGCCTCTTCGCCAGTCGTATTTCTCCACAGCTCGCATCAGACCAATATTGCCTTCTTCAATCAAATCTAGCAAAGACATCCCCCTGCCAACGTATTTTTTAGCGATAGATACCACCAGTCGCAAATTGGCAGAGATCAGCTGATGTTTAGCTGGTTGTTGACCATCTTCCACTCTTTTTGCCAGATCTATCTCTTGCTGAGCATTTAAAAGTGGCACTTTTCCAATATCTCGCAGGTACTGTCTGACCGGATCAGTGACTGAGCCTTCATCCAAAGCGGCCAATACTTCCAGCTCTCTTTCCAGATCGGTTGAGGATTTGACTTCATCGGTCTCTTCAGCAGTGGTTTCAAAGACATCTACTCCACTCTCTATCAGCTTGAGGTAAAAATCATCCAGCTCTTCGAGTGTTTCTTCTGGTTTGGGGAAAACTTGGAGGATCTCTTCTTGGGTGACAAAACCGCGCTCTTTACCAAGCTTTAAAAGCTTTTTGTCATCCATATTGGCGTTTTTTGATTGTCGTTTAGCCATAACTTTTTAATAATCAAGATACAATTATTCAAGATTCCAAATAGTTTGGTACTTGTTATTTGTTTCTTGTTACTTAATTTTGTTGGGATGATTTACTCAAGGAGCGGCCAGCTTGAGTTCACCGTTCATCCCGTCGTGTGACCAAGTCAGATTTGCCAAAAAATATGCACACTAAATGTGCTGATAAGGCTATTCTACCCTATAGATGATTGCCAGGCAAGAGCCAATATGATAAATCCTAAGCACGAAATCCGAAATTCTAGATAAATTCAAAAAAAGGAATATCAAAATCTCAAATTTTAGCTACTCGAATTTTGATATTGTCTAGGGTTTAGTTTTTAGGATTTAGAGTTTATTAAAGCGTTCTCAGCTTGACAGACAGATCTCTAAATCTCTTATTTAGCATTTCCAATGAATCTGCTTTATCAAACTCCTGAGCGTTTTTAATTTGCAATGATAGTTTTTCTAATGAAGCTTTAATCAGCATTTTTTTTAGTTCAGCTACGACATTTTCCAACTCTTTTTGCCAGGCACTTCCGACGGCCAGCTTTTCATCGATTTCGACCAAATACAACCGGTCGACTGTCTCTACCAGCTCTGGTGGTAATGTTTTGGTAAACTCACTGATTTTAAATGCATGACCTTTGAAAGAGATCGAGTCTAAAAAGATCACCAGCATCACAAAGATCTGTTTGAGCTCTTCCTGAGTAAAAAGTGATTCAGGAAAGTTGGGCACATATGTATATTCCTCTGGCAAATGCAGAAGTAATGAGATGAGGTACTCTTCCAATAGTCGTCTTCTATCATGGACTTTAGGCTCTGATGCAATTTTTTTGGTCTCTACTTTGGCTGGCTGACTTCTGGTCACGACTACTACCTGGCTGGCGTGTTTACCAAAATTTTCTAATTCACTTCTGACCACATCATCTTTCACCATTAAAAGAGCTGCCAGCTTTTCAATATAGTGCTCTTTGGTGATCGGGTCCGCAATCTTACTCCAGATTGGTAAAAGCTCAGATAAGACGGCTTTTTTGTCCGAGGCATTTTTGACTTTATATCTTTTATCGGCTGACTGGAGATAATAATCGTAAATAGGGGTAGCATTTTTGACTGCTTCAAACCATTTTTCCGGATTTTTTAAAACAGTATCAGCGGGATCTTTGGCTCCGTCCACCTGAATGACTTTTAAATTCATCCCCGCCCGGTCAGCCATCTCAATCCCTCTTCTGGCAGCGGCATCTCCGGCCAAATCAGTGTCAAAGCATAAACTCAGGGTGTCAGTGTACTTTTTTAGACTTTCGATATGCTCCTCAGTAAAAGCTGTTCCCTTTGAAGCGACGACATTTTTTACTCCACTCTGAAAAGACATCAACATATCCATTTCACCTTCGACAATGATCGCCTCATTGGCTTTTTTGATGTCGCTTTTGGTGATATTGAGACCTAGTAAAAAACGACGTTTATCAAAAAGGACGGTCTGAGGAGTATTAATGTATTTAGGCTCCTCTTTACCCAGGACTCGGCCTGAAAAGCCGATGATCCGATCTCTGACATCAGCTAGTGGAAACATAATCCTGCCCCGAAAACGGTCGTAGCAACCAGACTGTGATGGGACACACAGGCCCGAATCGGTCATCTCTTGGATAGTAAAACCTCGTTTTTTAAGGAATTTGGTGAGTGTATCCCATGAGTTCGGAGAGTACCCAATCTGAAAGGTTTTGATTGTCTCGTCAGTCAATCCTCTTTTGTGCAAATAGTCTAAAGCAGTCTTTCCCACTTTATCTTCCGTCAATAAATAATGAAAAAGTTGGGCGGCTTTAGTATGGGCGGCATACAGCTGTTCTTTAACATCTTTTTCACCTTTGTTGGTTTTTTTTAAAACAACCCCAGCTTTTTGGGCCAGTATCTCTAAAGCATCTTTAAAATCGAGCGAGTCTTTCTCCATTAAAAATTTAAAATGATCACCCCCCCGGCCACATCCAAAACAGTGCCAGATGCCTCTTTCAGGAGAGACCATAAAAGATGGTGTGTTTTCGCCATGGAAAGGACAGTTAGCTTTATAGTTGACTCCAGCTTTTTTGAGAGTGATGTACTCCCCGATCAGATCGACGATATTAATTTTTTGTTTGATGAGTTCGATGTCGTCCATAGAATAAGCGTAAAGCGTTTAGCGGTAAGCGTAAAGAGTGAGAAAGAATTGTAACGTTGCCACTAAACAGACTGTTAAGCGGATTCTATCCCAAATGAAAACCGAAAGCAAACAGACAATTAGAGTAATTACGGCAAAGGGATGCCAATCCAGTTATCTGATCTTCCAGATTCAGTCGATAACGGATCATCATATTTATAGACTAGTGTTACAGTGGCAAAACCACCTGGTCTACGCCCATTTGGAAAATGAATTTTGTCCCATCTTCTGGGTTGAGTTGGTACTAAGGATTCTGGTAATTGACCTGTGTAAACAACTGCAGGTGGCTGTAATCCAACTTCTAGTTGGCCAATTGGTTCGCCATTTAATAAAACTTCCCGCGAAGCTAAAACATAAGGTCGGTTATCATTGCGAAATCCGAATCTTGAAGTTTGCCCAACTTCTTCTCCAAAAGCAACATCACCAGCTTTCTTTAAATGAGCAACAAAATTTGGCGCAATTTTTTCAGGTTTAAAATTTTTTACTTTAACAACTTCCGACATATAAATATTATACTATAGGGCTAATGATAATGCAAATTGTATGGCGGAGAGGGAGGGATTTGCGTGTATGTCGGTGCATAAATGCACAACGCCATCCCCTTCAAATCCCACCGCAAGCAAAGCAGTTTGCTTGCTCATCACATGGTTATTTCCAAGCGGAGAGGGAGGGATTTGAACCCTCGATACCTTGCGGTATACACGCTTTCCAAGCGTGCGCACTAGGCCACTATGCGACCTCTCCTAGTCCGGATAGATCAGATATATCAGATGAGATCGGATAAATCGGATTCCGTGAAGCTGATTATAGCTCAAAATAGGCTTTTTTAACAATTTAAAGATCTCTTGAGCTTTACCTGAACAACCAACATCACTGATTAACCAATCAACCGATTAACTAATTAACTAATCTAACTCCTTCGCTTGTATTTCAGCCTGGAAAGTACTACAGTACCTGTATGAAGCAGGAATTTCCTCGTAGTGAAGCGATTCGTTTTGGTTGGGAGACAGCAAAAAAAAATATCCGTTTTTATTTGATTGCTTTGCCTATTGTTTTTGCTATTAGCTTTCTTTTTAGTTCCTTGGATTCTTCTTTAGCTGAAGATGCGACTATGGCTCGCTTTGTAGTCGGAATTACCAGCTGGGTAGTTTCTAGTATTACTAGTATTGGACTGATCAGAATTTCACTGAATTTTGTTGAGAAAAAACAGTCAGCATACACTGACCTCTTTACTTATTATAACAGAACGGTAAATTATATGGCGACGAGTATCCTGTATGGTCTGATCATTGTGGCTGGTATTATTTTGCTAGTGATTCCAGCGATTTATTGGGGTATTCGTTTCCAATTTTTTAGTTACCTGGTGACTGAGAAAAATCTTGGCCCAATTGAATCACTTAAAGGCAGCTGGCAGATGACAGCTGGCCATACCTGGCAGTTATTTATTTTTGGACTATTAATGATGGGCATCAATCTGCTAGGGGTACTCGCTCTGTTTGTCGGAATGTTTTGGGCTATCCCCACTACTCAAGTAGCCACTGCCTATATATATAAACATCTGTCTAAACAAAATTAGTTCATGAACTATCAGTATTGTCCCCTTTGTAGTAATCCTTATTCAGATCAATCGATAAAACCACAAAGGCTGCACTGCCTACAGTGTGGTTTTGATTTTTACCAAAACCCTAAACCATGTAATGGGCTAATTATTGAAAATTCGGCTGGTGAAATTTTACTAATTAAAAGAAAATATGAACCAGACAAAGGTAAATGGGATGTGCCAGGAGGCTTTGTTGACCAACAAGAAAATCTGGAACAATCAACACTCAGAGAGGCTAAAGAGGAGCTTGGCGTAGATCTCAAAAATATTAAATATCTGGCTTCGTACCCCGATACGTATCTTTTCCAAAAGATGGATTACCCTTCATTGATTTTTATGATGTCCGCGACTTTGAAATCAGACGATATTCAGGTCGCTGATGATGCCGAGGAGTTTAGATTTTTTTCTAAAGATCAGCTACCCTGGGAGAATTTGGCGTTCAACTTTTTAAAGTCTGCACTTGAAGATTATTTAGGACAAAAGAAGTAAATATTCAGTATTGCCTCCCCCACCCAGTATCGGCGACTCAACTGCATCGTGAATCTTAAATCCTAAATCTTCAATCTCTTTTTCCACTTTTTCTTTGACTTTTAGGGCTTCTTCTTCTGGCAGAACACCTTTAACCAGTTTTGATTTGTCAGCCTGATAGTGTGGTTTGAGCAAAGCGATGATCTGGCCTTGAGGTTTTAATACAGCTTTTACAATTGGCAAAATCTTTTCCAGTTTGGTCCAGGATGCATCGATGGTGACCAGATCAACCGGCTCGGGCAGTGGTGGTAAATGCAGTACATTGGTCCTTTCCATCACTACAACCCGGGGATCATTGCGGAGTTTCCAGGCGAATTCACCATAAGCTGTATCCACAGCGTAAACTTTGGCGGCTCCATTTTGGAGTAAACAATCGACAAAGCCACCGGTAGAAGAACCAACATCGAGGACTACCAGATCTGTAACACTGATCTGAAATTTCTCTAGAGCATGCTGAAGTTTTAATCCACCTCTTGAAACAAATTGTTTTTCATCATTCATATAAATAGAGGTCATCCTTCGACAAGCTCAGGATAAAATTCTACTTGCTGAGCGAGTGAAACGAGTCGAAGCATTACATTATTTCTTTCGCTTTTTTTAACAAATCTTTATCATTTGGATAAGTTAGCTTTTTCAAAGCTGCTTCATATGGCAGCCAGATGACATCGGAGACTTCACCAATCTGAGCTTTTGGCTCACCTGAGAGATACTTCATCAAAAAAATGGTGACAACTTTAAATATTTTTTCTTCGTTTTTGGTTATGACGTATTTGGACTGACCTAGTTTGTCGATTATCTCAGCTTCAATCCCTGTTTCTTCAGCTACTTCACGGATAGCTGCTTCTTCAGTACTCTCCCCTTCCTCTAAATGTCCTTTGGGAAAACCCCACCATTTTTCTTCCGGATTTTTCATCCGTGAATTTTCCACCAATAAAAATTGATTTTCTTTCACTACTATGCCACCGGCAGAAAATTCATTGTTCATATAGTCATTCTAACATTTAGCTTCCCTTTATGGTAATAATCGGCTATTTAAGGTAAAATTCACACACGGAATTGTTTTCTAAGGAATAATTCCCATGGAGTCACAAATTATTGAGATTCAATACTCAAATAACAAAATGACTTCGAGTCGATTTTTCCGTAGTATGACTACATATCGAGTTTAAGGCCGGTAGAAAATTCGATGCTTTTTGTCTCTGTAGCTCAGTGGATAGAGCGCAACGTTGCGGACGTTGAAGTCGGGGGTTCGAGTCCCTCCAGAGACGCCAAAGGAGGAGTACCAAAGTGGTCGTAATGGGCCCGCTTCGAAAGCGGTTGTTTGGGTAACTGAACCGTGGGTTCGAATCCCACCTCCTCCGCCGAGGATTACCAATGGAAGATCAAGCAAACTGCTTTGCTTGATCGGGGATGAGAAGGGTTTGACGATGTGCATGCCTGCACCGACAAACACTCGAATCCCACCTCCTCCGCAAAATCTCTACCAGAAAAAAAGTCTCCCAAGGTGTAAAATACCTGAGTATGGCAATAGAAAAATGGTACCTTCGACCAACAAAGGAAACTATTATGACCCGTCCTCCAGATAGTTGTAGGTGGAAATATGTTGTGGTAAAAGAAACATATCCTGATCCATTTAGTCCTCCAGTTATACAAACATTTCCGGGAGAATTTACACTTGGAGAGAAAGTTGGTTTAGAAGCTCTGAGCGAGAAAGTAAACAGGGATAGAAATTTGAAAGGAATTGAATAAATGACCAATGAATTTTCCTCAGGGGGCATTGTCCTTCGACAAGCTCAGGATAAATCTTCTAATAATTTTGAAGTTTTATTGGTAGAAAATGCGCGGATGAAAAATCCGGAGGAAAAATGGTGGGGTTTTCCTAAAGGGCATCTGGAAGAAGGGGAGAGTACAGAGGAAGCTGCAATTAGAGAAGTAGAAGAGGAAACCGGTATTAAGGCTGAAATTGTTGAAAAAATTGGCCAATCCAAATATGTGATTACCAAAAATAATCAAAAAATTTTTAAAGTGGTAACTATTTTTCTGATGAAATATGTAGCTGGTGAGCCAAAAGCTCAGATTGGAGAGGTCTCGGATGTGATCTGGCTGCCTTATGAAGAGGCTTTTAAAAAGCTCACCTATCCAGGAGACAAAGATTTACTAAAGAAAGCGAAGGAATTAATGTAATTCTCCACTTCGGTCGAATAAGATCTATTACTTGAGATAAAATCCTTTTCGACCAAGCAGATTAAACTATGAATTACCGCGCGTGGAGAAATACTTTAAATAATGACTGACGAACTAAAACAATTTGTTTCCCGAGGTGGGCTCAAAATGCAGCATGCTATTGAGCAATTTGGCCTCAATGTTACAGGTTTTGTAGTGCTTGATGTTGGTTCATCTACTGGGGGCTTTGTCGATTGTCTTCTTCAAAATGGTGCGGCCAAAGTCTATGCTGTCGATACAGCTTATGGCGAATTTGCCTGGAAGCTCCGCAATGATCCACGGGTTGTTGTTATGGAAAGAACCAATATTTTGCATTTAGCAACTCTGCCTGAAAAAGTAGATCTGATCACGATCGATGCATCCTGGACAAAACTAGAAAAAATCTTGCCAGTGGTCAAACCATTTCTAAAACCTAATGGCAAAATTGTAGCTTTACTAAAACCACATTATCAGGCAGATAAATCCAAATTGGTTAAAGGCGTCTTAGAGGAGCAGGAAGCTTTAAGGGTGAAGGATGAAGTAGAAGAAGAGATTAAAGATTTAGGATTTAAGATTCACGATGCAATTGAATCGCCAATTCTGGGCGGGGGAGGTAATATTGAGTACTTACTTCTGCTGTCTTAAATAGTCTTTGAGTGCCGGCTTTAAAAAGTTGAATGCCAAATTATCCCAGGGGATTTGATTTTTGGGGAAAAACTTGATTTCCGCAGCATCATCAGCAGCTTTAATTGAAGATCCTGTTAAAGACGCTGACAGTATAAAAATCAAAGTAGGGTATGTCATCGACTGAAAATCATAGGTATCCGAGTAAGAGGCTAGATAATGAATATCTTTTATCTCGGCATTTAATTCCTCTTTGGCTTCTCTAATTGCCGACTGTTCCAAATTTTCCTGTAGATCAACAAATCCACCCGGCACATCCCATTTTCCCTTATCCGGGGCATATTTTCTTTTGATTAGTAAGATCTCACCTTGAGAATTTTCAATTATTAGTCCATTACAAGGTTTGGGATTTTGATAAAAATCAAATTCGCAATTTAAACAATGCAGATATTCTGCTTTTCGAGACTGATCAGTATAGGAAGTACCGCACCGGGGACAAAAAAGATAACTCATTACCTAGTTTTTCTTGGACAGATTTTTATAAATATATGCAGTGGCTACTTGGGTAGTAGGAACTGCCCAAAACATACCGACAAATAGTGCCAATACACCTAAAAGATTGATACCGATCATAATCAGTCCAAAAACAAATAATTGCCAAGTCTGACCTGAAGTCATCTGCCAACTGGCTTTTAATGCCTGGATAGGTCCAAGGTTTTTTTCTGTTACTAGATAGCTAAAAAACTGGAAACGAATGCCCCAATAAATAGCTGGAATAACGAGTAATATGATCCCAGCCAAAATAATAATGCCATATAAGATGCTAGTCGCCATGTAGTTGACTGTTCGATCATAGTGAGTAAAAAGATCTGCATATTTTGACTCTTTTTTTTCAACAAAATTTAAAGCGATCTGAATAAGCCCAATGCTAGTAATACTCGAAACGATCCAACTTAAAATACCTACCACAAACCGGGCGAGTGTGGCATCTTTATCCAAGGATGAATCAACAGAATTAAAGATAAAACTAATGCCAAATACTATTAATAATGCAACGATAAAAAACCGGATATTCTTTTTAGCTGTCTCCCAGCCAAATCGGATTGCAGTTGCGCGAGGAAATTCTTGGTTCATACAGGTACTGTAGTACTTTCTAGGCTGAAATACAAGCAAATAAAGTGAATCAGTTAATCAGTGAATTAGGATTGTCAAATTACAGGCGAAAGTAAAGTAAAATTATAAGTAAATGAAGAATAATAAACAAACAAATTATAAAATAGGCAGCCCAATTGGTGTCTATAAGACGACCCATATCAGGTCTTTTATGATATTTTTTTGGGTCTTCATTCAATACAAACTCAACCGTTCTATTTTCTCTAAACAAGTCTCCTCTTTTAAAAAAATTATAATATAAATCTTTGTTTGGAGGCCATATTTTTTCTTCTAACTCCCTAGCACATAGAATATAATATTTCAGCATTGCAAAATTTCTAATAGTCATAACTAACCAAAAAAAACATATTAAAATTGCCATTAGAGACAAAAACGGAATAAATACTACAAGTTGTCTATTAACTAATATTCCAACTACTATAGCTATAAAAATTGATTGTGCAGTTACCATGGCATTATATCGAGACCAGGCAACTTGGCCTTCATAGGTCAGGAGTTGAATTGCAGTGGAATACTTATCGCGATATTCTATTTCGTTTTGTTTATTACTGCTCATTTTAACTAAAAAAAGTTGGCGGAGAGAGGGGGATTCGAACCCCCGATACCTTGCGGTATACCACCTTTCCAAGATGGCGCACTAGACCGGGCTATGCGATCTCTCCAGTTCGGATAAATCAGATATATCAGATGAGATCAGATAAATCAGAATATCGAAGCTGATTATAACCTAAATCGATCTTGAAAAAAACTTTTTATATTGCGAGTAATTCTTCGAATAGATTATTTTGCAGATTTACCAAACTCAAAATATTTGTTTGTCAAAATAGTCCAAATCTATTTGCTTTCGGTTTTCATTTGGATTAAAATTCGCTTATGGCACGTTGCTCGTAGCACGTAGCGTATAGTTGTTCCGTAACACTCCACCACCCACGAGCTACTCGCCACCACCCAACTTATGGACGATATCGAACTCATTAAACAAAAAATAAACATTGTTGATCTGGTTGGTGAATACATTACTTTAAAGAAAGCCGGTGTTAATTACAAAGCCAACTGTCCATTTCACGGCGAAAATACACCTTCTTTTATGGTTTCTCCTGAGCGGGGTATCTGGCACTGCTTTGGCTGTGGCAGAGGAGGAGATCATTTTAAGTTTTTGATGGAAAAGGATTCTTTAGATTTTAAGGATGCTTTAGAAATTCTCGCCCAAAAAGCCGGTGTTACTTTGAAAAAATCCAATAAAGGGGAGAAGGATGTTAAAGAACAACTTTATGCAGCTCATACAAAAGCGGCGCAGCTTTTTCATTTTCTTCTAACTGAAAATAAAGTCGGACAGGCCGCACTGGAGTATCTGCACAAAAGAGGTTTGACTGATGAGACAATCAAAACATTCCAGATTGGGTACTCTCCGAACTCATGGGATACTCTGACTAAATTTTTAAAAAAACGCGGTTTCACAGTTCAAGAAATGACCGACTCGGGTCTATGTGTCCCGTCTCAATCTGGATGCTATGATCGGTTTCGGGGGCGGATCATGTTTCCACTGATCGATGTCAGAGAACGAATTATTGGTTTTTCAGGCCGGGTTCTAGGCAAAGAAGAACCAAAGTATATCAATACTCCTCAGACTATCTTGTTTGACAAACGACGATTTTTATTGGGTCTAAATATCACCAAGTCTGATATTAAAAGAGCCAATGAAGCCATCATCGTTGAAGGGGAAATGGACATGCTTATGTCTTATCAAAGTGGAGTAAAAAATGTCGTCGCTTCCAAAGGAACAGCCTTTACTGAGGAGCATATAGAAATTCTCAAAAAGTATACAGACACCCTTTCTCTTTGTTTTGATACTGATTTAGCTGGGGATGCAGCGGCCCGACGAAGTATCGAGATGGCAGACCGGGCTGGCCTAAATTTGAAAGTGATTCAGGTCGAAGGCTCCAAGGATCCAGCAGATACAGTATTAAAAAATCCCGAAAAATGGTTTGAAGCAGTTAAAAAAGCGACCCCAATTTATGATTATTATCTCCAGTCAGCCGATAAAAGATATAAAGTAAAAAATGCCTCCGACAAAAAAGCGGTCTTTAATGAACTTCTACCGATCTGGAGTAAAATAGCTGATCCTATCACCAAGGAGCATTATATTGAAAAATTGGCAGCTCTTTTGATGATTAGAGATGACGTGGTTAGAAAAGAAATGGATAATTTTTCTAAACGCGCTTCTCAAAGTATCACAGTTATTTCAAATCCAACCAAAAATGATTCAAAGAAACTAACCTCTGAATCAAAAACGCCGGATAGAAGAAAACTGCTGGAGGAATATGTGATATCACTTTTACTTCATATTCCATCTGATCATACTTATATACCCAATTTTCCAGAAACTTTATTGACGCAGGAAGAGATCAAACAAATATATGTATTATTGGTAATTTTTTTGGATTCAATCTCATTCAAAGGGCAGGCCTTTAAAATCTCCCAATTTACCCAAACTTTACCTCCAGAGCTGATCGAGATAGTCGATCGACTATATTTGGTGGAGATTGATGAAAAACTAAGTATATCTCAGTATTGGCAAAAAGAGCTGGACATTGTAGTTTCCGAACTTAAAAAAATGTTGATCAAAGCCTCGCTCGAAAAATTGTCTCTACAAATCAAAAATGCCCAAGAATTTAATAAAGAGGAGTCATTGGAGGTTTTGAATAAGAGGTTTAGAGATCTTTCAGTGAAGTTAAGAACACTCTAAACCTCTTGCGAGTATTATTTTACTCTTTAGATCGTTGTCAAAGAGTAAGTCCATACTCT
>CAZWRN010000010.1:0-48855 GCA_964636275.1 uncultured Gammaproteobacteria bacterium
AATCAGTTGTCACCTCCGGAATATATTCAAACTTTTGTCTTGACTGTCCAATCCCCAATCCAAACAAACCTCCCGATCCTAAAGCTATTAAAACCTGTGATATATGATAAGTATATCCCTGCGGATCAGAAAAAGGATCTAAAAAGGCTAACACCCGTTGTTTACGATAAGGAGTTGATAAAATAAAACCAATTGCGGCTAAAATAGCAAACGGAATCATTCCTGTCAGATATTTCAGCTTGGCCCCGGCAAAAATATACATTGTCAGAGCGGTCAGAAAATAAACGACTACAGAACCCAGATCTTTTTGTAATACCCCGACTATCAGCGACACTGCACCGACAACCAAAATAAATGGGCCGTTTTTAATCTTTTTTTCAAATAAAGCAGCAAAAAAAATAATACTCGCCAGCTTGATGATTTCGGCCGGCTGGACTGTAACCGGACCAACTTTTAACCAGCGATGAGCTCCTCCGGCATTAACTCCAAACTCTGGTATGAATACTGCCACCAACAAGATAAAAGAGATGATTAAAAAAGGCAAAGCAATCTTTTTCAAATGATGAAAGTTAAATTTTGAGAAAAAAAACAAAGCACCTGAGCCAAGCAAAACCCAGATCAGCTGTTGCCGGATGTAAAAATATTTATTTCCAAAATCCTTAAATGCCTGCACAACTGATGAGTCATAGACCATAACCAGACCAAAGGTAACCAGAATAGCCACGATCATCAACAAACCAAAATCAACATGATTTTGCTTTGGGGTGGAAACAGTGTGAATAGGTCGGGCGAAACGGCGCATGTTTAGATTATAAACGAAGTAGGAGAGGTATCAGAAGTATCAAAAGTATCAAAGGCCTATTATTTAAGTAAAGACAGCCATAAACCAAAAATTGCAAAGATAGCGCCAGCCAGCCAAAATCGTGCCACTATTTTTGGCTCTTCCCAACCAATAAATTTAAAATACATATGTATGGGAGCCAAAGGAAATAACTTTCTTTTTAACAATTTTTTACTTAATATCTGAAGTAATGATGACAACAAAATAATAATATATATTCCGCAAATTATCGCCAATCCAATGATTTTACCAGTCGACAATCCAACTACAGCCAAAGTAGCACCAAATGCCAAAGATCCGGCATCCCCAAGATAAATTCGAGCCGGATAAACATTGAAATACAGATAAGCTATCAAAGTTCCAATCCACACTCCCACAAAAATAGACAATGGCTGGTTAAATACCGAATGGGCCAAAACCAAAAAAGCAAATAAACAAATGGTCAGTAATCCGGTCGACAACCCGTCCAAACCGTCTGAAATATTGTAGGCGTTGGAAAAAGAGACAATAATAAATGCGGCTAAAGGAACATACCACCAACCAATAATGAAATTATCAATTCCCGGGATATATAGATTGTTTATCCCTGACATACTATATAACATGAAAGCAGCAATGACTGCAAAAATGGTTTGAAATAAAAAAATTGTTCTCCTGCTCAAACCATGAAATTTACCACTTCTTTTAGTTATCAACCATTTAACATCATCCACAAGTCCTAATGCTCCAAATGATAACAAGGTAAAAAGCGGAATAATTAAACTTTTTAGATCCACTAACGGTACAAAATAAGCATACAGACTAGTCAAACCTGTTAGGACTAAAATAAGTAATATCCCCCCACCACTTGGTGTAGTTTCATCATCCTTCATCAACTGATCGTGAATCGGGGTTTCTGAACCAAATTTATGTAAATTGGTATGTTTTTCATATTTTCGTTTTAAAAAAAACAGCAGATCAATAAATGGAACTATTAAAAACGCAGTCACAACAAAGGCAATCAGCACCAGACCTAAAAGTTCTAGCATAATTATATAGTACTCTTTTTCCCCTCAATTTTCTTGACTATTTCATCCATTCGGCTACTCTCATCTCCTTTTACAAGTACTAAATCTCCCTTGCCTATAATTTTCAAAAGCCTGGTTATCATACTTTGATTGGATAAATTTTCCTCCAAACGACCTTCATAAAAGCCTAGTTTCTTTAGCTCGTCTGAAGTATGCAAGGCATCTCCACCCCCGGATAAGATTATATCCACATGTTCTCTAAACAATTTTTGCCCAAGTTCACGGTGAACTTTCTCTGAACTATCCCCTAATCCTTTCATTTCACCAGCCACCACAATTCGCCGTCTGGCCGGTAGTTTATTTAATACCTCTAAAGCATCTGTCCAGCTGCTAAAATCACCTCCCAATGTATCATCCAAAACCGTCGCCCCTCCAAAACCTTCAACTAACTGAAGCCGATGCTCGATGATATCCAACTTTTCAAAAGATTTCTTAATCGATGTCAGAGGGACTCCATTCTGAACTGCCAAAGTAGCCGCTGCCAAAAGCGCATTTAGCTGATTTTTTCCAAGTAAACGGGTCGTGATCTCTACCCTTTCTACACCATAGTTGAGTTCAAAAATAGTTTGAGCCTGAAAAACCCTGATATTGCCAGCCCAAACGTGACAAAACTCTTTTTCGTAGCCAAAAAACCAACAGTTAGTCTCGTCTTTAGAATCATCATCTGAAGCATGCGCCTCACCAATTTTACGAATCGCGATATCATGCCAGTTGGCGATTAATACACCTTTTCTACCCATTCCATCAATCATTGTTTCTAAAAATTGCAGATACTGCATTTTTGTATTATTTAGTATCGAACTATTCTCACTTTTAGTATCCTGTGGTGGACTACCAGCGGCGATTATTGTTTGAGGTTGTATAAAACTAAACACCATCGGGTCATAAAGATAGGCATCATCAGGGATCGAAAAGATCGCTTTTTCGGTATTTTTATTGATTTTCAGCATGGTTGAAGCAATATGCGACTGCCAGGTAGTGTCTTCACCAGTCATAACCGAAGCAAAAGCTGCCATTTTTTCTGATAACGCCATTTCAGCCGCTCTAGCAGTAGTCGAATTAATCCCCGGTCCAAAAACAAACACCACCTTTTCAGGTGGAATAAATTTGGAAAATTGTCGCATTAAAAACAATTTCACCTTTTGTGAATGTTTTTTGATAAAACTAACTTTATTGATCTCGATACTCATAGCATCTGAATTGACTTAACTCTGACCACAACCGATAAAACTACCTGTTTTTTGGGGTTAAATTCCAAAATATTTACCTCCTCAATAACCCCTTTTTCCCAAACTTTAATGTGCTCAATCATACCTTGTATCCCAAATTCAGTCGACAAAACTTCTCCGATGGTAAATTTTTCGACCGAAGCAAAAACCGGTTGAACAAGCTTACTCTTTTCAAAATAGTCTTGCAATTCTTTTAAACAAACTCCGGAATCTATTTCCAATGAAACCTGATCAATACCCATCGATCCTATAACAAATTTACCTTTTATAGCACTTATTTTAATTTGGTGGGTACGATTTTTTATCACCAGGCCATCTATTTTTTTGGCTCTTTTTGGCGCCTCTATCGTATCATATCCTAGAACTTTAAAAGATATGCCGAGCTCTAAAGCGGTATCCAAAGCTCGCTGTAATTCTAATTGATTGGTAGCAATATAAAAAGCTTCAGCTGGAAGATCCAGTTGACTACCCGTATGGTAATGCAAACTCTCTTCTAACTTAATCCGGTTTTCTCCCAACTCATTTCGTAATAAATCCAACTTTTTATCATCTAAACTGGTACTCTTGTTTGGATAAACAGCTGCTTTAGTCATTGGTTAAATTGTGGCAAAAATACTTTGGATATAATTTATTTTGCTCTTAACGCCTTCTGGACAGCTTCATGATCTGACCAAGGCTCTTCAAATTTTCCGCTATAATTCATGCTTTTTTCATGCCCTTTACCAAAAATACCCACGGTATCGCCCTTTTTAGCTAGTTTATTGATCGCCATCTCGATCGCTTTACCTCTGTCCCCTTCAATATAAACATTTCTACCCAGCTCACCTTTGGCTTTTTGCGCTCCTTCTAAAATTTGGGCATTAATCTGATCAAGCTCTCCTCGGGGATCTTCTGCGGTAATCACGGTCAGATCAGCATATCTAGCCGAAATCTCACCCATTAAAGCGCGCTTTTCGACATCCCTGGCTCCAGCTGCACCAAATACAGCGATCAAACGGCCAGTAGTCAACGGTTTCAAAGCTTGTAAAGCTTCTTTTAAGGCGTTCGGGGTGTGGGCAAAATCAACAATTATTTTGATACCCCGGCTATTTTGGATCTCATTCATTCGCCCGTCGAGTGAAGAAAAATGTTCTAAAGTCTGCTTAATTATTTTTGAATCAACATCAAAATGAACTGCCACTGCTGAAGCTGCTAAAGCATTGAGTACATTGTATTGCCCAGGAATTGCCAGTTTAAATGGAAATTTGACCGGATTAAAATCCGCCTGCTTGGTCAATCCAAAGCTAACAACTTTGCCTGAGGTCAATCCGCGCAACCTGCCATAGTGATCTTCCGCTCTGTTTAAAATAGCTAGTTTAACCTGTTTTATTAATTTAGATTTGGCCTGAAAATAATTTTCCCAGGTTTTATGATAATCCAGATGCTCATGAGTAATATTGGTAATTACACCAACATCAAAATGCACCCCCCAAGCGCGGTATTGATCGAGTCCGTGGGAAGTTACCTCTAAAACCAACATCTCCTCCCCGGCCTGAGTAGCCATTTTAATAAATTTTTGCAACATCATCGGATCAGGATTGGTCACATGAAAGCCAGTATCATAGCTTTTCCCAGCAATTTCAGCATTAATTGTAGAAACCATCGAGACCTTTTTTCCAGCGGCTTTCAATATCTGATAGATCATATTTACTGTAGTTGTTTTGCCATCAGTACCTGTTACTCCAATAACAGTCATTTTCCGCGATGGAAATCCATATAAAATATTGGCTAAAACAGCTGTCGGTAAATGACGAAATAAATTAACTGCTTTTTGAGGAATTACTTTGCGTATCAGTCTTTTCATTGATGATCAATATACCAAATCAGATTTATTCTAAAAAGGGTCAATTTTTAATACCAGCCTGCACGCTTGGAGGAATACCGTAGTAGGTAAAAAGCTCTTTGGTGATCTCAAAAAAAGTCGGGGCGGCGGTATCTGCTCCATAAATTGAACTGGTTGGCTGATCATACCTGACTAGCATCACAAATTTAGGATCATTGGCGGGCGCAAATCCAATAAAAGAGGCAATTGTCTTGGTAGCATCATAATGACCAGCTACTGGAATCTGAGCCGTACCCGTTTTTCCTGCAATCTGATAATTTTCAATACCAGCTTTTTTCTTATAAAATTGAGATTCCCCTTGATCCACCGCCTGAATCATCATTTCAGTCACCTGTTTAGTTGTTTCGGGTTTTAAAGGATTACCGATCACCCTTGGCGCAATCACATGTTTTTTTTCACCATCAGTAATTGTATCGACAATGTGCGGCTCATACATTACCCCTCCATTGGCAATCGCTGCCACAGCTCTGACGAGTTGTAGACCTGTGACTGATATACCTTGACCAAAAGTGGCGGTTGCTAGATCAATCTCTTTCCAATCTTTTAATGGACGAATATCTGGCGATTGTTCATCTTGTAAATCAACTCCAGTCACTGAACCAAAACCAAACTGGCGAATATAATCAAACAGTTTTTCCTGACCCATTTTTCTCCCAACATACACCATTCCCGTATTATCTGAATGAATAATCACATCAGTCATCGTCGGATTTTCCTGATATTTGTTGTTCCAGGTTCTAATCGTATAATCTGCCACTTTTAAAGGGCCGTTGCAGATATCACATTTTGTCTCTGGAGTCACCAATCCTTCATTAATACCAGCTGCCATAACTAGTACTTTAAAAGTTGAACCAGGCTCATAAGCATCAGCTGTCAGCGGATTGCGAAGATTCTGCCGAGGATAAAGCCAAGATTTAGTCGGATCATAACTTGGATATGATGCCATCGCCAAAATAGCACCATCTTTGGGATCCATTATCACCGCCGACGCCCCTTTTGCACCATATCGCACCATTCCTTTCTGAAGGGAGCTCTCAACCATTCTTTGTATAGCCCGATCGATATGTAATTTGAGAGTTTTTCCCGGCTTAGGATCTTTAGAAGTAAACTGACCAATCAGTATCGGCAATCCCAAAGCATCTTTTTCCTGAGTTAAAGACCCTGGCTTACCTTTTAATTCACCATTGTAATAACCTTCTACCCCCCCATAACCAATGTCCTCACCATATTCATCTGAACCAACAAACCCCATGATATGTGCTGATGAGGATCCCTCTGGATAAAATCGTTTGGTGCCTGAATCAAAACCAAGTCCAGTCAACGAAAAATCCTCAATCCTGCGTTTCAAGGAATTGTCCACCTTCCTATTTAGATTGACCCAAAACAGATCTTTATTGAGCAAATTAAAAAAATAATCCTGCCTTTCCTGAAGATCAACTTTTTCTTCCTCAGGGGTAGCCGCAATAGTGGCTGTCTGGGTTGCCAGTTTTTTGTCCTCTTCTTTGAAAAGTTCTGCCAATTTTAGTGCAGCGTCTTTTTTATATCTGATGATCTTTTCCATATCCTGGGACTGCAAATTTTCTAATGTTATCTCAGTTTTGGGTAGAAATGACTGATTAATAATCCGCGGTTGGGCAAACAGTGTATAAGCAGGCTCACTCGAGACCAGTACTGAACCATCCGAAAATTGAATCTCCCCTCGAGGCGCAATCATCTCTTTGGTCAAAAATCGTTGACTTTCAGCTTTGGCAGTCAACATGTCACCTTGAACAATCTGCCAATAAAACAACCTCAGTAAAATAAGAGAAAACATACCAATGTAGATCAACTTAATAACTTGAAAGCGCATATATGATTGAAGTTAGATGTTTGAATTTGGGAAATAGAAAATGATATCAGCTTCCCGCATCCAACATCTAGTCATTGTATCAAAGAATACTAATGATTGAGTGCGATACCGTTATCAGACACGTATTCGATAGTTTGAATTTTACCAAAACCCAATTTTTGTGAAGCTTCGTCAATCTCAGCTAAAGATTTTCTTTCAGCTATTTTTTTCTCTAACAACTCGTTTTCCAACTGAATCGCATTTTTAGTTCTTTCCAGCTGTGCAATCTGTTCACCAACCGTAGCTAGTCGGTTCATAGACCAGATAGTCAGCACGGTGACAAATAACACCATCAGAGCCAAGACTAAAATCAGTTGATATTTGGCTTTAGTACTACTTAATAGGTATAGGATCGGCATGGTCTTCTAGAACTTTCTGATAGTCACTGTCTTCCCATATTTCAAAATGGTCGCCAGCGCCTACTATTACGATTTGCTCTTTTAGGTGTGCTCTTTCTACCATCGCCTCAGGGATAATAAATCTTCCCTGTCCGTCGAGAACGCAGGTATCGGCAGAAGAGAAAAAAATCCGTCTTTCTCTTCGACCTGAAGTACTTAGGAGGTCTTGCTCAAGCCTCTTTCCGGCCTCTTTTTCCCAATCTTGTGTCTTAAATCCCCATATTCCACCATCAAAACCCTCAATCAGGTAAATTACTCCGTCTGTAACCTCCTGCCTGAATTTTTTTGGTAAAACAATCCTGTTTTTGCCAGAAAATGTGGTAATAAACCGTCCTAGAAACATATTTCTTAGACAGTTTTTACCCTTATTTAACCATTTTGCACCATCGTGAAAAGAATGTCAATACAAAGTGAACCCGAAACTGTGAAAAGAATAACTAGAGGACAACAAAATTTCTAATAATGATTTTCTTACTGGATGATTATGTTGTTTAACAATTTATTTGTTTACTAAGACAGCGTATATACCAGCACCTTTACCTTGAGCTGTCAGTTTGTTGGATTCAACTTTGGTCTCCAGCATCTCCCAGTTTCCGGTTTGATCCTGATACAGAGCCAAAGTAGCTCCAGCTGGCGGATTATCTAGAGTTTCGATCATTACATCACCGCCTGGTAAGGAACGAGCGGTAGGTACATTAAGAGCATATACTTTACCGAAGAAATCTTTGCCTTCAGGCAGTTTTGGTGCAGCAGTCAGGTCATTGACTATCGTATAACCAGTTGTTGCAAGTTCAGAACTGGCTGCGGTAGAAATATAGTTAAAATGGCTATCCCCTGAGGTAATCCGTCCCAGTGCGATGTCTGGTCGCTGCAAATGCCAAGTAGTTGTCATTTTATAAACAGTTGTCACTTTATCACCACGTTCATAAGGCTTTTGGATTTTTAACATCAAAGTACCATTTTCAACATCTTTATCAAAAACACAGTGAAGTGTTGACATAGTATCCCCTTTAGAACATGTTCCAAACAAGATCTCCTGGTCATATTCACTCGCTTTAGTATCTGTATTTAAAGTCCCCTGCACTCCCCGGTCAATTTTGTCAGTTTCTTCAGCCCCTTCAGCATCGGAATTAATAATCTCTGAAGCAGATGCTTGATAAGCTAATTCATAAGCTATACCCTCATAAGCTGACACTCGAAAAATATTCAGATTCAAAGCATTACCGTCACGACGAGGTAGAAGCAGCGCATAAGGGCCATCGGCCTGAAACGATAAATCCACTTCCTGAACCGGCAAGTTGCTTGGCACTCTATTGAGCCACCAAACCAAACCAGCAATCAAACCCGTGATAAGTAAAACAATAACCGCCGTTAAAACCACATTAACCCGATTTGAGAAAAAGCCTTTAAGTGAATGTTTGATTGTTTCCATTTAGATCTGAGATTTTAGATAAGAGTGAAGCTCACTTATTTTTATTCGCTCTTGGGTCGCTGTGTCTCGCATTCGCACAGTGACTGCTTCATCATTTAGTGTATCAAAATCTACAGTAATGCAAAAGGGTGTTCCAATCTCATCTTGAGAAGCATATCTTTTTCCAATATTTCCCCGAGCATCCCAGGCCACTGTCATCTCTTTTTTCAATGAGCTATAAAGCTCCTTGGCTTTATCCACTAGCTCTGGTTTATTGGCTAATAAAGGGAATACAGCTACTTTGTAGGGAGCTAATTTAGGACTTAATTTCAAAAATTCCCGTCCATTATCATTGGTATAAGCATCTACCAAAACCATCAGCATCAGTCGGTTGATACCCACCGCCGGCTCTATGACATGAGGCAACACTTTTTGATTGGTTTCAGGATCTAAAATAGTCAGATCTTTACCTGAATGAGTCTGATGTTGAGTCAAGTCATAATCAGTCCGATAAGCCAGTCCCCAGAGTTCTTTGAATCCAAACGGATATTGGTACTCCATATCTTCGGTTCGTTTACTATAAAAAGACCGTTCTTCATCAGTATGCTCTCTCCAGCGCAAATTTTCTGCACGTACTTTAAGTACTTCTGTTGCAAACTCCCACATCGTCTTCTTCCATGCTTCAAAGATCTCTTCCCAATTTTGTTTATTCGGATCAAAGAAATATTCAATCTCACCTTGTTCAAACTCAATAGTTCTAAAGATAGAGTTTCCCAGAGTAATCTCGTTGCGAAAACTTTTTCCCAGTTGAGCAATTCCAAATGGAAGTCTGACCCGAGTAGAATCTGTCACATTTCTAAAATTGATAAAAATCCCCTGGGCTGTTTCCCCACGAAGATAAGCTAAAGATTGATCCCCTTCAACAATTCCTAAATGAACAGGAAAGAGCAAATTAAATTTACGGACTTCAGTCCATTGTGTGGGTTTTACACCACATTTAACACATAAAATCTGTTCCTTTTGAATAATTTCATTGAACTCTGCTGGTGAAAGTCCTTCAACCTTTTGCACTTTTCCTATTTTTTCGAAATAATCCTCAATAATATGATCAGCCCGAAAACGGGATTTACAATTTTTTCAGTCGATCATGGCATCAGAAAATCCTGCCGTATGTCCGGAAGCATCCCAAATTTTATGTGAAGAGATAATACTCGCATCAAGGCCAACAATGTCCTCTCTTTGATGCACAAAAAAAGTCCACCAGGCATTTCTGATATTGCGCAACAGCTCAGTCCCCATCGGTCCATAATCATAGGTATTCGCTACCCCTCCATAGATTTCAGACCCAGGGAAAATAAAGCCTCTTCTTTTGGCTAAAGCAACTATTTTATCCATCGTGTTTTGTGCATTTTTGTCCATTTTTTTATACCTTTCTTAATTTGTCATGTTGAGTGAAACGAAACATCTCTGAACTTTTTTCAGAAACCTGTAATCACAAATAAATTGAGAGATTCTTCACTCCGCTCAGAATGACATAGTTATCATATCACTAATTTTTGAGCAAAAAAAATCCGTCTCCAGCAATTATTTGCCAGGGACGGTAATACCGCGGTTCCACCCTTTTTCCTCTTTCGAGACAACTTTAAATCTAGCATCAAGCTCCATTCGTGCCAAGGAATTTCATCGCTCAACTAGACTATGGTAACAGAGATCAGGCTATGAGTCAAATTTAGTAGTATATACTAGATATATATTTGATATATATCACATATATATTAATTAGAATTCGGTTGAAAGTTGTGGATACCAGTTGGTTAGAGGTTATAGAAATAAGTACTTAAAACTATTTTCTTTCTTCTATACTAGCATCCATAACCATTATCCTATCACTAACGTTTCAGTTGCTTCATCACCTGTAAACTTTTTAAAGAAGACTCAATAGTCTCCTCTAAATAAAATCTTAAAATGTGCTCAAGTTCGATCGCCTGCTTCTCAGTGAGTTCAATCTCAGCTATCTGATTAAACGTTTGGTTTTCCAACTGTGTCAAAAGATCTCGCATCTCCTCTTCTACTTCATGCAGCCGATCCACTGACCAAAACCCCGCTAAAGACATCATTTTTATCTCATAAGCTCTGACAAAAATTTGTCTGGGGTTAACTTCTAAAAAACGCAACGCGGTAAGTAACAATCCATACGCAGCTGGATTTGGTTGATCCTCAATTAACAACTTATCAGCCAGCTCAATCAAATGAAAAGCGATAGTAGAGAGAGTTAATTGCGACTTTATAACCTCAAATGTTTCCAGCGACTGCGCTTCGGTCAGAGTATAATTTTTACCCTTAAACAGACCCATACGAACTCTATTCAAAATCTCAACATTCCCGGCTCGTCTGGATGTAATGCGTCTGACTCCCCGCGCCACAATCGAAATCTTGCCAAATTTGTCTGTCAAAGCCGTCATCACCCGATCCGCCTCACCAAAGTTATGCCGCTTTAAAATAATGCCTTCAGTAGTTGTAGATGCCATAAGTGATTAGTTTAACATTCAGTAACAAGTATAATATTGCATTTTCAGAATTTTATAGTAAGGTTTAACTATGCAAACCCATGAATCGGCACAAACATCTGAGATACCCCCCATTAACTTAGAAAAACGTACTCATCCTTTAGTGAATAGTTTAAAATGGTTAACAGGAGCTGTGATTCCCGTCTCAGTAGGATCAATAGAAGGTGCACAATATTATCTCACGGGAACATCCACAACTATCTCCACTTCATTTCCAATTTTATTAGCGGATGGACTATTCTTTTTAGGACTAGTGATTGGTACGCCTCAAGATATGGGCCAAGGTACGGGGGAATATTTAAAAAATAATGTTATAAAGCCAGGTTTATCTCTTTATCAGACTCGAGTAAGAATCGTTCCTTAGTTCTTCCATTAACTTTTACTTCATATTCAAATGGCGGTTTACCTGGTTGTTTTTGGATCAGCAGATTGTATTCGTTGCCTGAGAATGTCTGTGGTAGTTCGTATTCAAATTCGATAGTTCGGGAATTTTGTGGTCTGATCTCTAAAAAGGCTTCAAAGACTGTTTTGCCCAGTTCATCTTCAATAGTGGTAACTTTATTGTCAGAACCTTTATTACTGAGCAATTTTGCTCCTTTTGGCACATAAATTCGCAGATAATCCCGATTTCTCTGATTGAGCCAAGCATCATACTTTTGCGGATTGTTGTAGGTAATACTAAGTTTATCTGTCACTTTACCATCAGTACCAATATTGATATCCAAAACTACTTTTTGCTGCACATACAGATTGGATTTACCTCCAGCAAAATTTGAATCATTGACATGCAAATAATCAAAAGTATACGGCTTGATCCGCCCTGTCCAATCCAGCTGATCCAAAGCAGCCTGGGTTTTTTGATCATGCATATTAAAGATTATATGTTTGGAGTTGGCCAGCTTGACACCAGCATTAATAAATTCTGGCAATTTCTCGGTGGATGCTCCCAAAGAACGAGCTAAAATCTGTTGCATCAAGGTACCTAAAATAGCTTTTCTGTCAGCTTCACCTTTTTCAATCACCTGGGCGTAATTTTCCAACTCATAAATCACATTTGGACAATTACACCTATCATCATGATCAGCTGAATACCGGGTCCCGAAAACTTCAATCGGACCGGTAATTTTGATTAGTTCTTCCACCACATGGGTATCTATCAAAATAATTCCATCCCATGGCATTCCTTTGCCCAATAAATTGTACATCCGTTCAAACTGTGCAATTGATGTAGGGACATCCGGTGATAAATTAGAGTCTCGCATCGACCAGGCAGTTCGTGGTTTACCATTGGCCTCTGGTAAATACTTCACAATCGGATCTGGCGGAGTCAAAGGACAAATTTTAGTCTGACAGGTAATCAAAAGCTGTTCATCCAACCGATAAATATCATCAGATTGAGAAGACGAGACTCGACCTTTATCCAAACCCAAAAAAGCATAAGCAGTCATGAAACCACCTGTCGGGCGAAGCTCTTTATCATTTTGAAAAATCATCAGATAATTTTTAGCCGAAGGTTGTCCCAAAGCAGCTGGAGCCACTTCTAGCGCTGGTTTAGCTTCAGTGACTGCGACATGAGCGCCGATAATAAAGTTTTTAGCAGTATCTACCAAAGATCTGACATTGCGGCTGCCAAACTTTTCCGGATACTTATCAACATCAATACTTGAAACTTCTTCACGAGCTTTTTTCAGCTCTGGTTCAACTTTATCCAAAAGAGGCAAAGTTTTTTCCAGCACTTTAACAGCCTGGGCTACTCGATCAGTTCCAGGAGTTGGAGTCCCATTAAATCCAAGCTCTGATTTGTATGGCAATAATTCCTCAACAATAGTTTCTGCTGCAGTCAGCTCATACTCACCTGCTTTAGCAAAATGTTTGGCGTCAGCATAAAAAGATCCGACGTAAGGAATAATCCGAACCCAAAACAAAAAATTAAGTGAAGTATTTAAACTACTTGTTGCCTTTTTAATCTCAGTTAAATGCGTCTTAATCTGATCTAAATTTTCATTCTTCACCGCATCATTCATCAAACGCCCTTCACTTACTATTTTCCGAGCTGCCCGCCCGGCATTCCATAAAGGTAAATAAATGACTACAAACAGAATAACTAAAACAACTAACGTCCTAAATAAAAATTTTTTCCAATTAAGTTTTTTTGTTGAATTACGTCGCAGATACTGATCCTGGCGAGCAAGCTTGCGATTAAGACTTGTAAAAGCCATAGTTTGTATAGTGTATCATGACTCATGCGTCATGAATCAAGTATGGTGGGAAAAGAAAATTAAAAAGTCAATTTTCACCAATTTTATACTGCTCCCCGGCCAAAGATAACAGCCGGAATAGTTTTAAGCATCAAAAAAATATCGTAAAAAATTGATCGTCTCTGAACGTATTGCGCATCCATCTCTACCCGTTTATCGAAATTGATGTCACTTCTACCTGAAACTTGCCAGACACCTGTCAGCCCTGGCTTAGAAGATAAAATGATTTTGACATAATCACGCGACTGGGGATATTTCTTTTGCTGTTCTTCCAATTCAAATGGATAATAAGCCCGAGGCCCTACCAAACTCATCTCACCTCGTAGAATATTGATAAACTGAGGAAATTCATCAATTGAAAATTTCCGAATATATTTCCCAACTTTAGTTACCCGGGGGTCATTGTGGATTTTATAACTATTCTTTTTATATTGCTTCAAAAGTTCGGGATTTTTTTGTAATAAATCCTGGGCTCCAACTACCATTGAACGAAATTTATACATATAAAATAAGTTACCATTTTTACCAACCCGCATCGGCGTATCAGCCATCACCGGACCTTTAGAATCAATTTTGATTGCTATCGCAGTTAAAATAAGAATCGGTGAACACAAAACAAGACCAACAATGGCCCCAATAATATCAAGTACTCTTTTTATAAAATCGTAATACATTCTTAGTATGTGGTTAGTAGGTTGTAGGATGTAGAAAAGTAGGTTCTCCCTCCTACTCACTACAAACTACTGACTACTAACTAATTTCTCTACTATATTCTTCAATTTTGATTCAAATTTTGCAAGTGAAAAAGCATCGGCTTGCTTATGACAGGCGGATGGATCGATATCAATCGTCTCATACATCTCAAGTGCTTGTTGTAAACTTGCTACAGTCAATTCTTTAAAATAAACCCCTGTTTTACCAGGCAAAACAGTTTCTTTTGCCCCCCCAAAACCATAAGCTATTACGCCTTTACCAAATGACTGCGCCTCTAGAGCAGTCATCCCAAAATCCTCTTCTGCTGCTACAATCAGCCCTTTGCAACCAGCCAATAAAGAAGCTAGCGTCAGATCAGAAACTCTCTCATAAAATGAAATATTTCTTTTAGCCAAACTTTTCAAATATCCAGCTTGAGGACCACTTCCCACAATTTTCAGTATTTTCCCGTTTTCATTAAAAGCCTTTACAACCAAATGAACATTTTTATACTGGTTCAATCTAGCAATCAGTAAATAATATCCTCCGTCAAAAGGGGTTACCATTTTTGACAAAGACTGATCAACAAACGGTTGCAACACCGAGGCATCTGTGTGGTAGATCTTTTGCACACGCTGCTGGGCATTATAAGAGCCAGCTATAAAATGATCAACCCTAGTAGCTGAAATCTGATCATACACCCTAAGACAGCTCAAAAAAGGCTGCAACCAATGTGAAGTTTTATCTGATGGTAAATGCCACAAAAATCGTGGTGGTGTATGAATAATGCACAAATGAATTGTCTCTGGTTTGGTGATAATACTTTTAGCAAATTTGGTAGTTTGAGAAATTACCAGATCATATTCTGAAAAATCGAAACTTTCAAAAGCCAATGGATACAAAGGTAATAATGGTCGATAGAAACTCCTCCATCCGGGAATCTTTTGAATAAAAGAGGTGATTATTCTTTTCCCCTTAAAACGAGCACGCAACAAAGGGTTGGACTCATCAAACACTGAGGTAAAAATAGGCGCATCCGGATACAAATCTGAAATAGCACCCAGGACTTTTTCAGCCCCTCCCCATTGAACCAGATCATCATGTACTAAAGCAATTTTCATAGCTAGGGTAAAGCGTAAACGGTTGAGTATCAAGTTGCAATAGATGCTCTGCACATACATTCCCGCTTTACGCTTAACACCTGACCATTTACAATGCTTTCAATGAGTACATATCACATACCTGTAATGCCACATGAAACAATCGATTTTTTGTCTGTCAAAAAAGACCACTGGTATATCGACTGTAATTTGGGAGGTGGTGGACACACCGAACTGATATTAAAAGCCGGTGGCAAAGTCATCGGGATTGATTTAGACCCTGATGCTCTAAAAGAAGTAGCGAAAAATCACCAGTTGCACCTTGAAGAAAAAAATGGCCATCTACAAGCCATCTCAGAAAACCTAATTATCTGCCAAAGCAACTTCGCCGATATTGATGAGGTAGTAAAGGTATTAAATAACAATCTAACAGTTCAGCAATTTAACAATTCAACAATTTCAGGGATTCTTTTTGACCTAGGCGTTTCTACCCACCAACTTGATGAAGGTAAACGTGGTTTTTCTTTTTCCCAGGATGCTCCTTTAGATATGCGGCTAAATAATACCTTCGGCGCATCAGCCAAAGATCTGGTTAATGGACTCTATGAAAAAGAGTTGGCTGATATTTTTGAAAAATATGGAGAAGAAAGTTTTGCCCGACCTATTGCCAAAAAAATTGTCGAATATCGAAAAAATAAATTGATTGAAACAACCACTGAACTGGCAAAAATAGTCTCTTCGGGAAAAAAGTTTACCGGCGAAAAAATTCATCCGGCGACCAAAGTATTTCAGGCTATTCGGATTGCTGTAAACGATGAACTACATTCACTTGAAACAGCTTTACCAAAAGCCTTTGAAATATTGGCATCAAATGGAAGGCTAGTGGTAATTAGCTTTCATTCACTGGAAGACCGGATTGTTAAAAATTTGTTCCGAGATCTAGAACAAACTCAAAAAGCCACCATTCTAAATGACAAACCATTGATACCAAATCAAGATGAAATAGGCTTGAATCCCCATAGCCGATCGGCTAAACTCCGAGTTATTGAAAAAAAATAATGCCTCAGGTTGCCGAATATCTTACCACCGCTCTTCGAAGAGATGACCCTACTTTAGCCCCACCTTGTTGTGCAAAATTAGAAAAATACTATCATCAGCTTATGACTGATTCCTCATTTCGCTTTACAGAAGATGGAATTTTTTATCGAGCAAACGCAGTATTAGCCCGATTTCTTGAATGGCAGATAAACGGTGGGTATGAATAGAAGCTCCCGCAAGATAATTTTAGGGCAATTATCTTAGAAAAAAATCCCACAGGATTTTTACATGAAGTCGGTGAAAGAAATGGTATCACCTTTTTTGATAACACTCTTTGGGCTTTGTCATTAACAACAAATGGAGATTATAGAATTAGACGACCAGTCAGACAAAGCCATTTACCAACTGATTCCCTCAATATTAGCCAACTTTTTTTATCATTTCAACAAAAATTTCTTGGACAAAATGTCTAATTAAAAATGTTTATATACTTCTAAGGTCTCCCTAGCTAAAGTAGTCCAACTAAAACTCTTATATCTTTTTTCACCAGCCTCAATAAGCTGTTTACCAGATTTTTTATCATTTAAAACCAACTGAATCTTCTCAGCCATTTCATTTATATTATGCGGATTAAAGTAAAATGCAGCATCGCCCCCAACTTCTTGAAGTGATCCCAATTTGGATGAAACCACCGGCACACCACAGGCAAAGGCCTCCAGCAATGGAATACCAAAACCTTCTTCAAAAGAAGGGACTACATAGACTTGCGCACCTTTGTACAAACCTACCAATTCCAGATCACTGACAAAACCCGTGAAAATAATACTCGGATCTTTGTATTCTTTTTTAATCCTCTCCCAAAAATAGTGATCATTTCCGGCTAGTACCAATGTCAGATACTGATAGTTTTTCCTGAGGGCCAAAAAAACTTTAATCAATCCCTCAACATTTTTATGAGGATGAGCATTACCAACATAGAAAATGTAGGGTTTAGTTATTTGAAACTTTTTTAAAACTTGCTTCACCCCATCAGGAGTCATTCTTTTAGCTAATTCTAATATCGAGTCTTCGGCGGCTTCTTTAGTCACAACAATTTTTCTGGGATCCAGTTGCCATTCATCTTGTAGTTGCTTCTTAACATACTCAGAAACCGTAATCACTGTTTGGCTTTTTTTTATCGCATGAGAAAAAACTCTAGTGTAAGCATACTGTTTTACTCTGTAAATCAATGGGCCATGGGTGGTAGCGCGCTCCATTTTAAAATGTTGATGTATCAAATCGTGGATCGTTACCACAAATTTTCCCGTATAAAAAATCGGTACATTAAAATGGGGAAAATGCATCAAATCAAGCTGATATTGATTTAGTAATTTCGGAAATTTAACTTGTTCTGCAACGGTATACCAAGAATAATCAGCTTCAATGCAGTGAAAATTGGCAGGTAAATTTTGTTTGAGGTTTTTGGGTAATAAAAACAAATAATACTGTGTTGTTTGATCAATCTCGGCTAAATGCTTTACTAGATTTCTGATGTATCTTCCTACCCCTGCTTCAGACCACAAACGACAATCAATGCCAATCTTTTTCATATTAGGCGGTTTTTAAACTTTCATAAATATCCGATAAATGTTTAGCTATGGGAGCCCAGTCATATTTAGCAGCTACCATTTTTTTAGCATTCTCCGATATAGACCGATACTTGTTTTTATCCTCTAGCAAATCTATTGACGCCTGAGCTATCTCGATTGGATCATCTCTTACAACAACCTCCACCCCATCCTCTGCATCTGTACCGCCAATTCCAATTGAGGTAGTTACTACAGGCAAACCAGAAGCAAATGCTTCAAAATTTTTATAACGGGTACCTCCTGCTCCATAAATAGGCGCTACTAAAAGATGCGCACCCTGATAAGCCTCTCTGATATCTTTAACTTCTTCAACCCGAATCTTGTCACTTTTTAAGTGTCCAAAAAACTGTTCCGCATCTTTACCTATAATCCATAACTTGGATTGGGGAACCTTTTTAACAATCAACGGCCAAACTCTTTTCATCAAAATATCAACGGCCTCTCTGTTTTGGAGCCAGGTAAAATTTCCCAAATATAAAATAACTGGATCTTTACTCCTGGCAAATATTTTCTCAGAAAATCTTTTAACATCTACGCCATTTGGCACAATATCTACATCCAAATTTTTATCTTCACTTAACATAATCTCCTTATCTGCTTTGGACATCGCAATTACTTTTCGGGCTTTTTTCCAATAAGCCAGCTCCCAAAATTTAAGCTTTGAAACATCTAAAGCAAGTAAAAATTTTAAAATTGGATATCTAAAATTTTCGACAAAATGTTGATATACCTGGTATTCAATTGTCTGATCTACTAAAACAATTGGTAAATCAGTCTTTGGAATATGAGGCATCACATAAAAAGTTTCAGCATGAATCAAATCATAATTTCCTTTTTCGAGCTCCTCTTCAATCGCCTTTTTCTCGCCTTTTGCCCAATTACGAATTACTAAAAAAGGGAACGAGCTAAAACCAGTCCTTAAAATATTTTCTAACGTCCATGGTTTAGCAGGTCTTTCGAAAATGCGAACTTTTTTGCAGATTTTCTCTAAACCCTCTACACCCTGTTTTTCTTTTTCATTTTTAACTAGTGAAAAAAGTGTTATCTCATGACCTAAATCAGTCAAAGATTTGATTAAATTGTATGATCTTGTCTGTCCTCCGGTCATCGGGGGATAGGGCAAGTATGGAGTCAACATGAGTATCTTCATATAAATAAATTAGGAATTATGAAATCAAATATGAATACAGCTGACTCAGTTTCATAATTCTTAAATCTTAAATCTTAATTTTATTGTGGTTCTTTGTCGTTCTCACGATCAAAACCTGGCAATTCCCGTGTCAAATCGACAATTACAAAATCTTTATTATCAACCAGAGTGACATATTTTCTCATTACCCAATTGGTTTTAGCATCTTTAGAGGTTGATATATAGTAATTTACCTTAAACATATCATGTAAATCCTTCATCGGATAAGCCACAACTGCCCATCCAGGACGATTTATCTGATACAAAAATGAAGTGTCTCCCTGATAAGGTGCGACTACCACAGCATCTGCTGGCAAGATCTGATCTGCTACTTTACCTGCTTCAACAATCGCACCATTATTTATTTGATATAGGCCCTTCACCTCTCCCCAGGTCAAATATACAGTCAGAGGTAAAAATAACAATGCTAAAGGAACTGTATACAAACGAGGTAGAAAACCCGGGATACCTTTCATTAAATCAACAAAGCCTTTCGCGACAAAGACTACTAATGCAGGGACAATCAGAGTTTGATAATAATCGTGCTGGACATTACCTTTAGCTAAAACTATGACATACAAAAACGAACCTAAAGCAAACAAGTGTAAAAACCATGTCTGTTTAACGGCAGGCTTAATCAATAGTCCAATAAAAAATAAAACGGTTCCGGTAACTCCTAAAATTTCCCTACCAAAACGGTCACCTAAAATCCATCGCCAGAAAGATGGACGAAACCGAATCCTAGTGTTTGCATCACCATCAAACAGCCATTTTGATCCGGGAATTCCTTCTGGAAAATTGCTGATCCACCACCTCCAACCTAAAAACGGAATAGCTGCCAAAATGACGAAAATAATATACCGCCAAGGTATAGGCCACAATCTTTTTTCTTTTTGGTAGAAAGAATATAAAAGCGGTAAAAAGTAAAAAGCCCCAAAAGGCTTTGTTAACAAGGTACAAATTGCAAAAAACAAACCAGCACCAAACAACAATTTACTGTTTTCAAATATCCATCTATTAGTAAAATACAAAGCCCCTAAACCAAAAAACACCACCAATGGATCAGGTAAAATCACTCGGGAAAAATAAATATTAAAAGGCAGTACAGCAAAAAGAAAAGCTGACAATAACCCTACCATCACACCAAAATATTTTTTTGCTAAAAGATACAAAAACAACAAAGAACCTAAAGAAGCAGTAATAATAACTAAACGATAAAGTTTTTCATCAACTCCTCCATTTAAAACATACAAAAAATAAGCCAAACTATTTCCTATTGGAAACTCTACCATTCTGTATCGTTCCGGGTTGATATTGGGAATAACTCGCGGGTCTTCCGAAATACCCGACATATCATCATATTTAGGTATAAAAGGATTAAATCCTTCCTTATAAAAACTACGCGCCACAGCTGCAGTATCGGCCTGTCTCCAAGAATGCCAATCGGCAATAGGATTGTCAATTTTATAAAGTCTGACAAAAAAAGCCAAAATAATGATAATAATCAAATAAAGTTCCGGAGTTCTAAACAGACGCCACAAGTATCTCATTTTATTTATTACTTTCTTTGTAGCCAGAAGCCACAGCCCAGCTTACCCCAAGCATCATCCAGAGTAAACAAGCAATTTTCGAGGCTTCTAGGACATCAATAAAGACAGCCGTAATCAAAATATTGATCGTCGCACAAATGACAGCTATCAAAAACAGCTTTTCAAAAGCTGCCACTCGTTTTAAAGCTTTGATAAAACTAAATATCAGTAAACAAAATATTAATCCCAAGGCTAATGATCCCAATATTCCCACCTCACCGAGTGACCGGAGAAAATCATTGTCAGTAGCATCAGTAATCGACGAATAACCAGTGCCTAAAACCGGATTTTTATAAAATGCTCTCATTGCGCGTGGCCATTCTACATCCGTACGAATGTTATAAGAACGGGAAACTGTCAACTCGGTATAATCAGTTGGCTCCCCAGCAGCAATATCTGAGGCTACACCGGTTTTGGTTGCTTCCTGAACCGCCTCGGTAGTTGACTCTGTAATTCTAGGACGTCCCGAAGTAGTCGCATTGTGCGCCATCGGGGTAAATTCATTGATCAGATTAGGATCAGGTTGGTATTTAGGCCCCCCTCCCCCCAAAAAGTTAACGGTAACAGTGGCAACTAAACGATGCCGAAGCTGAGGAATAGCCGCCACAGCTACAATAGATAGTAAAACCAAACCTACAATCAACCATCTTTTTTTTAATAACCAAAAACTAAGCGCTAGACCAACAAAAGTAGATACAAATGACGCCCTAGCTGCTGTCAATCCCAACATCCCAAAACTCATCAATCCGACTATGGTAATTGTTAAAGGGGCAATGATTTTTTTATGTGAATTTTTAAGCTGCTTAAAACCATACACAAAAAATAACGTCCCTAGAAAAATAATTGCGATAGACATAAATGCTGCCAAATCATAATGACCAGCAAATGTTGAATTTGGACGTGCCCCCGGAGTTAACGCTAAAACCAAACCTTTAGAAAATTCTTTGTTAGTAGTCGAAATGACTGGAAACTCTGCATACACTTGACCCAATCCATATAGAACAACAAATACAGTCGTCATCATCATTGCCAAAAGCAACGTTTTAAGCTGATGGATATTTTTAATCACCAACCAGCCAACAAAAAATAGGCTCATATATTCAATTCGGCGCAGGTAATGTAATATCCCAACATTTGTACTAATAGTTTGAGTCAAGAAAATTGCCGACAACAACGAAATTAATCCAATTCCCCAAAATAATAAGAAAGCTTGAGTTATTGGCTGACGTAACAGCCAAGGGATCTTTCGAAAGTTGACGACACCAACAAATAACACCGCTAGCGCTATTAATATGTCTTCCAACCTAATAGCCACAAACGTCCCTGAAACATCAAACAACGGAAATTTCGGATAAATCGGAATAAATATTGCTAAAACCAATAATATAAAAAAAGTAGTAGCGTTTTTTTTAATTAGTTCCATGGCTTCTTTTTTATAATCTCCTTAACGGTCAGATAACTAAAGTATGCCCCAACCCAAATACCAATATACACGATTAACCTCCATACAACAGCAGATCCATAATATCTGATAGTTGTCTTGGTATCATAAAAAACCCCATCAATCTGAATATCCGTAGCTCCCAACTTATAAGGCTTTCCTATCTCATTAAATGGTTCGAAACCATTGACATAAATTGAATCACGCAGTGGATAGACGTACTCCTCCAAATAAGTTGAAGCCTGCTGGTCACGAATATATGTATAGGCTTCTTCAGGTGGGCGATTTAATTTAATTGGCGGAATAGGAATGCCAAAAATATTCAAATATGAAAATTTCTGATGATAGAAGTTTGTCACATCTTTGCGACGCATATTTGAGAAATATGCAGCTACATTGGCGACTTGGGTTGTATCTCCTGGCTCCGTTGATTTGACAGACTGAGGCAAAGCAGGAATGTCCTCAATTGAACTAGGTCCTGGCCACAATATATACACTAAACCGAAACAAAATATCACCAACAAGCCAACTCTTTTGATCTGTTTCATTGAAATAAACGTGACCTTCCCAATTTATAGTGGAGATCCTTTACCTGTCTCTCCCCTATCACTTTAGCAGGTACACCTCCCACAACTGAATACTCAGCGACATCTTTGGTTACAACAGCTCCTGCAGCCACCACAGCACCTTTGCCAATCTTCACACCCGGCAATATAATAGCTCTTGGTCCGATAAATACATAATCTCCGATCTCAACTGGTGCATTGATGGCTTCAAAAAAAACCGAATTAATATCATGCTCAGAATTATAAATCATCACATCTGAGGCTATATCAACGTATTGACCAATTTTAAGCCGCTCTCTTCCATCCAAAAAAGCATTTTGTCCAACAATTGTCCCTTTACCAATTTCAACTCCTGCCGGGTTAAAAAACTGGGTACCCATATGAACATGTGCACTCCAATGAATCCTGACACCAGCCAATGTATAAATTAGATATCGGAACAGATGAATCGGTATAAAACCACTAATTCTGACAATTAACAACTCAAAATCGTCAATATAACTGATAAAACGAGTAATAATTTTACCCCGTGCTTTACTCATAGATAATGGACGCCCCTGCTTGTCTTTAAAAGTAGGCACCCCATCAGACAAACCAATATGTTCACTAAAAAGCATAAACTAATTATACGTGGAATAAAGTCAAGTTTGCAAAGAATAGTTATACAGGCATCTGTTCGAAAATATCTCTTACCTGTTTAGCCATTTTCTTCCAACTAAATTTTTTAGCTTGGTCTAATGCCAACTTTGACATTTTAGTCGACAATTTCTTATCAGATGAAATCAAACGGATAGCCTGTTCAATCTGATCAACCGATTTAGGATCAACATAAATACCAGCCTTACCTGCTACTTCGGGCAAAGATGAAACATTGGAAACTATGACTGGTAGACCACAAGCCATCGCATCAACAACAGGTATCCCAAATCCTTCCCATAAACTCGGCAATGCAAAAGCTTTTGCACCATTAAGTAAATACAACAAATCATCATCTGGCACAAAATCGGTAAATATCACCCGGTCTTTGATATTCAATTTTTCCGGTAAGGCAACGATCTCTTCGTATTTCCAAGCCTGTCTACCTTCTCCATGAATTTTTCCCACTACTACCAACTTCAAATTATCAATTTTTTCAAAAGCCTGAATTAATCTTTTTAAATTTTTGCGGGGTTGAACTGTCCCAATAAATAATATGTAATCACCTTCAATATTATATTTCTTCAAAACCTTTTCAATAGAGATCTGATCATTAATTTTATAAAAGCGATCCTCGTTGTAACCTGGATAACATACTGTAACTTTTTTGGGATCAACCTTATAAGTTTTTACAATATCTTTTTTTGATGATTGGGATATTGTTACAATTTGACTGGCCTTCTGAATCGAATGTTTAGTCCAATTGGTAAGTTGATATAAATCTTTTGACTGAAACATTTCGGGAAAATGCAAATACGATAGATCAAAAATAGTGACTACTCGTTTCACTGGTGATATCCACGGACTATAATGAGTCGGGGAAAAAAATAAATCAGGCTTTAGTTTTGACTTAAACAGAAACAAAGGCAAGGCAATTCGTGTCCATAGCTTATTTGGCTTTAAGACTTTATACTGCCATTTTTCTCTTGGTTTAGGCATGTCTGCCATAGGCTCCGAAGGTAATAAAATCAGATATTCATTGTTATGGTCAATCTGTTCCAGATTTTTAAGTAATTGAAAAGCAACCTGACCACTACCAAGCCGTTGAGGCACATTTGCTTCATATCCATCAATCCAGATTGTTTTTGTCATATTTATAAAGGACAAAAAATGTCCTGTGTGTAGTCGAAGGACTACATTATCATATTATTATATATTCACCAAATTATTCTAACTGAAAATTAAGCTTACGGAGTGATGACTGCTGTTCATCACTTAAACTTTTAAAACGATCATTTCTGACCCACAAATTTGTGTTAGCTCCGGATAGTACCATTTGCCTGAATTTATCTGAATAAACAGCTCTTTGTTCTTCAGTGCAATCACAATATAAGAATGCTGGCGGATGATCTGCAAATTTTTCAACAACCGGATCATTCAACTCCCAAACCAAACTCATCCATCCATAATAGTTCACCATCCGATTATGATTTGTCACATCTCCTTGAAAATACAGCAACCACTCATCAGGAATCACAAAAAGTGAATCTCCTGGCTGACGCATGGTTTTAATTGCTTTTCCCAATAACTCCTTCTGGCCATAATTTCCTTTATATTCTTGTTTCTGATCACGAATTGTAAGCATTGCAGGTGAAACGAATAAAACAAAGATAATTGCCAATACTGCTAAAAACACCAGCATATATTTCCAAACTATTTTCTTCTGCGACCACAACAACTCTTGAAAAAAATACCAAGAAAAATAGCAAAAAATTCCTAACCATACCAAAGAATGAAATCCGGCTTTGTATTCTAAATACGGAGTGTAATATCTAATGTTTATCAGTGTTAAAACTAAAACTACCAAACCAATCAAACTATACTTTTTCCTTACTAGTAATCCACCTATACCAACTACAAAAAATAGCCAAACAATTTTCAGTATCAATCCCAGTGTATCTACTTTAGAAGGGCCAAACAGAATGATAATCGGTGAGAAAAAGGCTTTTATTAGCGCTAAGGGCATTTTTTCTTCAGCACTTTGGGGAATGTAATATTTAAAGTTTATATAAAAAACGTTGTGGAAATAAGTCTTAATATCTATAAATGGCAACACAAAAATAACCGGAATTACCAACCCAGTCACTAAAAAAAATAATTGTTTTTTTTGTTTCTTGATACGCCAAATAAATATAGCAGCACACAACAACAAAACAGGCCATAAAGGAGCAAGTAATAACGCTACAAATCCAATTAATATACCCAACCATAAATACTCTTTAACACCCGATTTTTTATTCAACAGTGAGCATATTAGATATAAAACCGGATAAACAGCCAATGCCTCTGATAGAAATAAGTTTCCCAATACATATAGTTTAATAACCTCAAAAATTAATAGTGAAACAATTACTTTCTCCCGAAATCGCCACACTAAAAGGATAATCCATCCAACAGACCACCCAATCATAAAGAGTCGATGAATTTGAACTAAATCGTAAATGTCTTGAGTGCGAACCACCCACTGTAATAAAGCACTTAGTATATATGCATATGGTTGATGATGCGAAAAAAGATCCGAATACAAATTTTGACCAGAAAGCAAAAAATGCCCAAGGATAAAATTGTCTTCTTCATCAGCAAACTGAAAGAAAAAAATTTGATTTAAAGAAAGTGTTGCGGAGAGAACAATTAAACCAAAAGTCGCAATCACCAACCAATACTTTTTAATCCATGGTGGAAAGAACTGAAAAATCATGTCAACAAGTTTTTATAAACCTCGATAGTCTTTGATACAGTATTATCCCAGTGAAATTTCTTAACATTCTGATATCCTTCTTTGATCATCTCTTTGCGAAGCGACTCATCGTAAAAAACTTTACGAATTGTTTTTTGCATATCCTTTATACTGGTCGGATTAATATATGCAGCCGCCATTCCTCCAACTTCTGGCAACGATGAAATATCGGAAGTTACTACTGGCAAACCACAAGCCTGTGCTTCCAAAACAGGTAATCCAAATCCTTCATATAGTGAAGGATAAGCTAATAATCTGGCACTGGCATACAGCAATGGCAACTCTTGATCTGAAACAGTAAGATCCTCATGGGTGACTACCAATGGTAACTCCTGACAGGCAACTTTTAACCTTTTTAAATTTTTTCTTTCACCAATACCACCCATTGCTAAAACAAAATCGGCTGGCAACTGATATTTTTTTCTAAAAGCCGCAATATCTTTAGCACTTTGAACTTTAAAATTCTCTCCAACCCCCTCATAAATTACTACAATTTTTTCAGAAGGAATCTTACTCACTTTCATCAGATCTCTCTTCGTTGCTTCTGACACAGCGATTACAAGGTCGATCTCTTTTTCAACCAGCCGTAACCGTCTTTTATGAACTTCAACAATTTTTGGGGTTGACCATTCAGGATATAAAATGGGGACTAAATCATGATAGGTTGTCACTCGTTTTGCTTTTGTAGGCGGTTGAACCCAATCAGAACTATGGTAGAGGTCTAAAGGTCCAAGAAATTTTTCTATAGAAACATTACGCAATTTATTAAATAAAATTTCAAATAAACTTGGCGGTAACTTAAACCGTTTAACACCCTTTAAACTACCTTTATATGGTTTTCTTAAAGATGAGTAAAAAAATACAGTTTCCAGATCTTTATCTTTTTGTAATCCCTCAGCGATCTTTTGGGTATAGGTAGCTACTCCTCCCTGATGAGCTAACTGTGAAATATCGAAGCCAATCCTAATTTTATTTTTCATCTTTTCTTTCTAATATCTCAATTGATCCGATTTTAGTTCTAATTTGATAATGACTATAGATATAAGTATACAAAGGTTGAGCAAATTGGGAAATTATCTGACCTTTAGTTTGAACTGAAGGATCAGATACAATTATCCTAGGCCGACTTTCATCCAACCCTTCTAGAATCCTATCACTTGCATCATTTAAAAACCAAGGGAATTGATAGACAAACACTCTTCCAGCAGGAAGAGTTTCGGACATCTGATATATTAATGGGGTCACACCAAACACAAATATTTCCTCTTGCGGAGTTGTCAAATCTTTGACAATAGCCGCTGTTTTTTTAGTATCATCATCAAAATAGAACACATAATTGCTCGAATGGCTTTGATAGAAAGGAATTATCCATTTAAAAACTATTAATAAATATAAAACTATCAAAATCAATCCAATTTTTTTGCGGATGAGTACATTTCCAGCCATGAGGGTAGCTAAACAAACAAATGGGAGTGCTGGTTGAAAATAGGTAAAATCAAAATTATTTCCTCCTGACAAAAAACTTCCAACTATAAAAAGTAAAACCACAAATGCATTTTTTATATTCTTGGAAAAGACTGCCAACCCTGTAGGTGCAAGTGCAAACAAAATCCGTTTAATTGAATAAGCATCGGAAACAGAGCCTCCCATTTTTGTATAAGTCGTCAGATTAAACTGTATTGTCCAAAACCAAAAATCTTTCAATACACCAATTGAAAAAAAATAACTAAGAATACTAAATATAGGCAATAAAAGACCTGCTACAAAGCTAAAAATATTTTTACTTATTCTAAAAGTGTATAGCAGATATAATCCAATCAATCCCGCTAGTGGCAATGCTACCTGCTTGAATAATATTGCTAATCCTAAAACTAATCCCAACAGAAATAGTCTTTTCTGGCCATTTTTTACAGGTAGCTCGATAATCAGCAAAAATGCAACTAAATATAATATCGTTAAAATATTATTTATCCATAACACCCACCCTTGAAAAAAAGGTTGCCAAAAAAGGTAGAGCAGATTTACAAAGAGTGCCTTGAAATCATTTTTAAAAACCTTGCGGGCAGATAAATAAATCAACAATTGGGTTATGATTACCAATCCATATTGCCAGTAACGAGCAATATATTCATTTGTTAACCCTAAAACCTCAAAATTTATTGGCAAGAAAAATAAACCAGGAAAATGTTGGTCAAAAATCTGCTTATAGGGCAATAATCCCTGATTAGTTAAATACGGATAAACAAACAATTCCGGATAAGGGAAAAACATTAACTGGCTTAATACATAAATATGTAAGGCACTAATAATCAATAACCCCAATAGGCTCTTATTTAACATATAAAATAACTTCTCCTATTCCAACAAAACTTTTGGAAAAAGAGTTTTTATATCCTGCTTGATCCAAAACTTTCTGGACATGCAAATCCGGATCAGTTAAATCTCGCAAATAGCTCACATAAATAATTCTTCGGGTATCAGGGGATAATTCCTTTTGAACTTTATCAGCCGTTTTATCTGGTATCGAAGATAACTGAGTAAGTCCGCCAATTGCTTTTACCGTATTCTGGGAATACCAAGTATAAGAAGCAAACGGCTCAGGAAATTCAAATATCGCCAGATCTGGCTGAAATGATTCAATATAAGCAACAGCTTGCTTCCATTGTTCTCTTTGGTTATTTTCATCAAAGTAGTACCAACTTAATCCAATAATATTACCAACTAAAACCATTCCGACCATGACAACTTTGATCTTTTTAGAAAACCTCATTAAGCCATATCCGACTAATCCGTAAAATGCTGGTAATACAAAAATTAATCTCGAATAATTAAAAGAAGGTATTACAACTGAACTAATAAAACTACCTGCTAAAGGTATAAATAGAAAAACCCACAGCCACCAGACGTTTCTATTGAGGCTGCGAAATAAACCAATAGCAATCGGTAAAGAGAATACGCCTACTAAAAGATAATAAAAAATTTTCGGATAAAAACTTATTCTTCCTAACACAAACTTCATCCACAAAACACTCGCTTCTTTAAAAGAAGCTCCCCCAACAATATTTCCCCATCCAGGTAAAGATGTAAGCTGATTAAGTATTGTCTCTTTCTGGAGTAAAAATATTGGTATCCACCATAAAAATGCTGCAAAAAGAGGCAGAAAAGATATCGCCAAATTTATCCGATTTCTTTTCTCGACAAATGCCAAAATAACAAAAGCCGGTATTAAGAAGAGGCCAATATAGTCAGTAGAAATCAATCCAATTAGTAAAATGGCAAATAGACCCCATCTCCAAAGAGCTACTTTATTTTCGATTAAAAATAGATACCAGTACATCAACAAAACCGCCAAAAAAGTAACTACTGGATACATCCTTAGTTCCTGAGAATAATACACATGTAATGGAGAAGTAGCCAAAAACAAACTAACAATAATAGCTGTTTGCGAATTAATTAATTTTCGGATAAAAAAATATGTTACAAATATAGTCATTGTCCCAAATAAAACAGGTAACAGACGTAAAGAAAAATCATCAAATCCAAAAAGTAATCCCCACAAACGCAACATTAAATAAAATAAGGGCGGATGATTATCACCTTTTAAAAACTCGAATACGATCGCCGAGAAAGTATAATTTTTGGCCACCAAAGCACTAATTGCTTCATCAAGCCACAAACTTTGGTTGATCTGTACTAGCCGAAGGATCAACCCACCAAAAACAATTAGATAAATTCCATATTTATTGATAATTTTCATCTTTCACTCCAGTCAAAAGATACCACTCTACTAAAAGGTGATACCACATAAGTACATAAACGAGGAATACACCGTTTATCCCGTCTAGATAGCCTTGATGTTTGATAAATCGAGCTAAAAATTCTCGCACAGGCAGCCAGATAAATCGCAACACCGAAAAATTTTCACCCATCTTTTTCCGGTGTTTTGCTTCTGACTTGGCATATTTTATTTGCTTAGAAATAAATTGGTTCCAATTTTTATAGCTTTCATGAATGACGGCAATTTTTTCATCTGGTTCTAAATCTAAAATCCTGCCATTAACTTTTGGATAAGTATGTACTTGATCCTGCCATTTTAAAAAACCTTTTTTAAAAAAACGCAAATGTTTGTCAGGCCAAAAATTGGTATGCGCTATCCATTTACCAAAGAAAATGTTTTTAAAAGGGATATTTATAGCTACAAAATTTTTCGACTCATCCGTTTCAATAAATTCCTGCAATCTTTCTTTAAGCCCAGAAGAAACTTTCTCATCAGGATCTAACATCAATATCCAGGGATGATTTGCTTTACTGATTGCAAAATTTCGTATCGGATCAGCATACGGCACCCAGTCATGCTGAAAGACTTTGGCCTTAAATTCTTTAAACACTTCTGAACTTTCATCAGTTGATCCCAGATCGACGACAACAATTTCTGAAACGAGGTCTTTAATGCTGTTTAAACACCGACGCAGAACAGTCGCTTCATTAAAATTTATTAAAACAGCTGTAATCATAGCTCAGACCAATTGTTTCATGGCTACTTTGAGTATTCAAGTAGATTAATCAACAAAACGATACTTAAAGAGAGTCCAAACTGCAGCAAATCCATCCTGCCATTTAATCTTTTTACCCTCCTTATGCGTTCTCGGGGTGGTTTTAATCTCTATTTCATGAATTTGAAAACCTTTTTTGAGTATTTTGGCAGTAATTTCTGGTTCAAAATCAAAACGTTTAGCTTTTAAATCAATATTTTTAAAAACAGCCGCTGAAAAAAGTTTGTAACAAGTCTCCATATCACTTAGTGAAGATCCAAACAAAAAATTGGTTAATTTCGTTAATACTTTATTTGCAACCCAATGCGATGGGAGTACAGTTTTATTTGCTCCCCATAACTTTAATGGAAAATTTCTCAATCTGGTCCCAAATACCACTTGGGCTTTCTTACTGATTACCGGTTCTAATAATCTGCTAAAGTCCTGAGGATCATATTCTAAATCAGCATCCTGAACGATCAGGTAGTCACCAGATGCTAGCGATAAAGCAGTTTTAATTGCGGCTCCTTTACCCTGGTTTCTATCATGATGAAAAGTAATAATAGCAGCACCTTTAAAACGATCCCTTTGTTTTAAAAGATTGTTGATTATCTTTTTAGTTCGATCGGTGGAGCCATCATTAACAATCACCAGCTCTTTACGAAAATATCTAGGCAACTTTACTTGGTATACTTTTTCAAGTATTTTTTCCACAGTTTTTTCTTCGTTATAGACAGGAATTAAAACAGATAAAAGCATCTTAATTTTTGCGGGCAATTATAAATACTGAGGTCGCAAGTGGAGGCTCCCAAAAACGTTCCAACAACAAAAATGCCGGCGAAATGAGATTAAAAATTTTAACATTATGTTTTTTAACAGTTGTTTGTTTTAAAACTTTTCCTGAAAAAAACCAACCCAGTCCACCAATAAAGTTCAGCAATCTCGATTTCAAAATTTTAAAACCAATTTTTTGTAACTGTTTTTGCAACTTAGCTTTATTGTAACGACGATAGTGACCAATAGCCTGGTCGATCTTACCATATAAATTCATACCAGAAGGAACAATCAATATTAATACACCTTTGGGTTTTAATAATTTATGTAAATTCATCAATGCTTGCTCATCATTTTTAATATGCTCTACCACATTCAAACAAACAATCACATCAAACTTTTTTTGAACTGAGGGAGACGAATTAAAATAATACTTACCTTTTTCAATATCAGCGATACCTACTCCTTTAAGCTCTGATATCTCTTGCTTAAGTGTCTGAATATAATCTTTAGATATGTCCGAAGCCCATACATCTCCATATTTCACCAAAAGCTTGGTAAAGTTGCCGATACCACTACCAATTTCAAGAATATCTCCTTTCAGATACTTTGAAAATTTTTTCAAAATCCACTGATTGTAAGCCGGGGCCATACTCATGCTTTCAAGAGTTTGTTGTCCTTTATCCATTGTTTCTTCCTTTCAGCTTTATTAGTACATAAAAAAGCGGAACCACCAGATTAAATACCATTCCAGCCACAACTGCAAGAGCCAAACCAACCAAACCATAGATACTTGTCAAATACATTCCCAAAACAGCTAAAACTAATAGATGGCCTAAAGCTACATAAATAAATACCTGAGGCTTAGAAAAGTAGTAAAAAATACTGGTATGCACTGGTACCGAGATCAGATAAATTAACATAGCAGAAAAATATAAGTAAAAAATCAGTGGCAAAGATACATAGGCTGCTCCATAAAACCAAGGTATAAAAACATATGCCAGTGGAGAAAAAAGCACAAAAATAGCAGCACATCCTAAAACCAATACCTGCAGTTTTTTTAAATACTCGATCATTTGTTGATGTGTAGTAAAAGAGGCAAACTTTGGAGCTACTACCACACCCAATCCACCCATTATTTGCGGAATAAATGAATTAAGCTGCACAGCGGCACCATAAATACCTATCTGATCCGGAGAAAGTAACTTGGCTGCTAAATACATATCAAATCTAGTCGAAAAAGCAGCGATTAAGGTAAAAATGGCGATATAGCTGTTGTAGGAACGAAATTCTTTAAATAAACTTGTCTCTTTTTCTACCGATACAATCTGACGAATGGGCAGCAAACTACAACCAAATAAAAATCCAATAAAAGGAATACTAATATAAAGCAACAACCCGCTATATAGATTAAGGCCCAGCAATAAACCCAAAATTAATGTCACAAAAAGTCGCAAACCATTTGTAAAAAGATTTAAAAAACTCCATAATCGGTACTTTTCAAAAGCTTGAAGTGCAGACTGGGTATAGGTATAAAACATAGCGCCACCAACTCCTACTAAACTCAACTGCAATGGAAAAACCAGCTCTTTTTTTCCAAAAATAATAGTGATAATAAATGGAATCGATAAAAACCCAATGATCAGTACAACAATCCAGACCACAGCTTTGATCTCCAAACTCAGCTTTAGCATCCGATAAGCACCGTCTGTCTGATGTTTAAGAAAATTTGGCACAAATCTGACAATACCGGTATTTGTACCAAAATCAGCGATATCAGCAATCAGAGTTAAAGAAGCTATTGCCAAAGCAAAAATCCCATACTCAGCTGGGCCCATCATCCGAGCTAAATAGATAAAAAAAAGTGCACCTAAAATACCATTTACTCCAACCGTAGCAACAGTTAAAATACTTTGTCGAAACGTTTTAGTATGAACTAATGATAAGAGTTGATCAATTTTTTTTCGTATTTGCATAATATCTATACACTACAAAACCCATCAAAATCAGTAAACTCCCTACACTAATCATCCCTCCCAAAAAGAGATACCGATGCGGACTGTATTCCACAAAATAAGTCCCATTTTTATCGATAAAAAATCCGTTGAACATTGAATAAACCGGGATTGCTGACTGATCATTTAACATCCATTTTGGATCATACCTTTGGTTAAAAACGATCAGGGATGGTTTACTCAGATTGGTGACCTCAATCCGGTACTGATCATCGTTTAATTTTTCAAAAGTGACATTTGCTTGAGATTCATTACCATTATTTTCCCCCAACATGGTGTAAAATTTTGGAATCTTTTCAACCTGTTGTAGAGCGAGATTAAATACCATCTTGGGAACGATCGCAATAGCATTAACAAGATTTATGCCCCCAGCAGTTTTTATAGTGATCTGTGAAAAATCTTTATCCGCTGATCCGACAACCCGCCACTGCACCTGATCTCTACCCCAAGTTGTGTTTAAAGTCTTAATAGTTTGTTTATTCGCTTCAACAGTCAGCTCACCGCTTCTGCTACTTTCTAATAATCTAATCAAGATAATATCATCAGGTGTGCCTCTTTCTGGGATTGTTAAAGTATTTTTACCTTCAGATACAGCCCATCCTCCACCTAAATCAAAATCAAGGTTATCAATCTGATATTTCTGTATTAAAAAATCACGAAATGATAAAAAATCACCGGTATCTCTTTTCCACCAGCCAGTCTGATTTGGAGATGAACTCAGCAGTTGGCTAGGAAAATAAAGATACTTTGAATCAACAAGCTGCATCGCAACATCAAGCGGCTCTTTTTTATATAAAAGTACTGGGTGTTTTAATAGATTTTTATTAAGATCTTGAGAAATTTCTTCTTCAACAAAAATTAAACCATTGTTACCAAGATTTTGCTGGGCAGACTGAGTCGACTCCCCATACAAAATATCCGAACCAATCACCAGATAATAATTTTGTGGAATATGAAACAAAGGCTGTGGATTTAGAAGATTTAAAACATGACTGTTTTCTGTAGAAGAAACCCAGTCTCTACCCTGCAACTGCTGTAAAAATAAATCATAGTAAGCTTTTTCATCGGCTTTGTATTTTTTGTTTGGATCAGGGAAAGCATAAACTAGCTTTTTAATACCAGAAACTTGTAACAACTGTCCGGAATAGGAAGCTTCTCGCAAAAAATTAAGTGTTTCGTAGGTGCCTTTAATTCCCATACCAAAAGGTCTAATTCCCACTAAATCAACTGCATTAATCGCTAAATTTGATTGATCCATATACCCTAATGGCGGTTTGGAAGAAACCCACAATACTCGCCCATCAGATGCATCATTTTTTAAATCCTGCTCTATTTGCTTGTATTCAACAACCTGATTAGAAAAACCCAATAACCCAGTCATCTGCCCTGTATAAAGTGGCCAGACCATCAAAATAATAATTGCTACTACAACTCCAATATACAGACGGGAATAATTTTTAAATCGCCCCTTCATGTCTTCCAGTTGCTGAACCAACAAGCCAGAGGAAATAGCATATACCAATGCAATAAGAATAAAAAATTTACTTGAATCTCGAAATAAAAAGAATCCTGGAACATAATGCAATAAATAACCATATAGACTACCAAAAGGAGGTTGATTGCCTTTAGTCAAAAACACCCCAACTAGTAATAAAACCAGCAGCTGAACACTGATCCATTTTTTATGTAAAAAAAGTGGAATGAGCAACAGTGGAATCCATATAAACTCCAATCTGATGGATTGAAGCAGACCAAAAATATTTAAATACCAATGTGGTTGCTGTAAAACAAGTGCATGCCCCAAACTAATAAATGATAGAAAGTCCGCCTCTGAAGAGATTGAGAGGTTTGAGGGTATTGCTGAAGATTTTGACAATAAAAGTGGTAATAACCAATAAGCATGTAAGAAAATTAAACTTAAAACTGATAATAAAACAACTATGAAAATCCTCGTAAAAAATGAGCGATAACCCATTTCTGGTTGTCTTAGCAACTCTGTAATTAAATACACTCCCAATATTATTCCTAAAAGATAAATCGCTCTTAGATCAGCAAAGCTAAGAACAATAACTGAGAATAAAAACCAACCAATCTGCTGCTTTTGATGGATGTACCGATAAAAATTGGTAAAACACCATGGAATAATGGCGTACGCCAATCCCCATAAAAGCTGTCCACCATCGATAACTAATAAAATATAAGAATTTGTCAGAAAAAATAACGCTGCAATCAACCTAGCATTGCGACTAGTTAAAAAGATTCCCGAAAAATAATACATTCCCCAAAAACCGGTTACTAAAATAGGTAAAATACCAATCAAAGGAATCAACCAGTCAAAACTGATTCCTAAAGAAGCCCCCAACGCATAGACAATATTATTTGGCCAGGACCATAAAGTTGCTAACTGATTTTGACCAAAAACACCTCCCGTAGAATTCCACGCAGTAGGCAGCTGAAACTGACTCGCCACAAATGAAGCTGAGGAATAAGGTAAATCATGAGCAGCTTTCCAAAAGGGCAGTAAACCAATCCAAAACAAAAGTAAAACGAATAAAAAAAATTTCATACTTATCCCTTCTTCCGTAGTTTGATTAAATAAATACCACTTAATAAAACTGTTCCAAAAAAGATATTTCTATAAATCAGATAGAGCCAACCATGATGATTGGTCAAAACCAGAAATAAAGCGGCCAATACATGCAATCCCAGTAGAACAGAAAATAGTAAAATCACTTTATTCACTTGAAATACTTTCTATAATCAGTAATATCGTAGCAGTTAAAAAAACTAATAAACAGTAACTCATTAAAATTTCGGCAACTATGCGTTTATCAATCAACTGATAAAAACAAGAGAAAAAAAACAGTATAAACCCAACTTTAAATAAAAATTTTTCAGATAGATGCCAGCACCAAACCAACCCAATCCATAAAAAAACTAAAGGATAATATGTATTTTTATAGACCAGATTATCAATTAAAGGTATAGAATATCTATAACCATAAATATAATTAATACTCAGTATCAATAAAAACGAAATCAACACAATTTTTTTTATTTTGTTTTGGCTAAAATATTTAATTATCGGATTCATATTTTCTTATCCCCCATAAAATACACACCGTTGCGAACAAAGCTCCAAAAGATATTTTATAACCTAGATCAAGATTGCGCTGAGGTAAATAATATACTATTGATTTAAATGTACCAGCTTTATCTAATATCCAACCATTAGCAAAACCATTAACTAAGATATGTTGAAAAGTGTGACCCTGGATTTCCCATCCCTGGCCAAACAGTTCAGAAAATACTAAAATTTCCGGCTGTGAATCAGTCTTACTAACAGTTATCTCGTATTCAACTGGTGACTTTTTACTCCAACTTACCGGAGATTCCCGAACAGACTTGTTTTGGTTTAAAACAAAATACGGCAACTGAAATGATTTCTTGATAATCTGGAGCTTTTTTACGTACAACTTTAACGAATTGTGGTGTGCTAAGCACTTATCAATACAGTATTCATTTTTATCACCTGTAATTCCAATCTGAAAATATTTGGCTCCTAAAGAAGGCGAAAATTCACCAGTAAAATGATTCTTTTGTGCAGGCATCTCCGCAATAAATCGGGGCTGATTGGTAAAGTTATTATCCTGTTTGGCATAAATAGCCACATGATCACCAGACTGAACCTCATATTCTACTTTTACCGAATACAGCGCACTATAATCATCTATTTCTATTCGTTGATAATCTATCCATTTAGAATCAACAGTAAAATCAGACAGTTCAGATACGATTTGATTTGTGTAGATCTCATCTTCTAAAAACTGTCTTTTATAAAGCCCCTGGGTTAAAGCAATTGTGCTTTCGTCTGCATTTTTCCCAGAATCTTCTTTCACCCTATAATTTCCTGTCTTAGGAACCTGATAAGAGACATCAGTTAAATTTTCATAACTTATCTGTCTGGAAAAGGGAGAAACTATCCCAAGATCAGCAAAAAAATCTAGAAAAAAATCAATCTTTATTTTTTGACAACGATCCAAAAGCAAAGCCTGGGTGATAACAGATTGAAATATTTCGCTTTTTAAAGCTCGATTCTCATTTGAAATTCTTTGAATATGATCTTTCAAATAATTAAACTCTTGCTGATAATTTTTAAACAGCTGATCTTCTTTTGATGGATCATTTAAACTGGTATCGTAGCGGCAGATCTCAACAGCTCGTTTGCCCAACAAATTGGTATTAAACAAGACCCATTTCGGATAATCTGCATAAAGAAGCGAGTTTAGCAGCTCCTTTGATCTGACAAAAGGGTAAATCACATCATCTGGCGAATGTCTCACATACAACAATTTCGCATAAAGATCTTCTATACTATACGATTGATATTCTTTCAGCCAGTTGTATGCGGTGATTTTATCCGGAAAAAGCTGTATTTCTACTGGATCAATCGGCAATGATTTAAAAAGCAGTGGATTTACATACACCCTTTTGTTTTGTGGAAAACCATTTGCCATTTTGGCAAAATCCACCCCGTTTGTAAAAACCACTTGGTTGGTAATATAAAATTTCCCCCAGTTTAGAGGTTCCTTTACTTCATATAGTGAAAGTTTGTCAAAATCAGTTTTCTTTTCTAAAAACTCCTCATTTTCCAGTTGCTTCAGTAATTGTTCGGAATATGCCGGATCAGGATAGGAACGCTCTTGGTAAGCTATATCCCGTCTTAATAAGATATGATCAACTGCGAGATATGGCAAAAAGTAGACTAAATCTGACTTCAATTGATAAGTGACCAGTTGATAAATAACCTGATTATAAAAAGGAATCGTCGTATTTAAAGCAATATTTTGTTTATGAAAAAGAGTGCTATAAATATCGATTCCACTATACGGTATAGGCCAAAGATAGGTTATACCTTCTCCCATCAACGGCAACGCTAGAAAACGAGCAATACTATCATCAGCGGAGATGACTTTATCGGCCTCTTTATAATAACCAGGGACATAGCTTTGATATAAAGCCACCTCACCAGCTGCATTTTTATAGACTGAAAAGATGGTCCCAGAAAAAAATGGCCACCCCCAAAAAATACCAATCAACAGTAATGAAAAAACCAACACATAATTACGCCCTTCAAATTTATGAGTATACTTTTCAATAAATTTCTGGTGCAAACTATCAAGGGCAAAGGCAGTAATAAATGCCCCACAAAAAACTGAAATCAATCCAATTTTTTCAACCGGATTCCGAAAAATTTGCAAAAAAGGAATTTTAACAAAAAAATAAGTATACAACTCCCCAAACGGCGGACTATTTCCTTTAGAAAAGAAAAAAGATACCACAAAAAAAAGCGAAAAAAATAGTATCACCCTGTTTTTCCTACCCATCACAATCCCAATGAATGTAATCAATAAAATGACTGAATTTAGAATAAAAGCCAATGGCGAACTTAAAGCCTGTGACCAGCTGGCCGAATGGTCATAAAAAAAATTGAAATGGATGTACCGAGTTAGATCAATAAATGACCCTAGTTTCCGACTAATTTCAGTCAGACCACTGATATTACCTTCTGTAGAAAAAAATGAGCTGACTGACTCTGTAAAATTGGCCGACGAACCGATAAATAGCAGTTGAGAAAGCCACCAAGCATGAACCAGACCAAAAGTAAGACCAAACAGCAGATTGTATAAAATAATAAACTTTAAATGACGGGCTTTGGTAATGACTATCCAGTAAATACTTACAAAACCAAATACAGCAAACAGAAGTGTTGTTAACGCCAAAGCAGTGAGAGCATAACTATAAAAAAAAGTAATCAAAACGGTCAAAAAAAGATAAGAATATTTCTTTTGCTGAATCCCTCTCCAGTAGGTATAGAAACTAAGTGGTAATAAAGCTAGAAAAAATATGTGGTTGTATAAAAACCTATTCCAAACATTTACCAATACAAATGGTGATAACCAATAAAAAAACACTGCAAATAATGAAAAGCCGCCTGAAATAAGGACAATTTTTCGTCCAATTAAAAATATGCCTATCCCTGATGATGTCAAAATAAACCAAAAAACTACCGCTTCAATAACAAATCCAGGAACCCTGATCTTTTCAAACTCTGACAGAAAAAAATAAGTTGGATAAGACGCGACCAAAAAACTAGTCGAATTTCCCATGGCACCATCACCCCAAGCCCAGCGAAAAATCTCTGCATGACGCTGCAGATTATTAAAAGGCAGCCCACCTTCTGCCGTTCCCAACTGGTATCCATGTCTAAACCAAACTGATACCGTCAAAAAACTGATTAGAGCAATTACAAGAAAATATCTGAAGTCAGAATAAGATTTCATCTCATTTTTTGGACACTAAGAATGATCCAATCGCTAAATACTTCAAACCCGATCTCAACAATACATCAAGTGCATCCTCTGGTGTTTGAACAATTGGATACCCGTGTAAATTAAAAGAGGTATTTAAGACTCCTCCAATGCCTGTCAACTTCTCGAATTCATTTATTAGATGCCAATAATCTGGATTCCAATCTTGATACACCTCTTGAGGTCGTAAAGTCCCATCATAAGGGTGCATAGCCGCAATCAACTCCTGCTGCCCTTTAGGTGTAGAATTTAAAGTTATAATCATATACGGGACTTTCATTTTCTTAGGATTTGAGACATAGTCTTCTAAATTTTCAGATTTAATCGAAGGCGCAAATGGCATCCAAAAATCCCGTGATTTAATCTGATCATTTATCTCTTTTATTACTCCAAAATGTGATGGATTTGCCAGAATAGATCTATTACCCAGTGACCTGGCCCCCCATTCAGCACGACCTTTAAACCGCGCCACTATTCCACCCTGCGACAATACCTTTGCTACCTCTTTTTCGATATCAACATGCTTAGTAATTTTCAAACCTCGATACTTATTTTTCTTCAATTCGGATTGAATCTCTCGATCGGTAAATGATGATCCTAGATACAACTCCCTTAATGGCTGAATCGGGTATGTTAGAGTATCAGCATATTTTTGATACGCCCAAAAAGCTGCACCAAAAGCGGTTGATTCATCACCACAACTCGGGACAATGTACATACTTTGTACTAAAGACATCTCCAAAACCAGCTGATTGGCTTTAACATTCATAAATACACCGCCACCACAAATAATATCTTTTATACCTGTCTGTTTAATTGCTTTTGCAATCCACTCTTTTAGTAAATCTTCTGTCACTTTTTGGACAGCACCAGCGACGTTATCAAAACGTTGGTGTAGAAATATCTGATCCAATTTTTTATAAAAAACGTGTGAGTACACACTTGTTGAAAAGGTCAAATCATCATTAACCCAGATCAGCTTTCTCAGCTTTTTATATAAAGGCATAAAGTGTTTTTCTGATGCATATGGAGCCAGACCCATTACTTTAAACTCATGTTCCCCTCTTTTTAGACCCAGGAAAGAAGTAACATAAGCATACAAATCTCCTAGAGAATTACCTGCTTTAGTCACAGCTATCCTTTTTATAACACCATTTTCAGACTGAGAAACTGAAGCACAAAGCCCATCACCCATGGCATCCAAAGTAAAGATTAGTTTCTTACCCTGGTCGTAAACAGGGGATGCGTAAAAAGCTGCAGCTGCATGAGCAGTATGATGATCACATTTAATGATCTTGTCGGAACTGATGCCCAATTTTTTTTGAATATCTAAACTAAGCTGCATATCTAGCTGCCTGTTCATAGACAGTTGATAATAGGGACCAATTAAACTTTGATATATGTACCTACTTGCAGGCACAGTAGCTAAAAGAGATTCTTTGATCTGCCAAAGAGCAGATGAAAGCGAAAAACCAACCGCATCCGAATCGGAAGGATAGACCGAATAACCAGTATTGATTTGAGGATCTTTAAAACCAAAAACTATGTAATCAACTTGTTTGGGTTTTATCTTAGCAATTTTCAATACCTCTTTGACCGCTTTCACCGGCAGTCCAGATTGGTTTTTGACTCGAGATAATCGTTCTTCGGAAATACAAGCCACAAGTTTTCCATTTACTAAAAGAGCTGCTGTTGAAAGGTGTGAGTTATTAATTCCGAGGATGATCATTGCCTGGATTTTACACTATAGTTACTTATATGGGAACAGACAAAACAGCTCTTTTGTTGTTTGTTTTAGTAGATTCATCGATTATACTTTTAAATTATGTTTGGGCTTTCCAAGACCAGAAATTTTGGTCTAGATATTTTAAGAGCTGTAGCCATACTATTGGTCTTTATTGAACATTTAGACTGGGGAATTTTTAGTAGTTTCAAACCAGCATCAATCTTTGGGATTTTGGGTGTTGAACTTTTTTTTGTTCTAAGTGGATTTTTGATCGGTGGAATTGTCTTTAAACTTAATCTTGAGAAAAACAAACCTTCTCTCAAAAAATTCTACTTTAACCGCTGGTTTAGAACTCTACCTTTGTATTACTGTGCATTCATTGTATTTCAGTTAATTGATGCTATTCATTATCAAAAACTGCAAATTCACTGGTCTTATTTATTTTTTTTGCAAAATCTCTACCCAGACCCTCATGGATTTTTTGCTGTCTCCTGGAGTTTAGCCATCGAAGAATGGTTTTACCTTCTTTTACCCTGGCTGATATACGGATTACTTCGATTTACCTGGACAAAAAAACATCTTCTAAGTTCCCTTGTTTTAGTTGTTGGGTTTCTTATCTTTATCCGCTTTATCTATGTTTGGTTATTCAATCCCACTTTTGATCCAGACCTCAGAAAATCAGTCTTATTTCATTTTGATCCTTTGTTAATAGGTGTAATCCTGGCACTGATAAAAATAAAACAGCCAAATTTTTTTGCCAGATTAAACAATATTAAAATTGTACTTTTGTCTCTGATATCCCTTGCTCTATTTAGTATCTATTTTAACTTTCTAGAACTAAATAATGAAATAAATAATTCATTCATTCTAAAAACAATCGGATTTACCTGGATCGGATTATGCATGTCTGCACTGGTTGGTTTCTTCTTCCAAAACTTGTTTATTATAAAAAAAATGGCCCTAAAAAAAGAGCTCTATGTTACGTTTACTCTAATAAGTTTATTATCCTATTCCATTTATATCTGGCATTATGAACTAAATAAGATTATCTATTTTGGTACCCATATCGTTTACAAAACAGATTTTCCGCAAGCTATACTTTCTCTTGTATTAACAGGAATTGTCGGATATATTTCCTATAGCTTCATAGAAGCCCCTTTTTTAAAGCTTAGAAAGAAGATAAATGGCTAATATTTTAGACCTCCCCCAAACTACAATAGATAGTGGGAAAATAATTCAGCAAAAAAAGATATTTAAATCTGTTTATTCTGATTTCTATAGTATTTTCCAGTCTCATTCGCAAAATCTACCAAAAGGAAAAAAAATCGAACTTGGTTCAGGTGCTGGATTTATTAAAGATGTTATCCCTGATGTTATAACCTCAGATGTCATTAAATTGCCCATGTGTGACCGAGTAATCGATGCTGAAAAATTGCCTTTTAAAAAAAACTCCCTGTCTGCTATATATTTATTAAACACATTTCATCATATTAAAAATCCAGCAAAGGCTTTAAATGAATTTAACAGAGTTTTAAAAAAAGGCGGCAAAGTGATTATGATAGAACCAAACAACTCCTTTTGGGGAAGATTTATTTACAAAAATTTTCACTATGAGGGTTTTGATGAAAAAATTACTAAATGGAAAGTTGCTGGCAAAGGACCACTTTCTGATGCCAACAACGCTCTTCCTGGGGTAATCTTCAAAAGAGACAAAGTAATTTATCAAGTTAAATACCCCCATCTACCAATAACGGTATTGTCTCCTCACACCCCTTTTATGTATCTGTTATCTGGTGGATTAAAAAAAAGACAGCTAGTTCCGACTTTTACTTATCAAGGATTTAAATGGCTGGAAAAAATTCTTTCACCATTAAATAATTACTTCGGAATGTTTATAACAATAGTCCTAACGAAAAATTAAGCTTTAACAGCACTAACTCTCATCAGATCTGTTTTTCCCAACAAAGAATTAACTACCGCAAGTAAAATAGAGATAGGAAGTGTTAAATAAAAAAATATTAAACCAATATAAGGTAATCCAATATATGTATTTATCATTTTCATCAGATTTAAACTAAAAGAACCATTCAATTTAAGTGGATAGGAAATTTTTATATTTTTAAAACCGTTTTGAGAAAATAAATACACCAGTGACTTTTTATTGTAATAAACCAAATGACCGGGCAAATCAAAATGACAATAATTCGTTTTAAAAATAGCCAAATTAAGCGAATCTAAATTAGGAAACTCAGCAAAAATCATTCCTTTATTTTTTAATACCTGAGAAGATTTTCTAATAGCTTTAGCAGGATATGTCAGATGCTCAAGCATATGCCAAAAAGTTAGCACATTAAAAGTATTTTTAGGAAGCTTTTTTATCTCAAAATCCCCCTGCCAGACTTTGTTAGGAACAAGATACTTTTTGATCAGCTTTACCTGCTCTTTTGATATCTCTAAGGCATAAGAATCCCAACCACTTTTTTTCATTGTATAAACAAAATCAGGTATACCGGCGCCTACATCCAACAATTTACCTTTATCCCTCCCGTAGGATTGCACAATCCAATCTGAATAACTCTGAAACAGCTGTAATTGGTTTAGATATTTACGAAGTCCAGTTGCCTCTTTCCAGTCAAAATACTGGCTGTGATAAGCATCTTTAAGTGCTTTTAAAGCTCTTTTACGTGGTCTCAAATTACCACCTGAACAAACTGGACAAATCAAATAATAATACCCATCCCTTGCCTGAATTTTCTCTTGCGGTATAAAGTTATTTTCACAAATCAAACACTTTTCCATAAATTAATAAGGACTATCAATTGAAATTTTCTTACCAAATCTAAATGCCTGCAGCCAATGCTTTTGAAAGTAATCAATGACACTGGTTTGTTCGAACAAAGTTAGCATCTGTTGGTCAGAGATCAACCGATGTGACTGAACCTGCCGTCTTTTTTTCATTAAATCGGAAAAATTTTCTATAGTCCATCCAAGTGACAACAGGAAACCAGCTAACGGAGCTGGATTTAGTCTAAAAATCAGATTGAATACCCCTCTAAAGGAATTAACCAGCAAATAGATTGGCAGAAAACGCAGAATATTAAAAAATTCGTAGTTTTTAATAAATATCCAAGGAACTTTGGCAAAATGAAACTCCCAGTATATTCTTTTAATCCAAACATCTCTTGTCTGTTGAGTTTTTGACCAATGGTATGTAATTGAACGAGGCGCAAAATAATGTTTAAAACCATATAAATTGGTGCGCCAATTAAAATCCCAGTCATCTGTGTTTATTTCTAGCATTTCATCAAAACCACCAACTTTCTCCCAGACTGATTTTTTAAAAAGTAGACCTGTCGCATTTGCAAAAGCTTGTTTTTCTTTAGTAAAATATTTTTTCCCATTCAGTCCAAAACCAACTGGAATTACCCAACCAAGTGATGCATGGATTTTCACCCCTGCATGCTGAATTATTTGTCTATTTTTAATATCCATTACTTTACCTTGTACCACTCCACATTCGGAATGTTTATTCATTACCACCACCATCTCTTTAAGCCACAAAGGATCTACTTCAATGTCGTGATCCAACAAGGCAATCAAAGGCCCTTGTGATTTTTTAATTCCAACATTTCTAGTACCAGCTGCCAATTTTTTGACTTTGTTTTTGTAAATACGAATTTTGGAGTTATTTGAAAAATTCCGCTGTATTTTTTTTATCGTATCATCAGTTGACATATCATCAGCAATGATAACTTCAAAATGGGGATAATTTGTTTTCAAAACACTTTTTAATGCCTGATTTATAAAAGCCTCAGCGTTATAGGTGGGTATCACGATCGAAACGAAAGGATATATTTCTTTCATCGATTCTCCTTAACAGCAATCTGATACATAGCAAACTCTGGATAAAAATAAATTACCGGAGACACAAAAAATGAAATCAAACTAACGATAGGAAAAAAGCTCCCGGGCAATTTCTTTATAAACGAATTTCTATATAAAGCTCCCCATCCCTGTCCATAAACTTTATATCCCATTTTTTTAAAATCACTGACATCCCATCCTGAAAGATGTTTTTGATAAGGATTCTGGTCTTGCTCAGACAGTTCTAACTGATGAAAAGGAACAAAACCAACCGGTGTCGAGATGATAATTTTTTTACCTTTCTTTTCCCATTCCCGTACAGCTTTTAGACCCTTTTTTTTAGGCAAATGTTCAATCGCTTGAGATACTAAAACAACATCATATGAGGATTTAAGCGTTTTTGGTAGATTCACAATGTCACCTTTGACAATCTTTGAATAAATTTTTTTAGATTTTGCCTTTTTTATTGAATCGGGATACAATTCAACACCTGTTAGTTTAAAATGACTATCTTTAAATAAATCGTAAGAAAAATTGCCATCACCACAACCCAAGTCGAGAACAGTTGATGGGCTGCCTACAGCTTTTTTTAAAATCCAATGGTAACTGAAAGGAATTGATGATAATTTCATATTTCTGGCTTTAAACTTGTCTTAATTTAAACTTTGATTGTCATCCCGTCAATAGTTCCTTTAATATAATTGGCAAATTCACCAATTCGATGTTGTTTGACTGATAGATATAAATAATACAACCCAAAACCAAGAGAAAGTGGTATAGAGGTAAAATAACCATATCTTCTCAAAAATATTATTCTATTGCGTCCAACATAATACAGCCTATTTAATAAACGTTTTTGAGCATCTGTTTGATCATAAGGTAAATCATGAAATGCCACAGCTTTAGGCATATAGTAGGTTTTAAAGCCCTTCAATAATGCTTTAAAACAAAAATCTGTGTCTTCATAAGTAGCAAAATAAATCGGATCAAATCCATTTATTTTTTTAATAACATTTTTTTTGACTAATAAAACTGCCGGAGCAACCTGAACTTCCGTCGGATAATCATATTGACCCAGATCTTTCCCTCCTCTGAAAAGCACTTGCCCAGTCCACAAGTTCATACCTGTTCCAGCCGACCAGATAACATCTTTTGGTTTAAGATAGTAAATCTTGGGTGTAATTATGCCCACTACAGATGACTGTTTAAAACCTTTCATCAGTTCTTCTGTCATATGAATATCAGCAACCATATCGTGATCCATAAATAACACAAAATCTGACTTGGGAGAAATATTTTTGATGCCTTCATTTCTCCCACCAGTCACCCCCATGTTTTTGTTCATACTAATAATTCTAATTTTTTGGCCAAACCTCTTATGTAAAATTTGGCATGTGTTATCAGTTGAAGCATTATCAACTATAATGATTTCATATATCTTTAAAGATTGTTTAAGTAAAGATTGAATTGAATTTACAACTGTCTTCACAGAATTATATGTTGGTATAATTACACTTATTTTATTACTTTTTAGATTCATATAACCTCATTTGACCTAATTGCCAGATCAATTCAAACTCACTATCGGAAATATCAGAAATATTTGTTGATTTATTAATTAGCAAATAATCATATTGTTGACCTTTTTCAGCTTTTAAATATGGCATTGGTGTTTCTATCAAATTAAATCCCCCTGAACCGAAAACAATAAAAAGTTTTACATGATCTTTTAATAATAACCAGAGTGCTGCTCTTAATTGAATGTCAAAATTATTTGGATAATCCAAATACAACGTAGATCCAGCCGGAATAATATTCAACAAGTCATATAAGCTGGGGCTAAGATAAGTTCCTTGATTAATAAATGAACTATTGATTTCATATAAATCCCCTTCAGAATCTGAAAAGATTTTTTTAAAATAATGTGTGTTTCTAAGATCAATAAGTCTTTTTTGGTTTATATTACGATAATGATCCTTTGTTATGTATATATACTCTACACCAGTTTTCTTTAAACTTAATGGATTAATTGTAAAAATAACATCAACATACTCAGGACCTAAATCAGGAGTATGTACTTTATACCCCGTAGGACTTAGAGGAACCATCAAACCATAATTCTGTACTGCATTTAGACTAAGATAGCTGTAAGGTTGGTCAAATAGGTAGCCATCCAAAAATAGAATTTTACCTTGCGGATGATTTTGTTTCATCCATTTTAGAATTTTATAATCTGCCATTTGACTATTAAAATTTGTATAACTATCTGCTTTTACTTGTTTTAATAAATACAACCCGGTAGTCAGTAAGGCTGGAACAAACAATAGCAGGATAAAAACTGATATTACTTTGACAGCAAATAATTTCCGAGATAACAAAATCAAACAATTTAACACGATATTCAAACTAAGAATTAAGTAAATTAAATGTAAAAACCGACCTTGATTACCAGGATAAAATGTATGTTCAACTAGAAAAAAAGCTATTGTAGATCCCAGTGCACCTAGAAACAGCATATTACTGAATTGTTTTCTTACTAACCAATTTGAAAAGACTGCCAATATAAAATAGAAAAACAGGTGCGGTAGATAGATCATGAAATTAACAGGTAAAATCAGTATTGTTCCACGAAGTTCACTAAGTCTGTATTTTAATGAATCTAAATGAAACAATAATTGGAATCTTGATTCAGAAGCTGGAGTCAAAACTGAATCCCGCAATGCACCTCCTACCAGAAAAAAACAAATAATAAATACTAATCCGGAAATAATCAGTGAGATCAATTTCCCTTTTTCACGAGATTTTCTAAGTGCTGAAATTAACCAATATAAAAACATTAATCCCAGTGATGGGAGTACCACTTCATCGGTTGAAATTATTGGAAGAGCTAATATCCCTAAAAACACCAGCTGGAGTCTGAGTGTTTTCTTAAACATCATTTGTGACAATACCCATAATAAAAACATGCCCGCAAATGCAGCCACACGATGATTAATGTAAAATATTTCATTCAGATTTGAAGATCCACCCAATCTGTTTTTTACATCAGTAAAAATGGGTAGCTTATCAATTTGATGTACATAATCATAATTTATATAATTTGCTAATTCAGAAGGTAAGGGAATAAATATTGCACCAAAAGATATAAAGAAAACCAAAGAGCATATCAAAGATAAAAAGGTTCTTCTGGTAAAAAATGCGGCAGCTCCCCAAAGTAAAAAGAAACCACCACTAATAATAAACATAGAAAAAAGAGTATGTATCAATGAGATTGAAACAGGAACAAGTGCATATATGGCTCCTTCATAAAGATAGATTCCTTGATGATGATTTGCCAAAATTGAAGGCTGCCATG